>JBFFHJ010000137.1:0-13474 GCA_041556995.1 bacterium | reverse complement strand
GGCGAACATTTCTTGGGTGCAGGCACCTGATATTTCCAGGGACTCCAACGCAAATGGAAGCCCGGATTTGAGTTCGGATTTACCGGATGTTATAGCTGCTCCATCCGTTGGTGAGCCGGAATCCAGTGTTAATCCGATAAATGACTGAAGAGCTGCATCCATTAAACTGGGGTGCAGAACGTACTCATTTAATGTATTTTGAATGGAAGATGGAAGAATGATTTTGGCCAGTACTTGATCGTCTCCACAATAGATCTCCCGCACCCCCTGATGTCCAGAGCCATATTCGGTTCCCATTGTTATGAAGGCCCGGTAGCATGTTTCAGCGTTTATGGTTCCCTGCTTCATTTCAGACTTGAGTTTATCTATATTCAGAGAAGAGACCTCTTCTTCCGCTTTAAATTCGGCAACTCCCTGGGAATGTACAATGGATTCTCCCGGATTTTCGGAATCCGTATAAATTTCATATTGAATCCGGTCGTTATTCTCTGCTGCAAGTGCGATATGCACCTTTTTGGGGGTTTCATTCACCACCATCGGTTGTGACCAGACGATATTTTTTAGTCGAAGCAACGTTCTGTCCGGTCCTCCGGCAGCTTTTTCCACCGCCGCCCTGGCCATCTCCAGATATGCAACTCCGGGAAGTACTTTTTCTCCTTTGATTTGATGATCGTTCAGGAAAAACTCCTGTCCGCTGAAGGTTGAGCTGAAACGTTGCTCAGCAAGATCCGACGTGTTTTGATGCAGCATGGGATGAATGAACGGAACACCGGCTGAATCGTGGGGATAAACAGATACGGTATTTGTTTCGGTTCCAGAAATCCAGTGCCGCTCTCTGGCGAATGGATAGGTCGGAAGACTGATGCGGCGAGGCCGGGATGGAGCTTTCTCATAAAGACTATTCCAATCTAAAGCCAATCCGTTCACCCACAGATCCAATAACTTGGAATGTTTTCCTCTTTCGATCCAGGTGTTGATCATGGTTTGCATATCCTCATCCGCCGTAAATACATCCAATACTTTTTTGTGACGTTTGACCTGGCCCAGGTAAAAATCGTTTATGGTCTGTTTTTCTTTCAGAAATCCTTCCAGTTTTTCGGTTACTTCCTTCAGTGAGCTGGCAATCATCCCCAAACGCTCTTCTTTGGCATCGCGGCCCACTTGGAGTGTATAAGCCAGATTTGACAGATTCAGTTCCTGATTATCGGTCGGCTCGACGGATGTTTGTTGTTGAATATGTTCCAACAGGTTTTTTGCAGCCTCGCGAAGACGATCCCGGTTTTTGGCTGAAAGCACAATGATGACGGGATTGTCCTCTATGGAAGAGGTTTGCTCCTGTTTATCCCCGACATATTCTTCAATCACCAGATGAATGTTAACACCGGTGGCGCCGAAGGAATTGATGGCCGCACAAAGTGGCTGATTGTCCTTTCTTTCCCATGGTTTTAATGAGGTATTAATATAAAACGGACTGTTTTTAAGGGGAATAAGAGGATTAATTGTCTCAAAATTAAGGCTGGCCGGCACCTGGGAATGTTTGAGGGATAACAAAACCTTGATTAATCCGGCGATACCGGAACCAAAATAGGCATGTCCGATATTGGTTTTTATGGAACCCAGGGCGCAAAACTCTTTTTTACCGGTGAACTTTTTAAATGATTCCACCAGTGCCTGAACTTCTATGGGGTCTCCCAATTTTGTTCCGGTTCCATGAGCTTCAACCATACTAATTCGTTCGGGATTGATCTTAAATTTTTTATAAACATCTGTTTGCAGACGAATTTGAGATTTTACGTTGGGGGCGGTGATACCGTTGGTTTTTCCATCCTGGTTGATTCCCCATCCCCTAATGACCCCGTAGATGTGGTCTTTGTCTTCAACGGCTGATTTCAGGGGTTTTAAAACAACTGCTCCCACGGCTTCGCCTATTACAGTGCCGTTGGCACGCTGATCAAAGGTATAGCAGCATCCATCGGGTGATAATAATAGATTTTGACTGGAAAAGATCAATGAATACGGTGTAGTAAAGATTTCGCCACCACCGACAACTGCCACTTCACAGTTTTTCAGGGTCAGGCTGTCGCAAGCTTGGGTCATGGCAGTCATGGTTGAAGAGCAAGCTGTATCAACAGTGACTGCCGCACCGATCAGGTCCAGGATATATGATAATCTGGAGGCAGATAAGGAATCCGTATCTAAATGATATGTTTCATGATATTTTTGAATAACCCTGGAATAATCCCCTTTGGCGCAGGCAAAAACCGACCAGGCCTTTCCACTGAGACTGGAAGGCGCGTAACCTGCGTCTTCAATGGCTCTCCAGGATTCCTGCAAAAATATCCGTTCACTCGGGTCCATAAATTCTGCTTCTTGAGGCGAAATTCCGAAAAACAGGGGATCAAACTTATCAATATCATTTAGAAAAGCACCCCGTTTTGTGTAGGTTTTACCCGGCGTTTGCGGAGTCGGTTCATAATAATCATTTACATTCCAGCCTCTATCGTTCGGTGCTTCTGCAACACTGTTGCGGGCGTTTTTAAGATTCTCCCAGAACTGGTGAACGTTTTCCGCATCGGGGAACCGCCCAGACATGCCGATGATGGCAATAGGGGCAGGAACGCCGTCTACATTAACCTCTGAATTTGTATGACATAAAGACGTTTGTTTTGCGGGAAACAAATCACCAGTCGTTTTATTCACATTCTTTTCAGATTCAATATCTTTCTCAACCTGATTAACCGAAGATTTTTTAACAACCGGTGATAATTCTTTTTTACCATATCCGAATGAACTTCCCGTATTACCCAGAATCTCTTCTATCTGTCTTTTCGCTTCAATTAGCGACATCCGTTTTTCTTTCACCGCCAGCAAAATTTCTTTTTTTCTGTTTCTTAAAGAAACTTCCTTTTGATCAGATGTTTCAACGCTTTTAATGGTGATCTTTTTATCCACAGTTGTTTCTAATGATAAATTTTTTCGGTTTTTTGTTGGAATTGATAAAGAAGTGGAGAAGTAACTTTTAAAAAGGGTATCCTTATCAACGGCTTCGTTTTTCCAATAGGCTCTACTTAAATGTGGAATATTTGAATCGTATTCCTGGACACCTTCTTTGGCCCATGCCATAAAAATGTCGCCTTCATGCCCTATCAAAAAGATACTGTCCAGACCTTTCGCCCGTTTGAAAATCTGAAGAGCCTGGGTGGGGCTTTGTACGATGGGACTTCCCACATTCAAAGAGGTATTGACTGAAATCTCGACACCGATATATTTTCCCAGTGCTTTAAGATAGTCATAAATAAGCAGATTATTTTCTTTTCGAACAATCTGGATTCGGCTGGTTCCGTCAAAATGAATCACTGCCGGAATGACCGACGTTGCCTCTTTTTTGGCTGGTACTGTTAATACCATGTAATTATAGGCGTCGTAGTTATTGTTGCTTGCTCCATCTGACAAGTGAAACCATTTTTTTGCATCGTCGAGAGTCATCATTGGGGCCAATGGCCTGATACGCTCCCTTAGTTTCACCCGACTATTCAGAATGGCCAATGTATCGGGATGACACGGATTAGAGAGCAGACTTCTATGTCCCAGCGCCCTGGGTCCTGTTTCTGCCTCGCCTTGATAAATGCCGATCACGCCGTTTTTTGAAACAACATAAGCCATCCAGTCAGCCAGTGCTTTCCTTGTTTTGTCATCTTTAACATTGCCCAGGCTGTCGTAATGGATAAAGTCCGCCTTGTTTAAGGCGTCACGGATGTTATCGGTTTTGGGTGGCAATCCACAAAGAAACGGGGTTGGTAATTCACCTTGCGGTTTTGCCCCGTTTCGCATGGCAAAGTGATAGGCGGCTCCGACAACGACTCCCTGGTCAGACGGAATCGGTGGAATCCAGATATGTAATTGGGTATCTTTATTAAAATATTCCCGGTAGTAATCTCTATTAAAGTTTTCCAGCAAACGCATGTTGGCTACACAATTTAAAGCAGTACCGCCCGTTAAAACCAACTGATCGCTTTCTGTTTTATGAATCAGAAAAGCAATGATATGAAAAACAGCATCTTCAAACACCATCTGAACCGCAGCAGCGATATCAACACGTTTTTTATTAATACTGGAATGTTTGATGTCATCAACCGTCAACACCGCGTCCGGATTCCAAAGATCTTCCACTTTGAGAAACGGACCGACAACATGTTGCAAGGCGGCATAATCATTTTCAGCCATAGCTGAATTGACAAACACCTCCCCATTTTTAGAAAAGTAGAAAAATTGCCTTAACCTTTTGTAATACGGATTGGTCAACCGGTTATTATTTCCCCAGGCTGCTGCTCCCATGTATCGTCCTTCAGCACTTAAAGCCGTCCAGCCCCCCAGAAAACTTGCACACAGCATATAAAACACACCCAATGAATTTTCCCTGGATAACCGCTTAACCAGCTCAATTTCCGATCCTTTTGCCGTATATAGAGACGTTGAACTAAAATCCCCACCGCCATCGATACAACTTATCATGGTTGTTTGATTGTCTTCTTTATAAAAGGGGGAAACACCGTATGAGAAATAAGCGTGGTTTTCATGGTGTAACAGTTGAATACATGGCAAACCGCCCTCTATTTCCAGGTCGGCAACCAACCGGCGGACCATGTTGATCACTCCGGGAGAGTGGCTATAGAGATTTTGTCTTTTCCTGTTGTTTACGGTTTCTTTTTTTATGGTCGGTGTTGCTCCTTCAGAGATATGGGCATAATATTTATTTTTAATAATTTTTCCGTTTAACATGAGCATTTTTTGTCCATATTGCTCCTCTTTAACGGAATCCCACGCATACAAAATACAGAAGATATCTTCAGGTGTATGTCCAATGTTTAACAACAGCTTTTTGAGATCCTTTACGCAATATTGCGGATAACCGGCAAAATGTTTAATAGCGATATAGCGTTCTTCTTCAAGATTGGCCAGGACTTGTATACCTCCCTTTTTTGATGCTTCAACAAGAGAAATCCCACTATTATGGCCCAAATTCAATCCCAGCAGATAAAGTGTTTCGCCGCTCTCCATCCGCTTTTGAAACTGGGTGCACAATTCCTGGGCCTCATCGGAAAAATAAGAGAAAATATTATTTTCTTTCAGATAATGGGTATTGTCCGGCAGTTTTCGATCATCGAATTCGTTGTTTTTGTAATAACTCCCAAAAATCTCTTCCATTTTTTTCCCTTGTTATCAATCAATTTCGTTAATTTAAGGATCGGTTAAGAAATCAGTTCACATTCTGTTTACAAAATATCCATTGTTTATGGGACTTTCATAACCAGATTATGTGAAGTCATTTTTTAATGATCCCCAAGTTCTTCTATTCGAATTCCCGACATGGCCTTTTGAAATCAATTGCCTTATATCGGCAAGATTCCCAACATGGTCTGATGTTTTTAAATTAAGGAAAATCGTATTATCTGTTGTCATTTTGAATGGAGCCTGCGACGACACAAAGAATCTCAATGGTGTCCAGGCGACATTTTTCAACGTCCCTCCTTGGGATGACACTGCTTAACTCAATGACATTGTCCGCTGAAATTGCCTAATATCGCCTGGACACCTTTAACAACAACTTAATGTCCAAAATTCAATTTTGAAAAAAAACGTGCCGTGGTTTTATATCGAAACATCCTTTTTTCATATGTATTTTTTTTATCCACCGTATGCCAATTCTCATCGCGTTGTTCTTCCTTATTAACAACTATTCCATATTTATCATGGTTAATATGAAGATCCGAACCTGTTATGATTCCGCACGCTGCCAAGTTTGGTGCTCGTAGAAGATACTTTCTATGCCTGAAAATAAAATAAACGGTTTCCAGCCAATTTATGATGGTTTCACCTGGAAATCCTGTAATAAGGTTAACTGTTTGAGGGATTCCCGCTTTATATGTATTTTTTATACATTCTGAGGCGGTTTTTTTGTTGTACCCTTTTTTCATTTTTTTCAACACATTGTTAGATGCTGATTCAAGTCCGTAATTGAGGCTTATTAACCCGGATTTTTTGAGCAATGTAAGCAAGTTGGTAGACATTCTTTTATCAAGGCGTGCAAAGGAGTGATAGGTAATGTTTAGTTCTTCCTTAATGCATTTTTCGGCAAATTCTCTCAGCCACATATGACTCCCATTTAACAACGGTTGGACCATGTCAAATTTACGTATGCCATACTTTTTTATATAAAACTTCATCTCACTGATAACCCGGTCAACACTCTTTTCCCGATACTTACTTCCCCACATTCTATAATCCACGCAAAACGAGCAGTCTGCAACACACCCTCGTGATGTGTACATGGGTAATTTCAGTTCATGAGTGTCTTTATTTGGTGCATCATCAGCATCTTTGTATAATGACAGATCAAAATCGGAAAAGTCGGAAAAAGCAAGCTTGTCCAGATCCTGAATGATTGGGCGTTCGTCTCCATAAATTATTTCATCGCCCTTTTTAATGGTGGCTCCGGGAACGGCACACAGCTCTCCCGTTTGTTTATACTTATCCAGCAAATCAACCAGTGTTCCTTCTCCTTCTCCAGACACACATGCATCAATATAATCCGAAGGAGTGGTGGCAAAATCACCGTGCACTCTTGAACAAGATGGCCCCCCTATAACTGTTAAAATTTCTGGATTTGATTCCTTAATTCTTTTCGCAAGAAAGTCCCCAACTTGAGTCTGTGTTATTGAAATTCCCAATACATCCGGCTTTTCTGATAAAATGCGATTGCACCAGTCATCAGCATGTTTTTCAACAACACGAGGATACAGAATCGACTCAAAATGGTCGGATTCATTCCATAAATGACCTTGCCTGTACTTCCAATATCCTTTAAGCGATTCATCTACTTTGGAATAGGCATCAATATTAAAATCAATGCATTTAACATCATATCCGTGTGCTTTCAGCTCTCCAGCGAGCAATGAAAGAGATATTGGCGCTACCCTTGTTATATTGTACGGCACTGAAATGAGAACTACTTTCATTTTTAATCCTCTTTTTTATATGTCTGTTTGTTGTTACTCTCCATAACACCCGTCCCGCGACCAATGCTCTTTCTGCTCATATGTTACCGGCTCTGTCGGGGGATCAATGGATGAGATAATAGAAAAATTTATATTCGATAAAATCAACAAATCTGTCGGCCTGGAAAGCACTATCGTAGTCCAGGGATAGTGCATACGTTGAATTGATCCTTTCTATAAAGCCATTCAAGACATTCTTTTTCTGCATTTTTCATATTTCCTTGATCATGTGTTTCCTCCTTATCCTACGGTTTTCCAATAAAAGCCATGAATAACCGGATACGGTATTCACAACCGTGTTGATACGTTACCGCTCAACTTATCAGTTCAAGTGCCTTTTCCACGCTGATGTCACCTTCAATGAGATCCAATAACATTGACTCTATTTCATTGTTATTCTGCTTTTCTTTTATGTCAGTCATACCGGGATCTTCCATGCTGGAGGGAACCTCTATTTTTGTCTTTTGATCACTTCCTTTTTTTATGGAAAGATGCGAGTTTGTTTCTTCTTCCCTCTCCTGTAACCGAGACACGATATACACTGCCAGGTCCCCGATATTGGGATAATCAAACGCGATTGTTTCCGACAACGTCAGATTAAAACTGCGACGTAATTCTTCACTGAAACTGATAATTGTGATGGAACTGAATCCCATTTCCGCAAAATTGGTTTTTTCATCAATTTCGTCGTCATTATCGAACCCGAGCATCCTGTCGATAATTTTCCTGATTGTTTTTATAATTTGGTTAAAATCGATAGTGGAAGTAGACTTGCACAAGGTATTGTGAGAATTTTCTGCCTCGTTCTTTATAGGCTCCATATGGTTGCTTTCAGCAGTAAAGGTGACACTTTTCTCACCGGTTTCCGGTAGTGAAACAATATCGTCAAATTTGTTGTCCTCAGCTTGAACGAACCGGTTTTCAAAAGCCGGGTTTGGTTTTATCCAATAGCGTTTTTTGAGGAAAGGGTAAGTCGGTAGTTGTGTCAGGGGCGTCAAAGCTTGGTTTTCGTATAAGCTTTTCCATGAAACCGACATTCCATCGACCCATAATTGAGCCAGTTTATTTAGCTTCTTTTCTCTAAACAATGACTTAACCTGGCTGTGCTCAACGGCATGTTGAGAAGATTCGGATGTTTCCTCCCGATGTAGTATTCCTCTATAGCTATTGGGTCCGAGACTGTTTTTTTCGGCACTTTTAAGGCACCGGATCAATTCTTTAGTGTTTTTAACAACACAGGCAAATCGATATTTCATTGCTTCCCGGCCGGTTTGAAGGGTGTAGGCAAGTCGGGTAAGATCAAGATTCGGATACTGTTTCAAATGGTTCTTCCAAATTCCAAGATAGTTATTTAACACCCTGTCTGTTTTTGCAGACAAGACAAATACCACTGGAGATGGGTCAGCAGGGTCACGAAGCCCATCAGTGAACGGAGGAATATATTCTTCAATAATAAGAAACGCATTGACGCCTCCCGCCCCGATACTGGTAATCCCGGATCGCCTGGGGACTTCATTGCCATCAACCTGAACCGGTTTCCATTGACTTGTTTTTTCCTCCAATTGAAACGGCAATTGATCAAAATTTATATCCGGATTCGGATCTTTGGTAAGTAACGTTGGAACAATGGTCTTATGAGCGAGAGATAAAATGACTTTTGATACTTGCGACATCCCGGAAACCGCTTCGCAATGCCCAATATTCGGTTTGACGGAACCGATTTTATATTCCCCCTGTGTTCCATCCCGTTTTCCAAACACACTTGTCAAAGCGGACATTTCAATGGCATCCAGCATTTCCGAACCATATGCAGCTGCTTCAATATAGCTGATGCTTCTGGGGTCGATGGTGTAATGTGACAATGCCTCTTTGATCACAGCTTCAACTTGTCTCTGATTTGGCATACCGTAGCTGTTCATTTTACCATTTTGATTGATGGCGCTTCCTCGAATTACGGCATAGATGTGGTCTCTATCGTGAACCGCCTGTTCGTAGTTTTTGAGTAAAACAACGCCCACACCTTCTCCGGGAACATAGCCGGCCCCTCCTTTTCCAAAGGCGGTGCAATCGGCATTGTGAGACAGCAGGTTGGACTCGGAAAGTGTGAGATAGCTGGAGGGATGTGAATTCAGATTAACCCCTCCGGCAATTGCCATGTCCCCTTTTCCATGCCGTATGTATTCGCATGCTTCGTGAATTGCGACCAGTGATGAAGAACAGGTGTTGTCTATAGGGATACTGGGGCCTTGCAGGTTCAGAAAAAAGGAAACTCTATTAACCAATGATGAAAAAGAGCTGATCCGAAACTGCCCGTCTCCATTCAATGAATATAAATTAAATCCCTGTTTGGTAATACCGGCAAAAACCCCTGTTCTCCGACGTAACTGGGAAGACAGTGCAGATGGCGTATATCCGGCATCTTCAAACGCTTTCCATGCTTCTTCCAAAAACAGGCGTTCCTGAGGATCAGTATTTTGTGCATCTCGGGGCGATATATTAAAAAACAGGGGATCGAATTGACTGAAGTCGTCTAAAAATCCACCCCATTTTCCATAAGACTTTCCCAGTTCTATGGCTTTATCCGGGTCCGGGTGATAGTATTCATCTGAATCCCATCGATCTTCAGGGATTTCTGTGATACATTTTTTTCTGGATTTCAGGTTTTCCCAAAACTCCTCCAGGTTTGCGGCTTGTGGATATCTTCCCGTCAAACCAATAATCGCCACCTTTTGATTCGAAGAGTGTGGTAATAACGTCCCTGGTGAGCGTTGATCCGAGAGAGACGGTTGAAAAGGAGACGGTTTGAATTCCCGGTTTATAAAATCAACCCTGGTTTGATCTTTTTTTCCGGATGAAAAATCCAACGCCCGGCATAAACAGGATATGAGTCGATCATCGTTTAAGCCAATGGGTATAGCCAGGCGGATACAATGATTAAGAATGGTGTTTTTCCAGGTTCCGACCAAATGAATGCCACCACGTATGCCGTATGTGTTAAACAGCATTTTTAAGTAAGATTCTTTTGGATACTTATGATTCTCATAACCCGGTATCTCATTGACACGCAACAATATGCAGTGTCCGACTCCGGGTTGAACAACCGGTATTTTCCTTTTTGCCAGTTCTTCATGAATTTGTTTGATATTGCTCAATTGGATTCTTACCTGTTCTTCCAGATAATTACGATCTTGTAACGCGTTGAAGATCAATTTTTTATAAAACCCTTTGACCAGACCGCCCTGGATTCCACCGTATAATTTAACACTCTCAATGCTTTCTTTATTCGATCCGATAATGCCACCCAGGTTCAGGCCGAAATCCTTGCACAGACTACCCGTAAAACAGTCCGCATAACTTAACGTCTCTTTGAGAATGGACCATAAATCCCGCTGTTGACAGTCCTCCTCGTACTGACGGATTAATTCGGAGTTTCTGACAATCCGGGTTATATCCATGGCAAATGGTAATTGATATTGCTTACTTAGCCTGGATATCTCCCTGATTTGGCTAAGAGAGACGGGATAACCACCGGCAGCGTTGTTGCATAATTCTATGAAAATCATGCAGATGTCATTGGACTGTTCTTCCAGATGCCTTGCCAGTTGTTCCAGGTCGATGCCACCCCGGAATATTTTTTCCGAGTTTGCGTTGAATATATCCCGGTCCGGGATTTCCACGGGTTCAAATTCACTTTTTATCTCATTTTGCAACGTGGTATCAAACAGGATATTCTGAAGAATTTTTCTCTTTTTTGTTCGAAAGGTTTGAAAAAACAGACGCTCTGCATCTCTACCGGATGTTGTGAGAGCAAAATCCTGAAATCCAAATAAATTTTCCAGTATATCGTCTTCTTTTTGATCCAATCGGACGTTGCCGGTTAGATGCCGAGTCCGGTTGTGAATAAATTCATAGTCTACATGCGGCCATGAATCACTGATCAAATCGAGATGAATTTTTTGCGGATCAACTTTGGTCACATCAAAAAAACCATCCGAACTTTCGTTATGTGGGAGTTCTTCTCCCTTACGTTTACGATTGTTATCCATTAACTCACCTATCTTGTGATAGGTGAGCCCTTGTTTAAAAAACTGACTCAACGATTTGAGTATAATCTGCTTTTTACTGCTTTCTGTTCTTAATAAGTAAACCGGATATTGTTGAGGGCGGAACTTGTTCTTATATTGAAAGTTTTGTGCTCCCTTCTGAAATATTTGGGCCATTTGACTTTCAGATGTGTTGATCATTTCCCATCCCTGGATATCGCTGTATCCTTCATTTGGCTCAAACAATCCCCAGGTTAATCCAAAACTGAATACGTTATATTCTTCTTTTGCCAGTTGTTTGATGATTTCCACTGTGGCGAATTCCGTCCCGCCCGAAGATATTCCGGGAAGATAGTATTCCTGGTCCATCAAAAATCCGTCTTTGATGGGAAGAATTAAGATAATATTCTGTAATTCCTCATTTAGATACGTTAAAAATACGCGATACCTCTTTAATAAGTTCCCATCCTTCATGTCCTTCAATATGACATCTACATTATTGACGACTTTTTTCTCCTTGCTCCAGGCATATATGACGTTTTGCATATCCCGATCTGTTTTTTCATCAGGGTGCAAATATTCAACGGTCCGGCAGATACCTGTTTTTTGAAACTTTTCTATCAAATAACGCAATCGTCTCATCCGATTCCCGGCTAGAGTGAAGCTTTGGATGTCTGTTACTGCCTGGCTCACCCCTACCGGAACCGATAACAATCCATGTCTTTTTTCCATTTCGGTTTTTCGAGTACCGGACATGTCCAGATAACAAAGCTGACTATCGTTCTGATGGCAATAGGCCAGTAATTTTCCCATCAGTTCATCTTCATGTTGACTGTCGCCGGTATATTTGGTCGCAAAAATGATGTTCCGGTCCTTGAGAAAATGAAAATACCCGTTTTCCTTTTCAGACATAAAAATAAAGGGCCACAATTCGATCAAGGCTCCATCCTGGTAGGTATCTCCCTTGATTTTTAATAACTGTTTATGCAGTTGGCTATCCGGTACTATATTTTTTTTCTCAATAATCTGATGCGCTGAAACCGGATCAGGAGCTTGTTTTTCAACAGACTTTGAAAAAGAGTGAACAGGTTGTTTTGAATAGGAAACAGAAGGTGATGCAGGTACGGTGATCCGGGACTGATCTCCGATACAATCAAGAAGTTTTCTGCGATGGTCATTTATAAAATATTCACTGAGTTCATTAATATTTTCAAATTCAAAAAACAGTGTTTTTGATAAGCTTCCCAGGTCTTTTTCCAATTCCCTGATCAGGTTTACAGCCACTATGGAATTCATTCCATAACTGGCAAAAGAGGCATCATAATCCAATTCATGCTCTGGAATTTTAAATACTTTCGCAATAGTGCTTTTCAGGTAGGCTTTAACTTGCTTCTCAAATTCTCTTTCGTCCATAGACATATTGTCTTTATTATCCTGAACGGCCTCTGTGTCTGTTTGAACCTCACTATTTCGAATGGCTTCCATGCCTGTTTGAATGATATCCGTGTTTTTAAAATCGTATTCAACGGAAGGGTCCGTTCCCGATAAATGGTTCTTTATCTGTATAAGATCCCCGTTCAGCACAGATACCTGAGATGTATTAAAAGCCAGGCTATGGTAAAACGCCTTAATTCCGTCAAGAGTCTCCATGGCTACCAGGCCCGAGCTTTCCTTCATCATTGCTTCGGTTGTTTCATCAACACGCATGCCGCCTTCTTTCCAAAGCGGCCAGTTGATGGAAAGGGTCTGGCCGTGACGTTTGTTTGAGTTGACCAAAGTACTGCGATGTAAAGCAAAATGATCCATAAACTCATTGGCTGTCGAATAATCGGCTTGGCCTATATTGCCTTTCCCACCAGCGCCCGAAGAAAAAAGAACAAAAAAATCAAGGGCTAACTCTTTGGCTGATCTATCCAGGTTCATGGTGCCGGTGACTTTAGGAGACAGTACCTGCCTGAACTCATCGGTTGTTTTTTTCAATATGAAATTGTCTGAAATCACCCCGGCACTGTGAATAATTCCATTCAGTCCACCAAAATCGTTCTGGATGGATTCGATCAAAGATGTCACCTGCTCTGAATCGGAGACATCAATATTTCGATATTCCACGTGTCTTCCATCGGTTTTTAACGTGTTAAGGATGGTCTTCTTTTGATCAGACAGGCTTGACCGACCGGTTAATATGATTTTTGCCTCCCGGGTCTGGTTGAGGATCTCCCTGGCGAATATGATACCCAGACCGCCAAGTCCACCGGTAATCAGGTAAACACCGTCCTCTTTAAAAACAATTTCCGGCTTTTCTTTTAGATCTTCAGCTTCTTCAAAGGTGACCACCAGTCGTTTTTCATGCTCATACTTTATAACAGGTTCATCAGG
>JBFFHJ010000136.1:0-13682 GCA_041556995.1 bacterium | reverse complement strand
TTCACGTACTATCTGTATAAATCCCCTTTAAAAATCCAACTAATTGATGTTTTATATAATTACGCTTTTTATCGCAAGTATCAGATTTTCAATTGAAAAACAGATGTTTGCTTTACTGCGTAGCCACATTTTTTGTGGTTGGCCCTTTACCGATCGGAGGACTTGGAGCCCCTCCGATCGGTTTTTTATTTTGGCTCAAAATGCAATGGGAAGGTTTTTTTAGTATAAAACAGAACCCTATATTAAAATGATACCTAAAATCTCTGTAGGATACATTCCTGTTGAGATAGATAAAAAACAAGAAGCA
Organism: bacterium; assembly: GCA_041556995.1. GTDB lineage: Bacteria > SAR324 > SAR324 > XYD2-FULL-50-16 > XYD2-FULL-50-16 > JAHJTV01. Next base: position 13,375 of record JBFFHJ010000136.1, on the reverse strand, counting down.
TCCTTTTATTATGATGCTGTATATATCGAAGATGATAAGTACCTGAGGTTAGGGTGGGAAAGAACTGCAATGAAAATAGGAAAAAAGATTTTAACCCTGGAAAATCCAAATTTGTTCGAAGACTTTAAATCACAAATATCAAAATGCGATACAGAGATTTATATTGATAGTGGATTGGGAGAAGATGTGATTAAGGGAGAAGACTTTGCAAAGATTCTACATTCCAATGGATATAAAAAATTATTTTTAGTAACCGGTCGGAGTAGGGATGAGCTTGAAAATCTTGATTTTATAAAGATGATTGGAAAAAACTGTCCCTGGGAAAACAAGATTTAAATACGGTAAACTGGGGTAACAAAATGTTATTTTATAAAATTGAACAGTTACAGAATTTGTGATTACTTAATATAACTGATTTTAGATACCTTTTAATTATTTTATTGAAAAAACAAAAATGGAAAAGCATAGAAAAAAAATCAGCTCATATCAATACAATGATCGATACGAGGAAACACAAAAAATAGGAGGAGCAACAGCCAGATTTTATCCCAGGAAACCCAGTCGACATTTAATACAATTTTTACTTGAAAATAAAGCAGAAAAAGGATTGAGCGTTATTTTCGGAGCAGGAGAAGGGCGAAGTATTCAACCATTGATAGATGATGGATGGAACGTTGTGGCATTAGACAATGCAGAAGCCGCTATTCAAAGAGCAAAACTCGATTATAAAAAAAACGAAAGGGTCAAATACCTGAAATTCGACCTTCGCCAAGATATTGAGAGTATTATCGTTCCAAATTCAGTGGATTTGGTCGTTATTATTCAGATTTTGCATATGTTCATTCAGCCTGATGACAGAGATATGCTACTGAAAAATGCGTATAAAATCTTACGGCCCGGTGGTTACTGTTTTTTGGAAAACAACGGTGATTTTCACGCCTCTGAAACCGTCTATCTTAATTTGGATAATCAACAGTGTGAACAAAGAACGATAGAGACAGAAAATGGATTAAAAATTATAAAAACGCCACGTTTTCCGACTGTCATGCTAAATAAAGTGGATTCAGAAACTGAATTTAACAAAGCTGGTTTTGAAATTGAAAAAATATCCGATGGTGCTTTTAATCATCCCGATACAGTACGAAAGCAGATTTGGTCCATTTTAAAAAAACCAACTTAATCTTAAAAAGATATCTTTTTGAATTTTCAGCTGGTTTGTGGCATTGGAATTATGATATAAATTTATGTAACTATTGATCTTCTAACATCAGTAACCTAGGGTGCCCTTTAACCATAGGTCGATACTATATAGATAGTACACATTTTTAAATACCCGTTTTTATTGACTTTAAAATGTTTTACATGGATGGGATTTTATAATACTATGATGCTTCAGGGGGTCGTCGAATATAAAGGCCGTATCCGGTTGGCTTTCGGTATCGTTCTTGTCGTAGACCTTTTTGGCAAGCGAACATCCTGAGCCTTCTCCATGGAAGATCCTGTCGTTTCTGGAAGTCATACAACACGCTGCTTCCGCCTTTGATGAAGACGGAGATCAGTTTGCCACAGAAATTTGGTATCAAAAAAATATAAAACTGCTAGTCAATAATCCAGTCTGTCAGGATTCTGGTTTTTCCACCTTCCAGGCATTGTGAAATATAAACGGATTTCTGCCCCTGGCGGGTGGTCGGATCATTTGGATTATATTTTTTATAACTGATTTTCCCAAGTATCCCTTGAAAATCTTTGAGACTTTCCAAAGATTCCACCAGTTTCTCCCTGTTCAAATCCCTTCCGGCGATTTTTAATGCTTCAACAAATGGTTCAGCAAAACCAATTCCGGCAGTGTAGAATGTACCCCAGCGCTCATCTTCGGAGGCATGTTTTTCAAAAATCTCCCGCTTATATTTCCGCATCCGGGAATGCTGTGAATTCGGCAATAATCCAAATCCAGCAGTTATTACCCCCTTGAACAATCCCTTGGTCAATTCATACATGTATGTGTGATCAGACAGGGTACTACTGGTCATCCACTGAACCTTTAGTTTTTTGGTTTTACCGATCATTATCATCCGTATCGCAGGAGCAGGGCTGGTCCACACCACCACCACATCTGCTTTTGATTTTGCGATTCTGGCGATATGAGAATTCAGATCCTTATCCTCCGGGTTCTGTGGAATTTTGGCAATCAAGGATAAACCAAATCGTTCCATCTCTTCTTCGGCCGCGCGAACACCACTTTTCCCATATTCATCATTTTGATAGACAAAAGCGATTTTCTTCTTATTCAAGTATTGAATGGAAAATTTTATCAGGGCACGAGACTCTATTTCGTACCATGGATATAAGGCAAACAGGTATTTCATCGGTGGTGAGCTCAAGACTTTTGCCCCGGTGAGCGGCGCAATCATGGGAGTATCTCTTTCCAGAAGATATCCTTTCACTGCCATACAGGGAGCAGTCCCCACACCGCCAATCCAGGCAAAAATTCCATGGCTGCTTTCCTGCAACTGTTGTACACCTGCTTTAGTTTTTGCCGGATTATAAGTATCATCAAAATGGTGAAATACAATTTTCCGCCCGTGAACACCGCCTTTGGCATTTACCATCTTTATATAGCCATCCATACCACGAGTCAACGATCCCCAGGCCGCCGCCGGACCTGTTTGGGGGCCGAAATGCCCCACATGAATCTCAGTATCTGTTATTCCCTTAACCACCTTCGGTTTCTTGGGGCTCGATATAAATATGCTCCCCTCTTCTCCATCATCCGATTTAATGCAGGCCGAGATAAAAATCGTTGATATTGCCAAAACCAACCACATCCTCATCATGTCACTTCTCATCTCTTTACTCCATTCTTTATATGGTTTATCCACTTTTAAACACACATATATTTACTATTTTCAGCCATCAAACTAGAAGAAGTTCAATAAGATGTCAATAAAGATATTTATCTCAACTATTTACTAAAGGCTATATGAATGGATGGCTCATATCATTAAAAACTTTGACCAAACAAAAAAACTGGATTAGAATTAAAGGGTGTATTTAGTCAGAGATGGTACACAGTAATAAAAATTGAAAAAGCGCCCCAATATCAAATGATTAGCTGAAAATAAGAGGCAAATGGCAACAAAATCGGTCCTTGTTATTGATGATGAGATATATATCAGGGACATGCTAAAAACCGACTTGGAATTTGAAGGCTACACCGTATATACAGCAGAGAACGGGGAAAAAGGACTTGAACAACTCCAAAAACACCACCCCCGGGTGATTATACTGGATCTTAAAATGCCAATCATGAATGGGATTGAGTTTCTACACAACTTGCAGCCCCGCATTAACAAAACAAGTTCAGTCATCGTATTAACCGGATATGGTATAGATAAGGATGTACAAGAATGCTATAAACTGGGGATTCAATCATTTCTCAGAAAACCGGTGAACATGCACGAACTTGAAGCACTAATCAAAAGAAACTTTGAAATGATCCAGTATTCCGAGCAGTTGAAGCACGAAATCAAAGAAAAAAACAATGCCAACATTCTGCTACAAAACATCTTTAATGGCATGGCCGAAGGCATTGTTGCTCTTGATAATCATTTTCATATTCAAATGATTTCTCAAAAAGCCTGTCAAACACTTGGTATTAACAGAAAAGAGGCTCTCAACAAACCGGCAGCATCTGTGCTGGGAACCCAAATCGCCGGTTCATCCGGCATCATCTTAAAAACGAATAAACAAAAGGAGATCAACGACGTTCATACCAACTTACTGTCACCATCCGGTTCGATGATTCCGGTAAAACTGTCTTTAAAACCCCTGGATGAAAAAGAAACAAACCTGAGCTATCTTCTTTTTTTCAGAAACCTCAAGGAGGAAGAGCGCGTTGTTCGGAAAACATCAGGTCGGGTAATATTTGGAAAAATGTTAAGCAGTTGCGACAATATGAAAGAGGTGTTTAACCTTATTGAAACCATATCGACCAGCAACGCAACTGTCTTAATCCAGGGAGAAAGTGGTACAGGTAAGGAGCTGGTCGCCAGGGAAACACATAACCGAAGCACACGTGCCGATAAACCAATGTTCACGGTAAATTGTGCTGCCATTCCACCCAATTTGTTGGAAAGCGAGTTTTTTGGTCATGAAAAAGGAGCTTTCACAGGCGCTCATAAAACAAAAAAAGGACGATTTGAACTGGCCAACAAAAGCACGCTTTTTTTAGATGAAATTGCAGAAATCCCCGTCGAACTGCAAGCGAAGCTACTTCGCGTCCTTCAGGAACAAAAATTTGAGCGTGTGGGCGGTACCCAATCCATTAAAGTAGATGTTAGAATCATTACCGCTACAAATCATGACCTTGATCTGCTTGTTAAAGAAAAAAGATTCAGAGAAGACCTGTTTTATCGCTTGGATGTTATTAAAATAATCCTGCCTCCTCTCAGAAAAAGAATGGACGATATCCCCCTGCTGATTTCCTATTTTATCAAAGAGCTTAATCGTAAAGAAAATCGCCAGGTCAAGGGCGTTGCCTCCGATGCACTCCAACACATGTATGCCTATCCATGGCCTGGAAATATCCGTGAATTATACCATGCCATTGAACATGCCTATGCCGTCAGTCGAGACAACATATTGAAAATGAACAATTTTCCCCAAAAACTTAGAACATCACAACTTCCTTCCAACACAAAAATAGCAAAACCAAAAAACGAAAAAGAAGCCATCCTTTTTGCTCTGGAACAGAGTGGATTTCATAAAGGAAAAACAGCTGCTTTATTAGGTATTTCATATGTCACACTGTATCGAAAGATAAAAAAATATCGCATCCAGGTATAATTGTAATATCAAAATAGAGGATGTTGGCTGACCGATTTTCTTTCAATTTCTTTCAGTTTTTATTTTGATTCCAACAAGATCTTTCAAATCCTATCATTGTTGATTGTAGTACCAACACTGACAAATCCAGTTCATTCCTATACAACTGATAATTTGCTTTAACTCTCCTTGGCATAGCTTTAGCAGCCGGTATCCTCGAAAGTTTGTTTTTGGAAAATGCAGGTTTCCAGACCAACATTCGAACGGATTAATATATGAGTCATTACAAAAAATCATCCGCCAAGGATCATTTTAAAGTTCTTTTAGTAGAAGATTCTGAATTCCAGGGGAAGTACTACAAATGGTGCCTTGAAGATATGAAAACCGAAAAGATAAAGGTCACCCTGGTTGATAGTTGTGGTTCGGCACTCAAATTATTGGCACAGCAGGACTTCCACATCATTCTTTTGGATCTGAATCTATCAGATACCATGGGCGAGGAGACTTTTGTTACGGTCAAAAAACACTGCAAAGACATTCCCATTGTTATTTTGAGCAATATTGAATCAGAGGATTTTGCCCTGAATCTTCTGAAAAATGGAGCTGAGGATTATCTGATCAAAGCGGACATAAATACGACTACCTTACGCCAATGCGTCAAATATGTGGTTTTCCGTAATGAGATTGAACAGGAGATCAATCAATACCAGAAAAAACTACAGATTGGAGAACGCATGACATCGACCGATCATGGAAGACCAACGACGGTTACTTCCAGTTCCGAATTTATTGCCAATATCAGCCATGAACTAAGATCACCCATGCATGGCATTCTAAGTTTTGCTGGATTTGGTATTAAAAAAATTGATGAGATTAACAAGGATCAATTACTGGATTACCTTAAAAAAATATATACCTGCGGTAATCGATTGCTTCTCTTACTAAATGACCTGCTGGATCTTTCAAAACTGGAATCAGGCAAAATCAACTATCACTTTCAAAAATCCGTCCTTTCGGAAATTATACAAATTTCGATTAATGAGTTGTCCACCTATTCAGCAGAAAAAAACATCAACATCGATTTTGATAGCCCTGGTTGGAACGATCTTATTATTATTGATCCGCATAGAATGCTGCAAGTGGTGAGAAACCTGTTGTCCAATGCCATTAAATATTCTCCGGCCAATGGAATTATAAATATTGAGATCAGAGACTTATCAGACAAGATACAACTGTCTATTATCGACCAGGGAGTCGGTATTCCAGAAGAAGAATTGGAAGGCATTTTTGATAAATACATTCAAAGCAGTAAAACAAGAAGCAATACTGAGGGAACCGGTTTGGGGCTGTCAATTTGTCATCGTATCATCAACGATCATCATGGACGAATTTGGGCGGAAAACAACCCTGATAAAGGTGCTCGATTGAACATTATAATCCCAAAAGATTGCCAAACCCGAATTCAGGCCAAATAACAAGTTTATTTACCTGGTAAATTGTTGATTATCCTTTTTTTTGAGCATTCTAAAATATCATGTCATGTTTAAAAGAATTATTACCCTAAAAAAACAACATAAAATCGGACTTCGGATTATGTCGTCTTTCAGAATGACGCACAACCATACGCATACGTTGAAGGGTAAATTATTTCCATGGGACAGGGCATCAAAAAAAGAAAAACAGCTTCAAGCATTATGTGAACTGCTGGCCAATGCCATGGAACAGGCAACTGAATCCATCTTGATTACAGACACCGAAGGAATCGTTCAATACGTTAATCCGGCGTTTTATAATGTTACCGGCTTCTCAATTAAGGAGATCGTCGGTAAAAAAGCCCCTATTCTTATGGATCAACTTCAAATCAATTCAAAAAATCGACATATTCTAGGTAAATTGTTAAAGGGGGATATCTGGAAGGGCCGGCTGACCAGTACAAAAAAAGACGATTCAAATTATGTTACAGATGTTGTTATTATACCTATACGCAATCAGTCAGGAGATGTGGCCAACTTATTGGTTGTAAAACGAGATATCACCCACGCAACGGAACAGGAAAATTTTATTCGACATTCTCAAAAAATGGAAGCTATCGGAACACTTGCCGGCGGTATTGCTCACGATTTCAATAACTTGTTTTTTGCCATTACCGGCAACCTGTTTGTGGCTAAAAAACACCTGACTGCCAATAATCCGGCTCATATTCCACTGGAACAAGCTTCCAAAGCCATCGACAAAGCCACTCACCTGGTGCGTCAGATACTGTTTTTCAGTCATCAACAGAAGGATTTACGCCACCCGGTTCACTTATCACAAACGGTCAGTGAGGTTATTAAGCTCTTGCAGCCAACTTTAAACCATTCAATAAAAATCGAATGTCATATTGATCAAAATTGTGACCTTATTTGGGCTGATCCTTTTCAAATGCATCAGATGATCATGAACCTGTGCAAAAATGCCGGTGATGCCTTGCATTTGAACGGTGGGACTTTGGAGATATCATTGGAAGAAAATACTTTGAGTCAAAATCTTATTGAGCTGTTCGGATTGCAACAAAAAAAATATATCAAACTGACTGTCAAAGACAATGGAAGCGGTATGAATGAATATATCAAAGAACGCATTTTTGAACCGTTTTTTACCACCAAGCCGGTAGGAGAAGGCTCCGGGATGGGATTAGCCGTGGTTCACGGTATTGTAAAAAGCCATAACGGTGTCATCACGGTCAGTAGTAAACCGAATCACGGTTCTACTTTCCAGGTTTTTATCCCTACTATCCAGAAAACAAGCCATTCTAAAGACGATACCAAAACGGCTGGCCATAAAAAGGGTGATAAAAAACTGATTGTGGACGATAAGACATTTCTTTTTTAACATCGCCACTAAAACGACTGCTATTTTTTAAAAAGAATATATATTTGCAGAGTATTTCATAATGATGGTTGAACTAAGGGGCGGCTAAAAAATTAATTCACATTCTGTCTGCAAAATGTCCAGTGATTTTGGGACTTTTGCAAACAGATTATGAGAAGTTATTTTTTAATGATCTCTAAGGGGCGGCTAAAAAATTAATTCACATTCTGTTTGCAAAATGTCCAGTGATTTTGGGACTTTTGCAAACAGATTATGAGAAGTTATTTTTTAACGATCTCTAAGGGGCGGCTAAAAAATTAATTCACATTCTGTTTGCAAAATGTCCAGTGATTTTGGGACTTTTGCAAACAGATTATGAGAAGTTATTTTTTAACGATCTCTAAGGGGCGTTGAAGAATCGGTCAGAACCGAGGCGGGTCCACGGCAGATAGCTACCGGACCTGGGGAGTCATTTTAACTTGCCTAAAGAAAAGTGGAAAGAGCTGTGGGAATTAATCTGTCTAAAGTCAGACGGAAATGACCGGATTTCATTCATGAAAACTGAACCGGAGTTTTCTGATTTATCATAGAAGTTAGTACAAAAGATTCTGGAAAAAAACATCATTCGTCAGATCCCTTCTTGTTCCTCTTCAGAACTTCGCCTTACTTCCAGGATGGCAGGTGGCAAAACTTAATTTAATGACATTGTCCTGGACCCGGAATATACAGTCGATACCATGGCTGTATTTCCCTGGATGCCGGATCAAGTCTGGCATAACAACGAGGAGTTTAAAAGTCTAATATGGATTTTACAAAAAGTGGACTCAAAATACTGGAAATTATGGTTATCAATAATACACTGATTTGAAGATTGAATTGTTTCCTAAAATACTGTTAAATATCAGATAAACACCTATCAATAGGTTTATTTTTCAACTTGTATATTGTTATCATGGATTATTTTTTTCATAAAATACAATAGGCTCCCAATGAGAAAAGCCGACGAGACTTTTCAAGAGGGAAACAAAAAAATTGCAAAATCAGTTATAGGAGTTATCTGATGTCTATCAAATTAATCATCATCGGCGGAGTGGCCGGGGGAGCTACAGCGGCGGCCAGAGCCAGACGGCTAAATGAACATGCGGAAATCATCCTTTTTGAGAGAGATGAGCATATATCTTTTGCCAATTGTGGATTGCCCTACTACATTGGTGAGGTTATTCAGCAGAGGGATAATCTTTTGGTAACTACCAGGGAAGCTTTTCAGAAACGATACAGAATTGATATCCGCAATTTCAGTGAAGTTGTTTCCATCGACAGAACAAATAAAAGGGTTGAAGTCAGGGACAGTCAGTCGGGAAAAAGCTATTGGGAGAGTTATGATAAAATAATCATGTCCCCGGGAGCAGAACCTTTTAAACCACCATTAGAAGGGATTGATCTGCCCAATATTTTTACTCTGCGCAATATCCCTGATACAGATCAAATCAAGTCGTTTGTCGACCTCAACAAACCCAAATCAGCAGTAGTGGTCGGCGGTGGTTTTATTGGCCTGGAAATGGCTGAAAATCTGACGCACAGGGGAGTTAAAACAACTGTAATTGAAATGCTTGATCAAGTGATCGTACCTTTGGATAAAGAAATGGCATCCATAGTTCAAACACATCTGATGGAAAATGGTGTTGATCTGGAATTGAGCAATAGTGTTACTTCATTTTCGCAATCTGGAAACCATATTTTGGTTTCCACCTCTCAAAATAAAACCATAGAATGTGACTTGGTAATTTTATCCATCGGTGTTAAACCCGAAAGTGCCCTGGCCCAAAATGCCGATCTTGCACTGAATGACAGGGGAGGTATCAAAGTATCTGACAATCTGGAAACAAACGATACTGATATTTATGCTGTCGGAGATGCAATCGAAACCACTAACATGGTTACAAAACAACCAATGATGCTGCCTCTGGCCGGTCCGGCTAATAAACAGGGACGGGTGGCGGCCGACAATGCCATGGGCAGACAAACCAGATTTAATGGAGTACTGGGCACCTCTATTCTTAAACTGTTTCAGTTCACCGCAGCCTCTACCGGGTTAAACGAAAAAACAGCCAGACAACAGGGAATCAGCTATTTAAAAAGTTATACCCACTCTTTTTCACACGCCACGTATTATCCAAATGCAGAAAGAATGAGTATTAAAATCCTGTTTTCACCTGACAATGGAAAACTCCTTGGGGCCCAGGTAATTGGTAAAGGGGGAGTGGACAAACGAATTGATGTCTTCGCCACTGCCATATACGGCAAAATGAGTGTTTATGATCTGGAAGCGTTGGAACTGGCCTATGCCCCACCGTTTTCATCCGCCAAAGATCCGGTGAATGTGGCGGGTTTTGTGGCAGCCAATACATTAAGAGGTGATTTGGAAAACATTCATTGGGATGAAATGGCGGATCTTAATGCAGACAATACTGTTTTTGTTGATCTCCGTACCCCGCTGGAAATCCGAACCTGTGGTGTTATCAAAGAAGCAGTGAATATTCCGGTGGACGACGTACGTGAAAAATTACCGACATTGGATAAAAGCAAAATATATATCCTTTTTTGTGCTGTTGGTCTTCGGGGATATATTGCTTATCGCATCTTTAAACAGCACGGTTTTGAAGCCAGGTGTTTTAACGGCGGTTATGATATATATAAACACTCTGTGTCTCCCGGCGCTTGATAAAAATATATAAAATATCCAATCTTTTTTGCTGCCCTTGAGTCTCTTATGTTTTTACTTAGGGATCGCTAAAAAATAACTTCATATAATCTGTTTATAAAAGTACCAAAAACAATGGACATTTTATAAACAGAATGTGAACTCATTTTTTAGCCGACCCTTAGCAGTAAAACACGAGATTAAATTGAATTGTTTGAACATGTTGTAAAGAGTTGATTTGTAAAACTCACTCTAATCTTTTATTGACCTTCCTATTGAATTCGTAAAAGCTTAAATTTTAAAATCGAATGAAAACATATTAATATTAACTTTATTATGGCCAGTAAAAAACACCATTTTGCCAGTGATAATTATGCCGGGATCTGTCCGGAGGCGCTGGACTACATGATACAAACCAACGAAAAACATGAATTGGCGTATGGAGATGATCGATGGACGGAACACGTATGCGATCGTTTGCGTGATCTGTTTGAAATTGATTGCGAGATTTTTTTCGTTTTTAATGGTACAGCCGCCAATTCCCTGTCTTTATCAACATTATGTCAATCCTATCACAGCATCATTTGTCATGAAGTTGCTCATATTGAAACCGACGAATGCGGTGCGCCCGAGTTTTTTTCCAACGGATCAAAGATTTTATTGGGATCAGGAGAGAATGGAAAACTAAATCCTGACATCATTGACCAGATAGTCAGTAAGCGATCCGATGTCCATTTTCCCAAGCCCAAAGCTATCAGCTTAACCCAGGCAACTGAAGTGGGAACGGTTTATACCAGGGAAGAACTGCTGGATATACGCAATATGGCGGATAAACATTCGTTAAAGATTCACATGGACGGTGCCCGCTTCGCCAATGCAGTGGTATCATTAGGAGTTAAACCCAAGGAAATCACCTGGCAATGTGGGGTTGATGTTCTGTGTCTTGGTGGAACCAAGAACGGTTTAGGGGTGGGTGAAGCCATTCTGTTTTTTGATAAATCCCTGGCCGAAGATTTTGAATATCGCTGCAAACAGGCAGGACAGCTGGCTTCAAAAATGAGATTTCTTACTGCTCCCTGGTTGGGATTGTTGAAAGACGATATCTGGCTGAAAAATGCTGCCAATGCCAATCAACAAGCTGAAAATCTCTCCAGACAGATCAAAGAAATTCCTGGTTTAAAAATGCTGTTCCCCCGTCAGGCAAATTCTGTATTTGTTGAGATGCCACAACCTCTAATCCAGAAACTACATGATAAAGGCTGGCATTTTTATACATTTATCGGGGAAGGAGGCGTTCGCCTTATGTGTTCCTGGGATATGAGCGAAGAAAGCGTCAATGCGTTCATAAGAGATATCAAAGAATTAATTTAAGCGTCCATCCTTAGTGTTTTGAAGTTGTTTTGGTGGGAGCAAATGCCGGCATAAACGGGAAGTGATGTCCCGCCATTTTTCCCCCAGTGAGATCTTATCAATGATGAGATGATGATATTGGGAGTTTTCATTTTCAACTTTATAAATTTGCCACCGGTCGAGGGCGTGTTTTTTAATCATTTTTTCGAGTTTACCGGTGGAAACCAATTCATCCTCTTCATCAATAAAAATGATGGTGGGAATATTGAGCTTCTGGCCGATATTGTCTTCAAACCTCTTTATCCCCTGGTATAGTGCCATGTAAGCAGCCATGGATGTCCCCTCATTAGTACGAAACGTAACAGGCGCCATGCTGGGAATGATGAGTCGGGGAAATGGCCAGAAGATCTTTAATAGATAACTTCGGGTATGAATTTTTATAGCCGGGGCAAAAAGAACAATTTTATCAAAGTGTGCATTCAAATCAGACGTTACAAGGTTTATTCCCACCAGTGCACCTAAAGAAAATGCAACTAGAAACAGGGGAACTTTTTTTTGATCGCTGATCTGTTTTGCTTTGTTGTATGCATAAACAGCTTCTTTTTCCCATCTTTCATAAGTTACCTCCTTAAACGATTCCAACCTGGCATCTGTTTCCATCAGTGCCGGATTTTTCAGGTAGTTTTTCCCATGGCCGAATAGCGACACATTTAACGTTTGAATATTTTGTGCTAACATCGGTTCAATGATGGTTTCCATCCTGTCAGGGTCCAGATTCAATCCGTGAATCACCAGGGCGACGCCGTTAATTTTTTCAGGATTTTCTGTCATGAACCATGTGCTTGACAGTGCGGGCTGTTCGGTCATAGCCATCAGATTATCCGGCCTTTGGGTTGTGATATTATTGGAGCATGCCATTAATAAATTGATAAATAACATCAACGGAATGATTTTTATTTTACCACAATTAATTGATATTTTGTAATGCATTACTTACCCAATGTCATTAACTCACATTTCAGGTTTTTTATCCGGCTCCAATAAACACGGATTCTTTGTCGATCAGTAGGCAAGTTTCCTGTCATCCTGAGAGTGGCGACGCTTATTTATGAAGCACTCTGATTTAAGACCGATTTCATTTTAATTAATGCTGAAAGATTGGTGAGAAGAACACCGCAGATGACCAGGATCGCTCCAACACCCAGAGACCACGTCACCGGTTCGCCTAAAATAAAGAAAGCCAGAATAATGGCACTGATCGGAACGAAGTTGATAAAGACGCTGGATTTCATTGGCCCGATTCTGTTCAGCGCTTCATAATACCAGAAAAATCCTAAAACCGTTCCAAAAAAACCCAGGTAAAACAACGAACCCCATTCCAATGGAGAGTAGGAAAGGATATTGCCCATCATTCCGTTACCTATCGCAGGAATTAACAGTGCCACCGCACCAATCATGGATGAATATGCAACCGCTGTTAAAGGTGTTAACCCGTTGAGTACTGATTTTCCGATTAATGTGTAGGACACCCAGCTGATGACACAGCAGAAGACAAAAAAATCACCCCAGGTGATGGGGTTTTCAAGGATAGTGAATAGATTTCCATGGGTGATGACAACCACAGCTCCAAAGACAGATACCACGATCCCT
>JBFFHJ010000135.1:0-13692 GCA_041556995.1 bacterium | reverse complement strand
GGATAGAATACCATGAATCTATCAGGTACTGTCAAAAGGTCTTTTTCTACTATGGAATAAGTTGACAAGCGCGGAGGTTTAAATGAATCTTCAAAACTGAAGATTAGGTCGATGAGTTCCCAAGAAAACCTTGTAATGAGATGGACAGCCGTTTTTTCGTGAAAATTAGCCCCACCTGATTTTAATGAGCAATTTCAGATTTAAGGTGGAATTTTTTAAGAAAATTCAACTTGGGGATCAAACCCCCATCGTTTTTTAACCTATTATGGTCATTGATTTTTTTTCATCCGTTATTCTGCTCGATATCGATGCAATAAAAAAAAATAGACATTTGAGGCGTAAAGATGATAGTTTAACTCTAATTTTTTCAACCCAATTCAGGCAGAAAGACCAAAAAGAATCGGTTTTAGACTAGTAACTAACACATGAAAAAACTTTTTCCGGGCTATTGCTACGAAGTGCAAGGGAGATAATAAAACATCAGGAAAAAATTTATGGGTCCAGAAAGTGAGCAAACACAGTCCAGCAAGCTTTATTACATACCTATTGTCCATACAAATGTGGACATGGGCAAGTTAGGCGAATTGATACAGCGAGCAAACGTCAGGAAGATAGGGAAATCAGGCTGGAAGCAAAAGTTGGAGATAATAGAAAAATACTGGATGGAAATCAAAAAGATTGTTACCAATGTTGTCGAAGCGGATCGTAAAATCCGCCTTTATCAGGATGGATTGCCTGTCTGTGGACGGGAAGTTGAAATCGTAAAAGATCTGGCAAATGCGGGAAGCTTGAACTATCAATTACTTCTGGACTTGATGCAAAAAGGAGCAACGATTATGGGAACCGAATCAGCCGATCTTCTTATTAAAGAATACCAACTTGCAAAAAATATGTTACCTGCAATTGAATCGAACGAAACCTTTCGATTCAATACTCGTCAGAGAGACTTGAGCGACACTTTGCTGGAAAAAAGAGATCGATTTATTGCGGATCGGATTAATAGAACCCTTTGTCCCAAAGAGATCGGGATTCTATTTATCGGAATGCTTCATTCATTAACGAAGTGGCTTAATAAGGACATTCTGGTTATTAATCCAACCGAGAGTCTGATAAGTTACACAAAAAAAGGTGTTTCTGATGAAGGAGGATGACACGAAAATACTGATTGTAGATAACGATAGACAAATCTGTTCAATCCTGTCCCGATTAATGAAAAAACAAGGGTGTTTACCTCTGGTTGCTTATGAAGGGAAAACGGCATTGAAGATGATCCTTTCTGAATCTCCCGACGTGTTGCTGCTGGATAATATGATGCCGGAAATGACCGGCATGGAGCTGCTTAAAAGAGTCAGACAGCTCGATCCCGATCTACCGATTATTATGATTACCGCTTATGCCGACATTTGCGGTGCCGTCAACGCTACAAAAGCTGGTGCCTTCAATTACCTGTCCAAACCGTTTGATCATGATGAATTAATCGAGCTAGTACATCGCGCAACGACTGAACGAAAACAAAAACTAAGGTTAAGACATCATTCGATAGAATGTGAAAACATCCTGTCCTTGAGAAAAATGATGGGAACCAGCGATTCAGTCGCACGCTTTGTTTCCGACGTGCTCCGTGTATCCAAATCGGATTTGTCCGTGATAATTGTCGGAGAAACCGGGACCGGAAAAGAGCTGATCGCTCAAGCGATTCACAATGAAAGCAACAGATCGGAAAAACCTTTTTTACCCTTCGATTGTGGCGCGATTCCTGAGGCACTATTGGAAAGTGAATTGTTCGGACACGAGAAAGGATCTTTTACGGGGGCCGTGTCGCAAAAAATCGGTTTATTCGAAGCCGTTAAGGGAGGACCGTTGTTTATGGATGAGATTTCGAATATGCCTTTTAGTTCCCAGGCGAAACTTTTGCGGGTGCTTCAAGAGAAAAAGGCGTACCGAGTGGGTTCCGTCAAACCTTTTAAAGTGCACGCCAGAATTATTGTCGCCACTAATCGGGAACTGGATGAGGTTTCATCGGACGAATTCCGTAAAGACCTTTTTTATCGGTTGAATGAGTTTACGATTAGAATCCCCCCGTTACGCAAGCGCAAAGGGGATATTCCGTACCTGGCCAAGCGGTTTTTAGCCGAAGCAAATATAAAACAGGGTAAAAACGTTCACGATTTTTTAAAATCAGCCATGGATGCCATGGTTGAATACGATTGGCCGGGTAATGTTCGGCAACTCAAATCCGCGATTCGTCGAGCCGTTCTTCTGGCGGATGACATTATTATTGTAAAACATCTTGATTTTAACAATGATATCGATTTCAGGATGAAAAGCATTCCCTATGAACAGTTGACCAAACATGCCTTGTTCGATCAATTTGCTCCCATGGGCTTCAGAAATTCTTCTAATAAGATTTTGCCAGGAGTAATTGGTTCCAGATTCAATTTAACCCGTTAGTAGACCATTAAACTTTTACGACTTGAATAATCATGTAAATGATTAAAAACAAAGCAAAAAACAACATAATTGCTGCCAGGATAACACTTGGCCATTTTGAGAGGTAATGTTGAGGGGTTTCGGAATCAATCGCTTTTTCATAATGAATAAATCTTATTGTTGATCCAATGATAATGGCAACTGATACCAGCATTAAACCCAAGCCAATATATTCGATAGAAACAGAAGATCTGAATCGTAAAGCACTTCCAACTGCATGACTGATGTAGGAAACAAATAAATCGAATTTTTCTACCAAAAATCCAAATGCCATAACAGCGATTGCTGTTCTAATCCAGGCTAAGTATGTCCTTTCATTTGCAGCATGATCTCTAAATTGATTTATCATTTTATTAATTCTGGAATTCTAACACTGGCGTCGCTCACCTTGTCCAGGGTGATGGCGGCAGGTAAGGTGGGTGACGCCAGTGTTAAGTGATTTATGCAACCGGAATTATTGAGTTCATTCCAAAAAAGTACAGTCCTTACATTCAACTACATAGTAAATGTCTTTTCGTTCAGGATCAGTTTGAGTTGAACTTTCTAATTCATGTGAGCCGCTCGTAATAAAGGGAATATGTGCAAAGGCAATCTTCCAACAAGTACACTTTATCCCTTACAACACCTTCAGTATTTTTTTTAGAACCTCTCCAATTTTATCCATTTCAAAATTGATAGCCGCAGAATACAGTCTTTCTCCCGTCTCGATTATTGGCGGGCAGCTGTATTTTTGACCAATATCTTTCAGCTTTATTCCGAATTTTTCTATCTGATCAATGTCTGATGCATTCAGCAATCTGCCTATACATTCCTTCTCTTTTTTTAATTCTTCCAGAATCCCGGGGTACGTTACAAGTGTTTCCTTTAAGTTTTTTTTATTGGCCAATACATCTTCATTTTTCGCTATCACTTCCTCATTGCCTTTCACTGACTCTTCAGAAGTATTCAGTCTTTTATAAGGAATATATTTCATTAATTCAAATATCAAATCAGTTCTGCTTATCGGCTTTCTCAGATAAGAATCACAATGCTTTCTTATTTCCTCTTCATCTTCTATAAGAGCAGAAGCAGTCACGGCAATTATGGGTATGTTTTTTAGTTTATCATTTTTTTTAATAATAGCTGAAGCTTCACGTCCATCCATTTCAGGCATTTTTATATCCAAAAGAATTATATCCACCTGATTTTGTTCCAGTTTTTTTAAAACCTCTTTACCATTATCCGCTTCTATCGTAATAAAGTCATAACATTCCAGCTGTTTTTTAAAAAGCTCTCTGTTATATTCTATGTCGTCAGCTATCAACACAACGGATTTTTCGAATACAAGTGATTCGAAGTGCACAAATTTCGCACCATTATCTTCAATTGATTTATCACTGTTTTTTTCAACTCCTTTTATAATAACATCAAACCTGCTTCCCTTATCAACGTCACTTTCCAAAAATATCTCCCCA
Source organism: bacterium (assembly GCA_041556995.1). GTDB lineage: Bacteria > SAR324 > SAR324 > XYD2-FULL-50-16 > XYD2-FULL-50-16 > JAHJTV01. Next base: position 9,748 of record JBFFHJ010000135.1, on the reverse strand, counting down.
TTCATCAATTCAACGAGACGGGCGATGATTGTCAGACCGAGACCTGTACCGCCAAATTTTGAAAATTTCTGATTTCTTACCTGTGTGAATGGGGCAAAAATATATTTCTGATCCTCTTTGGGTATCCCCATGCCCGTGTCTTCAACACTGATTTTTAAATCAAGTTTGTTATCATTAATGCTTGAGTCGGTATAACAGTAATTATAACTAAGTTTTATGTGTCCGCTATCAGTAAATTTAACAGCATTTCCGATCAGATTAACCAGTATTTGCCTGATTCGTGTTTCATCAAGGAGAAGAACTCTGGAGTCCTCTTCATTAATTTCAATAATAAAGCTGAGCCCTTTATCTCTGAGTCTTTGTTCAAAAATAAGTTCCATTTCAGCAAATATGTTTTTTATTGAAACAGATGAATATTCAAGTCTCAGTTTTCCGGCTTCTACCTTTGAAAGATCCAGAATATCATTGATCAGTCTTAATAGAGATCTACCGCTGGAATGTATGGCCTCTAAATAATGTTCCTGCTGCGGATCTCCACATTTTCCTCTCATGATCTCTGTAAAACCTAGAATTGCATTCATAGGTGTACGAATCTCATGGCTCATATTGGCAAGAAACTCACTTTTTGATTTATTGGCTACTTCTGCCTTTTGTTTCGCCTCTTCGAGTTCAATACTTTTTATTTCAATCTCTTTCATTTTATTCTTCAGATTTGTAATCATTATGAAGAACGAACGCCAAAGTCCGCCAACCTCATCTTTCAATCCAGTAAATCTGACATCCGTTTCAATATCCAGGTCACCACCAGCAGCTTTCAGGGACAATTCATTGAGTTTCTCAATTGGTCTGGAGATGAACCGTGCAAAAACATATGCGATGAGTGAACTCAGAATTATAGCGATGATGCTTACCATTACAATATGTCTTCTGAGCAAATAGAGGTTTTTTAAGTAATCATTATCATAAGCACTTGCACCTATTATCCAGTCCCATTCCTTCAGGTATACTATGGCTGAAAGTTTTTTCATTTTGGTTTTATCTCTTGGGTTTTTCCATGAGTACTGAAAAAAATAGGTTTCATCAGGTAAAAGCCTTTTTGCTCTTTCAATTGTCTCCCTTACAAAATAATGTCCTTGGTCATCCCGAACATCTATTATGTTTTCTCCATCCCGAAGCCTGTCTTTAGAAAGCACATACTCTCCTTTACTGTTGAGAATCCAAATATACCCTTCTTCCCCAATACGATGTTTTGCCATCTTATACAATGTTTCTCTTTGTAAGATTTTTTTTAGTTCAGTGCTTTTAAAATCTGTTATGGAAACACTTACTCCAATAAAAAATTCCCAGGGTTTAAAATATATAGGAAGGATAATCGTTTCTCTCGGGTTCTTATATTCCACATCCAGGCTAATTATACTTAATGGAGAATATGTTTCTCCTTTGTGTAGTTTACGAACCGCTTTTATGGTATCAAGATTGAGTTGAGATTTTTTTGTATCAATAAAATCAAATATATTTTTTCCATCATGTTTTCTATTTTTTGAAACTATATATTCTCCTTTTTTATTTATGATAAAAACATATCCATTTCTACCAATTCTGATTTTATCAATTTTATTTATTGTTAATTCTTTTATTTTTAAATCAGAATGTATACTTTCACAAATATACGCAGTTTCCAACATCAAATATACATCAGAGGCAATTGCCTTTAGACGTTGAATAACAAGCTTTTTCTCCCTTTTTAGCACCCTTTCTTCCTGTTCCAAATATGATTTGGCGATATGCCTCCAATCATTTACTGTAATCTTCAAAGCATTTTTAGTATTATTTATTACTTCGTCCTTAAACGTTTTATATGCCTGAATACTAAAAGATATTATAGGGCCAATTACAATAAAAATACATATGACGAGCATTTTCCATTTTAAACTGGTAAATTTTATTTTCATTGGAATTCCACTTATTATAACTCCTGATTATCTGTAGCTCTGAGCCGGAACTTGGAGTTTTTTAGACATACATTTCAGGGGTTGAATTTGACCTATACTTGTCCAGATTTTTTAAAAAAACCAGTGTCATTCTGATGGGAGCCCTGGCAACCTGAAGAATCTCCATGCTTTCAAAGAGATATTTTGTTACTGGTTTCACAAGACTTGAAGCAAACATGTTTCCAGGCAATCATCAACATCTCTTGTTTTTGGTCCTGAGAGATTCTTCGTTGTCCCTCCTCAGGATGACAGGAAACCTGCTTACTGACCCCGGTAATCTGTGGTAGTCATTGACGTAGGGAAAAAGCCCTGAAATGTGAGTTATACAGAAGAACAGGAATAACTCTGAATTTGTCTGAGAATCACTGACAATCAGCTAATAATTGACTGATCCCATAAACACCCTATTCGTTCAATTTACTCTTTATAATATCCTGCTTCGTCAAACACCATTTCCCATTCTTTAGCAATTGTATTCATTACTTCTTTTGCTGTTAGATCATCACTGGTCAGATAACCATTCCAGTACTTTTGGGATATAGATAATAATTCCACATATTCAGGAACTGCCCAAAAATCCTTCACAAATTTCATCGATTCGGAAAAACCTTTATTGTACGGCGCAATTTTCATGAACATCTCAGAATCCATAACATTGGCATTACAGCTCAATCCTCCCAGTTTTGCCCACTTTTCTTGTACATCTTCTCTAACAAACCACTTAATGAATTCCAGGCACAGTTCTTTTTTCCTTGTGTAGCTTATAATCGATAATCCCTGCCCTGCTAAAGCAGTCACCTTTCTTTCCGGTCCTCTGGGAGACGTAAAATACCCGGTTACACTCGAATGAGGGTTCAATTTCGGATCATCCAGAGTAGGATTGACTGCATAATACGTCATAGCCATGGCGACCTTTCCTTTTATGAAGGCATCCAGCGATTCAAAGTACACTTCTTGATAATCAGGAGAGTGATATTTATAAAGCTGTTTATAAAATTCAAGTGCTTTTATCGATTTATCAGAATTAAGCAGGTTATTTACTTCATGGGTTTGATAATTTCCCAGCTCTCCTCCCCAGCCCCATATCAGTGTTTCAACTGCCATTGTTGTTCCATCATAATCAAGAGAACTCCATAATGAGTTCCCAAATAAATTATCTTCAGGTCGGTGAAAGAATTCTGAAATATCCCTGAACTGTTCCCATGTACCAGGAATATCAAGTGGATAACCGTATTTTGCTTCAAAATTTCTTTTTTCAATTGGATCTTCAAACAGGTCCCTTCTATAAGCAAAGCTCAGAGCATCACCATTCAGTGGGATAGCCCAGTAATGCCCACTTCCTATTGGATATTCAGAATATAAGGAATTTGCTATTGCTGACATTGATTTATCAATTCCAAATTCTTTAATCAAAGCTGTCAGCTCAACATAGTAACCTTTTGTTGCTCCTAATCCGAGCCATTGTGAATCTCCTCCAACCATATCATAAGATTCGCCTTTCTTTTTCATCTCTTCAAAAAATACAGTTTGGAAGGTTGCCCAGGGTTCTTGCACTACTTCTATTTGGATTCCAGTCTCATTTGTGAAGTCGTTGACCAGTTCCTGTAAAGCGTCACTGACTTTCATTTCCGCCCATATAATTCTCAGTGATCCCTTTTGTTTTTCTACCAGAGATTCCGATTTTTGGAACAATTTATAGGTAAAAAAAGTTCCGACTGAAACTACCAAAATAATGATCGTTCCGTACAGTATCCTTTTCATTTTTAACTCCTATGAAAGAATTTTTGATACCAGCTAAATCTTAGCTGAAAAGTTAACAATTATGACCAATAACTGTCATCCTGAGGGCTTGTGACGAAGGATTTTCTGAAAATTACTGAGATTCTTAATGTTGCTACTGCTTCATTCAGAATAACCATGCAACATGGTTGAACCTTTTAGGTTAAGCTCTAGCTGGATAATGTCATTAATCTGGAATTATTGTTCACTCATTGTCATTCTGAAGCCTTATCGATATTCAACAACAACTTGACTACATGAAGGCCCTTTCTCATCAAGTTGCTTTCTGAGAGATCCTTCGTCAGATCCTTTATCGTTCCTCTTCAGGACTTCCCCTCACCCTCAGGATGGACAGGCGGCAAAGCTTAATTTAATGACATTGACTAGCTGGAATGGTGTTATAATACATTGTCTAAAACGTGTTTAATCCCCTTGCAGGTAAACAACAGTAAAGAATTTGCAGTTCTTTCACCTTTTTAATACTCTTTTCCATAAGCTCTTTATCCCAATAGGGAGAGAAAATTGCAGGAAAATATTGATTAAAGCAGTGGCAGGTTTTTTCTTGAGATATCTGACACGACTTTGCCTTTGTACTTATGTAAAATTCTGAAACCATACAAAACGGTTAGCAGAAAGAATAACTTATTAGATATTATAACTGAATTCTCAATGTTTCTGTCAAAAGAAAATATGACTTCTTTTCGTACTTTTTTCAGATATCATAACATGATTGTTAATATCTCTTACTCAATGTTATTAACACACATTTTGAGGTAAAGAAAAAGAATCCAGACATTTACCAATAAGCATTAATATTGTGTTAAACATTGTTTGGGACAAACTGAACTGTTATAATGATATAAAGTGAGTCCACTCCCAAAAATCTGAAATCAAAAAGACGGCAGTTTTTTTGGGGGGGCTCTTTACCCTTCGTGAGAGTGAGTTTTAAAATCCTCGTACCGTATATGAAGCCGGAATTTCTTCGGAAACTCAAAGATGACTTTTCAGAGCAGACTCATAAATCAGGTCGTCTTTTTCAAAAGAAAGTGCACAAAAAAGTATAATATTGTTTGGCTAAAAGCCTTTTATTATATGGTTTATATTCTTTATGAAATCTGACAACTCGATTTTTAAGTTTATTTAATAAAGTAAAAAATGTCTTAAATAAAAAGGATTATACAAAATGGATTCAACTCAAGAAGATAAAAAACGAATAGCTGTTATCGACGATACACCGGAGAATATCAAAGTTATTGGAACGATATTACGCGAAGCAGGATATTTAGTCAGTGTTGCCCAGAGTGGAGAACAAGCATTAAAGATGTTTGAAACAAGTCTGCCGGATTTGGTATTATTGGATATTATGATGCCCAATATGGACGGCTACGAAACGTGTTCCTGTCTAAAAAAAAACCCTTTGATGAGCGAAATTCCTGTGATTTTTATGAGCGCTCTTACAGAGACTGTTGATAAAATCAAAGGATTTGATGTCGGTGCTGTTGACTATGTGACAAAACCGATTGAAACAGAAGAACTGCTTGCCAGGATTAGTACACATATAAAAATCAAGTCGCTTCAGGAAGAACTGGAGGTGATGAATCGGAATCTTGAAAAGAAAGTACAGTTACGAACCGCTGATCTGGAAAAAACAAACCAAAAGCTTGTTCAGGAGATCATACAACGCAAACAGTTAGAGGAAAAACTTAGAAAATTCGAGTTCATGTCCAACACTTCCAAAGATTTTATGTCAATGATTGGACATGATATGTGCTACATTGCAGTCAATAATGCCTTTGAAGAAGCTTTTCGAAAAGAAGGGGAATGTTTGGTTGGGATGCCTGTAGATAAGTTATGGGTCAATGAGGATTATGAGAAAAATATCAAACCGGCTTTGGAAAAGTGCTTTTTGGGGAAGACCGTACGCTATGAAAAGTCATATTTTTTTGGAAAGCTGGGGGAAAGATACATGGATATAATTTATTACCCTTATTTTGATGATAATGGAATCGTGACTAACGTTGTTACGGTTTCACATGATATTACCCCCCTAAAAGACAGCGAGAAAAAAATACGGATAGCCCATGAAGCCGGCATGGCCGATATTGCTTCGGATACTCTTCATAATGTCGGCAACGGATTAAACAGTGTCAAAGTATCGGCTCAAATAATCAAAGAATTGAACAGTGAAAGAACCAAGAACAATGAAGATTTAAATAAAGCCATTGAGATGTTGAAAGGGAATTTAGACAATATTGAGAATTTTATTACTTATGATGATAAGGGTAAAAAGTTATTACAATACCTTATAGTAGTCAACGAGGCTCTTATAAATAAGTCTGACACAATAGACGACTTGATACAGCGTCTCTTGAATAATATACAGATTGTCGAACGCGTTATCACCGCTCAACAGAAATATGCCAATCTGGCTTCCCTTGCAGAACCGCATAGCCTTATCGATATAATCGATGATGTTATAAAATTAAAATCCAGCCAAATGGAGTGTAATCACATCAAAATTTCAAAAAGTTATCAGAGTGTTCCAAAGATTACCCTTCAAAAGTCAAAACTCGTTTATATTTTATTAAACTTGATTAATAATGCATCGGACGCCATGCTGGATACTTCGCTGGATCAGAGAAACCTGCAATTCATATTAAGTCAGAATGAGCAATTTGTTTTCTTGAAAATATCAGACAACGGATTGGGGATTCCAGAAGAAAATCTGAATAAAATCTTCACCCACGGCTTTACTACAAAAAAAGACGGTCATGGTTTCGGTCTCCATAGCTCGGCCAACTATGTTGCTGAAATGGGTGGGAAAATATGGGCCGAAAGCCATGGGGAAGGTAAGGGGGCCACTATCGTGTTACAGTTCAAAACCATGTCCGCAAATGACAGTTACAAACTGTTACAAGGCTGACTTTGTTACTGAACAGTTCCGATGACACAGATTTTAAATTAAAATTGTATGAAAGCTTATTTTTGAAGGTATGGTCAGCTATCTATTTACAATGATCTGCGAAAAGTCTTTCTTTTTTTGATCTTAGGGATCGTTAAAATGATGTCACATAATCTGTTTAGAAAAGTTCCCCCCCCCCAAAAAATGGACATTTTCTAAACAGAATGTGTACTAATTTTATAGCCGACCCTTAGTATACTCCAAAGTATCTGGCACTGAATTTTTAGTGCGATTGCCCAGTAGATTTTTAAAACGGGTTGACTTTTGCATTTAATCGTCAAACGCTAGTAGACAATACGTCAGGAGATATTGTCATATCACATGCTATATTGGTTTCCTTAACATTTTCAGGAGAATCATGAGTAAAAAAACGATTATTGCCAGCCTGGTGGCATTGATATTTACCTTTTTTACCGGCTCTGTATCTGCCATCAAATTGATTTATAAAGATAATAAAGGACATTATCATTATCGATGTACAGATAAGGCCGGTGGTAAAACTGTTGTGATATACAGATCAGAGGGTGTATATATTAACGGTCCGGCCGGTCAACAATTTATCCGTTTAAAAACTGCAACATTAAAACGATCGGAAGATAATATTAAAAAAACGGAAACATTTGCCCGAATCGGTTGCAGAGAACACAAACAGTACGAAATGTTTAACCGACCCTACGTACCCGAAAATCAGCAACAATAAAGCATTTGTCCGGCTCTTGGATTCTGATTTACACCATCATTGAACCTGATATATATAAGAGTAATAAAAGGAGTTATCTTTTCTGCTAAAAAAAATCTCCCGTGTCTGAGAGCTTTTTGTACTTTTTTGCCAAGCGGTGGATTCTGTTAAAGTAAGCCTGCGAACTGTGAGAACCGCATTTGGCAACAGCTGAGAAAGAGAAACCAGACTTGGCAAATTTTTCCCCCTTTCTAACTCCACACAAATGGATGATCGCAGCCAGCTTTTGTTGCTTAAGAACAGATACTTTGGAAAAGCCGGTTTTTCGTAAAATTCGTTTGACATAATAATGTAGGCGGGCAGAGGTCATTTCAATGGCATGTGATGGCCAGAAGCGTGAATACATTGAATTAAACCAGCATGACCTTAAGCTAAAAAATTCCCCCTGAGTTGCTAGATTGTGATTATGGATGCAAAACCGTTTGGCATCTTGAAAGGTTGGTTGGGTATATTGGAATAACCCTGCCGATGTTGATGCCGGGGCATAAATTCTTGTAATATCGGTGGTTAATTGCCATTTCCATTGGGGAATGACCAATGGATTCCCGCCACTTTCCGCTTGCGCCATGGCACCGAGAAACTCAGCTGTCATGATATAAGTAGAGTGTTCCTCAAACAGGTGTTTATAAGCTTCCCACGTACTGTATGATGATTTATACATGCCGCTTCCAAACAAACTGATTAATATGGCCGGATTGCGTACTGCCTGATACACCCAATTAACACCTGCCAGGATTAATACAATTAGAACCAGAATAAACGTTTGTTTTAATCTACGAAAAAAACCTGTTTTTGATTGTTGTCGAATTGTCACCGATTTGTTGTTAGTTTAGCTATTAATCCGAATACCTTTTTCTCGACAAGTAGCAAATCAGTATAGTTAGACACTGATATACATAACATTTTAAATTTTAAAAGAAACAAGCTGATTTAGCAATGGGATCAGAATTCAGGGACAGGACAATCACTCTATTACCCGTGAAAGCCCGCTAACGCCTGTTTAACCTGCGTTTTTCAGGATATAGAGAGCAAAGCGAACGGAGCCGCGAAAAACGCAGGTTGAAACGAATGTTAGAAGAGTGTCATGTACATAGTTTAATTAAACGCATGTCTTCCTTAAATCTCGTTCTAGATGGATTACCCTCTGCTCTTAAAATCTTATTATTGGAAATATCAAAAACTGATGACCAGACAGTATCAAAATTTATATTTTTTTCATATTTACACATAAATCCAAATTTACCGCTAAGGATATCTGTAACATAATCGATAGTGGCTTCTTCAAAGCCATTTATTAATTCATTATATCCTGTATGATATCTTTCATAAGAATTAAATATGTTTTTTGTGACTTCATATTTTTTCATCTCTTTAGAAACAAAGTGATTTGATGCAAATGCAAAATCCCCCCTATTTATTTTAATCTTTTCGGGGCTGCACTCGATATGAATGATACTATTATTATCAGCTAGTAAAAGATGATATGCCCCTCCTATTGGGATATTCTGTATTGCTTTTAATCCTTCTTCCGCAGTTGCACACTTTTCTAATATGTATCGAACGAAAAACATTGAGTTGAATCCCGGTTTAGGTTTTTTTGTCCAGATGTAAGTCATTCCAATTGCAAGCCCTTTTTCATTGATTCCATCTTCAGCACTTACAAAAGCTGAAGAGTTTGCTATAAATGAATAGCCGTTCTCAGGCATATACAAAGCACTATTGCTTATTTTTCGAAAGACTGGTGGCAAATCATTGTTTCTCCCAAATATAGTATTTCCATCTTTCTTTAGTGCTAGCATTGAACATCCTTGAAATTCGAAACAAACACTTATGCACAAAAGCCATGCAGAAAATCTTTTGTAGTGAATACCAAGCCCATCCGCAATTCCTTTAATCTCATCGCAGGCTTGTGGAAAATAATGTCTTAAAATCTTTTCTGATTGAACTCCGTAGTGAAATTGAAAATCATTAAGTTCGGTCATACCCAAAAAATCTATGCCATTTTTTTTTAGCAGGCTTCCAAACTTCAATCCGATTTCATAGTGTTTGCCCTTGAATCTTGGATGGTACATGATTTTTCCTCTGGTTAAAGTGTTGTCAATTATCTCTGTTTCTAAAATACACTATAATTGCAGAGGAATATAAATTTATTGTCAATATCTAAAATGGATCTTTTTCCTGTTATTTTTGTAACTGTTATCCATCGGATAGGTCGGGAGCATTACTGCCCCCTTCCCTCCTAAGAACCGTACTTGGAAGTTTCCCGCCATACGGCTC
>JBFFHJ010000134.1:0-14013 GCA_041556995.1 bacterium | reverse complement strand
TGGATTGCGGATATATCAGCTTATATGAGTCTTAGTGGATCAATTGCTATCTAAGGTGTTCTCTTGAAAATCAAATATAATAGATATATTATACAGTAGTTTATTAAAAACGCAAGTGCAAAATGCATTAAATAGGTGATTATTTACAATACTTTATAGGTCATGGGGAAGAGAAGAGGAAGAAGCCATTACGGTATATTAATACCGTGAAAATCTATGTTAAACCGTAAAACAAAGGAGGTATCACATGAAATCTTATGCCGGAATCGATTTTTTTGTTCTTGATTATAACAACTTAGCAAAAATGAATTAAACTGTCAGCCGAGGATAGGGATATCATTTTTTTTACATAAAAACACTTGGGGATCGTTAAAAAATGACTTCACCTAGTCTGTTTGCAAAAGTCCTAAAAACACTGGACATTTTGCAAACAGAATGTAAATTAATTTTTGAGCCGACCCTTATGTGTGCCGATTTGATAGCGGCAGGAGTAAACAGGTTTAAAAATTGTAAATTGAAATTCTGAAATCTGTTTATTTCTTAACATTCTGTTAACTCCAACCCCCTATTTTTTTATAAGAAAACAAAAAGAACAGGAAAACTCCTTGACACTGAGCAGGCAACTTCTTATGATCGAGCGTTCCAAGCTAATATGTTCGGTGGGTTACGAGGTTTTATAAAAATTAAATTTGGGCAATGTATCTGAATAACAATCATGAAACTTCATTCAAGGTTTGTTTTTATCGGTTTCTTTCTGGTGGCATTGATCCTGGTTGAAGTGTCAATCTACTTCCTGTTGATTCGTACTCAAACTGCCGACCCTGTAAAATTAAAAAATGGAGTATTAGACCTTTCCGGCTGGAATTTTCAAACAGATGGTCCCTTAAAACTGGATGGTGAGTGGGAGTTTTATTGGAAAACGTTTTTAAGGCCTGTTGATTTTACAGAGCAGAACGTATTGACCCGAGAATTGATTCAAGTTCCGGGTTTATGGAATAAACACCCTGCAATTCAAGGGCTGGAACCAGGAAAAGGCTTTGCAACCTACCGGCTAAAGATAACCAACCTGGCTAAAACCGGTTTATATGCCATAAAAATCCCCGACATCAACACATCATATGAATTGTGGATCGATAACCAACTGATCGCATCCAACGGTTTCGTGAGTGATAATCCAATCCAGGCAATCCCCCAATACCTGCCCAAAGTTGCTGTATTTGCTTTGGAAAACAACCATTTAAACATAACTGTTAACGTTTCAAATTTTCAGTACAGCCTGGGTGGTGTCTGGAAAAGCTTGATTTTAGGCACTGAATCACAAATCAGTCAAAAAAGGGAGAATAGAAAAGCCTTTGAGTTATTCCTGGTCGGCACATTATTGGTTATGGGGATTTATCATCTGGGACTCTATTTTTTAGGGAAAAAAGAATATGCCATGTTGTATTTTGGCCTTTTCTGCCTGTTGATCATGGGAAGAACATTGATGACGGGCGAGAGACTTTTTATCGAAGCCTTTCCCGGTTTCAATTGGCAATGGGCCTTAAAAATGGAGCTTATCCCGGTTTTTTGGGGTCCGGTGATTTTCCTTCTTTTCCTGCAATCGCTTTATCCTGTCGAAGTAAATAAAAGAGTTCTAACCGTCACCCTGATAACGGAAATTGTTGGAAGTATGACACTTTTTTTATTGTCACCGGACTCCTTCGAACCTATCTTCGTGACATTTCAGGTTATTCTGATTCTTGTCTCAACTTATTGTTTTTTCGTTTTAATGCTGGCGTTTAAACGGAATCGAATCGGTGCAGATTTTCTTGTTGCCGGGTATATCGTCCTTTTCTTCAGTATTATTAACGATGTAATGTACTCGCAGTTTATTATTGAAAGCGATTATATCGTTCCCTTCGGTCTTATATTTTTTGTTTTATTCGCCTTTGCTCTGCAAAAAAAGTTTGTTCAGGCTGAGATCGCACTCAAAATTAGTGAAGAAAAGAACAAAGCGCTCTTAAAAGCACTACCCGATTCGATGTTTCAACTTGATAAAAAAGGTGTTGTTATTGATTATAAATCATCAAAAACCAGTGGAGTATACTCCTTTCAGCAAAATATAGATGGAAAATGCCTGGAAGACCTCTTCCCCAAAAACATTGCCGATGACTTTAACGGTCTGCTGAATCGGGTGATCGTGTCTGGACAAAACCAGGTGATTGAACAATGTTTTACCAGTAATGGGCAGACCATATATTTTGAAATACGGGCTGTCAAAAGTGACGATGATAAAGTAATTGCCATTATCAGGGATGTTTCAGAAAAAAAACATGCGGAAAATAAAGCGGAAAAACATCGTAGACAACTTGTACAAGCGGACAAAATGGTAGCACTTGGTACATTGGTAGCTGGAGTAGCCCACGAAATTAACAACCCCAATAACGCAATTCTGCTGACCTCACAGGTCTTAGCCGAAAACTGGAATACCCTGGTTCCAGTCCTGGACGAATACGTGGAAGAAAATGGTGATATTGATATTGGAGGCCGTATGTATTCAGAATGGCGGGAAATTATGCCGGATGACTTTTCAAGAATCATTCGAAACTCGGAAAGAATTAAACACATTGTCAGCGACCTGAAAACATATTCAAAAAAAGAAACCGGCAACTTGACGGAAAATGTGGATATCAACGAAGTCGTGAAAAGTGCTGTTAAGGTAATTAAAAATAAAATCGATTTTTATACTTCCAACTTTTTTATTCAATATGGGGAAAACCTGCCAAATGTCAAAGGGTCATTTCATCAAATGGAACAAGTAATTATCAATCTGACACTCAACGCATGCCAGGCCCTGGATGATTCCGGCAAGTCAGTATCGATAGTAACGGCATACAATGACGATTTCAAAAAGGTAACTATTCACGTCTGCGATCAAGGAATCGGAATGGATCAGGATACACTTAAATATATATGCGATCCGTTTTTCACCACTAAAAAAGGAACATCGGGAATTGGTTTGGGATTATCGATTACTGCCAGAATAGTTAAAGAACACAATGGAATACTGGAATTTAACTCCGAACCCGATCAGGGAACGACCGTAGAACTTAGTTTTGATGTGGCGTTTTAAAATTAAACTCTTGAAGCAAAAATCTGAATGTCGAACACTGAACGTTCAACATCGAACGCCGATGGGAAAAACGTCTAACCAACAGAAAGATAAAACGTTCAGCTTATTCTAATTAACCGTTATTTTGAGGCACACCATAAGTTGTTTGATTTTTAAAAAGAGTGCTTGGAGTAATAGACCATGACAAAAAAAAAACACCCTACTTACCCGGTATTGCTGGTTGACGATGAAGAAGATGCTTTAGCGTCCTACCGTTCCGCTTTGCTGAACAATGGAATCAACAACACCATATGTTGCACAGACAGCTGCGAAGTGATGACAATTCTGGATTCCCAGGCCATTTCTGTCGTTATTCTAGATCTGATAATGCCGCACATTCCAGGAGAGGAGTTGTTGGTCCAAATCGGTGAAAAACATCCGGCTATCCCGGTCATCGTTATTACTGGAAATAATGAAGTCGAAACTGCCGTAGCCTGCATGAAAGACGGAGCCTTTGATTATATGGTTAAACCGGTGGAAAAGGTAAGACTTTCTTCCGGTGTGAATCGGGCTATTGAAATGAAAAGCCTTCAGCAGGAAGTTAACACTTTAGCCAGGCAGGTTTTTTCGCCCGATCTTAAATACCCCGGAGTATTTAAAGATATTATCTCAGATAACGAAGTCATGCGATCCATATTCAGATATATCGAAGCCGTGGCCGATAGTCCAAGGCCGGTTTTAATCACCGGTGAAAGTGGTGTCGGCAAAGACCTGCTCGCCAGAGCGATTCATGATTGCGGAAATTTGGATGGCGAATTTGTTACGGTCAACGTGGGCGGACTGGATGACACCATGTTTTCGGATACTCTGTTTGGGCACAGAAAAGGCGCATTTACCGGGGCAACCAGTACCAGAAAAGGATTTATCGAACACGCCTCGGAAGGCACACTTTTTTTGGATGAAATTGGGGAGTTGGAAAACAGCTCGCAAGTCAAACTGTTGCGTCTGCTTCAAAACAACGAATATTATATGCTTGGATCAGATGTCATTAAAAAGGCAAAAACCAGAATTGTCGCTGCAACCAACCTGGATTTAAATTCCGAACGTGCTGAAGGAGGCTTTCGAAAAGACTTGTACCATAGATTGAGTACACACCATATCCATGTTCCTCCACTCAGGGAAAGGTTGGAGGACATTCCTTTATTGCTGGATCATTTCATCCAAAAGGCAGCCAAAACACTAAAAAAGAAAAAACCGACGTTGCCGGAAAACCTCTGTCCATTACTTCGATCCTATTCCTTCCCGGGGAATATAAGGGAATTGGAATCAATGATATTTAATGCGGTCAGCCTGCATAAAGAGGGTATACTTTCAAGCGCCTCATTTAAGGAAGTGATTGCAAACCAGCAACATACAGCTATAACACTGGATACATTGAACGAAGGAGAATGGAACATTGTTTATTCTGGAAGAATGCCGACACTTAAAGAAGCCGAAGATTTTCTTATCGCGGAAGCAATGAAAAAATCAAACGGCAATCAATCAGTGGCCGCCCTGTATCTTGGCATCTCGCAGTCGACCCTGAGTAGGCGATTCAAAAAATGAAAGTCGAACATTAAACGTTAACATTAAGCATCGAATAGATATCCCGAATCTTATGCAGTTTTCATAATCCATGCATTCTGCATAGTTATGTCTTCAAATTTGCTTCGGAATAATTACAACACTTATCTGTTTCCCCATATTTGGTTTTACCTTGCCGAGGCCGAATTACCACTGATTAACTGGGTTTTACCTGCTGAAATGGTGTATCACCATTATGCAAATTTCATAATCCGATTTTCCTATCCCGGTATAACACATTTTAAATAATCAATATATTTAGTGTTATACATTATGTATATGCCGCATGGTACTGTTATTGAACTAACAGAAGGTTTAAAATTCGGAGGATTAAAACCGTTTAACCCAGTCATTGATGCCGGTGCGTATAAGCATTTGGATGATGGAACCATTGTTTAAAAGATATAATATTTGGAGAGTTCAATGAAACTTTTATTTTCTAAACTTACACTGACAAATGTTTGCCTTGTATTTTTCATTGTTTTTATAACCGCAGCTTGCTCCAGTACCGACGAGTCAGATGATGATCCCGATTTAAACGATCCTGCTGCCAATTTAGCCGGTAGATGGGATGTAATACAGGTGCAAAACGGAAACTGTCCATCGACAACCTATCCTCACACCGAAACGGATACGGCGTCCATTGCCCATACAGAACAAAGCAATAATTTCACTGTCTATTTCGAGAGTTACTCAAAAAGTTTCTCGGGTATCATTTCGGATACTTCAGTCTCTTGGAAAGGTTCTTTAACTCACAGTGGACAAACAGATACTATCGATTTTTCGGGTACTGTTTCTAACGCCGGCACCACTGTTACGGGAACGGCCAAATGGACATGGACCAACGGCTCCTCTTCCTGTTCCGGCACTTCGGATGTAACTGCAACAAAACAAAAGGAACCCGCTGATGTCAATGGAATTGTTTTCGGAAAATGGCAAAGTACCGAAGGGCAAGGAAACGGCAGCTTTTGGGCCATAATTGATCAGGAAACGTACAATTACAGTGATACTTATCTTAACGGTTATATCAGAATTGCCGGTAAAGAAACAAACGGCGATAGCCTGTATGGTAGCGTTAATGAAAATAGTCTTTCTTTCAATGATTTTGATGAAGCAATGGTGTTCTCTGGAGACATCAGCAACGATTCAATTCTTGCCGGATCATATACCTATAACTTTGAAGCAACAACTGACAGTGGAACCTGGAATGCGTTCAAAGCCGAAACAAGCAGTTTCAGTCAAGGTTTGGAAATTGATTTTTTATCACCGGCAGGATTAAAATCGCTGACGTTTGACGGTTCTCACTTCTGGTATATCGATTCGTGGGATAACAGAATTTACAGGTTGGATACCAACGGTGCCATTGATGCTTCATTTGATGCCCCAGGCCCAAATCCTACCGGTTTGACCTGGGGAAATTCATTTTTATGGATTGCCGACGCAGACAACAAGGCGGTTTATAAGACTACACCAACCGGTCTGGTGGACGCTTCTTTTGATACTCCAGGCAGTCAACCGGTTGGTTTGGCGTTTGCTTCAAATCAACTCTGGAGTACCGACACTGTGGAAAATAAGATCTATCGACTGGATACCAGCGGCGATATTCTATCATCCTTTAGTTTTACGATGCCCGAAGATTATTATGGTGGATTGACATTTGACGGCACCCATTTGTGGCTGCTTGATAATTACCCTATAGTACCGCCAGGAAGGATGATATACAAAATAGATCAGAGCGGTGATTCCGTTACAGTATTTGGAGTTCCCTGTGATGAACCGGCGGGATTAGCTACACAGGAAAATGATATCTGGCTTGCCTGCAACAATATGGGAGGCAAACTGATCAGATTGATGGAAAATATGGCTGGTTTACCGTAAACAGGCAGGTCGAGCCTGTTATATAATCATTATTTAATTTTAATTCAGGATATAAAATGGAAATAAAACATAATTTTAAAAGGGTAAATTGTTTAATCATAACTGTTTTTTTATTTTTTGTTGTTGGTTGTGCATCAAAAATTAGTCAGACCACAACGATTCAGGAGGTTTCAGGCACACAAGATTATAATAAGGTATCTGCCGTTGTTCAAAGTGATAACGCGGATGTTAAACAACAAAAAGATTATCAGGAAACGGTCCAAAACCTATTGACTCAGATAAAACAAAAGCTATCTGAGTCAAATATTTTTGAATCAATTGTTGAACCCACAGATAAAGTAAGGAAAATAAGTATTATTGTAAATATTCAACAACTTAGAGTTGTCAGTAAATCGCAACGTATAATGTCCGGTGTGCTTCCCGGTGAAGCTATAATGGGTGGATCAATTATCCTAAAGGATTCTGAAAGTCAAAAGGTTATCGGATCTATTGATTTTATTGAAAAGTCCGGCATTTCCGGCGGGTTATTTTCAGATCATACTGATAATCAGATTGAAATTGTATCGGAAAAAGTTGTCAATTTATTCAAAGACAAGTTTTAAGCCAGGTAATCAGGGGAGGCTCTTACTCCCCATACCATCCTGCATGTAGGGCTAAACCAGGCAATTTATAAAACCATACACAGTTATTAAACCCTTTGGTGATACAACAGGTAAATCCCCCCGGACCCATGTTAATATTTGCCTTGTCTCTCAAACTCCTTTGATCTCTGGCGTCAACAATAACATATCAATCAATGAAGGAGTCACGTACACCTGGAATAACTCCGGTTCATCGGTAAATCCGTATTGTATTATCGCTGAATCTCATTAATCCGGCATTGAAGGTGAATCTCAACCTTTTAGCAATGGTTTTTTCCTTTTCCAATGTGTCAGGTTCAATCCGCAAATTTCTCTCCTTTTCCCGAATTTGATTATGTAACCAAATTTGTTTTTTCTACTATACTTCCGTATACTAAAAAACCGTGAGGAATTTTGTTACGGGAAAGAGAGTTGTATAAAGATCGAATCGACACCTTCTTTATCTGGATCTGATTGCAGGCAGTTTTTTTTATATCTGAGTCTGCTCCGAAAAGTCATTTTTATTTTTCGGGAAAAATTCGAGTCTCTATATTGCACGTGGATTCAAAAACTCAACGTCCCGAAGGGTAAAAGGCCCCCTGAAGTTGCCTATTTTTAACCAGTTTGGACTTTTTGGAGGGGACTCATCTGGAAAAATGAGTATATCATCTGAAGCCGTTAAAAATATCATTAAGCGTGGAATTGATATTCATGTCCATGCCGATCCAAGCCTTTTTCCACGTTGGGGAGATGCATGGGATTTGGCAATGGCGTGTCGAAATGAAGGGATGTCTGGATTCGTATTAAAATTTCATCATGGTAGTTCTGTTGAAACAGCTGCCATTCTTGACCGTCAGTTCCCTGACTTACATGTATATGGCGGTATCACACTGAACCGGTATGTTGGCGGGCTGAATCCGGCAGCTGTTGATGCCGCCATAAATCTTGGGGCCAGGTTTGTGTGGCTGCCGACTGTACACGCCCACAATCATGGTAAGGTATTCGGGCATTTGGGAAGCTTCGGTTTTCAGCAGTCTTCAAGCCGATTGAATGACGTGAAGGGAATTTCTATTCTCGATGATAGAGGAAAACTGGTCCCATCGCTCAAAGAGATCCTGCACCTGATGGATAATCAGCCGATCGTACTGGCTACCGGTCATATTGCCGAGAAAGAGATTGTTTTTCTACATCGCTATATACGAGCAAATCAACAAAAAATCAGATTTCTGGTTAATCATGTTGAATTTAAGGTATCTGCTTTGTCAATAGACACTCTGAATGAAATGATTGATGACCTGACTTGGTTTGAAACAACCTATTTCAGTATTTGCGATATCGGAAAAAGCGTTACTCCAGCTGAAGTTGCACAGAAAATACTTGCTGTTTCACAGGCAAAATGGATAATGGCATCTGATACAGGACAAAAAGCCAACCTGAAATCCCCGCAAGCATTAGTCGAATTCGCCAAGTTGTTAATGGAAAAGGGAATTACCCGGACTCAGGTGGAAAGGATGCTGATCTCCGAACCAAGAAACCTGCTTGAAGGATAACCAACCTGATCGCTTTCCGTAGCAGTGAAACTGCTGGTAACAGTGTAACAGTGAAGCTGCTATTTATAGCCAGGAATAACCGCAAGATATTACGAAAGACCAGCGAATAATTTGCTCAATTTTCTTGATAATCATCCTACCTAAAATGGAAAAGACAGTTACCCATGCACAGATTGTGGAGACAATCCAGCTTAACTGTTACGATTGACCCCTTTATATGATAATCTCAAGTAGACCCTCAATGACTTGATTTATCTCCTCGATAGATACCGATACCCTACCAATCCTTTTGCCAAGTCGCTTGACTGACAGAGTGCGAATCTGGCTGATTTTAATCCATGATTTTTTGGGTAGTTTGGCGGATTCAATTTGATAAGTTAATGGGAATCCAGCTTTCTGAGGTTGACTTGTAATTACCACTGCGATGACTGTTTCCGATCGTTCATTAAAAACCTCATGGCTCAAAATGAGAACAGGTCGCAGACCGGCGTGTTCATGGCCTTGGGTTGGATCAAGATTTGCCCAGATGACATCTCCTCTCAGTATTCTGGCCATTCTTCCTTGTGATTTTAAGAAGAGAACTGAACTCCAGAGGAGAATTCAGACCCAATCCAGACCTCTTCGGCAGGAGATTCGGAAGAATTTGAGAGATTTTCAATTGCTTTTATTATTTAGCGTTTATAAAGGTTTAAATTTTCCAATCCCATATTTAGGAAAAGCAGTACGAAACCAGGAAAAAAACAACCTGTTATAAAGTAACTAAATGAATTGTGGGAACACTTCTAAAATCCAAAATATGTTTCTTTATCAAAAAAAATAATAATCCAGTCAATATCAAAAGCGATAGCGCCCAGGAGAATAGTGAATAACCGGATTACTTACTGGAATTACAAACTTATTTTTGTTGATTTATATCATATTTTCCAAACAACAATACGATTTAGTAATACCATAAACAAATAAAAAAGGTCTATAATGTCGTCTTTATATGTAAAAACAAAAACATTCATAGGTAAACCATACAAGATATTAGAAAGGTTAAACATAATCTAAATACAGATTTGGAATGGATTTTAACAATTATTCAACTTATTTATGAGGGCGAAAAATTTGCTTTTCCTATTGAGAGACTGTATGGTGACAGCTCCATTAAAAATATCTGTCAAATGTGGGAAGTATACAAAAATAACTACCAGGTAAGTGTTTATTTCTGAACAAAAACATGTTCAAACGTGAAAGATTGTTTCTTCACATTTTAAGGTTTTGCATGAGCCGCTTTAGAATAAGGAATAAGATATAGTACGTTCACAAATACCGTATGATGATTATTCTGGATTACAAATTGTATATTAAGGTACAAACAAACGGTAGGGCAGGACTACTTCCCCATCAAAAGGGCTTTAAAAATACATGTAGCATCAGTATTTTAACAAATACTTTCAAAAAGAAAGTTTTTAATACCTGTTGAGTGTTATCCAAGTTTATGCTGACAAATGTACAAACAAAATCCGTTAGCAGCCACGTAGAGCTGCCCTACTATTTATCGGTTGCTCTACTCAGAATTTTAAAAACCCTAAAATGTGTAAGGTTTAGATACATCTAAAATTGTTGTTGGAAAAAATTTATTCTCTAATTATTCAAAATTTTAGCCGATCGATTTACATATGTACGATGAACTGAAAGTAATCAAAGAACCTGGAATTGAAAAATACAGTATTCCGGTGGCTGGTCGATATGAAGAAAGAGCTGTAGTGAAGTGTTGTGACAAGCTCGGTGTAAAATTAATTCCCAAATCTATGGCCAGTATCATACCTATTGAGTATCCAGACAAAGACCCGAGTGAAATTGATAGAAATAATCAATTTGAAAACAATTTATTTGTTTATATAGATGACGATAAATATTTCAGATTGAATTGGGCAAATAAAGCAAAAAGTGCAGGTGTCAAACTTATAACGTTTGAAAGTCCTCATAATTATAAAATCAGTAAAACTGTGATACCCAAAGAATCGACTTTTTATATTGACCGGGATTTTGGGGTTTTAGATCAAACCAAAGGTGAGGATTTTGCTAAAGAATTGTACGATCAAGGTTATAGAAATTTATATTTAGCAACAGCGTACAAAAGTGAGGATATTGGATACCTTTACTGGTTAAAAGGTATTGTTGGAAAAGAGCCGCCTTGGGGTTAATCAATTAGTGAGGTTTAAGCCAGTAAATATGAAGAACGAATGTTTGATAGGAAAGAAATATTTTAAAGATCAAGAAATAGTCTTACGACTACATGATAAGGATAAATCGGGAACTCTTTTTGGGATTGAGTTTTAAGCTTCCTATTTATGAACTTTTATCAATTTTCTGTCTTCGAATCTGGTCAATAATATTTCCAGCAACATCAGCGGCTTGTATCTCTCAAATGAGCGTAACGTTGCGATATTTTGAGGCGATTTATGAGTTAACAGTTTTTGAAGGGTATACATATCCACTTGAACCCTCACTACTAAATGAGTCAAACGAAGATTTGACACAACCTTTAATGGGTGACCCCCGATATTGATTTGTAGTAAAGAGCAGCGATTGGATTATCCTTCTTTTCCCGAATACAGAACCTTTCTGTATCAAATGTGCCAAATCTGAAACATTAGATAGGCATTTCATTTTGAACGAGCATACGGGTTTACAGGCCCGCGCGAAAGGCGTGTCAATATTGGCAAAAGTTTATAAAATTTTGCGCATTTTATCTAATTTCTATTATTTCAACAATTATACAGCACTAATATTTATAACAATTAAGGATAATTGGCGCTTGGTATACATATTGCGGAAGTACTCCCGCCTGGAATTCCAATTAATTATTTATCATCGCATTTGAGGCTAACATCATGCGATTTTTTTTTAACCCTACTGCCTGGCAATAAATTGCCAGGCAGTATATAAGAGGGCAAGTTAAAAATGAAAAAAATAAGAAAATCTTTAAAAACAGGCATGCTTATTCAAAGCGCTGTCGTGGGATGTTTTATCATATTGATGCTCAGTTTAAACATCATGGCACAATCAGTTAACCCTTCACCTACCTGGAGAGTACAGTCAAGAGTATTTCTGGACGGTGAATCGGGATCTTTCGATGATGTGTCTGTCAAAGATCCATCTATTGTGTTTTCAGGAGGTAAATATCACCTCTTTTTTACCGGTCGTGATTATAACTACTGGAGAATGGGGTATGCTTCTGCAACCACACTGGATGGGCTTAACAGTGCGCCACGTCATTTTTTAAGTGCGCTTAATGGAGGGGGTTACTTTTGTGCACCCCAAGTGTTTAGGTTTGATGCGAAAGGTCGCTGGTACTTGATTTATCAGAGCGGGCTGGGACCCACTTTTTCAACAAATACAGATGTCAGCAACCCTACCGGCTGGAGTGCCGGCCAAGGAATGGGTTTTTCTGATGGTATTGACTTCTGGGTTATTTCCAACGGCTCTAATGTGTACATATTTTATTCAGCGCAAGACGGTTCCCAAACCATTAAAAGACGTTCTACCACAGTAGCAAATTTCCCATACGGTTGGTCATCTCCAACAACGGTTGCGACAGATACCTTTGAAGCGGTTCATGTCTATAAGAATCTTGCGGACGGTTGGTATTACATGATGGTCGAAGCTATGGCTCGTCATCAGGAATTGTGGCGAGCCAGCAGCCTTGGCGGAACCTGGACTAAGATCTCCGAAGAATGGGCGCATAGGGATGACCTTATTTACGAGGCAGATCATTGGACAGACCAGGTTTCTCATGCAGAAATAATTCGGGCAGGAACCAATGAATTTTTGGAAGTCAATGACCTGGATAATGTTGTTTTATTATTCCAGGGTGTCGTTGACGGTAATTATGGTGATTATTACCTCATTCCCTATGATCTTGGCATCGCTTACAATGGTAACGGTGGCGTAATCGGCAATGAGCATGTTTGGATGGAAGCCGAATGTGGCATGGTTGGGGAACTCTGGAATACGAATTCCAGCAGCAGTGCTTCGAATGGTGAATATGTAGCTATTCCATCAGGATATAACGCCTTAAACAGCGCGCCTTCGGATTTGGCCAGCAAAATTGTATTGCCGTTTAGTGTGGATGAAAGTGGTAATTACACAGTATGGGCACGCGTGATTGCACCAACACCAGACGATGATTCATTCTGGGTTCAAATGGACGGTGGTTCATGGGTTATGTGGAATAACATTGCTCCGGGCTCTACAACGTGGACATGGGATGATATTCAGATATATGAATTAAATCCTGGAAATCACACCCTCACAATTGCTTATCGTGAAGATGGAACGTTGCTTGATAAAATTTACATCACCAATTCGGGTAGTGTACCATACGGTACCGGCTTATCTGCTAATAACTGTAGCGGATCGTGGTCCCCGTAAATGCGGGTTTTACGGCCTCTGCCGACTATCTGGTTGTTCAGTTTACCGATAGTAGTGCGCCAACTACCGATGAAACATTGACCGACTGGTACTGGAATTTCGGTGACGGAAATGAATCATCATCACAAAATCCGTCTCATACGTATAGTAATAGCGGTACTTATAATGTCTCTTTAACTGTGACAGACAGTGGCGGAAATTCTGATACTTACGCAAGCTCCATTTCGGTCAGCGCTAAATCAAGCTGTGGTGTCGACCCTGGAAATGAGCAACATACATCAATGGCTTCAGCGTATAAATTCTTTTTTCCCTTGTTAATTGCACTTCTGGCTCTGGCAGTGTTTCGCCTGACAAGAAAGAGACAACGGTTTCCTAACCAGTAGTTGTTTCAACAATTAAAGAACTAATAATCACGAGTTCTTATGGGGTGTGTTTTGTATTGAATTAAACACACCCTTATCTTTCCTCACTCGTCTCCAAACCATGCAACCGTATAGGATAGGGCCGACTCCTCGTAAAAACCACATGTCAACTTATTCCAAGTAAGAAACTGATTCGTGGAATTGGGAGTATATCATCAAATGGATTGTATCTATACATCTCTTATGCTTATTCTTTCCGGTTCGATCAATTCGGGTGATTGGTTATAATGCCTGGATAATTTGACAACTGCTTTCAGGTAACTCTTCCTTGTTGTTTCCGAAAGATTTCTGAACTGCATAAACTCAAGAAACTGCACTCCTAAAGGCTTCATGTTTTTTCTCCTTTGATTGGTTGAATAAAAAAAATAAAAAATTCGCAAGGAGATTCATATGTCAGTCCATTTTTG
>JBFFHJ010000133.1:0-14148 GCA_041556995.1 bacterium | reverse complement strand
GACCGAGGAAGCCGTTGTTGTTAATAATAATGCAGCAGGGGTTCTTTTATCTCTGATAACCTTTGCCAAAGACAAGGAGGTGATTATATCCAGGGGGGAACTGGTAGAAATTGGAGGTTCGTTTCGTATTCCTGAAATTATTGCTGTTTCCGGCGCAATTTTGAAAGAGGTGGGAACAACCAATAGAACTCGTGTGCAGGATTATGAAAGCAATATCACAGATCAGACAGCTATATTGCTGAAGGTTCATACATCCAATTACCAGATTCTGGGATTTACGGAATCTGTTACAACAGCTGCTTTAGCAAAAATGATAAAACAGAACCAACTGATTTTAATGGAAGATTTGGGAAGCGGGGCCGTGGTGCCTTTTGACAATACAACATTAAATACCGAGCCATTAGTGACGCAGGTGTTAAAAGATGGTGTTGATATTGTAACGATCAGTGGAGACAAACTTCTGGGTGGCCCTCAAGCCGGAATTATTTTGGGTAAACAGAAATACCTTGATCAAATCAAAAATCATCCGCTTTATCGTGCGTTACGGTGTGACAAATTGACCATGCTGCTGTTGGAAAGGACGCTGCTGGCTTATGCCAAAAATGAACACACCAGCCAGATTCCCACTCAAATAATGCTCAATGAGACGGCTGACACAGTGAAAGAAAGGGCTGAGGCGATTCTTACTGATCTTGACAAAGAGATGTTTCAACCGGTTGAATGTAATTCAACACCAGGCGGAGGATCTTTGCCGGGTAAAGCCATTCCATCCTGGGGAATTAAAATAACCAAGTCCGGCCTGAATGAAGAAAAGATATTAGCCCATCTCAGACATGCGGAACCGCCGGTCATCGGGAGAATAGTGGATGGCCGGGTGGTCATTGATTGTCGAACGGTTCTTCCTCATCAAATTAATCTCTTAAAAAAAGTATTAAAGGCATTTTCTGCCTGAGTCGATCATTCCATTGCCTTATAGAATCCTTCCGGGCTTAATTCCGTTTGGTTGAATCCCTTTTTAAACAGAAAATTGCGGATATCCGAACAAAGGTCACATTTATTAAGGTATTCAGGCCTGGAAGGTGAGAAATCAGATTTTTCCCTTGCCATCTGATATAATCCGTTAATACCATCACTCGAAAGAATGGTTATCAGAGGATATTTCTTTTTTAACAAGGGATGTCCCAGATCTTTGGTATCAATGGCAATACCGGCACATAAGCCCGGTATGTAATTACCGAACAGGTCAATATGAAAATGGGACGTATTGGTTAGTTCTGCGATGCAATTGCCGGGATTTTCCGTCAGGATTTGATTCAATGGTTGTGTTGATAATATCGGTCTGAATGTGTTTAATGCCCTACCTCCTAAGTGTATCCAATACCTGTCTGGTAAATGTACCAGATAATCATCACCGAATCGATTGATATATTTTATTAAGTCGTGAGTGCTGTCCTGTTCGAATGAGGAAACTTCATCGATAAAAAATTCTTTCCAGGGGAAAACGCCGATGTTGTTTCTTGAACAGGCCTGTATGACACCTCTGACCTTTGAAAACGGAATATATTCGTTATGAAAAGGGCTGATTGAGATTAACAGGGTGTTTAAACCTTTTTCCCGCAATTGGGTTAATACAAGATCAGCTGATGTTTCGTCTTTATACCAGGAGGAATTGGTTTCAACATATTCAATATAAATCCCTGCATTGTTTGCCCTCTTTATAATTTCTCCCAGTTTTTTCATGCGAAGCATGGGTTCTCCGCCACCGATATGGATAGAACGGCATCCAAGGCTACCGACAATATCAAGAATTTCATCTGCTTTTTCCAGTGCCAGGTATTCTTTTTCCCGGGCGGGACTGCAATTATACAAACAATGACCACATTTGGAAGTACAAAAATAGTTGGTGATGATACCGCCTGAAGAAAGGTGATCGATGATAAATTTGCTCATATTGTATGTGTAGAATGGGTGAAAGTGATTCTCCAAAAAGTGATTATTGTTGCTTTAGCGTTGAAAAACCTGTCAAAATAATAGTATGTTTCAGTTCCTGTATGGTTTGTCTACTGGTTTCTAGAATACTTTTAATAAACTCTAATTATAACCAGAAGATAGAGTGCAATTATTTGTATTATTAAGTATAAAAAATGTTTTCGAGTTCATCAAATATGCTGATTTGTATTTCCATCTTGTTTGCACAAATGTTCCACACGAAAAAAAATGAATCTACCTGCAAAAGGAGTGGTTGATGAAAAAGATCCTTTTATTATTGATGGCGCTATTGGTTACGCCTATGATTTCAGGGAAATCGGTTTTTGAGCCTTTTCATGTTATCCCTGCTAAAAAGATCTCCCAATTGATCGAAAGTGAATTAGTCGCTCTTTATCTTTCCAATGAAGATCAACGCAAAGTAGCCTTTAAACGTTTGAAAACCTCTGTCACCCAGCCTTTAAAGGATGGTGATCGGTTTTATGTTTACACCATTTTTTCCCACTTTGTAACAGGCTGGCAGATGCCAGAAATGTTGAAATCGGACAGTAATGCCAAAGAAGGTATCAATGATCTCCGGGAAGAAGTGCTTGAGTTTCTTATTGATGAAGTAAACAACAGCAAACGTTCGATCTCGGACCGGGAATATCTGCTGACTCTGCTTTCAAACATTGCCGGGAGTGAAAACCTGTTTGAATTCAAGCAAAACCAAATGGCTATAAAGGCCTTGGGCAAAAACACCGACAACGATCATTCTGTTTTACGTCATGCTGCAATCATCGGTTTAAAGGACATAATATTAAAAACCGGGGAAAAGTGGGAGCAACAAGAAAAACTTGCGGCCGAGTATTTGGCAGATACCCTGGAAAGCGGTTATTTAGAGCAGCAGCGGACATCCTTTTTAGAAAGTATTGATGTTTTGAAAAGGGCTCAGGGTAGAACCGATGGCGTTAAATTATTGTGGGAGAAAATACTGGATGAGTTACCGGAAATAAAAAGTGAAGCACTTAAAAAATCAATCCACTATAAATTACGATTACTGGTCGGATTAAAGGCAGGTGTTACATTTGAAAGACAGGTCAAAATAACCAAAGAAGCACTTAAACAAATGGTTATGAAAGATAGTAATATAAAAAAGCCTTTGCCGGAACTGTTTCAGCTTTTAAAAACCGAAACCGGGGCGGAAGATCTCGAACCTGTTATTTGGGCTTTGATGAAGAAATCAAAAAAGAATCAGCAGCTATTTTATGAAATTTATACATCAATAATGCGCCTGACGCTTGATGGGGATTTTTCAGACTATAAGTTAAGGCTACTGAATGAAACTTTGATTGTCTTAACCCATGATACGCAGTCCACACTGTTTTTTTATCAGACATCCATGCTTTTTTTAGAAGAAGTTTACTTGTTTCATTCCAGTCAAAAAGCAAATATTCCACTGGTAATGCTGGGTAGCCTCCTGGTATCAACAGATCATGAAGAACTGCTGGTGCCTGTTATTCAAGAAATCAGTCTTTCGGTTGATTCGGATCTACCTTTGTGGATTCGAAGACGTTTGCTTGGATTGATCTTTATTCAGGCTGGAGATTCTCCCAACATAAAAGTTGCCATGAATGCAGCCAAAAGATTGGTGGCTTTATCGAAAACATCCAAAAACAGTGTGATAAAATGGGAATCATCCAAAAGATTGGACTACCTGGCTAAGTTTGCCAAAGAACCAATGGTAAAAAACTTTGCTGCTAATTGGAAATAATGGTATGAAGATGATCAAAAAATCCAATATGTTAAAATTAGTCGGTTGGTTGTTGCCAACAACTTTGTTTGTTTTTATGTGGGGTGCAATGTTGCCGATTTATGCACAAACAACCGACATTCATGTGTTGTACCGCAAAGGTGAGCTTTTTAAACAGCAACAGGAAGGGCTTAAACCGTTGGAGAAAAAAGAGGTTCTCAAAATAGGTGAAACACTTAAAGTCGGTAAAATAGAAAACCCAAAAACACTAATAAAAGAACCCAAACGATTGAAGGAAGCCCAGGCGGTGATCAGGCTGACAGATGGAATTCTTGCCACCCTGTCAAACGGTTCCACCCTTTCATATTCAATGTCAAAAAAAGAAAAGATTCATGAGATAAACGTAATCGCCACAGCGCACATATATTTGATACCGGCGAAGAATCAAAATGAAGTTAAGGTAAGGATCAATAACTTAATCATTACATCAGCTCAGATTCATCTTTTTTACCATGATCTGCTGGCTAATCCGGTATTAACTGTTATTGACGGTATGGCTTCAGCGAAAGTATCGGGAGATATGAAGTTTGAATCTGAAATGTTGGTTGGTGAATCAGATAAAAAAGCTGATGAGGAAAAACCGAAAGAAATAAATCTGAAGCCACAATCCCGACTGGTATTTCTAAAGGAGGGGATAAAGGTATTTGAAAAAATTGATTTGGATAAAGACCCGATTTATCCTCAGACTTTGGTTCCGGGTTTTGACACAATCGGGGCATATCGGTCTGTGGGGGCAGTCGAATTTACCGGTAAGGATCTTATAATAAAGCGGTATAAAAAAACCAGCCGATTGGATTCATCTCCAGCTGTTTTGATGGAAGGAGATGAGATCCAAACCACTGCCAAACAAACCGCAACTCTGCATTTGGATGCAAAAGATGATATTCGTCTGTTTCAGAATACCCGTTTCGCCATTAATACCTACAGTCCGAAACTCGATAAATCGGAAGTTTTGTTTAATTTTCTTGGTAAAATAAGGGCAAATGTGACCAAACGAAAGAAGGCAACCCGTATCCGGTTTAAAACCGTTACAGCGGTTATTGGGATAAAAGGGACCGATTTTGAGGTCGATGCAACCGAAAAATCAGCGGAAGTAGCTACTATCGAAGGGGAAGTGGGTGTCACCGATCCTGCTGGAAAAGGTGAAGTCATTGTAAAAGCGGGTATGTTAACAACCATAGCTGCTGGTGCTTTGCCGAGCGTACCCATTCCCATACCTTCCGAGCGTTTTAAGAATATGCTTGAAAGTGCTGTCCCGGTGGCAGCCATACCGGTTATTATTGTTTTAAAAGAGATCAAATTTATTTCTCCTGAAAATGGTAAAGCTTACTCAACACCGGAACTGAAGCTTGACGTAAAACCGGCTGATGCTCCACTAGAATTTATATTGGATAAAAAAAAGGTGATGTTAAAAAACGGAGATGTGTTGCAGAACCTGACAGAAGGTGAACATCAGCTTCAGGTTAAAGGAAAAGGGAAAGAAGAAGTGGCCGCATCAGTATCTTTTATCATTGATAAAACCCCACCGGTTTTAGAGCCAAAAAACCAACTTGAGAAAACAGTTTTAAAACAGGGATATCCGCTTAAAATCGGCTGGTCCGAAGAGGTGAAAGATATATCTGTTTTATTTGGAGAGAAGAAGCTGAAAATTAAAGGAACGCCGGAGGGCAAGATGTTTGAAATCGACAGCACTCCATTATTTGTCGGTTTGGAAAATAACCAGAAGGTAACACTGACATTCCAAGCTAAAGACGCAGCCGGAAATGCATCAACTTTTCAATCCTCTGTTTTTCTAAAATTAAAACCGACGGCACCACCAAAAATAAAAATAGGGCAAGGAAATACATTAATGACTGTCAATACTCTGAGTGAACTAAGTGTTCAGTCGGAAAGAAAAATAGAAAAATGGGAGATCAGCTTAAACCGTAAAACCATAACCATGCCTGAACCCAAACCAGGGCAAAAAGCATTTGTTTCAGAGCAAGCACTAATCTTGCCTGACTTTTTGTTTAAACATTTAAACGAAGGAAAACATATTATCCAGGTAAATGGATTTGATGATTTTGGCCTTATGGGGACGCAACAATTGGAGATTGTGATTGATAAAACCTTGCCTTCATTGGTAGAACCGGTCACATTGATCAATCCAATATTGATAGACGGGCAAATCCGAAAGCTTATGCTGGCAGATCTACAGATTAAAGAGGGAGAGTCGATCCGTTTTTTCTGGAGTGAACCGGTAACTGATGTTGCGCTTCAAGTTGGCAAACAAACGCACGGTTTAATGTCAACACAAAACCAGAAAACTTTTGAACTAAATTATAAAGATATTCAATTGCTTTTTGGTAAACGCAAACCATCCAGCTTCATCCTCATGGCCAAGGACGCGGCAGGGAATGAAACAAAACTTCAGGGAAGTTTATTGCATATACCCAAGCCTAAAAAAGCACCCGCAATAGTCATTGGAAGTGGGGAAAAATACATAGGAATCAACAAAATTACCGGATTTTATGTGGTTTCTGACAGGAATATCTATCAATGGAAAATATTGTTAAATAGTAATGAATTAAAGCTGGAGAGTGAAAAAACGAAACTGGGACGAACCATTCTGCTTCCTGAAACCCTGTTTCATCAAATAAGCGATGGAACGTATCAGCTTTTCGTCAGCGGCGTTGACGAATTTAATATGACAGGACATGAGGAGCTAACGATCCGGTTGGATAGACAAAAACCGGAAATAGCCTTTTTGCCGGACTCTGTGCAGTTATCACATATCAAACTGAAAAAAAATGAAAGTACCGCCATTGAATGGAAAGAGAAAATATCAAAGGTGACAGCAACTCTGGAAGGCAAAATCTGGCCGTTGATCATTTCATCGGATGGAAGTCGATTGTTTATCCATGGTAATCCGCATCGATTAAACCTTAAACCCAAAAAATATGAAATCACTGTCTTCGATGAAGCCGGTAACTGGCATCGGTTTACCGGGAAGATTTCTCTCAGAACTCCAAGGTGGCAGGCATTACGGGAGAATTATAACAATTCAATCCTGGGACAAACCAAAAATCCCATCGATATTATGCTTCTAATGGATAGACCGATATTTTACCTGAATGAGGCAAAGCCATTTGATTCCGGTTTGATTTCCGGTAACCAGAGACAGCCCACATACAGAAAACGGCCAAAATCGGATCTTATAGAGCGTCTGGATGAACCGTTGATGAATTTATATTGACGGATTTTGCTATGTCGGCAATGTCCGGTTAGTATCTTATAAATCATTTTCTGTTTTTTTATGGGTCAGAAAATGATTTGTTAAGATGCTTAGGGTCGGCTCAAAAATGATATTTCATAGTTATGTCACTGCATAAACGCAATTTTAGTGGATTAGCTATGAAAGGAAACATTAGCGGTAATAGAATCAAGATTGCTCGTTCAAGAAAAAAAATGAAACAAATTGACCTTGCGATTGCATTAGAAGATTATAAAATCCATTTGAATCAGACGGCTATTGGGAAAATGGAAAGGGGAGAGCGTAGTATTTATGATTACGAGATTTTAGCCCTTTCAGAAATTTTAGAAGTATCGACTGATTGGTTGTTGAAAGGTGGGGATCTCAAAGTCGAATAGAACGTTAAGATTAGATGGTTAACCCAAGTATCTTGAGGCGACGTTAATCCGGCCGGGAAGCCTCTAAATTTGTTCTTTAGGCAAGTTCATCATCACACTAAAAATACGGGAGGACACGCCTCAGAATAGTGTTGGCATGCCATGCTTGGTGTGTCTTGCGGGGTGAAAGGCCCCGTCCGGTAAGGTTTTAGCTAATTTTTTGTTGTTCTTTCTGAGGAGACTCATTTAGCTTTTGAACCTGCTGACCTTTATCAAAAGGCGACGTCAGGTTGGGTCAGTGTGGATTACATGGATGTTTATCCTTCCTTCGCAAGTTTTTTAACGAGGTAATCGATCGATTTTTCCATCTGGATATCTTTGCCCTGACAATACCGGATATCACGTGGGACTTCAATATCTGGACGAACACCGCGCCCTTCCAGGTTTATGCCGTCGACTTCAGAACCTTTTACTGCAAGGTACATCAAATCGTTATTTGACAGCGGAAATAGTCTGCCTGCTGTGGCAGCACCTGCTGTTTTTTCTCCGATCACGGTGGCATACCTATACTTTTTTGCTCCGAAAACCACCAGTTCCTTTCCACTTCTTGTAGCTTTATTGGTTAAATAAACAGCAGGTTTGCGCCATTGTGAATCAAATGTCTGTTTTTTCCCATCCCTATTTACCGTCTGAAAAATCGGTATATCCGGGTTAAAGATATTTAAGTATTGCGGGCCTGCCCCTCCTAACCCATACCGCAGGTCAATGATCAATGCATCTGCGTCTTTCAGTTTTCCCCAGGAAATCGCTGCAACCAATTCATTGTGATATTCCATACCTGCATATGAGTAGATATGAATATATCCGATTTTCTTGCCCTCTTGTTCAATTATCCTGACACTGGCTTTTTCGGCTTCGAGCATTTCTTTTTTTGGATTAATCAGAACCGGGTGGACCGGTATTTCTAACAGTGCGCTGTTTTGGCTTCTCCTAACGCTGAATATCACCTTTTTCCCTATATGCTTTTCAATGGACTCAATTGGCGAATAAGGCATTCCATTGACAGAATGAATTTCATCTCCACAGATTAATCCTGATTTTTCCGCTGCACTGCCAGCCAGAACACATGCGA
This sequence comes from bacterium, assembly GCA_041556995.1. GTDB lineage: Bacteria > SAR324 > SAR324 > XYD2-FULL-50-16 > XYD2-FULL-50-16 > JAHJTV01. The sequence continues at coordinate 5,629 of JBFFHJ010000133.1, read as the reverse complement.
TGAAATAGCTGCCATCTATTTTTTCTGTAATGATACCTACGGTTGGGTACTTCACCTCTCTATTGCCAAAGACCCTGGCAATATCCGGAATCTTTGAGAATACTGCACCCAAATGATAGTATTCATAATCTGAAGGGGTCAAATAATAGGTGTGTGAGGTCTTAAGCTGGCCCAGCATTTCGTTTATTACGGCTGAGAATTCACTTCTGTTTGTGACCTGTGCAATTTTAGTACTATAATTTTTTTTAATATCAGGGAACTTTTTTTCGATTATATCAGGTTTATAAAAGTTATTTGTCACGATTTGGCAGATTTTCTGATAGCGAAGAACAGGTGTTGAAGCGATAGCCAAATTTGCAGCGATTAACATTGACAAAGCAATTGAAAAAAATGATAGAGGAAAGATAAGCGATTTTGTCATTCCGATTTTCCTTTTTAACAGACCAAAACTATTCAGATAGCTTAAGAATATAAACTAAGAGATCATTCTGAAAAGTCATTTTCGGGTCATCCCCAAAAAGGAAAGGCAGAGAATTCTAATCAACAGAATTCACAAGATTCCCGCTTTCGCGGGAATTACACTTTTTGGGGAAAAACCACTTTTCAGAGGGGACTCAACTAAGATAAATTCAAGTGCTCGGCAATAATTAAATCCTCAAATTGTTTATGAAAGGTGCAGTTAGCCTCTGTTTGTATGGAACGTTTTAACAGTTGGTCCCGTGGACAGCCACCCAGGCAGGAAGGTAAATAATCACAAGATAGACATTCTGCCCTGTCAAATGGAGAAAAGGAACACCATTTATCAACGTTAGCACGATTCAACTGATCAAAATTTAATATATTTCCAATTGCTTGGGATGAATCATCAGGGGTCAAACCGCATTTGTGCACTTCACCAGTAGGGGTTATAATATAGCCATTGTCCGCAACCGCCATGCAATTGCATTCTTTTCTGTCTGGAAAAAGATATAATCCTCGCGCAATCACCGGAACTCCATACTCATGGAGTTTGTACATCCAGGCCATAGTATTGTTAATAAACGCCTTCTGTGAAATACTTTTTTCTGTCACCCAAGAACATGATGCTGTATAGGGAGTAATGAGTCCAAGATAAGGGTAAAACCTGGATTCATCGGTAAGCCATCCTTTTTCTGCAAATACGTTAAGGAGTGACCATATATTATCAACATTTTCTGCATCTACATTTATCCGTAATCGAATCAAAAATTTTCCGATAACATGTTCCAAGCCGTCAATAATATGATCGTAAGAAGATTTATCGGCCATTTTATACTTTCGACGAGAATCATGGGTTTTTTTATCGCCATCCAATGTGATCTGAAGTGAGGTAATGTTGCACGCTTCCAATAGTGCTGACGTTTCTCTATTAATTAACGTGCCATTGGTAATCATTTGTGATTCATAGGGGATATTTCTTTTATTACAGAGTTCTTTGAATGAACATGAGAGACGATGTACCGTATCGATAGCCAGCAGTGGCTCTCCTCCCATCCAATCGACAAAGAAATAAGGTGGATTGGTTTTATCTAATTTGCGTTGAGCAAAATCTACTACTGCGTACAGAATTTCATCGGACATTCTCCCTTTGTCCTTACCCATAAAACAATAATCACAGGTAAGATTACAACTAAAAGTAGGAAAAATAGTTAGGATAAATTTCGATGAACTGCGAGCTTTTTTATAATCATCCTTGAGCAGTTCTAACTCATCAATATCGGAGTCGATTATAAATCCGCCTTGTTTTAATTTTTCCAATAATTGTGTTTGGTTGTCGCTGCGTGAATTGCCTCCTATTTTATTAATAGATTGAAGAAAGTTTTTCACCTGATGGATATCGTCATTATCCAATTTCAACGCAGCTCCGGTGTACCCATTATAGAGCACACCGCAACCGTTTTTTCCTTCAATGATACGTGTATATCTAGAGGCTTTTGTTAGAGGCATTTTTATCTAAAAATCACAGATACAGGAAGTTCCGCCATAGCATCTTGAAACCGCTAATTTAGCACTATCATTTTTTTGCTTAAACTCTCTTTGGTTTTTTGGTGCTCTAAGCCATACCATGGTTTTGTTTTTTTTGATCGTATCTTCTTTTTTCATGAGAATCTCCTTTGGTTGCGAGTGGAAATGACCTGTACGGATTGTGCCGGACTTTTAGTTGTATTCAAAGCGGACTAAGGTGCACATAACAGGCTATGTAAGCCTTGGCCCGACGAAGAATGCGAATAAAAAGGCAAACAAGATGTACAAGTCATTTTTACTCGATAATTAACGAATTAAAAAGAACTCCCATTCACAAAAATGTATGGGAGTATAACTTACTCAATCTAGTTATTTGATTACACAAGACTTTTGCTTCTTGTCAAGTAAAATTTTAGGACTCTTTTATTTTGGGAGTACTATCAATATTTGCATTTTCTCATTCCACAATAATGGCGATTTAATTGAGACTTTGATTTCTTTTTACATGCAAAAGCACTAAAATTATCGAATTTCCCTTATTTAAAAGAATCTTTTGCAAAAGACAAAAACAGTGACGTTTGATAAAATCGAACCAGTACATTAAGATGGATTTTACCCGCCGTTGGTTCCTCACTCAGGGTAAAACCACTTATGCTTGTGTTATCGCACCGAGCAAAGCTCGGTGTATCTTGCAGGGTGAGAGTCCCTGTCGGCGTAGATACCGAGAGGTATCTATTTAAGGGGTAGCCACCCATCCGTATCGAGCCGGACCTATGGCGGAGTAATGTCGTGAGATGTAACGAACAAAATGGGTTAAGTGTAGGCAGAGATTCTATTGAGGAAAAATGGAGTCAAACTGATAAAAAACGGTTATTAGAGCTTTGTTCAGGAACGACCAAAGGGATACCAGGGGAAGAAGTATTCGATGAAATTGGGAAGCGCCACGCTATTCGAAATTAAATATATCTTCCATCCTGATGTAGTAGTAACCATGCCATTGAATACACGGATTAACATTATTGAATGAACAAGTTTACAGATATATTTAATTTTCTTCGAATTGAATCATCCCTTACAACTTCAGGTCAACCGACTGAAGCTCAGCTATCAGTACTTGCAGAAAAGGGATACGAAGTTATTATCAATCTGGCGCTTCATAATGAACCTCGGTATTCCTTACCTGATGAAACTGGATTGGTTGCATCGCTTGGAATGACATACATACACATCCCAGTGCAGTTTGACGCGCCTACTGAAAATGATATGATGTTGTTTTTTAGTGCCATGGAGTCTAATAAAAACAAAAAGATTCATGTACATTGCGCAGCAAATATGAGAGTAACCGTATTTTTAGGACTGTACTACTTAATTAAGCAAAAGAAATCAAAGGAAGAGGCATTTGATCCAATGAATTCAGTATGGGAACCAAATGAAGTGTGGTCGTCATTCATTTCTTCGATGCTTGTAAAATATGCAAGTTGACAAAGCGGATACACCGGACGGTAATCGTACTCGATAGGTTGTTTTCCCAAAAATCCTGGCAAGATTTATCATTAATCAACCAACAGTGCAATTGCCGGTGATCCAAGTGTTCTCATTATATTGTTATGATGCCATTTTGACAGCACATATATTTATTCACAATATCATAGCGTTACAGTATCCAACTTATTTCTGGAACCGACGGCTAAAGCTGAGGCTCAGAATTGTGTTGAATGAGGCTAATAATAATTGATCGGATAACATTAATTTTGAAATACGCTGGAAATGAAGAAAGTAGAATTTAATGTAAAAAATGAGTTGAAGCCATTTGTCAACTGCATTATGACAGGGGAAAGTGCTTCAGCAAAATCACACACTAACATTCCTTTGTATGCAGATGGGTATCCTGGAATTATGTTCCAACAGGCTACAAATGGCTTTTATTTATTGCCAAAGAAAAAGAAATTATCTCAACTGTTTTTATATGGTCAAACACTTGAACCTATTTCTTTAGATATTGAGGGAACTTATCAATTTGTAGTTCTACAATTGTACCCCTTTGCCTCCAAGTATCTTCTTGGTGTTGATCCCAAAGAATTAAATGATGACTGTTTTGATTTGCTTGAAATCAAGAATATCGATGTAGATAGCTACAAACATAAACTATTAGAATCAGATAATTCAGAAGATCAAGTGGAGATCATTCTAGATTTGATGACACAATTGATTAAATCTAACAGAATTCCAGAAAACGATAGAATTCAGCATGCTATTTCAATAATTCTTAAACACAGCGGGCAAGTAAAAGTAAAGGAGTTAACAGAACAACTATTTATCACAGAGCGTACTCTTGAACGAGATTTCATGTCACAAGTGGGTTTGACTCCTAAACAGTTCGCAAAAATAATCCAGTTTCAGTGCTCATTAAATCAGCTCACCCGGACAAAATTTAATAAACTGACTGAAGTCGGTCTCGATAGTGGATTTACGGACCAGTCTCACTTCATAAGAGCATTCAAAAAGTATACTGGACAAACTCCGTCATATTACCTTAGGCAATTATCCTCCACTTCATAAATTTTGTCGGTTTTGTTCTATTTTAGTGATTCCCTTCCAAGTATAGTCAGTTACATCATTATCTAATATTAATCTCCCAAAAAGCGAGGTAAAAAATGAAAGTAATTATTTTTGGTGCAACTGGAACAATCGGAAACCATTTAGTTGAACAGTCTCTTGTTAAAGGCCATGAAGTCTCTGCTTTTTCCCGAAACATATATAAACAGGAAGAGATAAACCATGCAAATTTGAAAAAAGTTGAAGGCGATGTTTTAAATCCAACAGATGTACAGAATGCTATTATAGGTCAAGATGTTGTTATAATAGTACTAGGGGCGGGAAAAAGCCTTAAAGGTACGGTCCGATCTATAGGCACTGAAACCATTGTTGAAGCTATGAAAAAAAATGGTGTTCAACGATTGATCTGTCTGTCAACATTGGGAGCGGGAGAAAGTAAAGGGAACTTAAGTTTTTTTTGGAAATATATTATGTTTGGATGGTTTTTAAAACAAGTACGCTTGGATCATGAATTACAGGAAAAATATGTAAAAGAAAGTGAATTAGATTGGACCATCGTAAGGGCAGCAGCATTTGTAGATGGAGAAAAAACAGAAAACTACAAACATGGATTTGATTCATTTGACAGGTCAATAAGGTCGAAGATTTCCAGAGCTGATGTGGCATGCTTCATTCTGAAACAATTAGAATCTAGTGTTTATCTTTTCAAGTCACCAGGATTATCCTATTAAATCATCTCATTATTATTACTTGTTGAGTTGTGAAAAAGGAAGCAAATCTTGCTTTGGCTTTTCTTGTTTTAGAACAATTAGAGTCCAGAGAATTTTGGTTCGTGAGTACATTCAAGATTTCAACTTTTAATTCATCCAACACATATGAGCCGTTCCCCTGTCAAGAGATAAATTGATCCTGTGTAAGAAAAAGTCTCCTATTTTTTCTTACCGGGCAGTTCGCTGAATCCCGAAGGTTCCTCGTCTGACTTAAATTCAAATGTACAGGCTGATCTGCACTAAACACATATAGAGGGTCTGTTTTTTGTCCATTTTTCTCAATGAACGCCCTAGAATCTACTTTGGCTACCTTGTACCGT
>JBFFHJ010000132.1:0-14290 GCA_041556995.1 bacterium | reverse complement strand
GAGGGTCGAAACAAGTAGTGATTCAACAGGGAGCGGTCATAGGTCCGAGCCCATTTTTCAAATTGGTGCTTTGCTCTCTTTTTGGTGTCGCGGGAATCGTGGCTCATGATGAATAATATAACCAGGCTTTTGAGGTTTTTATCATTAAGATCATCCAGAAGAATATCGACACTCTGACAGGAAATATGGGGTAATTCCTGGTGAAGGCCGTTGACTAGAGCTAATAGAGTGGCTTTGCTGGGAGATAGCGATTCATTTCCCAATACCTCATGAATGTTGTTGCTGACCAACTGAATTTGCATGAGTTCTGAGATATCATGTTTATTAAATGCCTGCACCAGGTAAATGATACTTATAAAACCACTGCATTGTACTCTGGAGACAAATTCATATGTCAATTCCTGCTCTTCCAGCACACTCCACAGGTGGATAATTCGTTGTGGAATATTGTCAGATGCCAACAATGCTTCAACCAGCATATGATAGTCTTCCGGATTTCTGTTATTAATTTGAAAAGTTTGTTCATCTATTTGTTTAAACTCTTCACCTTGTTTAACAGTCAAGATGTTCTGATCCATTGTTTCCAGCATTTCCACCAGTTCTTTTCCCAATCCTTTTTCATCTACAAATACCAGCCAGTTCATTCTGGATAACAACTGGATTTTGTCAATGAATCGGCTGGGATGATAAGACTGTTTCCAAGTGGGCAGGTAAAACCAGTCACCAACGTTTGGAATTTTATCAGATGATGCCCTGGGTTTTGCCATCACTTCAACCCAATGCCGCCTTCGTTCAAAAGGATAGGTAGGCAGAGAGATCCGTTTTCGATTTATATTGTCATTAAACTTGTTCCAATCGATTTTAACGCCTTGTGACCACAGTTTACCGAGATTGAACAGGATAAACTCCTTGTCTGATTGATGAGACCCGGAATGTTTAATGGACGATGCCACCAGGTGGTCTCTTTTTTTGCTGAGGTTTTGGGATGACAATGTCCTCAATACCCTGCCGGGACCAACTTCCAGCAATGCCACTTCCGGCTTCTTTAATATTTGTCTGATACCTTGTGAAAACAGGGTTGTACCACGTAAATGGTGAATCCAGTACTCCGGGTCTGTAACATGTTTTTTGTCTACCCATTCACCTGTCACATTGGATGAAAAAGGAATTTTTGGATTGTTTAGTTGAATTTTGGAAACAACCTGTCTGAAATCATCAAGAATCGGTTCGAGCATATGCGAATGAAATGCATGGGAGGTATAAAGAAGCCGATAGTCTTTATTCATCTCATCCAATTGATGGGTCAGGTTTTTAATGGCTGCTGTTTCACCGGATATAACACATCGTTTAGGTGTATTCACAGCAGCCAGGGAAAGTCGATCATTGAGAAGGGGCTGGACCTCCTCCTTCGACATCCTGACGGATAACATATCACCAAAAGGTAACTCCTGAATCAGGTTTCCCCTTTCAGACACCAGGAATAAACCATCTTCTACAGAAAAAACGCCGGACAGGCAGGCTGCGACATATTCTCCAATACTGTGACCGATCATACTCTGGGGCACTATCCCCCAATTCATCCATAATTTTGCCAGGGCATATTCAAAGATAAAAAGAATGGGTTGCGTGTATTGTGTTTCATATATTTTTCTCTCTGCGGACATACGGTCATGTTTTATTGGATCAGGATAAACAACTTCTCTTAAATCAATGCCTGTTCGATCGGCATAGATATCAAAACAGTTATCAATTTTCTGTCTGAACACAGGTTCATTTTCATACAACTCCTTTCCCATGTTAATATACTGCGATCCTTGACCCGGAAACATAAAAACCACAGGACGATTTTCAGAAGTGGTTTGTGACATGATCATTTTTTCCGGTTTTTTGAACTCTATAATTTCAACAGCATCTTCACAATTTTTGCAGGTGATAATACATCGATGATCAAATTCTTTTCTTCCCACCTGAAGTGTATATGCAGCATTCGCCAAACTGAAATTCGGTGGTTTGGAAGACTTTTTTAACAGCTCTATAAAATTGTTGATTGTCTTTTTCAAAGCCGCTTCACTTTTCGCAGAAAACGGCAACAAATACCAATCGTCTGAATCTTCGGACGGATTTGTTTCGGCAGGCGATTCCAAAATAACATGGGCATTGGTTCCACCTATACCAAATGAACTGATACCTGCCCGTAATGGGCCATCATCCGATGACCATTCTGTCAGGCTTGTATTAACCTGGAATAATCCTGAAGCAAAATCGATATCCGCATTGGGCTCCTTGTAATGAAGAACTGGTGGGATTTTTCGGTGTTTGATGGCCAAAACTGTTTTGATCAGACCGGTTACCCCGGCGGCAGCGTCGAGATGCCCGATATTGGACTTTGTTGCCCCCAAACTACAAGGTGTTTTTCTTTTTGGTTTGGTTCCGTAAGCTTTGGTAAGAGCACGTATTTCAATAGGATCTCCGATGGGGGTTCCTGTACCATGGGTTTCGATATAACTGACTGAAGCCGGATTTATCTGGGCATCATGTAGAGCTGATCGGATAACACTGACCTGCCCTTCTATTCCGGGGGCTGTATAACCGACCTTCAAAGCCCCGTCATTGTTAATGGCTGATCCTTTTATTACAGCAAGAATGGTATCACCGTCCTTTTCTGCATCTGACAATTTTTTTAAAACCACGATACCGACACCTTGTCCAGGTACAGTACCCTTGGCTTGAGAATCAAACGGCCTGCAATGTCCGTCGGGAGACAATATTCCACCCGGCTGATAGAGATATCCCTCCTTGTCCAAACCAATGATGGAGGCACCACCGGCCAATGCCATGTCACAGTCGTTGTTACGTAAATCGCGACAGGCTGTATGAACGGCTGTAAGGGACGTGGAACAAGCTGACTGGACCACAACCGCCGGCCCTTTCAGATTTAATTTGTAAGAAACCCGCGTACATAAAAAATCCTTTTCATTACCAATCATTAGTGGAAAATCGCTCGCTGTATTGGCGGCATCTTCTTGTATCAACATCTCGGAAATATACGAATTTGATCCCGAACCACCGTAAACACCAATTCGTTTTTGGTATTGATCCGGAGTATAACCGGCATTTTCCAAAGCTTCCCAGGAGCACTCCAGAAAAAGACGATGCTGGGGATTGGTCATATTGGCTTCCCGTGGGCTGAAGTCAAAGAACTTTGAATCAAAAAGATCCGCGTTTTTTATAACCGCACGTGCCTTGACATAATTTGGATTGTTAAAATCCTCTTCCCTTATCCCGGCAGTATACAGCTCTTCTTTGGTAAATCGCGAAATGGATTCAACTTCATTACAGAGATTGTTCCATAATTCTTCTGGACTATTGGCGCCGGGAAATCGACCCGCCATACCGATGATAGCGATTTCTGTCTCTACAGTGCTTTTGGGAGATATTTTTTGGGCTTGATGATCGTTTTTTAAGATATGTGGACTTTGATCAGGTTGTATTGAAGATTTCTGTTCCAAAAACTGTGATAAAGTATGAACCGTGGGATGTTCAAAAAGATCCACCATTTTTACTTCATCCTGTATATTTTCCGGCAGTTTGCTGAAAACTTGAAGCATCAAGATCGAATTGCCACCCAAATCAAAGAAATTATCATGTATGCCTATATCATGGATGTTTAACACCTTTTTCCAAATCAAAACTAATAGTTCCTCAATAGTTGTTTCAGCAGCAACAAATTCACTTTCCATGTTCGGTCTAATTAAAACCGGTTTAGGTAGTCTTTCACGATCTATTTTTCCATTCTGTTTTAAAGGAAATTCATCCAATATAAAAAAAGCGGAAGGTATCATATATTTAGGTAATTTTTTATCCAGATAGGCCTTCAAGTCACTAACAGTAATACTGCTTTGGATGTCAGCCACGACATAAGCCACAAGTTGTTTTTCCTTTTGGTCGTTCGTGACTACTTGTACAATAGCATCTTTTAGTTTTGAATAGTTACTTAATTGAACCTCTATTTCTTCCGGTTCAATACGAAAACCACGAATTTTTACTTGGTTATCAACCCTGCCAACGAATTCAATATTGTCATCAGATAGATACCGAACCAAATCACCTGTTTTATATAGTTTTTTATTGGGGTCATTACTGAATGGGTTTTTAATAAATTTTTCTTTTGTCAACTCCGGTCTGTTTAAATATCCCTCAGCCAGACCGTCTCCTGTGATACAAAGCTCTCCAATTACTCCAATAGGAACGGGTTGAAGATATTCATTTAAAATGTGAACTTGAGTATTTGAAATGGGAAATCCAATCGGTACTGAGTTCTTTATTTGGTTGATATTCTTTAAGGTAAAGCAGCAAGTGTAAGTCGTGTTTTCTGTTGGACCATAGCAAATAATCAGGTTTACCTTTTTAAGTTCTTTTTTCGCTTTTTTTACATGCTGAGCAGATATTACTTCGCCACCAAATAGAAGATTCTTCAATGAGTTGAAACGATATAAATGTCCATCTACGATTTTATGAAACAGAGCAGTTGTCACAAACATGGTAGAAATGGCATTTTCCTGAATAAAACGCCCCAACTCCTCAATACTTGGAAAATAATTCGGAAAGAGGACTAACTTAGAACCATTCAGTAAACTTCCCCATATTTCGAAAGTGGATGCATCAAAGGAAATAGACGAAAACTGAAGAAACGTGTCGTTTGCTGTGAATTGCATGTAATTGGTATTTTTTACCAATCTTAAAACACCTCTGTGATTTACACATACACCTTTTGGCTTACCGGTAGAGCCTGAAGTGTATATTACATAAATAAGGTCACCTGTTGTAATACAGTTCGGTAAATTATCAAAGCTTTCTTTTTTGATATCTTCCCAATCATCATCAAAGCATATTATCTGAGTCCCAAATTTGGAAAACCGCTTCTTTTTATTTGCAAACGTTAGAATCAAAGGAGTTGAAGTATCCTTGACCATGAATGCTATACGTTCATCCGGGTAAGTTGAGTCTATAGGCACATAAACACCTCCAACTTTTTGGATGGCTAATAGACCGATTATTGTTGCTATTGAACGTTCAGTACATATGGCGACTTTTGTTCCCGGTTCAATATTAAATTTCTTTAAATAATTTGCCAGTTGGTTAGCCTTTCGATTTAGTTGTTGATAGGTTAACTGTTCATCGTCTTGTACAAGCGCAATAGCATTGGGTCTCTTTATGACGTGTGACTCAAATATCTGATACACACACATGTCTTGTGGATAATCCGTTTGAGTATTATTCCATTTAGAAATTATATTCTTCTCGGTTTCAGTTAATATGTTTAAATTCCCAATCGGAACGTCAGGATTTTCTAATATACTTTCTATTAGGAAATAAAAACTGGAAATCATTCGCTTGATAGAGCTTTTTTTTATTGCCTCTGTATTATAATCAAAATGCACTCTTAAGCAGTTTTCAAACGCAGCTATTCTTAAAGAGAAATGATGTTCATTGACGGTTTGTTTGTTAATAAGTTCCATAGATAAATCCTCTAAATCCCATATTTCGTTTCCATGCTCATCACAAGTAATTAGAGGATTGTTCTTATTTTCAAATCTGTTTGAGTCTTCCCAACTATATGTAGATTGAATAATAGGGGACTGATTGGATTTTCTTTTGGGTTGTAGACGGTCGACTAATAATGAAAAAGGAAAATCCTGATGTTCACGTGCGGACTTAACTTCATTTACAGTTTGACGTAAACACTCTCTAAATGAAGGATTACTGGATAAATTTGTTCGAATGACAATAATATTTACAAAATATCCCAATATTCCGGCAAAATCTTTTCGTTTTCTTCCAGCTACCGGGGTTCCGATAAGTATATCTTTCTGACCTGAATAACGATGTAGGAATACTTGATATATTGTCATAAACAGCAAATAAAGACTTACACCCTCTTTTTCAGCTAGTTTTTTTAATGAATTCAGTAAATCATCTTTAATAAGAGAAATCAAAAAGCCACTTTTAAAAGAAAGCTTGGGGGACTTTGGATAATCAAGCGGGAGTTCTAAGTTGGGTAACTCACCTCTCAGTTTTTTTTCCCAATACTGCCAATCTTTCTCTGATTGCTTGTTATTAATGTATTGACTTTGCCATTCTACAAAATCAGAATATTGCTTTTTAACCGGTGGTAGATTTACCTCTTTTTTATATTTGGCCCCAATGTAAAATTGCTTCAGCTCATTAACAAATATCATATAGGACCAAAGATCCATCGTGATATGATGGGTTGTCATTGAAAAAATAAATTCATCATTTTTTTGTTTTATAATTGACCAGCGAAAAGAGGATTCATTCTCTAAATCAAACGGCTTGAATGTTTCTTTATTGATATAATTTTTTAAATCATTATCATCCCATTCTGATCCATCGATCTCATTGATAGTAATATCCAAATTTTTGTTGACTACTTGAAAAGGGATACCGTCATTTTCAAAAAAAGTTATGCGGAGAATAGGGTGTCTGTCTGCAATTCGGGTTAGAGCAGATATTAGCGAAGGAATATCGATACTGGCTTTTATCTTCCAAAAATAGTTTATATTGTATCCCCCGCTATCAGTGGCTAATCGATAAAAGAACCACTGCGAACGCTGTCCGTACGACAACTTTTCTAATGTCTGTGATTCATTTTGATTTGCTTTCATAACTATTTCTTATACTTGTCATTTAGTTGTTCTTCAGTATACTTTTTTGTTGGATAGAACATTTGAATCTCATAGGGTGTATTGGGGATTTTTAGTAAAAACACACCCATATACATTGGTTTATCGGTTTGTGGCCACCATTGATATTGCATCGTCCAGACTCCATTTTTACTGTTCCTTATCTTTTTACACAAAATTCCTATTACTTTTTTCCCCTTTACATCTCTATATTTTTTTAAAAAACCAATTTTGCTCATTGGACTAAAAAAAGTAGGAACATAATGTGCTGTTACTCTGGCTTGATCACATCTTTGAGGTATTGCAAAAAACATCAGTGGAAATCTGGAAACAGGCCATTCTGATGGTGGTTCATGAAATTCCAATAGGGCTTTTCCGAATATTTCCTCTTCTTCTTTTTTGGAAACCGATATAGCTTTTTGAGTGATTTTTGAATAATGTTTAACAGCTTTTCTTGCATAATCAACAGCATATTGCGGAGAATATTGCTCAAAAAATTCATATACTTCCCGAGCAGTATATTTTGTTTTTTCTGTTTGAGCATGTCCAATATTTAGCCAGAGTATAGCCATTAAAATGATTAGTGCGCTTTTCATCAAACCTTTCATATCGCTCTCCTTATTAATCTATGGAAATTTAAAAATAGGCCACTCAAAAGATGGCCCATGAAGTTCCACCAGGACACCACTAAAAAGTGCCTCTTTCTCATTTTTAAATAATGCTTTTGCCTTTTGAGCAATTTTGGAAAAATGATCAACTGCTGTTTTGGCAAACTCAATAATGTCTTGCGGCGAATATTGTTCAAAAAAATATAAACCTGTTGATATTTTTTTTGGTTCGAATGCATATCCTGATTATAGCCATATCGTTATTAGCACCAACATTATGATCAAGTGTTTCACACATCCTTTCATTTCTAACTCCCAATTATCCTGATGGTGTTACATGAATTAACGGTTCATACCTTGAAAACAGAATGGTGTTAGAGATACAAACACCTGGGAAAAAACAACGCATACGACTAATTTGTCAAACTGTTCTTTCTTTTAATTATTTCATTATAGAATGAAATCCGAATGTTGGACTAAGGATTGGCTCAAAAATTAATTCACATTCTATTTACAAAATGTCCAGTGTTTTTAGGACTTTTGCCAACAGACTATGTAACGTTATTTTTTAACGATCCCTAAGTACGCTTTTTATATGCGATGGTTAATTATTTAATAGAAAAATCAGAACTTACGATATATCCGATGTTTAAGTAAAAATCAAGTCTATATATGATTATTTCCATAGTGAATCTGTTCTATCGCTAAAGTTTTTTTGACCAGATCATTTCGTAACTGGCGGTTATCAAAGAAAAAAGAGTATAAAAATGTTAAATAATAACATTTTCAGCCATAAATCCGGGTTTAATTCTTTTCATGCATCAAATCCTTTTGGTCAGGGATAATAACTCTCTTTTTGTCTAAACGCTTTTTGGATTATCTTTAACCGAATTTGTGGTAGTGAAGAAGAATCAGTTTATTCGTTAGTTTCCCACTAACATAGACGTTTCATAAGAATTGTTTTGTTAGTGCTTGTCTGCGTATAGAATAAATAATTGTAAATGTTTAAAATCCGTGTTGCATAGGGCAGTCCATTATTCACAATCGGTTTTTATTAAATAACAATAGATTACAGATTGTAACATTATAAAATTCCATTCATATAAAACTTTTTTAAAGTCAATAAAAACGGCTGATTAAAAATAGTTACAAACCGGGTAGTATTACTTATGAGTAAAGAGTAGGTCCAGGGCCTAAAAAGAGTGAAAACTCAAATTGTTGGTATATAATATGTTTTACTATTCCTCTATATAAAAAAGGTTTTTGCCTGACTACTACATGTCCACAAATATAAGAATTGTTAATCCAACAGTAAAACAATTTGACAAGGTCAATCATAAGTGCAAAAGAAATTCTGAGCATTAGCATGAATAAGTACTCCACTGTTATTATGATGTTCAGTTCTTGTTTTACTATATATATAATATAGTTAGCACTTGAATGAACATACTGATTTTACTCTTTGTTTTTCTAATCTGAATAGCAGTTGAAAGACAAGATTCGCAGTACCGGAAGCGAAACTTGCCGCTTGGATCTTAATAAACGTTTTAAATTCAACAGGTTATTTTTCCATAAGCTTCTTGTAATGATGGTTAAGACAAGGCTTTGGAAGGTTTTATTCAGACACTATTTGGAAATGTTGATAGACTTAATGTCTTCTGATCTATTAAAACAGGCTAATTTTATAAAATAAAAATAGTATAAATTGATTTCTATGTTTAAACATGGTGGTACAGGATTGAAAATAGATTATTATAATGTTTGAGAAAATTATTTGCAATATATTTTAATAAAACATTTGACAGTGCGGAGATGTATCGAGTCAATATATAAAAATTTCATCAATGAACAACCGATCAAAAAGGAAAAATAGATAACATGATTCATTTATGAAAAAACTGATTCAATATAATTGTAAAACCTCAGAATAAAAGCATTTGGTTAAGATCAATCCATGAAAATTCCATCAGTAATCGACTGAAAATATTCAAGAGTAAGAATAGGGTGTTCAAAGCTGAGATAGGTGCTTAATTAAAGGTAAAATAGTGGATTGTAACCTAAGGAGGTTATCAAAACAATAACCTGTATGTCCTCATCGATGATTTATAAGGATAGAGAGAAAACAAATTATAAAGGTTTCCATTTAATCAAGTTTCCAATCAATGATATTGATTAAAATTTTCAGTTAACTCAGCTAATAGATTAAAATTAAATCAAACAGCACTGGAAGCTTGAATACTTAAAATTACCAAATAGATCTAAATAGTCAGTTAAGAAACCTGGCTGGGGGACGATTTATACTTAAGAGAATTTTTGAGAAAATAAAAGTATGGCGTATATAATGTCCGAAATATTCGGAAACATGGAAAGGATATTGTTTAGGTTTATCTATGCTGATAGTTGCTATAATCCGTATTGGGCACTTTTTCCTGACATGATAAGTGAGAATTCCAGAAATAACTAACGTTGCCTTCAGGGGTATGGAAAATTATTCAGAGTGATAAGTGAAATTGTAAATTATAGTAACAAATAGAACATTAGGCTTTAAAATGTAACATACTGTAATATCAATTGACAAATTGCAACCTTAAGTGATCAAAATGAACATGCAAGTGATTGATCGCATCAAAAAATAACATCAGTTTTATTAAAGTGTATTCGCATACGTCATTTAGAGGGTTTGTTGAACACGAATCAGAGGGATACCAAATGAATAAGCCAACCGAAGTATTGGCCACCAGTGAAAAAGGTGCATCACGCAAAGTTTTTGATCGGCTAAAGGATGCCTATCGCAGGCAACCGTACATTGATCTTAAAACACGTTTGGATACATTGAAAAAAATTGAAGAAATTTTGATTAAAAACGAAGCTGCTATTTGTGAAACCATCAGTCAGGACTTTGGCAATCGTTCTTTTCATGAAACAAAAATTCTTGAGATTATCGGGAGCATTTCCGGATTGCGGTATACGCGTAAAAAACTTAAGAAATGGATAAAACCGCAAAAGCGACACGTTTCTGTACTCTTTTTCGGAGCAAAAAACGTGGTTATTCCACAAGCCAAAGGCGTTGTTGGTATCGTTACCCCATGGAATTATCCCCTGTTTTTGTCTCTAAGCCCATTAACCAGTGTAATTGCGGCAGGTAACAGGGCGATGATTAAACTGGCATCAAATTCCCAAAATTTATGCGTCTTATTGCAATCGCTTTTTTCTAAACATATACCGGACGATATTGTCACATTTCTTCCAGGCGTCGGTGCTTCAGAGTTTTCCTCATTACCGTTTGATCATTTAGTGTTCACTGGTTCTCCTGATGTCGGCCGAACAATCATGAAATCAGCGTCACAGCATCTAACTCCGGTCACTCTGGAATTGGGCGGTAAATCCCCCACCATTATCACGGAAGATTATGATATTCTGGCGGCTGTCGACCGGATTATGTATTCAAAGTTGGTAAATTCGGGGCAGATGTGTGTGGCGCCCGATTATTTATTTGTCCCTGCCAACAAAGTTGAAACCTTTATCGAAGCGGCTAAAGCTACTGTGTTTGCCCGTTATTCGGAGCTTGAATCAAAAGACTATACCAGTATTATTGATCAAAAGGCATATGATCGGTTAATGGATACCCTTCAGGATGCACGGAAAAAAGGGGCTGAAATAATAAACCTGCTCCCGGGAGATGAAAATAAAGATAGCATTCGCAAGATTTCTCCTTTGATTGCCAAAAATGTTACAGAGGAAATGAGATTGATGCAGGAGGAGATTTTTGGCCCGATTCTTCCTATCAAAACTTATGATAAAATAGATGAGGTGATAGACTATATCAATAGTCATGAGCGTCCCCTGGCCTTGTACATTTATTCAAATAATAAAAAAGTTCAGGAAAAACTCCTTGCTCATACTATGTCAGGAGGAGTATCCATTAATGATTGTGCCATGCACGTAGGACAGCATGACATGCCGTTTGGGGGTATCGGAAACAGTGGAATGGGGCAATATCACGGTTTGGAAGGATTTATGGAGTTTTCCAAGATGCGTCCTGTGTTCAAACAGGCAAAACGAGCATTGTCACTGGCTCCACCTTATGGTGATAAAACCGATAGGATTTATAACTTTGTCACCAAAATGAAAAGGATCAGTTAAAATATGATAAAGGATAGCTGCCAAAGTCATGTCTCATGAACTGAATTTGAGACGTGTCCTTATTAAGACAATTGGTGGGACGTGGTTCTTAAAAGATTTATATATTTTATTTTGAGCCAGAACTATACATACTTTTGGTATTGAATCCTTTGATACCGGATTGAAACTGATATCTCTTTTAATCGCCTTTAGAACGAACGTCCCAAAATCATTTTACCCCGTTGACCTTATTTTCACTTACCCCTATAATTCCGAAAACAATTATTTAAATTCAAAACATAGGAGACCATATGGGAAATATTAGAACCATTGACTTAAGCGTTACCATAGAAGCGGGATTACCTAGTGATCCGCCGGATATGATTCCCCAGATTGATTATGTGGATCATGAGATGGGGGCGGATAGTATGCTGGCATTTTTCCCCGGAATAACCAAGGAGCAATTACCCGATGGATTAGGTTGGTCGTTGGAAAGAATGCAGTTGACCACCCATTCTGGAACTCATCTGGATGCGCCGTATCACTATCATCCCAAAATGGATGAAGGGAAAAAAGCAATGACAATTGATGAAATACCGCTTGAGTGGTGTTTTTGTGATGGTGTGGTACTTGATTTCACCCAAAAGGCCGATGGTGAGCCCATTTCAGCCGATGATGTTGAGGCTGAATTTAAACGCATCGGATATAAATTGAAGCCACTGGATATCGTTCTTGTTCATGTGGGGGCGGATAAATCCTGGGGAACACCGGAATACCTGGTTAAAGGAGCAGGGATGACAAGAGAATCCACGCTTTATTTGCTGGATCGAGGCGTTAGGGTTGTAGGTATTGATGCCTGGTCATGGGATCGACCATTGCCTTTTTTGGCTGAGGAGTTTAAAAAGAATGGCGATCCGAGTATCATCTGGGCAGCTCATTTTGCCGGTATAAAAAAAGGGTATTGCCATATGGAAAAAATGACGAATCTTGATAAAATCCCCAAGCCCTTCGGCTTTAAAGTTGCGTGCTTCCCGATTAAAATAAAATCGGCTTCTGCCGGTTGGACCCGTCCGGTGGCAATTATTGAGGAGTGAACAGGATAATATACGGTCAACTTATTCTAATTATTGCACTCTGGATAGACAGTGAGCGATATTCAGTTTTTTTTGATTTTTCATCTTGACTGATCGATCAATCAAAGTTAGATTATGGTGCAATAGAGAGAATCAGTTTTTTTGTTAATTATTATAATCTCTAATAATTTAAACAACATACCCTTCGCCCATTTATAATGATGGATTCTACAACCATGGAAATTCCGAAAGCAAAAGCGATCATACTTGATGCAGCAGAAAAGTTGTTTGCCAAAAACGGTTATGCAGGTACATCAATGAAGTCGATCGCTACTGAGGCAAATGTTGCACAAGGGTTGATACATTATCATTGTCAAACAAAGGAGAAGTTGTATGAATTTATTGTCGAGCGTCATGCAAATTTGATAAATGATGTTCGTCGGGAGTTACTGGCCAAGTGTTTTGCAGAAGCAGATAATGGCATTCCGACGCTGGAGAGGTTATTGGAGACGTTTATCGGGCCGGCTATCGAGCATGCCCGATCAATTCATGGTGAATATTACAGTCAGATTTTAGCAACCTTTGCCAATAGTAATGATGAAAGGTCCCAGAGATTGGTTCATAAATACTATGATCCCATCGCCAGGGACTATATAGCAGCATTTCAAAAAGTCCTGTCTGGTCTGTCGCTTTCAGAAATATACTGGGGGTATTTATTGGCTACCAGCATTGTTGTCTCAACCATGGCTCGAACCGGAAGAATAAAACGTCTTTCGGAAGGGAGTTTTGATGAAAGCAATACGGATCGAATTATCGCCAGATTGGTACGATTCGTAGCCAACGGGCTGTACGGGCTTTCTGATTTATCAGTCTAGAATATTGATGCAAGTGATACATAAAAACAACCGGGTGTGGTATGTCTGGGAAACCCGATTTCTCAGCGACCTTTGATGGGTCGTTTTATCTGAATATAAAAAGGAGGATAGTTATGAAAATATCCAAACGGTTTTCCGCCATTGTGGCCATGGCGTCAATGCTTTTAATATTTCCCACTTCATCTGCATTTGCTAAAACGCACAAAATTACGGTTGTAGCAGGACACCCACCAATTTTTCTTTGGGTAACACTGACTCGTGATTTTTTTATCCCGGAAGTTGATAAACGCCTGAAAGCGAATGGTGGAAAGGACAGAATTAGATGGAACCAGGCTTATGGTGGAACAGTGGCAAAAATCGGTGGTGCGTTAGAGGCCATTGAAGATGGTGTGGCAGATATGGGGTTTGTGGGAACAATTTTTGAGGCACCAAAGATGCCCTTGCATAATGTCAGCTATATGACGCCGTTCGGCAGCAATGATATTTTTGATATTGTTGATACCATTGCCGATTTGCAGAAACAAATACCCTTATTTCGCAACGAATGGGAAAAGCACAACCAGATATATCTGGGCGGCGCAGCGCTCGATACCTATGGTATTCTGACTAATTTTCCCGTTAAAACAGTAGATGATATAAAAGGTCATAAAATAGCCGCTCCCGGCCCATCAGCCAATTGGTTGAAGGGAACTGGTGCTGTGGCGGTGGCAGGGAATCTAACAACATATTATAATTCAATAAAAACAGGTGTATATGATGGCACATTGACTTTTATGACAGCTGCATCTGCCTTAAAATTGCATGAAGTCGCTCCAAACATTTTATTAGTCGATTTTGGCGCCCAGTTTGCCGGGGGTATCAGCATTAATAAGGATGCTTTTGAATCGTTTTCCCCCGCCACCCAAAAG
>JBFFHJ010000131.1:0-14641 GCA_041556995.1 bacterium | reverse complement strand
TAAATCTGATCCTAACTCAACAATGGTATTGTTTTCTAATTTATAATGATTAAAATAATATCGAGCTTCATCTAATAATCGTATTGCTGTCTTATCCAAATAACGTGGATGGTCATCAGATATAAGCACATTTTTCATTTCGGTTGATTTTTTATCTTCTAAGTCCTTGATTACTTTGTTTATCTGTTCTATTAAAGATACACAATAAATCCTCATAAATATCAACTATTTATATGTTGAATATTGAATCTATAAGCATTTTTTTATTGACAAATAATCACAAGAAAACATATCGTTCTTACTTAAACAATATAAGAATTCTCCGAACGACTGGGCACGTGGGGTGTGTAGGTTGCTATGGGCTCACATGTCGATATTACGACTTTCTACGTGACGAAAAAACCTGCCTATATTATCTATTATTAAGTATTGCTAAATGTGCTATAGAACATTTACCAGTAAATTGCATATTATTAGGTAGAATTCTGAGTACTTATAGACTTATTTAATTTGCTCGTCTGTATCATTTATTTAAAAAATCAGGAAAGTTTGTACCTTTATAAAACTGAATCTTACTCTCATAAAAAATATTATACAATGTACATATGCAAACATATTTGGATATCTGTAGTAAATAATCAAAATTACCTATGACATTAAACAATAGTTCTTCGGCTATTATCGATAGATTTTCTGAAGAGCAATAAGATTTTTTAAATGATAGATAGGCTTTTTGAGTGAATGGGTAGAAGGAAAATTTGATGAAAAAAGAGATTAGTTATAAATACAATGGATGTGAGAAAAAAATAGGATACGACTACCACGATAGGAATACAATCGAGCTTTATTATCATGTTGATACAGCAACAGGAGAGAATAAATGCTTGGCAAGATGTGAACATTGCTTTTTACGGAACAATAAGTTGATTAGTGATTTTTCTCAGGAAATTAATGAAGCGGTAAAAGTAATAAATCTTCTAAAAGCTTCAGGATATAGTGTGTCCCCTATAGTAAGTGATAGTTTCTCTAACAATGGCGAATATATAAGAAACAAAGTCTTTAGGTCATTGTTCAACGGATCATATGATATGGTTTGGACAAGTGGTCTTCCGATTGTAAATGATACTGATATGAAAATGCTTGATATGGTTAATCTCTATAAGATAAAAATGATAGGGATGACCTCTCATGGAATTGAAGATGCTGAATCACCAATGCGTGGATTGATTCAGCCTTCAATTGTTAAAAAAGCGGTTTTGAGAATCCACAAATTTAATGAGATAAATAATTGCAATCTTAAAGCCAGATTGACATTTACAATTGGAAAATGGAATCTCCAACATTCTCAGATAGAAAAGTATTTTGATTATTGTGAGGAGTTAGGAATAAGTACAATACGTTTTAATGAATTCTTTGATACACAAGGGAAATACCCAGAATATGTTTTAGACAAGGATGATCGTATAAAAGCTTACAAATACATGAAAACAATATACGACTCAAAAGATTACAAGCTGAACCTTAGTGTTTGTGAGGATTTCGGAGTCGCTGGAATCAAAGTAATGAATTTTCCGAAAGAAATAGGTAGTTGTCCTGCTGGTGAATCGCTATTTGGTGTTGTCTATCCAAACATATATGCTTGCCCAGTATTGTTACGCAACAAAGTTGGTAAAATTGATAAAAGTGGGAAGTTGCATTGGGATCGGGACAGATTGAGAATAATAAAGGATTCTAAAACTGACCAAGAGTTCACTGGTTGTTTTGCAGCTTCATATATGCATAGTTCACTATTTAGAGAAAAGTTATTAGGGTATTTACAATGATAATTGGAAAAATAGTGGGGAACCTTGTGTCTTCCATAAAAATAGAATCACTAAGAAACTATAAATTGTTGATTGTTGCACCTCTAAATGATGAACAAAAGCAATTTGTTGCCATAGACATGGTGGGAGCAGGGATAGACTCCATTGTTCTAGTAACAAATGGCTCTCAGGTCCAGAACTGTTTCTCTGAAAAAACCCCTGT
Organism: bacterium; assembly: GCA_041556995.1. Taxonomy (GTDB): domain Bacteria; phylum SAR324; class SAR324; order XYD2-FULL-50-16; family XYD2-FULL-50-16; genus JAHJTV01. The sequence goes on along the minus strand of JBFFHJ010000131.1, from coordinate 12,616 downwards.
TGATTCTGCGATAGTGGGCATTGTAGAAATAATGAATCTGCATAAAAATGGCTCTTGAAAAAACATCAATTGCTATTGTCGTGATAAGAGGATTTTCAAATTCATTGTTTGCTGTAGACATAGCACTGAAACATACTTACGTCAAAGTTCTAGCTATCGAAGCGGATCAGGCAAAAGGTAATTTGAATATCATTTTCAATGGGGAACTATCACAACTACGAGAGCTTAAATATCAATTGAAGAGAGAATGTTCAGAAAGAAATATTCAATTGACAGTGTCAGTTATTCCTAAGATAAGTTCTGGGATTATTGAAATGTTAGGATCATCTTACGTCTAAGTAATTTCTCTGACTAGACAGTTAAGTGTGTTTATTAGTCAGATTGATAAATGAAGTTAACGAGGAATACCAAAATATATAGGAGAAAAGAAAAATGGAAACAGCAATAGGTTTAATTGAAACCAAGGGATTAATCGCCGCTATAAATGGAGCTGATGCTGCAATAAAATCAGCAAGTGTTGCGATTATTAAAGTTGAAAAGATTGGTTCAGCTTATGTAACTGTTATTTTTAGAGGTGATGTCGCAGCAGTAAAAGCAGCTATTGAAGTTGGAGTAGAGGTTGCTATGAAATATGGGGAGGTAGTTAGCGCAAATGTGATACCTCGAGCTCATTCAGAGGTGGAAGAAATTTTCTCATTAAAGTCAGGTTGTGAAAATATGCAGTAGTGCGTGATTAGAAAACTGCACAAGTTCAGAAACGATGACGAGGCCACAATTTTTTCGGCTGCAAGATGAAACCAATTAGTTGAAAGTCCAATAGTCGGTTCCATCAATATAATAATCAATGACTCGCAGCAATAGGTATGTCTGAGTTAGATATTTAAAACAAAGATAAGCTAACGAATCATAGAAGATGATCCCACTGAATGTTGATCAACAATTTTTTTGGCTCTATTTGATTTGGTAAACAAAGTGTTTACCTTCTGTTGCAATCGATCAAGTTACGGTAGAAATGTTAATTGCGGACCATCGCACTGGTTTCGTTTTAGCCAAGAAGTTGTCTGATATAGATTGTTTCATCAGCTTTTCTTTAAGAGATATAAAGAGCTGGGGGAGGTCATTGTTTATGTCAAAAACCAGATGAATCTTTGTCTAATTGGAATTGTCCCAATGTATGGATCAGCGGGTATCGATTAAACAGCTCCAAAAATGGACAATTACTCGCATATATTAAAAACAATTGATTAAGAGCAAAATAATGGTAAGTCACACACAGCGAAATTCAGTTATTCCAACCTACTGGTATAACGCAATGGCATATTATCCAGAATTATTTGAGCCATATATAGACCCGAAAACAAATGAAGTTGTTTCTACAGAGTTACTTGAAGACATATTTACTCCTTCTTTAATAGAGCAAGATTTAGATGTCATCAATAAAAGGATTCCTATACCAAATGAGTTATTGGAATTATATCAATTATGGAGACCAACACCTCTTGTTAGAGCAAAAAAACTTGAAGAGTACCTCGACACGAAATGCAAAATATTCTTCAAATACGAAGGGGCCTCACCAATTGGAAGTCATAAAGCGAATTCAGCCATTGCACAAGCTTATTATTGTAAAAAAGATGGTATTTGTGAAGTTGTTGCAGAAACAGGCGCGGGACAGTGGGGAAGCGCCATTAGTATGGCATCTTCCTTCTTTTCCCTACAATCCAAAGTTTTTATGGTGAAAAACAGTTTCAACTCAAAACCTGCCAGAAGGACGATGATGCAAACATTCGGTTCGGAAGTTGTGTCAAGTCCATCAGAAGAAACTGATGTTGGACGTAATGTTTTGCGAGAATCACCTGATTTTGGAGGCAGTTTAGGAGTAGCAATAGGCGAGGCAATTGAATATGCTTCCAAAAGAAAATCAACAGTTTATACTATGGGGAGTGCATTCAATTTTGTTTGTTTGCATCAAACAATAATTGGGAATGAGTTGAAACAACAGTTAACTGATAATAAAATTACTCCTGATCACATAATTAGTTGTATCGGTGGTGGTAGTAGTTTTGCCGGCATATGCCTTCCATTTTTACCTGATAAAGAAAAAAATAAGAATCTTGAATTAATTGCTGTTGAATCTGAGGCTGTTCCCAGTGTTACAAAAGGAATTTTTGCTTATGACTACGGAGATTCAGCAGAATTAACTCCCTTAGCTAAAATGTATACTCTGGGTCACAAATTTGCGCCACCAGTTATCCATGCTGGAGGGCTGAGGTATCACGGATTATCGCCAATTGTAAGTAAAATGGTCACTCTGGGCTATGCGAAGGCAGAAGCTTATTCCCAGATTGATATTTTTAGGGCTGCTGAAATATTTGCAAAATGTGAAGGTTATATTCCTGCTCCAGAGGCTGCTCACTCAGTCAAATCAGCAATAGAAACAGCACTGAAATTTAGGAATCACAATAACACTATTGTTTTTTGCCTTACTGGACATGGTTTTTTTGATTTGGCTGGTTACGATTTATATAACAATCAGAAAATGAAAGATTCTTCAATACCCCAAAAAGCTATTGCTGAATCAATCAGTGAAGTTAAACAGCTAAATAAAAATTTGAGAGAATTACCACCAAACAGCCCATCAAGTAAAAATGAAACTGTTCCCAATAATTCAAAAAATTTCACTGAGTGGTGGGATAATCACTTTGAAACACAAAATTCTCCGTCCTTGTACAAAAATCAAAAAATTGAACCTGAAAAAAATCATAGTGAAGCCACCAATAAAATTCTCACAGCTGTAAATGTTGAACAGGCTTATGAACAAGGAAGAAAAACAATTTCCGTTGCAAACAACTGTGTTATTACTCCTTTAGCAATGGATTTATTAAGAAAATATAATATTACCACGAGGAAGTGAGTAAGATAATGAAGCAAAGTGATATTTTCGACCTTAGATCTGCGTTGCAGTTTTTAAATAGCAGTGCACAAAAAATCGACATAATTGATACAAGGTTGAGTACTTGCGGAGAAATTAGCAAGCATTTTGCCTATAAAGGGGCCGGTACCCCTAACTTCCACAATGAGAATCCTACAAATCCCACTATTTATTGTAACCCCAATGATTGCGATATCCCTATTCTAATTGGATTTTTTAATGATCGCAACAATACTATTAAAATGGCAGGACTTGAAGTTAATAATACTGCGAGAGGTTTTTCTGAGTGCATCAATAATGATTTTCCTCCAATAACAATTTCAAACCCCCCTTGTCAGGAGAATGTAGTCACAAATAATATAGATGTTCTACAGCACCTTCCCATACTGACTTATACTTCTAAAGATGCAGGTCCTTTTATCACCTCTGGCCTTGCATACTGCTCAGACCCAATAACAGGGGAAGAAGACGTGACTATTCATCGTTTTTGTGTTCAAAATAAGGACACATTATCGATGTATCTAGTTCCCGGGAGGCACATTGGCTCTTTTCTTGCGAAAGCAAAAGAGTTGGAGCAACCACTTCCAATTACAATAAATATTGGTTTCGATCCTTCAATTTATGTGATTTCTTCTCTGACATACCCTACAACACCCTTGGGATTCAATGAACTGAACGTTGCCGGTTCGATTCGTGGCAAAGGGATAGAAGTTGCTAAAGCAATTACGGTTGATGCAAAATGTATCGCTCACTCAGAATTCGTTATTGAAGGGTATATTCCATATAATGAGTATGTGGCAGAGAATAAGAATGAACAAAATGGTTATTCCTTACCTGAATTTTTAGGTTATATAGGGAAAGCACAGCCTTCAATACCCAAAATAAAAATAACAGGTATTACATACAGAAATAACCCAATTTATCAAACTTTTATTGGTCCAGGTGCTGAAATATCGAATATTTTGGCGTTACCGACCGAAGCTAGTATCTACAAGTCAATTCGGGAAGGAATAACAGATAAGATAATAAACTGTTATTGTCCCACTTCAGGAGGGGGAAAGCTGCTGGCCGTTTTGCAGTTTAAAAAAACAAGCAATCATGATGATGCTGTTATACGTCAAGCTGGATTGGCAGCGCTAAGTGCATTTCATGAGTTGAAAAACGTTTTTCTTGTAGATGATGATGTTAATTTGACTAGTGAAAAAGAAATTCTCTGGGCGATGACAACACGTTTCCAAGGGACACAGTCTACCATTTCTATTCCAAATCTAAGTGGACACCCTTTAGATCCATCTCAAAACAGTGATTTTTCAATTCATAACTCTGTTGAAGGCTCGACTTTTAAAACTATTTTCGATTGTACGGTACCTTTTAGGATGAGACAATCATTTGAAAGAGCTAGTTATGACTAATAAAAAGCGTGTTGGAGTTCTTACCAATGGTCAGCTACTTTCTCTGAAAGCAAAGATGGCGCATGGAGCACTACGATATAGGGATGATATAAATGTAATCATAGATAACAAATATATCGGGCAGAATTCTGAACAGATACTCCCTTATATTTCCAAGAGAATACCAATAGTTGGTTCAATTGAAGAAGCACAAGAATATGAAATAAATGAATTGCTTATTGGAGTATCTCCACCCGGCGGGCAACTCGACTCAAGTTGGGAAAAACTGATCGATACATGTTTGTTAAATAATATTAGGGTAATAAGTGGCCTTCATATGCGGTTTTCAAAACACGATAAATATAAATATTATGCCCAGAATGAACTGATTAAAGATTTACGTTATGAATATCGTGGGGAAGAGATATTTACCGGCAAAGGATTGGATGTACAGAAGAATGTAGTACTAACTGTTGGGTCTGACTGTGGTTCTGGAAAGATGACCACTGCACTGGAACTTTATAATGCATTTGTTTTAAGGGGATTAAAAGTAGATTTTATACCTACAGGGCAAACAGGAATGTATATACGGGGGAATGGATTTGCCATTGATACAGTTGTTTCAGACTTCATGGCCGGTGCAATCGAAAATTTTGTTGTTGAATCAGCTTCGAAGGGACATGACTACATTTTCGTTGAGGGACAAGGCTCAATAACTCACCAGGCATATTCTGGCGTTACATGTGGCCTACTGCATGGAGCAGTACCTAACATTTTGATTTTGTGTCACGATATTTCAAGAAGGAATTATAAATACTTTAAAGGGCAAATTCCATCACTAGCTGATCAAATAGAAATATATGAAAAGCTAGCCTCGTTTAACAGGGATTGTAGAGTTTTGGGAATTTCCTTGTTTGCAGATGGAGTTTCCCAAGAAAAACTTGAAGAAATAATTTTAAAGATGGAAAGTGAGTTTGGGATTCCAGTTTTTGCTCCATTGATAAATGGAGTTGATAAGATGGTGAATATTCTCACAGAATTCTAAATTCAACATCAGTCATAATTATTTAATATAAATTACAATATTTATCTGACTAATATGGGGAAAAAAATAGTTGTCGCAATAACTGGTGCTTCCGGAAGTATCTATGCCCTTCGTATGATTAGCCTTCTAAAGAAATATGATAATCATGTTTCTTTAATTATCAGCAATAGTGGTTTTAAAAATATTAAGCATGAGTTGGATTTAGAGAAAGTAAAAGCTGTATTCTCATCAGTTGATGATATTTATGATAATGAAGACATTGCAGCTCCTTTAGCAAGTGGTTCTTATCACTATGATAGTATGGTGATAATTCCTTGCACCATTAATACAGTGGGAATGATTCATAGCAGCATTGCCAATTCTTTAATAACCAGATGCGCACTAGTTGCACAAAAAGAAGGACGGAATCTTGTTATTGTGCCAAGAGAAACGCCATTAACAGCTCCGATTTTGAAACAATTGTATGATCTTGCGATATCAAACATCAAAATATTTGTTCCTACGCCTGCATTTTATAATAATCCGAACAATATCGAAGAGTTAATTGAGTTTTTGGTATACAGGATCTTGCACTTAATTGGGATCACACTGCCTAATGTTCCGGTTTGGAAGGGACTTAATAATTGAACCGCATAATCTGATGATAAAGCTCATTTGAGCTAACTGATTTGTCAGACTGTTTGCTAATCAGTTTTATTTTTGAGCAATCTAGAGAAGCTACCACTTTCAACAACCTATTAGGGCTGATGAGTTTGGCTTTTCAGGTAAGTTAATATAGGAGGTGACTATGAAAGGTAGAGTTGAGCGAGCAAGTTTTGAAGACCTTAAAGAAATTCTTGTATTACAAAAGCGAGCTTTTAAGAGTGAATCAATAATATATCAAGATGACAAACTTCCTCCATTGGTTCAAACGATAGAAGATATTCAAAATGAGTTCAAGGAGAGAATCTTCCTGAAATATGTCGAAGATAATAATATAATCGGTTCAGTCAGAGGACATATTGGCAGTAACTGTGAGGCTTATGTTGGAAGGTTGATTGTTGATACCGATCATCAACGAAAAGGGATTGGGACGCTTTTGATGAAAAAGATAGAAGAATGCTTCTCAGAGTGCAATTACATAGAAATCTTCACGGGTAACAAAAGCAAACAAAATATCAGTTTCTATAAAAAACTGTTATATACACCGGTGGATAAGTCAGGTATTGCAGGTTCTGCAACTCTATCCTATCTTCAGAAAAAAATCAAATAAGAGAGATCTCAATGAAAAACTTAATGGAAAAAGAAATCTGGTATCATTTGAAAAGCAATACTTCTGTTCCTCTAATAAATAAAATATTCCACTTGAATTACTCAACGTTACTCGTCAGTTTTAAGGATCTTGACCTACTCAAAGACATTACTCTACCAAAGAGAATGAGTATAGCTCTCCTGTTAGAAGATGATAACGATCTTGATGAGCTGAATAAGACCAAAGATCCTATGGATATGAACAAAATCAGATGTTTTATTGGAAAGAATATGGCTCATGTCGAACAGATTAAAAAACAGTTTTCTGATATACCCGGTGGATTATTTCTAAATGTTAACGATAAGAAGACACTGGATTTTGCTGTTGACATATCATCTCAAATAGAAATTTTAATAATTGAATTTAAAGACCAAACCAATATTCCACTTGAACTAATTCTTGCAACAACACAAAAGAAGAACGTCAGGATCGTTAAAAAAGTTATCGAAGCACAAGACGGTATTGGAAGTTTTTTTACAATGGAAAAAGGAAGTGATACTGTTTTGCTTAGTTCCAATTCAATGAATGATATTGTTGAATTGGATTCTGCATTTATCAGGTCAAATTTGATAGAGTTACCTTTAAAAGAAGCAACTGTTACTGATATCAGACATATGGGTTTGGGTGATAGAGTTTGCGTAGACACTACATCAGAGCTATTTCGTGATGAAGGAATGATTCTTGGGTCCACTTCACAAGGTGGTCTGTTTACTTGCTCGGAAACTCATTATTTACCATATATGAAACTTCGACCATTCAGAGTCAATGCCGGTGCATTACATCTTTATTCCTGGGGACCTGAAAACAAAGTTCAATATTTGTCCGATTTACAAGCTGGAGATGAAACATTGATTATTAATACTTCAGGTATTGCACGAAGAGTTACAATCGGAAGGTTGAAAATTGAGAAAAGGCCATTGCTTAAATTCGAGGCACAAATTGATGACATATTGATCAACACTTTTATTCAAGACGATTGGCATGTTCGAATGATGGGGGCAAATGGAGAAATATTACCATCAAGTGAAATAAAGACAGGGGATAAACTTCTAGGACTTTTAGATGATCCAGGTCGCCATGTTGGAATCAAAATTGATGAGAAAATTAACGAACTTTAGAAGTCTTATGACCATTTTACACTTTTTTTATATCATAAAATGGATTGCTGAATCATGAAAATCTCTCAAACTGCAGTAGGTAAAAACGTACGACTAAATCGAATTTTCAATAATCGATCAAAAAAAACAATAATTGTTCCAATAGATCACGCTGTTACAATCGGTCCAATAGAAGGACTTACCAATATCAAAGAATTGATGGGTAAGTTTACTGAAGGTGGTGCAAACACAATTGTTATGCACAAGGGCTTATTGAGATACTCTTGTTTTGAACATGGAAATAGTCTTCCGGTTTTGTTGCATTTATCTGCAAGCACTGCATTATCTCCTTTTCCAGACTCAAAGATACTTATTGGCTCCGTTGAAGAGGCTATAAGGCTAGGGGCGGATGGAGTTTCTATTCATTTAAATATCGGTGATTCTTCTGAAGGCAATATGCTTAAAGAAGTAGGAGAAGTTATTACATTGGCAGAACGCTGGGGGATACCAGTACTGGCTATGGTTTATGGGCGTGGCCCAAAAATAAAAAATCCATATTCTCCTGATACAATAGGGCATTGTGCAAGATTGGCAGATGAACTCGGAGCCGATATTGTAAAAGTTAATTATACTGGTGAAATTGATTCTTTTAAACGTGTTGTTGATGCCTGTAGAATTCCTGTTGTCATTGCAGGAGGACCAAAGTTAGACTCCTACAGAGATATCCTATGTATGACACATGACTCAATTAAGGCAGGCGGGGCCGGTATATCACTCGGAAGAAATGTTTTTCAAGCAAATAATCCAATAAAAATGTTAAGAGCGTTGAGCGGCATCGTGCACCAAAAATGGAGTGTGGAGGATGCTGTTTTTAATATGGAAGAACCTGTTGAAGTATAAAGTTACAAGTACGATTCATTTTACTACATTTGATCAAGAAAGAATTTAAATCAATGGCCGGTTTTTTTAGCTCCTCTCAAACTCTATACTGGTGGACATCCATTATATGTTAGAAAAGAGTTCACCGGTTTTAGCCGGCAATCGTTCGATTATATAACCTTTATACGGATGATTCAGAAGTTTGCGGTTCCCTTTTTGAGCCGTCGCATACTCCCATGGATGTAACCATATATATTGGTTCGTATGCATCCAGAAAAAACAATATTTGCCCAGATTATCAAACATGCACCAAAACACCGTTTTGATGGTTTAGTAAAAAAATACAAAGGAAATCGCAAAACTCATAAGTTTAGCTGTTGGAATCAATTTCTGTGTATGTCATTTGCCCAGCTTACTTATCGTAATGGGCTAAGAGACATTGAAGCATGCCTAAAAACTCAACCGTAAAAGCTTTATCATATGGGCATTCATGGAAATCCAACACGATGCAATATTGCTAATGCCAATCAAAATCGAGATTGGCGAATTTACGCTGAATTTGCACAAATATTGATCTCAGAAGCCAAAAAATTGTATCAAGCTGCGTACTGGAAACCGGATTTAAACACTTCTTGGAGTGAAAAATGAATTCAACCTTAAGAATTCTCGCAAATCGAAGATCTGTCAGAAACTATGATGAAAAACCTATAACTACCACAGAAAGAGAATATATTATCAATAGTGCTCTTAGGGCTCCGACAGCAGGAAACATGATGCTGTACAGTATCCTTGAAATTACAGATCCTAGTATCAAAAAGAAACTTGTTCATACTTGCGATAACCAAGAATTTATTGGAAAGGCTCCTTTGGTTCTTATTTTTACAGCAGACATGCAAAGGCTATATGATTATTACGAATACTGCAATGTCCCAGAATTTTGTCGAGAAAATAGTATTGACTATACCCTCCCTCAAGAGTCAGAACTATTCTTAGCAAATTGCGACGCACTTTTTGCTGCACAAAATGCTGTAATTGCCGCCGAGTCTTTGGGGATTGGATCATGTTATACTGCTGACATTGCGGAACATATAGAAACGCATAGGAAAATACTTAATTTACCTGAATATGTTTTCCCATCAATTTTAATTTGTTTTGGTCATCGTAGAGAGTCTCAAAAGAGTCAACCTCTCACTACTAGATTTCAACAAAAATATATTGTATTTGAAAACAGCTATAATCGATTAAGCCACAATGAGTTCTCTGATATGTTTAAAGAGAGAGAGTTAAGTCTAAAAGAGCACTTTGGCAAAGTTAGAAATCTAGGACAACATGTTTATCTAAAAACTGCCAATGCACCGTACTCTAAAGAGCGTCGAAGGTCTGTGAGAGAAATTTTAAAGAATTGGCAAAGAGGTGATTAAGAAGTAACAATCACCCCATGCTATTGAACTCTCTCAGGAGCACTATTAGCATATAATGAAAATTCATCCAGCCGCGATTGCCGATATATTGTCTTAACAATAGCAAATGATTTTTTTATCCAACAAACAATATAATCAGATTGGAGATGGACAGAAATTACACTTTATACTTCCTGGCAGATTTCATATCAAGTTTTGGATCGGGTATGAGTTATATTGGCATAAACTGGTTCATTTTCGAACAAACTGGCATAAACTCTAATGTCAGTTTGTTCATGATAATATTTTTTTTAAGCGGATTGATAATTCTTCCTTTTTCCGGCACGGTTATTGACCTGTTTAATCGTAAATACATTCTAATAGGTAGTAACTGGATTAGAGGGTTGACTATCATAATCTTTATACTAATATCAAAATCTTTTCAATTCAACATCTCATATATCTACTTACTTGCTATTTCTGGTGGAATTGGTTGGGCTATATATTTACCAGCATCGAGAGCCATATTACAAGAAATTATTAGCCCGAAAAAAATAGTAAAAGGTAATTCATTTTTGGAAGTAAGCCTGCAAATCGGTTCTTTTTTAGCCGCCGGTTTTTGCGGATATTTATATAAATATTTTGGTATTTATACTATACTTGCGATAAATGCAGCAACTTTTCTATTCGGTGGTACAGTACTCCTTTCACTATTCTATAGTCCCACTAAAAAAGATAGACAAGAGTCCTATTTTAAACAATGTATTGAAGGAAGTAATTATTTAAAAAACAATCCCTTTCTGATTATTCTAGGTCTAGCTTTATTCATCCCTTTTGTAATTACAATTGTCTCAAATTTAGTATTACCTAGCTATGTTTTTCACCATTTAAAAGCTTCTTCGGTTGAGTTTGGAATAGCAGATATGTTTTATGGCATTGGAGCTTGTTTTTCGGGCTTTCTTGTAATTGTTCTTTCTAATAAGTTAAAAGAAGATACTGCATCTCAGTTCTTCTATATTATCTCATTTTTTTCTCTTCTTTTTTTAATGATCAACACATATTCCGTAGGTCTTTTCATGAGTTATATGATGTTTGGTTTAAGCAATTCTTCTATTCGAATCTTGTTAAATAGTACTGCTATGAGAATTATTGAAAGAGATTTCTATGGAAGAGTAATGTCGGTGTGGGTCGCATCTTCCTCTATATTACAAATATTATTACTAACTTTATTGGGAAAACTACTTGATATCATTCATCCAATATATGGTTATCTGTTTTTATCAATCGGAATGTTGATTGGTTGCATTTGTTTACTAAAAACAAAACAAATTATATCTTATAAAAATATAAACATAGCGACAATTTAAATTAATTCATATGACAAAAAAACGATTTATAATAACTCACATTTTGGGATTATTTATCAACGACGTGATTGATGCAAATCACTGATAAAATTTAACAAAATGCTTCAGGAATGATAGTATGGTTATTATTATCAGATAAATACCAACAACCATCCCCGACGCAAAATGAAAAAATCAAGCAGAAAACTTTTAAACTCGGCTCCAGTTACGACATACTTAAGCCAACCCTGCAACCTGACGGACAATTTGCTGCAACAAGCCATGGATCAACTCGGTTTCGCAAAAATACTAAAGCTTTCGAAATTTCGCAAACAAAAGGGAGACGGTCTTCTCCAAGTCATGTTTGCACTTATAATCTGGCCACTGTTGGAAGTCAGGTCAATATCCAACTTCTGCGGCAAACTGATCTCCGTCTTCATCAAAGGCGGAAGCAGCGTGTTGTACGACTTCCAGAAACGCCAGGACCTTCCCTGGAGAAGGCTCAGGATGTCGCTTGCTAAAAAGGTCTACCACAAGAACGATATCGAAAACGAACCGGATACGGCCTTTATATTCGATGACACCCTGAAGCATCGACGCGGAAAAAAGGTTGAAGGTTCCGCCGTCCACTATGACCACACCATTAATAAATGTGTCGTTGCCCAGCAGGTTCTCGAAATGGGCCTAGCCTCTCCGAAAGGCTACATACCCATCGATTCCCAGATCTTTATCGGCGACGCGAAACCGGTAGAACGCAGGAAGCCTTTTCGCAAATCCGATGCCGACGTTGTCAGCGACTATGAAACCGCCTTGAATTCGGACAAGAACACCATGTTTCACGATATGCTCTGTAATGCGATCAAATCGGGCTTCAAAGCAAAATTTGTCGTCGGCGACGCCTGGTTCGGCAATAAAGACAACATCAATGCTGTATTGGACGTCGAGGCCACTGCTCTCTTCAGAATGAAGAACTCGAATCTGAAGTACCGTCTTGCCAACCGCGATCTCAATGCAGAAGCCATCTTCCATTCGGTCAGATATTTTCACGGCCCGGACAAACACTCGCAGAAACTTCCATGGGATACCTACTCGATCGTTGTCGGTCTGGATTTGTCCGAATCGTCGGTTTCGAAAAGAAACGTTCAGCCCGTCAAGCTGGTCTTCAGTGTACCCAAAAAGCGCGGCAAATCCGAATTTGCCCTCTTTCTATGCACTGATATCACTCTGTCCGCCGAAAG
>JBFFHJ010000130.1:0-14755 GCA_041556995.1 bacterium | reverse complement strand
CCATCATTGCCAGATTGTCATAACAGGCATAACAAAGATCGGTCATGATGATTTCATCACCCGGCGGCACCAGTAACCGAATGGCCAAATATAATAAAATTGAGCTACCACTGGAAGTTAATACCTGTGCCGGTGAGATTTTTACGTTATATTTACGTTGGTATTTATCTACAACTGCCTGGCGGAAATCCTCGATTCCCTGAGTATGGGTATATCTCGTTCTAGCATCTTTAATGGACTGAATACCAACTTCCGAAATCAGTTCAGGTGTTGGAAAATCAGGCTCACCAAACTCCAGGTGAATAATATCTCGGCCCTGTTTTTCCAACTCTTCAGCCTTAGCAAATACTTCCATGGCCAGGAACGAACTGACATGATCCAAATGTGCAGTAGGGTTATTTTTCATATTCATTACACGTTTTTGATGGTCTTCAGATTCTCTTCAATCTTGGTGATTTTGGTTTGGATTTCCTCCAGTTCGTTACGGTTTTTCTGAATAACTTTTTCAGGCGCTTTCGACAAAAACGCATCGTTACCAAGCTTTTTCTGAATTTGCTCCTGCTTGGCCACCAGCTTGGCTTTTTCTTTTTTCAGTCGTTTGGTTTCCTGGGCCGAATCGATGCTTCCGGACAGATCAACAAATACCTCAAAATCTTTGCCTACACCCCCGGCTAAACCTTCTGACTTATCAACTTTTATCTGTTGGGTGATTGATTTTACACCTGCCAGGGCAAATACAATCTCTTCAAATTCCTTAACATTTTGACCCAGTTTTACATTCTGACTAACAATAAATATATCAATCTTAACATTCGGTTTGATATTATTTTCTCCCCTAATGTTCCGGATAACGGTAATCAATTCAATCATCTGCTCGGCTTCCATATTCGTTCCCACTTCTTCCTGCTTGAACTGTGGAAAATCAGCCAACATTATGGAGCCCTCCGTAGAGGGAAGCATCTGCCACAATTCTTCGGTAACAAATGGCATCAAGGGATGCAACATGCGGAGAACAACTTCCAGAACATGATATAAAACAGACAAAGAAGCTTGTTGAGCTTGATCACCAAGTTTGCCGAACAATCCCGGTTTAACGATTTCCAGATACCAGTCACAAAACTCATGCCAGACAAAGGCATAAGCGACCTTGGCCGCTTCATTGAACCGATAGGTTTCCAGATATCGATTGATGTCACAAGCTGTTTGTTTCATGCGATTGAGTATCCATAAATCAAACGCTCCCGGTGTCACCTGATCTATTGCAAGCGGATTACCCAACCGTTTTATATGGGAAAGGGTAAACCGGGTGGCATTCCAGATTTTATTGATAAAATTCCGATTGCTTTCAATATTTTTTTCGGGAAGTTTGATATCCCGCCCCATAACAATCAAGCTGACCAGAGTGAAACGTAAGGCATCCGCACCAAATTTTTCAACAATATCCAAGGGATCAATAACATTTCCCTTGGTTTTGGACATTTTCTCACCGTTTTCATCACGCACCAGACCATGAAGAAAAACCTCCGGAAAAGGAACTTCACCGGTCATCTTAATTCCCATCATTACCATGCGTGCCACCCAGAAAAAAAGTATATCGTATGCTGTGATCAGCGTTGAATTGGGATAAAAATTCTTCAAATCATCCGTCTGTTCCGGCCAGCCCATTGTTGAAAATGGAAACAAGCCGGAACTGAACCAGGTGTCTAACACATCGGTTTCCTGCCGAATGTTTTTAGAATTACACTTAAAACAAGTATTAATTTCATCATCTTCAGTCACGATCATTTCACCGCAATCGTCGCAATACCAAGCCGGTATTCTATGCCCCCACCATAATTGCCGTGAAAGACACCAATCCTGAATGTTACTCATCCATTCATTAAAAATCTTACCCTGGTTATCGGGAATGAAACGGATTTCATTTTTTTTAATCGCATTCATGGCAGTGTTGGCCATATCCGTCATTTTACAAAACCACTGCGTTGAAATCCTGGGTTCCACCACTGTTTTGCAACGTTGACATTGACCAATAGAATGAGGATGTTTTTCCTCCTTTCTAAAAAATCCCTCTTTTTTTAGAAGTTCGACAATGTTCTTTCGAGCTTCAAAGCGATCCTGACCCTCAAGTGGGGGATATACATCATTTATTTTTGCATCTTTTGTAAATATATTGATCGACTGCAAATCATGACGCTGTCCCATTTGAAAATCGTTTGGATCATGTGCCGGTGTCACTTTTACTGCTCCGGTTCCAAATTCTTTTTCAACAAACCTATCGGCAATTACCGGCATGATTCTATTGACCAAAGGCAACCGTATGCTCTTCCCAATATAATCCTTATATCGTTCATCATCGGGATTTACAGCAATCGCCGTATCGCCGAGCATGGTTTCCGGTCGGGTGGTAGCAACTACAAGCTCGCCAGTGCCATCTTCCAGGGGATAAGCAATATAGGTCAAGGTTCCATCTTTATCTGAATGATCCACTTCCAGATCGGACAAAGCGGTTTTATCATTGGGGCACCAATTAACCATATAGTTTCCCCGATAAATCAAACCTTCATTATAAAGATCCACAAAGGTCTTTTTAACTGCCTTTGATAAGCCTTCATCCAACGTAAATCTTTCTCTGTCCCAATCACAGGACGCCCCTAAACGACGGAGTTGCTTAAATATTGTACTTCCTGATTGTTCCTTCCATTTCCAGATCTCTTCGACAAATTTCTCCTGCCCCAGTTCCTCCCTTTCAATCCCTTTTTTACGCAATTCTCTCTCAACCACCATTTGCGTAGCGATTCCCGCATGATCGATTCCAGGCAGCCATAACGTTTTATATCCCTGCATACGTTTCCATCGAATCAACACATCCTGGAGCGTGTTCACAAGGGCATGTCCGATATGCAATGAACCGGTAACATTGGGAGGAGGAATCACTATGGTATACGTCTCTTCAGCTTTTTGTTCGTTGGGTGAGAAAAACTTATTGGATTCCCAGTACTCATACCACTTTTTCTCAATATCTTGAGGATTATAATTATCCATAACACTCATGTTTGATAGGGTTTATGCAGGATTAGTTCAGCCGAAAGACAGTCCTTTAGAAGGATTTCCGGGCAAAAGTGCAGACCGGTTTGATTTCCCGGCCAATTAATCATTAAACCAAGGATCAGATAAAGCCGTCAATACTTACAATGAACCCAATTTTATGATCAATTTTATTATGGGGTTATTTGCGACCTCAGACGTTTTATAGATAAAGCCCCACACCAGATATATATGCCACTCTTCTGAACGAGGATGAGTACTACTGTTCGATGGTTTTAAGCGCACCTTTGCTTCGATGAGTTTAACCCTCGATGGCAGCATGGAGAATAGTGTATGGAATGCTCTCTCATCCCTTAACAGGAAAGTCTTTGCCCTTTTTTACAAAATCGTAAACGTTGTTACCCATCAAAGGAACCTCGATCCTAAGCAACGTGGGAACTGCCAAGGCTTGTTCCCCAAATGGCATAAGGTGCTTTAGAATGTTGCATTGTAAGCAATTTGTAACCGTTAGATACACTGTTGAATCCCTCCGAAGTAAAAAAAAATCCCGCCACAGGTGGAACCAAAATTATCTCCATATTAAAAATAGTGATATGGAAATTATTAAATTGGGTTCTTTTTAAAAGAACAACCTTTTTCATTTGACTCTCCCCTTGGGGAAATTCCAAGATTAGGACTTTTTTTGGGGAGGGGGGGGATGGCAGATTTTGAGGTTGAATGATTGAAAATATTGAAAGAAGTAACACAAAAATCTCACCTGCACAGGTATTAACTTCCAGTGGTAGTTCAATTTCAGAAGCCTGAAATTACAAGGCTGATCGACATTCTGAGTACCTGAACCGGAACAATTTTCAGCTTTTAACAATAAATCTAAGGAGATTTAACACCATGTTTTTATCAAAAAGACTAATATATAAAAAAATAAGAAGTGCATTTAAAGTTGCAATATTGCCATTTCTTTTAATCTCATTTTACAGCTGTGGAAGCAGTGATAATGAAAAAGAGTCCCCCCCCGCCGATCCGCCAGTTAAGATTATTATCGGAACAGTAGCTTCAGGTTCTCCGTTAATCGGTAAGATTACAATTAAAGACAGCTCAATACCGGAACAGATAAAAAAAAATGTTGATACAAAAAATAACGGCACATATTCCATTGATGTCACAAATATGAAGCCACCATTTCTTCTAATGGCAATGGGCAAAACAGGTGAAAGTAACAGTATTCTTTATTCTGCTGCCACAGCAGAGGATATTGATGGAACAGTTAACATCACTCCTCTTACAAATTTAATTGTTGCCAATATGGCCAAAAAACTCCCTGAAGATTTTTTTGACTATTATAATCCATCAAACCCGCCACCGGAGTTTACAAAAAAAGGTTTAAATGATGCTCAGAAAAATATAAAAACTCAAATAAAACCAGTCATTGAGGCTTTTGGTTTAGATTTTGAAAGCATCGATTTTCTAAGAGATGAATTTAAAGCAAATCATACGGGAATTGATGCTCTACTTGATATTTTAAAGATCACAACTGGTAAGGATGAAACAGAGCCTGTTGTAATAACCAATAAAATGACGAAAGAATCCATTGAAGATTATATAACAAGCTTGGATGATACGCAGGAACTGGCAGCAGGAAATATTGAGCAGTTTAAGGGAACTATTAATTTTATTAATCAAATTAATTCACTTTTTAAAACCGGTGTTCCACAAGAAGATGTTCTTGCTCAATATATGCCCGATTTCACTCATAACGGAATAAGTCTTGAGTATATTAAAAACCTTTCCATTGGTTCAAGCTTCGACAATTTGGTTATTATAGGTGCAGGTGACACATCAGATGAGATGATCGTCTCTTTTGATATTATAAATATGGAAACTGGAAAAATAGTTAAGATTCAATCAGCGATTGTCTTTTTTAATGAGGATAATGAGACTTTCACACTTAGAGGGAATAATCAGAGAATAAAAATTACAGAACAAATCTCATACCTTTCATTACCCGATAGATTGTTAACAGAAATAACATTATCCGTTGAAGATCCTGCGGATTATGCTGACGAAATCCATATTAGGGATAATTTTGGATTACCTGTTGGCCAACCCGTAGTAGGCAAAAAAGGAAATGAAGGTTTCAGTGATATTGTAATAATTTATGATAGCGATAAAAAAATATTAAAAGGATCAACCTACCAGGTGGATTTGAAAAAAAAGGATGTACTTCTACATACTTTTTCTAAAGTCCTGAACAGAGACATTTTACCAGCAAGCCAACTAACAGAGTACTTTCCAATTATACCTGAAAACATGGCGTATCAAATTGATTATTTCCTTTTGGGAGAAAAAGAGGATGTTGACATTTACTGGACAACTCCATCAGGAATGATTTTTTCAAATTTGGAATTGGTTTTTTTTAAGGATGATAACGCCAGTGAACCCTTTAAGGTTGAGATCGACAGAGAAAAATATTCTGAAAATTTTATCAATGTAAAGCCTGTGGAAGAAGGATACACCAGAATTTTTCTCTCACTTGAATATGAAAACCTGATTGGGAATAAATTCATTATTCATAAGATTTATGAGAAAAGCGTGATCAGCGGAAATGTTACAAATGGAGCACCGGTTTCAGGTATTGTTAAGATAAAGGATAGTAATCCTGATTCCCCAAACCAAAAAAGTTTAATAATCAAAGACGACGGTACATTTTCATTCAGCGCAATGAATATGACTCTTCCTCTCTATTTTAAGGTAGAGGGCAGATCGGGGAGTCAAAGTATAACCATGTATTCTATTGCGACAGATGATGATATTAACGGAACCGTAAACATTTCTCCCCTGTCAGAGATAATTTTAGCCAATGCCGCCGGAATAGATGCTGAAACGGTTTTTAACAGTACTGATCACTCAACACACGTTGAAATAACGAATGATAGGGTAGTATTAGCTGAAAACAATCTTAGGGGACGCCTTGAACGGGTTCTTGACGCATATGCTATTGATGATGAAAATCAAGAAAAATTTCTTTTAAATTTCCCATATGAAGTTGAAGATCCTGAAACACAAACAAAAATGAATAAGTTTTTTAACTCTTTTTATTCATTTTATGTTCAAAGTACAAATCATTATAGAATAAACAATTTAATAGGGAATGATTTTATAACAGATGATTTCACAAAACTCGATGATACGGGTAATCTCAACTGGCCAGAGCCTATTGATGATTATTTTCAAAAATATATCTCCAAAGTTTATTCTCAATTCAGTGAATTAACTGATCTCTATAAAGTGAAGAATCCTGATTTAGGACAGGCTCATATCTCTCAAAATTTTCTCCATAGTGGTGAGGAAATCAATTTCTGGACGGATCTTCCTGAAAATACGACTTTTACCAATCTGGTTTTTGAGGGTTTCCATGAAAATAAGATCATGATCATTTCTTTTGATATTAACAGACCCGGTTCAGCTCCTGAAAAGATCACAGACTTTATAATTGAAGTTAATCAAGTTGCGGAAGCTCCGGAATGGACACTCGTAGGCGATCAGAAATGTACAAAGGTTTATATTGATATGATTCATGTTGAACATGGACTTTCAGGCGTTGAATCAAGGTTGGAAATTACAGCTGAAAATAAAGATAATAAAATTGAACGATTATTTATTACAGGATTGGGTCCAAAAAGGTTTTTAAATAAATACAGTGACAATCATTTTCGAATACAAGCTATCTCGTCTTTTAGTGAAAAGGAGCTTTTAGAGAAAGTTACAGAAAACACTGAAATTGGATTTGAAGCACACTATTATGATGGCGGTATTAAGACATTTATCGAAAAGCCAAAATACAGACTTCATACCAACACCTATCTATTTGAAAATAGACTGGCCTTATTTCCTAATACAATAAATGCTGAATTTGATGATTATTTCAACGGAATAAGTACGGATATCCATGTTGAATGGACAAATCCAACTCAGTTGATGATTTTGAAAAGTATTTTCATTGGCGTATCTGATGGACCAGGAGGCGGCTGGGACAAAACAATTAAAGGGGATGAAATTAATTCAAATAATATAGTGGTTACTCCGGTAGGGAATTTTGGGCATGGATTTTTGACTATGAGTTATCGTGATGGATATGGACGCCTTTTTAATATAGTAAAAAGCTATTCCAAATAGTTAAGAAACCGTTCAAAAGCGGCTTGTTTTTGTTAACGGGCTGCTTCCATAAAAATGGAAAAAGGGTTACTGATTCCATGTATAATACTTTTTTCGGCATTTCACCGGATTAACACCATATTTTTTTCGAAAAGCTGTTGAAAAGGCACTGATGTTGGAATACCCCACAGTAATAGCAGCTTCCGTTACATTCATCTCTCCACTTTCAATCAGGCTAAATGATTTTTCAAGGCGATATTCACGTAAATATCCATAAATTGTTGTACCAAAAATCTGTTTAAAACCTTTTTTAAGTTTGAATTCATTGATTCCAGATAGTTCTGATAGTTCAATAATTGAAGGGGGATCATCAATTCTGTTAATAAGAATATCCCGGGCATTTTGAATTTTTTCTATATCCATTGGGGGAATCCTCAAATTTGAAAAATCAGAGGATTCTCTGCCATAATCGTTGATACTGTTTCCCAGTATTTCCATAACTCTTAATTCTAAGAAAAACCAGTCCAATGAAGACTTAAGGGGTTGATTTAAAATGCTATTCAATAATTGAATATTGGCAACTGACATACTTCTGCCATCACATAACCCTCTGGCTTTTCCAGATAAAATATTCCACAGGGGATTGGCTTCCATATCTTCTGCTGTGTCGGGAAAGGTGTTAAAACGTTTCTGATTAATATAAAAATAGAGCATATTGCAACGTTTTCCGGCCGGTAATATGGAAGCGCATTTTTCACCGGGAACATATCCCCAGTATGAATTGTTTGATTTGTGGTCAAGCTTTGTTTTGATGGAACTTAAATCTGTTATTGAATTTCCAAACAGGGATAGGGCTCCTACACCCGTGTTTGGAGGAAGGCGGTTATGATAATTGATCTGAGTATTTTCATTTAAGATCAAATCAAAGTTAATAATACGAAATCCATTTCTAAAATTTATAGTCTTTGCCAAACCTCTACCTAATTGTTCAGGTAGATGCTCTACAGACAAGTAGTTTTTATCATCAATCTTAAAAGGCAATACAGCAAGTGTCTCATCAATCAATTCATAGTTTTTAATAGTATCATTTCTAGTAAATTTCTTTAAATTGCTCATTTTCACACCATACCTAGCCCAGATAAACTGGATAACTACCTTAACAAATCATTTTCTACCCAAAAAACGCAGAAAATGATTTGTTAAGGTACTAAAAGCGCTTTAGTTTTTCCTAATAACCTATTATCAAAGGGTGCTGAAAAAACAGGAGCTAGCGCCGATTATAACGACAAGAAAATGCTGATGATAAGAAATCGCTTTTGTTGAGTCAAGTCATTTTTCTGCCGGATTGTGAAGGATTGACAAAACTTATGTCCTTTGATCATGAAGAGCTTTTCACCACAGCCATTGGTTTTTAGAGGAGCTTTCTGTAACAAGCTTATTGGAAAATATTGAACCCATACCTTTAAAACACAAATCCATATTGGCTGTTTACTTCTTTTTTTTCTTTTTGTTCTGTTTCATCTTGATGACATTCTTCTTCCTCTGCTTCCTTTGTAACTTCTTCTTTTTAGCTTTCTCCCTTTCATGTTGTTTCTGAATTTTACCAAAGGTATCTCTGAGTCCACTCCGAAAAGTCGGAAGTTATAAAATATTCAATTAAAGCCTTGTAAATTCCGATAGTTATAGTATAATTTACTCATATAAAACAGCATATTTTCAACTAAAAAATGTTTTGGAATGTTTAAAAAATTTACTACCAACAGTCAGGTAGACGTGTTAGGCAACTTTTCCATGAACCTCGATTCTAAGAGGGCCGAGAGTCTCAACGATACGAATGCATGGTACAATCAGTTTCTCCAACATGTTATTACCCAATTCGACGAAAGCTGTTTCAAAGTTATTTATCATAGTCGCATGGGGCGAACCAATGCGCCAATCCGAACCTTATTAGCCATGATGGCTTTGAAAGAAGGATTCGGATGGAGGCCAATTCCGAAATAAAATATGGGCATTTTCAAGAGCCATCTGGATCAACTTGGTCCGAATTAGAAATTACGTTGAAAACCAGTCCAAATCGGCTGAACCGGCTTTGGCTTAGTTAAAAGAATGAGCAATAAATAAATATAACTCTGTAATAGAGGGAGATATCCATCGCTATCCCCTTATTTTAAGACAATGATAGATTGAAACTCTCAATGATTATATCAAAAATGCTAATAGACCAAAACTTTCACAATATTAAAATATGAAATAGTGAAGACGCGAACATCCACGAACTTGCTTGATCAATCCCGCTCGCTCAGAAAAACAGTTTTCGGAGCAGACTCAGAAATAAATGATAAGATTGAGGTAAACAACGGTGCTTTTAGTACAGTTGACCTTTCTGCTGGTCAAAAAAAAAAGGTTAGCACTGCTTGTCAGTTATCTGGAAGGCAAGTCAATCTTGCTATTCGATGAAGTGGCAGCTGATCAAGATCCCGAGTTTAGGGAGTATTTTTACCCCAATATTATACCTGAGTTGAAAGGAATGGGAAAATGTGTCATCGCGATTACTCATGACGACCACTATTTTCACATTGCTGATAAGATAATCAAAATGGAGATGGGCCAGATTGATACAAGCGATACTGGATCTTCATAACATTGATTTTTTTGATGCCCATTATCGTCTAGGTGCATTTTGTTCAGGAATACACAACGT
Source organism: bacterium (assembly GCA_041556995.1). Lineage (GTDB taxonomy): Bacteria > SAR324 > SAR324 > XYD2-FULL-50-16 > XYD2-FULL-50-16 > JAHJTV01. The sequence goes on along the minus strand of JBFFHJ010000130.1, from coordinate 4,857 downwards.
TTCGTAAGAGTCATAGCAACAAGATTGCAAAATTTTTGGACTTCCTTCATAAAATCAATAGATTAATGAGCATAGATGCATTAGTTTTGTCAAGATGCTCAGAATTTTTGGGGAAAGAGAGTCCTGATTATAAAAACTTTTAAGGAAAAAAAGGAGAAACATGGAAAATGATCTGGCGCGATTGATTAATCAATCTGTTAAAAAAACTGGTTTTTGTGGCACAATTTCAATAAAGAGCAGCAATGAAACACTTTTTGAAAATGCTTATGGCTACGCCTGCCGCAGCAACAAGATAGATAATAAAACAACTACACGCTATGCAATCGCCTCGGGAACTAAACTATTTACCGCTCTTGCCGTTTTAAAATTAATTGATCAAAAAAAATATCGCTGGAATCCAAGTTGTTAGATATTGTCAAAATCGATTTGCCAAATTGCTCAAACAAGATAACAGTCAACCACTTATTAACACACACTTCTGGTTGCCCAGATTATTGTGACGAGGAGATATGTGAGAATATCGAAACACTGTGGGAAACTGTTCCGCTGCATAAGATGCTTAAACCAATAGACTTTTTAAAACTGAGCATTGATGAAAAAATGAAGTTTGAACCTGGAGAGAGATTTCACTACTCGAATGGGGGCTTTATTCTCTTAGGTCTAATTATTGAAGAGATATCTGGTCTTGAATATGCGCAATATGTTGAAAAAAACATATTAAAGCCAATGAATATGAACAGATCAGGCTTTTTTAAAACAGATAGATTGCCTGAAGACTGCGCTACTGCTTATATCATTGAAGAAGATGGTACTTGGCGGAGTAACCTGTTCTCCACGTCACCTATTGGATGTGCAGATAGTGGGATGTATAGCTGTGCTTCTGACCTTGTAAAAATGTGGCAAAATCTTTTAGGTAATAAAATTCTGACAAAACAACTGACATCTAAGATGCTTAGAATACAAGAGACCGTCCCATCTGCTGGCGAAAACATTCACTATGGTTTAGGTGTTTGGATATATCAAGAAGAAACTGGTGAGTCGATCTACTCCATAATAGGTCATGATCCTGGTATTGCGTTTATATCAAAATGTAATCCTTCACAGGATCTGTTTATCTCACTACTTGGCAATAGCGAGGTGCCATTATGGGGAATTTCCAAAGAAATTGACGACTTTTTTGGATGAAGGAAATGTTCCTCACAATTAAGCGAGACATGTTAGCTTTATTGATTATCGTGACAAAGTGTGAAGTTGGAATGTCACCAACTTGGTACGATATTGCCTTTACAAAACTTTCGAACACTTGTTTTGTTCCACTATTACTTTACCTCTTGGGGTATAATGGAGGGTTCCAAAAGGTTCCAACGAAGAGAAAACAACAGAAAATAAAATTTATCGAAAAGACCTGGACGCCCAGTTAATAAAGGCTTAAAAAATATGGGCTGAAGTGGTGTTTCGGTGAGAATACCTTAAAAAATGGTGGAGGTGGCGGGAAAAGCGTAAGAGGGCTATAATACATTGATTTTTAAAGATATATTTCATCCTCGATAAAAAGGTCGAAAAAAACGTGACTTAGAGTGTGACCAATTAAGTTCTTGTAATAATACTCCTATTCTACCATATTCGATTTTGAAGTCCAAGAAAAAAATATGAGGATTTGCAGATTGGAAGCGCGGAAAGACAAACCGCTGTATAAATTACAGCAGGAGTGAGAGGAATCGAGCACAGTAGAGGCTACTACATTGAAGTATTTGAATATATAAAGTCCACACGAAAGTTTCTCACTCAAAAATGTGACAGAGAGTGTGTTTTTCCCTTAGTTGTTGATATTACTTCCTTTATTATACTATCTTGGTGACAAAAAGACAAGCATAGTCCAAAGGAATATTTTGACAAGCCCTTGTAGAAGAAATGGGAAGTTGTAGGATTCTTATAACTGCTATTTGTTAGAAGATCTTATAGCTCTCCACAATTGATAATGGATCATGTGTCTTTAAACAAAGGTGAACTGGATAGCATTTCACCTTAACGTGTGTCACCGATATTCTTTATCAATCCAAAGATGATCTCTTTCATCTGCAACGGGGAAGTAGCCAAGTAGTCTGCAAAAATGAGCTCATCAATAGAACCGTAACCATAAAGGCAACCAATTGCTAGTACACCGATTTGATGAGCACTATCCATATCGATGGAACGATCACCCGCTACTGCTAAAATTCTACCCCTTTTTGAAGTCGCAAACTGCCGCATTGCATCGATTTTGTTACAGCTATTGTGTTCTGGTGCAGATATCCATGTATCAATGTACCTTTCCAAAGAAGAAAGGCATGAACGGACAGCATTAAGATATTCTAATGAAGCACAAGATACGATTGCCATCCGAATCCCCTCCTGCTTTAGAAAACGCAAAAGCGATTCTACTCCGTCGTATATACGCGCCTTACCTGCTTTCAACATCTCGTATTGCAGTTGCATTGCCTTCTGGTGTACTGCCACTTCAATCGGCATTGTCCAGGGGGTGAGTAGCGAGCGATAATAATCCGATATGGGTAATCCAAAGGAACTGCATATGACCTCATCACTTGGAAGTAAAATGGAATATTGCTTCTCTTTATTTATGATATCAATTGCGTCCCTTAGTGCAGTGACTGCAAAACTTGCAGTATCAAGCAGAGTACCATCAAGGTCGAAAATAAGGAATTTGTTCACTTAGACACCTTCTCTCTTATCGATTAATGTACAGTCCGATTTAATGAGTCCAGCTCTAACAAGTTCTCAAGTCGAAAAATAGGCCACCTTGCTAGTAAGTTTGATAGACGTTGCACGTCCCAATGGACTTTGCTCTCGTTTCCAATAGCAAAGAAGCTTGTTTTCTGGCAATTCGATACGGTCCATGCACAACGATGACAGAGCAAGGCTTCATGAGCCGGTTTTAAGCCAAAAATAACCTGCCTAAAGAAGATTGCCTTCTCACCTTCAGCGATGTCCTTGATGCTTTGGGTAAGAATGTCTCCAAGCACATAGGTTTCCTCGTAGTCCTGAGCACATAGAAAGACCTTACCGTCAACAGCTACATTCAAATCCTGCAGAGCCAGGAGACATCCGCCCAGAAGTTTGGCATGGGAATGAGGTTCAGAATAATCTTGTGCCTTAATTTGACCCGCTCGATCGTCTGTTTCCCATAATATGACAGCACTCCCTTTATCCAGACCAAACAACTTCTGGACCCCGTTTAACGTTTTTTCGCGATGGGCAAGTGGTGCATTAACAGCAATAGTAACCGGTAAAGGCTGCCTAAGGGCATACCGGAGATTCCTGACAACACGATTAAAACACTTTGCTCCAGTGATATAAGTATATTGATGAGGATCTGCTGAGGGGAAGTTAACAATAAGGCTAATATCTGGGCTTAATGAAATAAGCGAATCAATTAGGTCTGGATCTAGTCCACTGCCGTTTGAATATATCTCTACTTCTAGTCCGCATGAAGAAGCCAGCGATATTCGACTCAGGAGCAGTGGGTCTAATGTAGGTTCTGAGTAGTGGCTAAGCGATATTTGCGTTATACCATATTCACACGCTCTCTCTGTTATAACTTTAAAAACCCGTATCGGCATAATTTGACGTGGTTTGGGTGCCACTTTTACAGGACAAAACTTACACCTGAAATTGCAGTGACTGTTTACCTCGATTTCGAGACTTTGGTAATTATGCAGCTTTCCAACCCCAGTTTCCAACAAGATCACACCGGCCTCCTCCAAATATTTCGCAGTTGCACCTCCACTAATCAAATGCTGCATTTTTCCGCTATAACTTTGGCCGAGTTCGAGTAGATTCCACATTCCTTCCGGTACTATTACTAATCGTTTGTTCAACTCATCAACAAGAACATGATCTCCCTGATAGAGCTGACTCCCGGCTGTAGATATGTTGATATGGTGGTTAACTATCTTAGCCGGCACTTCTCGTATATAAGGTGATACAATATATTGGCCAGCACAAATGGATTCAGTCATTGTTTGTCAACCCCCTCAGTATTCCTGACGTTTGTTCCTTAGAACGTTACAAAAGTCACAAAAACCTTTACAGTCAATAGGCATGCTGCGAGACAATGCAGATCGTATTGTTTTAGCGTTCCATGACTGCCACACCTTTACAACTCCAGTCTCGAATGCATTTCCATAACAAAGCTTTGGAAGCCGACGCGATGAGCTATTGCATGGATAACAACTTCCATCTGTCTCAATGAATAGTGTTGAGCCTCCAGTTGCGCAAACAGTTGGAGGTTTCTCTCGAAGAAGCTCCAAGGCATGCTGGGGTGAAATTGAACACTCGCCAACTCCTTCGACATAAACTCCAATATTCAACGTCACACAAGCTTCGAGTAAAGAACAAAGGCTTCTTATTAGATTCTCTTCCGTTAGTGAAAGCCGAGAATCCTTCATAGGGATAGGATTAATTAAATGGAGCCCATGTTTTTTCATCCATTTTGGAAGAGAAGTCAATTTATCGCAATTCAATCGCGAAAGCACTGTGTTAACCACTATGTTTAAAGGGAGGCCGATGTTTCTTAATGCACTCTCGATTGTGCTTAAGCAAGAAATGCCTCTTATTTTATTATGTGTTGCTGCTATCGCTGAATCTATGGATAGGAATACGATTGTACGGTTGTCCTGCATTATTAATCTGTCATGCTGTTAATTCTCAAATTATTTGGCGGAAGATTATCTGATTATTTGAAAGCAATTTTATCAGACTATTTGAAACGGTACTGTGAGATAAAGAAGTTATCTTCAGATTATTTGAAAGTAAATTATCATTTTGTTTGAATATTTCTCACATTATATGGCGGAAAGT
>JBFFHJ010000129.1:0-14892 GCA_041556995.1 bacterium | reverse complement strand
GCCGGAACCCTTGGCTGAAACGAATACGGATTTGCATATTACTGCCAACTTACTATTATAATGAATGAATCGCAAAATAAAAATAAAATTTAACCTATTTCTTCAGATGTTTAAATCAAGCCAACTGGCTTAAAAAAACGCCAAAATGTGAGTAATAACTGTATTTTTTATAAACCAACTGACATAGCACCTATTTTAACACCCCTTATCTCCTCGATCGGACAGTATCCTTGAAATACTGAGTTAATAAGGTTTTAGCTGTATTTTTGATTTGTCATACAGTAGCTCCTCCCTTTCGGAAATCTGTCAGCCCGTCATTTCCTGATTCTTCTGAAAATTCGGAAGCCGCAAGAACTGATCTGTTGACAGAATGTTTTCGTTATCTTTTAGCAGATGTTCCATTCTTAAAAAGACATTCTACTTTTCCATATCTCCGATATAAATAGATGTATGATGTTTTGACAGTTTTCCTCCTGGAAATCTTTTTTTTAGTGGTTATTTTTATCCTTTTGCTGGGAAGCACCGTCGGCAGCCAGATATCCTCTGCTTTTAATAGTTCATGCGAAAGCTCCCTGGGTTTCGGTATTTTGTCAGCGTCCTTTAGGTGAGCATGTATGAACTATATTTTTTAGTGAGCTATTCTATGGGCTGTATCTATATGCCCATGAAAACTGTTGATCTGAATTTTTCATCACCTCTTGCTTTGGAGGTGAAAACTCGATTTGAATAATGGCGACAATCTCGCTTAAAGCAAAGTCCAATTCCCGATGAATTATGGAAAGCTACCATCGAACTGGCAAATCAGCATGGTGTCAATAAGACTGCGAAATTGCTTCGAACGGATTAATTCCTGTTTAAAAAAGAAGATGATAAACAGCTCATTAGAAGTTTTGAAGCTTGCTCAAAACCCATCGATTTCCTTTATTGAACTCCCTGCTATTTCTGAGAATCACTCCAAATCAGTTCCCGGCTGTCATATCGATGTGAAACGTCCCGATGGAACACAGATGCAAATCAAATGCTCAAGTATTCCCAATACCGATCTGTCAGACCTCATCAAAGCATTTATCAGTTGATCTAAAGGACCTATAACATTCCATTGGATACAGGCCCGATCATAACGAAGAAATAACCTTCACCCAAGTCAAGATTAGAAAACTTTAATTATAAGCGATCAGATACAGGTTCTTTTTGCGAACAGGTGGAGACCAACCGATAAAACGATCCCGTGAACCGATGTGTAGCGGAGTTGAGGACAAGGTCATACAGGCGATATATCTTTGTTTTGAGGTAATCATGTATTTCAAATGCTCTCCCACTAGTTGGCAATAACCCAGATACTGATGGTGCTCAATCAAACTATTACACAACGGTTCCAGTCGATATAATAGGAGTCGAAATCTAAAAGTAATTGATGAGATTATCTTTCTGAATGATTTTGGCAAAGAAATTCGGCATTGCATTACTGGGAATGGAAAAATCAAACTGGCACTATTGATAACAAATGACCTTAACAAACCTTGTACAGAAATTATTCGCAAATAAACCAGAAGATGACTGGTAGAAAAAAGTATATCCGAACAGATTGAATTCTTTCACCTTAATAAGGTGTCTTCATCAATGGTAATAAAGGTCGATTTCGACTTAATGATGTCGATTTTGGCTCATAACCTCATCAAGCTGTATGCGTTGGATTTGCCTGGATATACTCATATTGCTGACTACACTTTTTATAACAAATTCCTCTCAATGTCTGGAATGATCGACATTACAAAAGAGAAAGTAATTGTAATACTAATAAAGAAGCACAATTTACCTGTGATATTATCAGCATTGGAACCATTAAAAAAAAGAAGATAGGCATTTTAGGAAAAAGAAAGCTTATTTTCGGGGGAGCTACATTTTCTTAACAGAACGATGTGCCTGTAATTTATGGCCTTTATCCAAGCCATGAAAACCTGTGTAGAGTTTTAAACGGGTTAATGGATGTATATTCAGACTTTCAATCCATTCCTACTGCTTTAGCTGGTGGTCGTCCAATTTATCTGCATTAAAAACCAAAGTGGAGCAATGTTGTTTGTCTAAAATATGTTTAATACTTTTCCTAATCGCCAGTTCCGGTTCTAAAAAGTAACTTCGATCAGTAATTTCCAGCGTAAGATAGCCTGAATATTGATACTTTACTATATCTTCCAAATATTCTTCCAAAGGCAACACTCCATCTCCCCAAGCCAAATGACCTTTTGGACTACCATCAATAAAATGCATGTGGATTATATCCTCGCCAAATTCCTTCAAATAGTCCTCCAGACCTTCACCGGTAAGTGCCATTGGAATTGTATCAATCATTCCCTTTAAATAGGGAGAATTGACTTCAGTTATCATTTTCTTTAGTGAAGATGCTGTATTAATCAGATTTGATTCTTGCGGAGTAAGTGGTTCCAGCACAAGTTTTATTCCTTTTTTCTCTGCCTTAATTGCCAAGTAACTCAAAGATTCCTTACAACGCAGCCACGCTTCATTTATTGGTTCATTTCGATATCCCCATCCTGGCGTAACCAATAATAGAGGAGATTCTAATTTACAGCAAGCTTCCAGCGATTTTTTGAAATATTTTATACTCCTTTCTCTTATAACACTTTCTTTAGCAGCAAGATTAATTGGATATACACACTGTTCAGGAGTAAAACAAATCACTTTAAGTCTTCTTGTAACTATTTCTTTCTTTATTTCTTTGATATCTGACAACTTTAAATCATTTAGATAAAAGTGTGGTGATGCTCCCCACAATTCAATATTGGAAATTCCTAGCCTTTTCATAGAATCTAAAAAATAATTAAATGAATATTGAGCGTAGTTAAAATTCATTCCAACAATTTTATCGATATCAATCATTTTATAATACTCTTTTTTTTAGGCCAAAATATTTGGTAACCAAGTAATCACTACAGGAAATAATACCCCTGCTAAAACAACCAAAAACATCACTAATAAATAAGACCAAACAATCCTATAAGTTTTAGATAATGGTATTTTAGCAATGCCACAATTTATGCATAGAAGTAACGAAACAGGCGGACTTATCGTGCCAATTAAAGCCCCCATTACCAAGACCACACCTAACTGAATTGGGTCTATACCAACCATTATGCCAACTTTGTAAAACGGGGGAGCTAACATTACCAATAACGGATTGGTATCGATCGCCATACCTAAGATAAATACTATTATGGTCATTATCAAAAGAATCCCAGTCGGATTGTTTGTTAATAAAAGAATAAAAGAAGTTAATTTCTGGGCAAAGAATTGACGAACAAGAATCTCCGAAAAAACTGTCGTCGTAGCGATAATGACATAAATTATTGTTGTTGTATAAAGGGAACTTTTTAACGCCATAATAATATTCGATACATTTAATTCGCGATAAATTATCCCGGATATAATTAAAGCAGCTAGACAGGCCAATATACCGGATTCAGTAGGAGTGACGACCCCAAAAACCAGTCCAAGAACAATAAACAAGGGGACGATCATTGCCGGAGAGCTTTTTATAAAAGTGATAGCGATTTCTTTAATTGATGCCCTTTTTTGACGATATGGTTGGTAACCCCTTTTAATCACCCAATAATGTGTAATGGCCATCAATGCCACTCCTAATATAACGCCAGGTATAGCGCCACCCAAAAAAAGACCCGCAACTGATGTCTCTGTCAATATTGCGTATATAATCATTAGAATACTAGGAGGTATAATGGGTCCAATACAAGAAGACGTGGCCGTAACGACGACACTCAAATCATCGTCATATCCGGCTTCTTTCATGGTAGGAATCAATAATCCCCCAATCGCCGCACTATCCGCTGTTACCGTACCTTGAACACCCGCAAAAAATATACTTGCCAGTATATTGGCATGCGCCAGTCCACCTTTTAAATGACCGATTAGAGCACTGCAAAATTCGATAATTTTTTTAATTAGCCCACCTCTGGTTAATAATTCGGCGGCAAATAGAAAAAACGGAATAGATGCCAATACAAAAGCATCGACTCCTTTAAACATTCTACTTGGTACAACAACCAGGCTAATAAAATCATTGGTCATAATAACCAAAACTGCCGCAACACCGATACTATAGACAATAGGTACGCCAATAAATATCAAAAACAACATTACGCCAAATAAAATCGTTGTTATTTCCATATACCTCCCTCCTCCACCAGCCAGGATTCCCAAGCAGCATAATCAGTCCGCCCGAAAATCTGTTTGATTACAATTAAACCAAGAAAATCAGCTTGTTTTTAGCAACTCAACCCATTCTCTACCTTAAAACAAGCACAACGAATGATGAAAACGTAACTATTACGAAAGATACACACAAAGAGCGTCAAAATCATTTATTTTTCTTTACATGTTTCGCGGATTTCTTGACCGTTTTTAAAAGATATGGCCAAAAATGAAGTGATCCATTTAAAAGAAGGCATTGCCAAGCTTTCCAGTGCTGACAAAGAGCGGCCGTGATGATCCGTATCTCAATGATAACAGAGAAGTTCGCCGTTCAGTTTCAAAAAAGAAATGCAATTCATTCCTTGCAATGGCCAACTTCGATAAAGCTGAACTTGCGATATCATGGTTCATTGAAAAAATACGATTAATCACTGGCTAAATTGAGCCATGATGCAAATTCAAAAACCAATATCAATTTGTGAACTCAGGCCAGTTTAATATCTTTTTCCTCCGGCGGATTTTTTATCAAACCAGATATTTTTGTTAATAGCATTAACATTCTTTCGATAAATACAAATATCAAACCTATGGGAATAACCAAATATACAATACCCATTCTTAACCAACGAATAGACTCGGTATGATAAAGCATGGCAATTGGGATATACTTGAACGAATACCATACAACTATTGATACAAAGCAAATAGCAAGCAAATCAATGATGATTTCCAAGAAGATTTTCTTTTTATTTTTCAATTTGTTAAAAAAAATATCGACTGTAAAATGAGAACCGTTCCTGTCGGCCAACGGCCAGAGCAAAAAGGCTATCCAGATAAATGAATATCTAGTGAACTCTTCGACCCAGACAATAGAATAAGCAATATTCGTATAACGAAAGAAAATATTTAACGATTGTAAAAAAATTACTACAATAAATAAACTTATCGTGAGTCTTACAAGTATATATCTTGTTACATTATGATAAATTTCGAGTCCATTTCGTTTCATAAAAACCACTCAATCAAAGGTCCCGGTTTTTTAAACCGGGCCTGTGTTTATATTGATTAATTACCGGATTTGTTTTCTATTAGTAGCCTTTTCAACATATTTTAACCATTCCAAATAAAAGCTATACACCTCTTTATCCTTTTTTTTCATATAATCGTCGCGGAATTGTAAAAGTTTTTCATTAATATTCCCCGCATCAAGATCATCTCTGTTATACCACTTTACCCCATCTGCTTTCATTTTGGATTTTGCTTTTTCGTAGATTTTTTTTGCTTCCTCAAGATTTGCTACTTCCGCTTTCTTTATTGTCTCGATGAATATTTTTTGCAAATCCTGAGGCAGACTTTCATAAAATGCTTTGCTTGTTACAGTCCATGTTGTAGCATGGATGATTTTCAAATCCCAATATGCCTTTAATACTTCTTGCCAGTTTGGTTGAACGGCAATTGAAGGGGCAATTAAAGCACCTTCAACCAAACCTTGTTTAAAACCCATATAGGCTTCCGAATAAGCCAATGGTACTGGATTCAGTCCAAACAATTTAGTAATGGCCACTGAGTACTCACTATTAACAGCTCTGAATTTTTTGGCTTTGATATCGCTTAAGGAATTAAACGGTTCTTTGTACATGATTCCTGTAAAATCCGTAGCATCAACTCCTACAGGCAAAAACCCTTTTTTTGCGGCCACTCTTTGAAATTGGGGTAGATAACCTCTTATAACTTCTCTCACTTCGGCCGAATTCTGCCAGCCGTAGCCCGGTAATTCACCGACATTAAGTTCTGGGACGTAATGATATAACACCCCTCCAGCTCCCGGCATTAATTCAAGATTACCCAACAAAAGATCTTCCAGAAGCTCTTTTTCTCCACCAGCCGTACCTGCGAAGAATAACTCGGTTTTAAATCTGCCAGTGCTTCTTTTTTCCAATTCTTCAGCAATCCACTTTATTTTTTTTCCGAAGTGATGGTTTTCATAATATGAAGTTGCCATTCTAACTCTAATCGGACTTTCAACGGCATTTACCATCGCACCTGAAAAAAAGGACATAATCAGTATCAATATACAATTGGTTATCACTTTATTCATGGTTCAATCCTCCTTTTTTTTGGTTAACAAAATGTTTCATTTTTTAAACAACTACAACCTCCTAACCTAACGGGTTCGAATTTTTTATTTAAGTCATCGAAACAATGCGACAATTTGAACTCAAGACCCGTCATTTTGGGTTTGGCTCACCCCAAAATCTGTAAAAATTTCAAATTGATAACACAAATACAGGGTAGAATCAGCCATCATTTCCTTGCTGGCATTTCACTCTATTTCCGATTCTCTGAAGCAACAATTCCCACGGTTACCGGATCAAGTTCGGCATAATAAGGGAATTTGTATCTTTCATGTTTTTTACAATGACTTCACCAAATTCATCGGAACAGGCAATTTCAAAAACAGGAATTTCCATTAGTATGAAGCATTGCTACCAAATATAATCAGTCCCCTCTTTTCCCATATTTCTTCGAATATCCAAATTATGACCTGTTTTTTCCTCAAGTGCCCAAGCATAAATAGTCAATGCGGGCCAAAGCAAAAAAGGGGTTAGATATTCTTCAACCAAATCCGTATGACCCGAATATACATCAAGTGCATCGACAAAATAGTAATTGGCGTCTTTAAATTTAAGATATTCTTTTATCCTGCGGACATAATCGGATTGTTTATCACCTGCTGCAAAAAGCAAGAAATAGCGTTCCTGATCCACAACCTCTAAAGGCCCATGAAAAAAATTGCATGCATTGATTACAGAAGCGTCTTTCCATTGCATTTCCATCAACTTGCAGTTACCAAAAGCAAAAGCCGCCCCCATGGTCGGCCCTGAACCGATGGAATAAATCATATTTCTATCTGCACAATCATTCGCGAACTTTGCCGCTCCTTCTTCATAAACGTGATGGGCTTGATACAATAATTCGGGCAATTGAAACAATTCCGTCTTCAATGTCTCGGGTAGCGGGTTATCAACCTTTTCTCCCAAAGCAAAAGTAATAATCAATAAAATTATCAATTTTAATTCCGACATTTGCTCGCCGTTGGGATACTGGAAGTGCAGATCGGCAACTTGAGCTATTTTAGATCGATCATCACTGGAAATCCCGATCAATTTGGCTTTTTGTTCTTTTGCCTTTTTTAACGAATGAAACACTTCCGCCGTATTCCCTGAATGGGACATCCCAACGATCAAACTATTCTCGTCTATTGCAATTGGCATCTTGCGATCAAATTCACCTGCCTGGAATATATTGCAACTTAGGTTTTTAATTAAACCGGTAAACAGGTGTTTTATCGCTATCATCTGAGAATAATTGGCCCCACAACCGATAAAATTAATATTTTTGATATCACCCGACACCATTTTTTTTATTTCCTGCACCATTTTCCCGTAATTACTCAATATCTCTTCCAGGTTTCTTTTATAATTTACGTCCAACTTTCTAATACTAATCATCATCACCTTATCAAAAAATTTTAATCAACCGTTACCTTATATACTTTTTGGGAAGCGCTTTTTGAAATTTTGCCTTCCCTATAGTCTTTTAACACGTCTTCCATTTTTCTTTTGCCGGGGTCCCCATATCCTCCGGATCCAGGAGTTTGAACACTGATAACATCCCCTTTATTGAGTTTTTCATCCGAGGTTTTGGACCCTAATTTCACTTTTTTATCGGCAAAGATATGATAATATGCTCCGCTTTTCCCCGGATGTCCTCCACTCAATCCCCAAGGACTGATTTCTTGTCGGTCGGCCAAAGCGGAAAAAGTGATATTGCTTGCCAGAGTTTTGATATCTCTTCTAATGCCAAGACCTCCTCGATATTGCCCAGCGCCGCCGGAATCCTTTCTGAGAGAATACCTTTCTACCATTAACGGATATTCAATCTCCAATGCTTCCACAGGCAGATTAGACGTATTTGTAAGATGGACCTGAACACCGTTCATACCATCCATGCTGCTGCTTGCTCCTAATCCGCCTCCAACAGTCTCCAGATAAACAAAAAATTCATTTGATCTAGGATCTATCCCCGAAAAAGTCGCAGTCGTGCAAGCACTGTTACATGCAGCAATAACCCTTTCGGGAATCGCCTCAGCCATAGCGCCTAGTATAACGTCCACAACTCTCATACACGTGTCGATCCTCTCCCCAACGGGCGCTGGAGAAGTTGAATTGACGATTAGCCCCTCGGGTGCAACAACGTCAAAGACCCTATATATCCCTGCATTCGATGGAATATTTGGATCAATAAGGGATTTCAACGAATAAAATACGGTAGCTAATAGACCATTCATCGTTACATTGATCGGACCATCCACCTGCTTGCTTGTCTTGGAAAAATCAAAAGTAATATGGTCAGATTTTACTGTAATCGAAACTTCAATGGGGATAGGCTCGTCGTTGATACCGTCATTATCCATATAGTCTTTAAAACCGTGCACGCCATTCGGTATCTTGGCAATAGCGGTTTTTAGACGTTTTTCGGTGTAACTTAACAACTCTTTCATATAGAGGTCAAAATCTTCTCCGTATTTGCGGTACACTTCCAGCATTCTTCCAACTCCAACTTTGTTGGCAGCAACCTGTGCTTGCAAATCGCCAACTCTTTCTTCCGGCGTTCGGCAATTGATCAAAATAAAATCTCTTATTTCCTTAATAATATTGCCATTCCTACAAAACTGGACAGGTGGTATCCGAATACCTTCCTGAAAAATACTCACCGCATCTCCCGAAGTACTGCCAGGCACCTTTCCACCCACATCCGAATGATGAGCAATATTGGCAACCCAAGCAATAAGCTTGTCTTTCAAAAATACCGGAGCAGCTAAAGTAATGTCCGGAAGATGAGTACCACCGCCTGTATAAGGATCGTTTGCAATAAACATATCGCCTTCTTTTAATTCGCCTTTGGGATATCTTTTGTATATCTCTTCGATAATGGTTAGCATTGATCCCAAATGCATCGGTATGTGTTCAGCTTGAGCAATCATGTCGCCCTCGGTATTAAAAACCGCCGTCGAACAATCTTTTCTCTCCTTAATGTTACTTGAGAAAGCGCTTCTAATCAGTGCGGCTCCCATCTCTTCTGCCACTGAAAGTAGCAAATTACCCACAATTTCAATGGTTACCGGATCCGAAACATTTTGAACTGGTTCGTTCATTTTATATTCTCCCCATAACTAAGCTTAATATTTAAATATTCATCGACGTCGGCCTTCCAGCCAGGGTTAATCAAAATGGTCGTATCCATCTGCTCCACTATTGCAGGTCCGGTAATCTGATGACCGGCACGAAAAACATCTCTCGAGTAAATCGGACAATCGCCAAATTCTTTATTTACGTCAAAATAAACGTGCCTTTTAGCTTGAGGAATTGGAGGTGAAAGGGACTCATTTATTTCGTATTTGGGCATGTCGGGTTTTGGAGTTCTACCAACCGCATTCACTCGATAGTTTATCAACTCAATGGGTTGCTCTTTATTGAAATACCCGTAGCTCTTTCCGTGTTCACGATGAAATTGTTCCTTAATATTCTCAAGTATCGTTTCATCCAGTGTTTTCTTAGGAACGGTAAGTTGAAGCTCATAATTCTGTCTTTTATATCTCGCATCGATGGTAAGAATGAACTCTCGATCGGTTTCGGGAATACCTTCCTTATCCAGCATTCTTTTTCCTTTGGAAATCATTTTGCCGACTATTCGGTTTATTTCCTCAATATTGCTTCGTTCGGCCAACATAATCTTTGACGTGACATAATCGTACTTTATGTCCGCTACCAGTAGACCGATCGAACAGAAGATTCCCGGCAAATAGGGTATGATTATTTTCTTAATCCCCAATTCCCGGGCAACTGCGCAGGCATGCAAAGATCCTGCGCCGCCAAAAGAAACAAGAACAAATTCACGAGGATCGTATCCTCGTTCCACTGATATCACCCTGATTGCACGCACCATATTTGAATTTACAACGGCCACAATACCTGCCGCCGTTTCTACTAAATTCATGTTGGTTAAAGAAGACAGTTTGTTCTCGATGGATTGTTCGGCGAGATCGGCCCTAATTTCCATTCTGCCGCCGAGTATATATTCGGGATTAAGACGACCCAGCACAACATTCGCATCGGTAACAGTAGGCTCTTCACCGCCTTTATTATAGGCCGCTGGCCCAGGCTTTGCCCCTGCGCTCCGTGGTCCAACTTTAAGAGCTCCGCCTCCATCAAGCCAGGCAACGCTTCCTCCACCGGCACCAATAGTATCTATATCAATCATCGGAATCTTGACAGGGAATCCATTGATCATTCGATCGGTCGACAAGACGAATTCACCATTCTCTATTAAACTAACATCCGTACTTGTCCCACCCATATCAAATGTAATTATATTTTTAATTCCACATAACCGAGCTACATAGCCCGCCGCTATTACACCGGCGCTCGGACCTGATACGGCCGTACGGATCGGGCTGTCCACAGTCTCAGAAATAGAAATAATACTGCCATTTGATTGTGTCACATATGGCTCTACCTTTATTCCCATATCTTTCATGGATTTATTGAAGTTATTGACGTACTTTTTCATAACCGGGCCAAGATATGCGTTTAGAACCGTTGTACTCATTCGAGAATACTCCCGGAATTCGGGTACTAATCTATGGGAGGCCGAGATATAAGTATCGGGATGAATGCCCTTAACAATTTCTACGATCTTTTGCTCGTGAATAGGATTGATGTATGAGAAAAGAGTACAGACGGCTACAGACTCCGCTCCTTTTTCCTTAAGTTTCCTTGCTACTTTTTTAACCTCTTCTTCGTCTAAAGGAGTATATACATGTCCGTTATATAACAGCCGTTCGCAAACTTCATGGTTCCAACCACTTGGCACAGGCATTTCCGGTTTCCGTTTTAAATAATTATATAGGCTTGGTCTTGTTTGATTTCCTATCTCCAGAAGGTCCTTAAAGCCTTTGGTTGTTATTAAAGCGGTTTTGGCTCCTTTTCTTTCAATCAAGGTATTGGTCGCGACAGTCGTACCATGAGCAAGATAAACCACTTGATTATAATCGACATCGTTTGTTTTTAAAATTTCTTCGATTCCTTCTACGATAGCGAGAGAAGGATCATCAGTTGTTGAGCGAATTTTTAGGGTTTTAAGCTCTTTCTTTTCAATATGTAATAAAGAGATGTCCGTAAAAGTTCCTCCAACATCCACTCCTATCATGTACTTCAACTTTACTACCTCCTTAGCTCAATGAAATAAAAAGCGTTCCTTCAATATCATCTTGGAGGAATTAATAAAAGCTCCTATCACCTCCCCCTCTCTTATTTTAGAATATCAGACAAGATTCGATTGATATCGTCATATAATGTTATATGTTATCTTATAAAAACATCGAAACTAAAGTCAATTGTTTTTTTCTTTTTTTAAATCAAACGGCTTTATTCTTCTCTTTAATAGAAGGGAATTGTTTTTTTTTGGATGGGAGTAAAATAAGAAGTAACTCTTCAATTAAGCAATCGAAATCCAGGAAAACATGGGAAGAAAGACTGGCAGCGGCTGAAAAAAAATATGTTAAAAATCTATTGTGACACAGACTGTGAGTCCGGTATAACGGAAGAATCCTGCACTATCAAGTTGTCGGTTGTTACTTCCCTAAGGAGTCAATCGTGCCGGGTAGTTCGTCATAGATATGGTTATGACCAAAACTCCCTATTTGGAGGCAGTTTTCTGCAGCAAATTTGGCAGCTTCTTGCATTGACGCTTTGATCGATTTTTTTTGCAAACGACTGATTAAATATTTTGTGATAAAGGCATCTCCTCCACCCATTGTGTCGACAGGCTCGATCTTTTCGGCAGGAACGTGTATCAATCGGTTATTTAGTAAAGTATATGAGCCATTCGCCCCATTAGTTACGACTAATTCTGTTTTGTACGAACCGGACCATTTTTTTAAAAAATTTAGAATATCCTCTTCTTTTCTATCAGACCAAGAAAAAAAACCATAATCAATCCATGGCAATGTACTATCTATTATCTGTGGATCGAACCGATTAGAAAAATCATATGACAGTTTACAGCCCAAGCGAGTTAAATCGGCCAAATAGGTTTCTATTTTGCTGTAAATACTGGTATGAATTAAATGATAATTGTTTAAAAACTCTAAGTCCTTTTGATCGATTTTCAAGCTCTGGGAGGTAGACGGATCACTTTTAATAAAAATCCTATCGCTATTCTCATGTCTGACAAAAGTATAGGAGTTATTCTTTTCACTAAATCGTACGTTTGTAATATCGACACCTTCCTCTTGCAATGCTTGTCTTAATAGTCTTCCATTTTTATCCTTACCCAGTACACCAATATAACTAGCTTTCACACCTAGTCTACTGGAAAAAACCGTAAAGTTAACGCAATTGCCTCCTGGAAATCCCTCTTTACTGTCAATATAAATATCAATCGTATTGTCTCCTACACCTGCAACCTTAAAATCAAGAGCCATTCTAATCTTCCCTTTTAATAGTATTAAGTAATTAAACTTTAAATCTAAAACAATCTCCTCTAAATACAGTCTTCACATATTCTATAGAACGATCATCATCTGTAAAAATAGCTCCAATCAATAAAAACAATGGCTCCCCTACATCGATATCAAGATATTTGGCTTCAAATTCATTACATTTAACTATTTCAAGTGTTTTCTCAGATTTTCCGGGATATACATTATATTCTTCTTCTAAGAATTTATATAATGAACCCATATTAATATTTGCTTCTAATACACGAGGATAGCTATCATAAGGCATATATGATTTTTCAATAGCAACTGGCTTATTATCTAAAAACCTTAACCTCTGAATAGCTATTGCTTCTTGATTTTCTTTGATCTTTAAAAATTTGCAAATAGTAGGATTTGGTATAATTAATTGCTTACTGAGTACTTTTGCTCCCGGAATAAATCCTTTTTTACTCATTCTATTGCTGAAACTATTGACAGTTATTAATTCTCTTTCAATCTTGGGAACAGCAACAAAAGTCCCTTTTCCCTGTTTGCGAACTAATATATCATCATCAACCAAGTCCTCTATAGCTTTTCTAACAGTAATTCTACTTACTCCGTATTTCTCTGTTAAATAAGCTTCTGTAGGAATTTGATCTCCAGGATTTAATTCATTCCTCTCAATCTTAATGGCAATTATTTCTTTTAGTTGTACGTAAAGCGGTTTAACTCCTGACTGTTTCAACACAATTATTCTCTCTTTAAAAAGTTTACTTTGGTAAATACCTTTAGAGTTTTAAATTCTCTTGTCATGACTGGCTTGATCCAGTATCCAAACCGGATTGTATAATCGTTCTTTCCTTAGAGTTTCGGAAATTCAATTCAAGCCTGGACTGAAATTTCTTCAGACCTATTGATAATGTTGTTTCAATAAGTTGGAAAATAACTTAAGATTAACAACTTAATACTATAATATTTATTTATTTATAACAATTCTAATATGATATATTTCATCATTACTCGTTATATGTCATCATATAATGTCCTCATCTTTGTCCCAACTTCGTCTGTATTTTAGCTATTTTCTATATTTATAAAAATTTAATAGTAAAAATATCAATAGGTTGTATTTTGCTAGCTGAATGTAGTACCAGAAAGTGAGTTTTACATCTTGTCAGCCTCCTTTTTTGTTTCTACTGAAGGTTACTAAAAAAGGAGGCTGATATATATACGAAAATCCAAAGAAAGAAAACCCGATAAAATTTACGAATCATTTAGGCTTGTCGAAAACGTAAGAATCAATAACAAACCCAGACAACGAACAATTCTAAACCTTTGTGTCGATTTTAATGTGCATACAGAGCGACATAAAAAGCTTTGCGGCATTATCGAGGAAAAACTTTTCCTGCTGACCGATATATCACTGATCCCTCACGAGGAGAACGATTTGGATTCGATTGCAGACAATATCGTAACCCTACTTCGTCAGTTTGGTTATAAAAGCCCTAAAATATCAGGATGTTAAAAATTTGATTATTATACTTCGGGCACTACTTCTTTCTTTTTTGAAGGATCGCTTTGATGACTTTCCCTGGCAGTTTCACTATATCCAGTGCCTAGTAGATTTTTCTCTGTTCCGTTGTCGGTCGGCTATTCTTTCGAATATGAATCGAACGATTCCCTTCGCCTTTCGCCGTAGTGGTCACACGTACGTGACTGGAAAGAACATCTCGTATCGTTTCCCAATGACGACGGATACCATGCGTCCGCAATCGGTGTCCGATGGAATGGCAAATATGGTACGCCAATAAAGTGATGAACATGTGAGCGTCTACGCGTTGTTCTTTTTGATGATGAACCGGTCTAAATCCAAGTTCGGATTTCATGCTCTTAAACGCACTCTCCACTAGAGTCAGGTGTTAGCTCTCACTTTACGAGAATACAGACCCTGCCTGTCTCCTCATGTTGTTTAACTACTTTTAAAAAAAACTCAGATTATTTAACGGCGTATCAGTTGCATTTTTATCAGGTTTTTTGAATACGTTTTTCATTCTATCAATGTGATAATTCTTCTCTTCACTTTCTTAATATTTGTTTTGATACTTTTTTTGATATTGATTTAG
>JBFFHJ010000128.1:0-15026 GCA_041556995.1 bacterium | reverse complement strand
GCCACCAAGCAGTCCTCCGCCTTTGCCTTTTTTGGTTGCTCTTAACAACTTCCTGGCGCGTCGTTGTTCCAGGCGCATTTCCCGCTTAAATTGTTTCCGATCCTCTTTTTGATTGTCTTCCAACACCTCCTTGATTTCATCCAGCTTTTCAATTATCTGATCCTGATTATCCTGTTGTTCCGATGGCCCCTGTATTTCATGTTTTTTATCCTTTGACCGGCTGAATAATCCGGTGATTTTTTGAATAAACGGATCGTTTCTGGTCTGAGAAATTTCTTTAACAGCGGAATAAAAAGGACCCCCCAGCGCCAAACCTCCAGCATCAATAACTTTGGATTCTTCAGAATTATTTCTTAAATTTCCCAGTAAAGAAAACGGCTTTTTAATTCCATTTACAATGGTCTCTGCCACACTGCCCAGCATGGATTTTTCTGCATGTTCCTGTTGACTGGCTTCTTGAATTTCCTCGGATGTATTCCTGGACGGTGCTAAACCAGGATTATTTACTTTATCTTCCTGATCGGAGCGGACGATCTGGTTGGTCAACTCATTTGAGATACTGGGTGTGGTGTTGAAGGCCGGTTGTTCAATAACCGATGTCATTGCTGATGTTTCAGGCTGAATGGTTTTTTGCACCATATTTTCGGTTTTGTCAGCCGGTTTGTGATATTCCAATAATGGGATCGAAATAATCTGTGTTTCCCGAGGTTTTTTCTGTGGAACCTTAACAGCAAAAGTGGATTGTATGGTTGGCGATATCTCCATTTTAGACAAAACGCTGATTGTATCCTTAATATCAGATACTAAAGTGTCTTTTGTGGTTTCAACAATATCAAAAAGATCACCAATGGTTGGTTCGCTCATGATTGCCCTTTAGTGCTTAGGTAAAGTTTCCAGTTTTATATAGTTGGTGTTCCTAGGTACTTCATAAAAAGTATTGACAAAAACGGTGGAGAAGATAAAACAATGAGATACACGTTAATTATGATTCTTATCTCTAGGTACTTCATTAAAAGATACCCAATAGGCAGGTCATTTTTTGTTTCTCTGAAAAAGGATTTTATTATCGCCCCGGTAATCCGGTTACACACGATAAATATGAATGTTGTATTCCACGGCGTTTGAAGCCAGGTGCTGGCCTGAATAGTAATTGGTGATATATATTCCCTATATCCAATCATTCCGACAGTCCCAGCCACAGCGTCCGAAGTGGAGGAAATGTATTGACTTCGGTGTCCATTTTCGGACAGATTCCTGGCAAATTAATTTTTTGCAAAAACCAGCATTTAATGATCTTTTACTTCAGGTTCTCCAAAAAATCAAAATATTTGACAACAACTTTCTTCGGCGATTTAAGAATAGAATCAATGGGCTGATGCCCCTTAAACGCCATATAATTAATCAATACTTCAAAATAGTAGGGATCATATTCTTGGAATAAAATTTTCAAATCGAAAGGGCAGCATACTGGCAATATGCCCCTCCGTATTCGGACAGGTATAATCCCAGGTGAAATCAATGCCGTGTTTGATTTCTTCCTGCTTTCTCAGAACCAGATTGACCAAGCCTTCCAGAGATTTCTGCGGTAACGAGTACAACCATTTTTGATCCCTTTGGGCTTTTTCCTTTTCTGAAGGATCGTTGTTCATTTCATCCACCAGGGTGAATTGACACAATAGCTTGTGCAAATCGCGTTTAACACGTTGGGTATGATACTCGTCCGAATCTTCGCCTTTTTTCTGTCGAATACTGGAAAGATTATTGTCCAGCATCTCCAGTTGTTCCGCATGAACACCCATTAACGGGGTAATTAATAAGCGCTGTCCCTCAAATTCAGTCAATATCTCAGGGGAGGTAATGACATCGGTCTTGGCGTTTGCTCTGAACTCTTCGATGGATAAATAAAATTTATGTTCGCCGCCGCAATGCCCGCATTGTTTAATGGTGTATTCTTCCTGGTTCGTCAGGGTTTTGTCATCCAGGGAAACCAGGGCGTATTTTAACAACAATGTTTTCCGATCCGACACGGTCATTTCGGTTTTAGGATCGATAATATCTTCTCCGGTCTGAATAACGGACAGAAATTTGCTGGTCACCCGTTCAACCAACCTGGGATTCATGGAGCTGACAATCATGGCGTCTTCAATACTGTATTGACGGAAGGTCAGCGATCTTTCACCGTTGGACGGTAATTTTTCTTCAAAATAGGACATAAATATTTCTGCAATTAAAGTTAAAACATGATAACCGAATCAAAGGTCTTGAAGGCGTTTTTTAAATGGAATGACATTATCTTATATAAAATGGAGACTCCATTTTGTGTCTCAGCTTTACCAAATCCATTATTCCATATCCCTTTTCTGTCATTTACCCAAAAGGCGAATCCCTGACCCGTAACCCTACTTAAATCCTCCCGTTTTATACTCCGTCATGGTAATGGGGAATTCCAGGTATTGATCTTTTGCAGAACGATCCGGGTTGATGGCCCCCACGTTGGTGAAGATCATCTTGTATGTGTCCGGTGAGGGATCATCATCTTTGCTGGTGGTTGAATAGATAGTCACCTCTTTTACATAATTTTCGGGCAGGCCAAAGGTTCCGTCGGAATGAGCCACTTCCGAGGCCACCTTGTTGCACCATTGATATAGTTTTTTATCCCTGGTATCCCGAAGAGTAATGACCAGTGTCGTTCGCTCTGTGCCACTCGGCATGGTTACCTGTTGTGACCCGAAATTCCGTTCTTCAACATTGATCGTTATGGGTTCGTAACTCAGATCCCGGGCCAGGATGTCCAACTCTCCGGGAGCACCGTCAATATCAATCGCAAATTCCCAGGCAGGACGTTTATTGACCTGAACCAGTGCTTCAACCTGTATTTCAATGTCTTGAATGTCTGAAACAGCCATAATATTCAGTTCGTTATATTATTTTAGCTTGAACAAAACTCGATTTTTTTTTCTTTAATCCAGACTCTTCCATCTGTCATTTTGAGGAGCGTGCGCCAAAGGTATTCAAAAACACCGAATACCGGCAAAAGATGTTTCACAGTCTTTTTTCTGCTGCATGTATTCCGCCAGCGTTTTTTGCTTCAGGTTCAAATCTAGGCTTTCCGTGGCCGAACACAATTGTGCGTTGGCTGTGCCTACCAGGGATTCAAGATAATCTGCCAGCAGGTTGATGTCGCATAACTCGGGCAGATCCATATCCCGCTCGTAAACAGCCAGATTGATAAAATAGGTGATGGTAATGGGATATTCAAACTCATTCAGATCGGTCTGGGGAATAAATTTTAATGTTTTAACGGTAGTTTCCCCTTCAACCCGGATTCCTGTCTGGGTACGAACTGCTGGTGTAACGGCAACCCAACTTCGTGAATGCTTGCAGAACCAAAACCGATAATCATTACGCTATACCTGAAAATGTAATTGGAATATTCGACGTCGTAATGCCGTGTTCCCTCAATATTGCTGAGTTTAACCTTTGCCACCTGTCCATCTGTCGTATCCATGATAATATCCAACGCACGAAAATAACCGACAATCGGCAGACGTAAATCTTCCGGTATTGATTTTGCCAGGTTTTGTAAAACTTTTTCAGCGGTATCATTATCGCCATAATAAATCTTTTCTTTTATGGCTCGGGTATTAAACTCCTGCAATGTCGTTAACCTGGATTGCCAGGGACAATTTCCAATATGTTTTCCAAGAGCTCGATCAACCGCCACTGGATTGCTGATTTCCATTCCCATTATTTCAACTCCCTGTCGAATGCTGTAAATACATGTATTTTATCTACAAATGGTGGTTTTCCGTTGGATAATTCATTCACTTTTATCAGTGTAACTGTTTGAGACGAATTGTCTTCCAAGCTGATGGGTATCTCGTATTGAATGACCGATCGCAAAGGCATGTCTGTTGTCTGTACCAGAAAATGGTATGTTTTATCAGGATCGAATTCGTTTATTTCGTTATTTCGCACAATGGTTGTTTGTCCATCGATTGCAGGTTCGACTTCAATGGCTTTAATGGTTTTTTGATAGATGTACGAAATCGGCAATCTTTCTGCGTGCACTGTCCCAGCCGTTTCAGCTTCTTCAAAATCGAACTCATCCAACAATACATGGCCATTTTCCTTGAACTCCGGCTCATAAAATTCAACATCACGGGCCAGAAACGTACTGAACAGACGATCCTTAATATTTTCTAATTGTTGGTGTTTTTTGATGATCAGTTGGTCCATTGGCGTTTTATCGATCTATAGCAGTCTTAAGGTTACAGGTTACAATTTTCGATGAATGATTTCCTTTTATCGATGAATGACATATTTCCAGGTATGAGCATGTTTCAGTTCATTGGTTTATTTGATTATTGTTTTACCGGGATTTTTCAGTTTGTCCCGTACCCAGGATAAAGGTGGTAACTTAAAACTGGTGCCGGCCGGTAGTTTTTCCAGAGGATTGTCTTTTTTCGCACATACGGCGATAATCCACCACGCTTCGGTGGTGCCGTATACTCGGTATGAGATTTTATACAAATCGAACTCCTCATTCGGTTGCACCGTATGTTCTGTCCAGTCTTCAGTGGGATTTCGTAAAGCCTTGAATAGTAATCCCTGAATCAGTGGTCCGCCGAAATTTGCCCTGTCTAATCGATGCATATTTTTTTCAGATCAAGATGGAAATTTTCCAGTGCGATTTTTAGTTATCTTTCAATATTTACGCGGAATTCACATGAATTATATTGTTTATAATTGGATATAAAATTCGATATGAATCGTTGCTGTATCTTAAAGATAGACACAAATTAACGATAAAAAAATCTTCAAACAAACCATATATGATCTGTCTTGTAACAATAATAGATCATATTAGATAATAAAGGTATTTTTAATATTTGTAGAAATCTAGGACTGAAAACTTAAGTTGTCAAGATAAAATATGATTTATACGGGCTGAACAAAATATTATGACTTATATATGGAATAAAGAAAAAAAATTCACATCGATTGATTTTATCGCTATATAGATCATATAGATATCTGAAGTTGTTTTGAATACTACTTTGTTTTAGAAAACGTCAATATCTTTTTGAATAGAGCTTATAAAAAAATATGAATTTCAATAATAACAATACATTAAGATTATTTAGATAAATATTAATTTAAATATATTTAAATACCTAGCAAAGACAAATATATGGAAATATAAAAACAATAAAATAAACTATATAAAAATAACATAAATTATATTACTTATAAAAATAGAACAAAAAATAATAGATAACATATTTTATATAAAAATATAAAGATATTCTATATATTAATATATATTATAATTATTAATTATCTTAATGTGATGATGAATCAATATTGAAGAGGCAACTTTGTCAGGAATAGAATCATTAAGTTCTGAATCATTTGAGTTCTCGAAATCACAAGGCTGGTATTATAAAAGACATGGTTTGCTTGTGTTTACAAAGTTGAAGATTGTCAATTGGTTAAAAGTACTTACCAAAATTAATTTCATATCAGGTCATAATACTTGATTTATTCGTCACTGAATTGTTAATGGTGCTGACATATAGAAATCTCATTTTGGATATTCAACGTTAATCTTTGATATTAAATGAAGCCATAATCATCAGGAAAGATGGTTTGGGGTTAAAAATAAGAATCGTATAAAAGCATTAATTCGATTGTTTAATACATTATTGATATCAGATCTTAGGGAGTATCTTATGATAGCAAAGGATTGACACAACATTACCATATTGTCGATAGCCGCTGAATCAAACTCTTTTCAGGGAGTATTCAATTGATCAATACAATAGGGCATTCACATGAAGCCGGTTTGTTGCTATGACTGTTATTAAACGTGATACAAAATACATGAAACAGAATTAAAAATATGATGAAAAATAACAAAACCGGTGTTCAGGTAATAAAATAGGACGATCATGAAGCATTTGAATATATTAAGAAATTTATTTATGTTGAGTTTTCTTTTTGCAGCTTTTTCCACTGTATTTGGGATTGAGACGATACATCCGGTTGAAAAAAAATCGACATATCGTACATTTGCTTCCAAGCCCTTTTTAGGGATCGGTATGGAGTTGGTTAAGCTGGAGGAACTAAAAATAACAGGACATGGAAAATTCGGTATTTTGATTAAACGATTGGTCCCTAAAACAGCGGCTGAAGAAGCTGGATTGAAAAAATGGGATATTATTTTGAACTTCGATGGTCGAGCAGTGGAAAGTATAGAAGAAGATAAAATTATCCGAATCTTTTCCAACTATATTAAAGAGAAAAAAATTGGATATGAAATGCAGCTTACACTGCTGAGATTGAATATTCTGGTCAACAAAAAACAACACGTCAGCGTGAAAAATGTTCTAAATGATTTGAAAAAAACGATAGATGAACTTGGAGCCAATGAATCGCTGGATATCAACGTTAAAACCAAAGTAAAAAAACTGGACATGAAAATTCCTTTAGGACAACGTCCTGGAATTCTCGCGCAAGCACCACCAAAGAATTCAGACCTGTTTCCTGAAAATGAGCAAAAACAAAGCATTCTTGAGAAATTTGTCAAAACCGCCATTAAAAAACATCAGCTTGAAAGCTATTATTCCGACGTGTTAACTCGGTTTGCCGATAACGAGTGGTGGGATGACGGCTTTCGATTGAATTTCTTTCGATACACTCACCGTGATCCACTGAAACTTCCGGAAATGACGGAAGAACTAACGGCTGAAATCGATAATAATATTCATCCGGGATTAAGGGATTTTTCAGGTTTGATCAGCATTACTTCGGATTTACTGGACGAAAAAAAACAACAGGCTTTTATCAACCAGATGGTAATAGATAACCCATATCCGCAGTCTAATATAGCTAAAGATCATTCTGATTATGTGGTTGGTTTAATGGAAAAAGCGGTTGAACTACGAAATCAGGCGTTTGCGGCAATAACGACTGAAGAGATCACCTTTTTATATGATAACGCTTTAAAAATACCGGAAAAGTTTTTTAACCACTACTATCTGGATAAAAATCTACCGACTGAAGAATGGCAGACGTTTCAGCGTATTTTAGATCTATCCCATAAGATTAAATATGATAAATTACTTCAAGCGGCCATGGTTCTGGGAAGACTGGCTGATAAAACATGGTTGGAGAGAATGGCCATGGCCTTTGAAAATGAGGACATCAATTTGCAGGATTTTTCTCCACCGGCGGGTATGGAAGGAAAGCTGGTAACCGTTCGGGAGACCTCTTTTGGAACGTTGGTGGTCGGTGGAAAAGGACCCAATCGTTACACAGGAGATGCTGCCGTTATCATCGATTTGGGGGGTAATGATACTTATTTAAGCACGTCCGGGGCGTCAAGATCCAGGAATTTACTTGTATCCGTTCTGATAGATTTTGAGGGGGATGATATTTATTCGGCTAACGAATCCATATCACAAGGGAGCGGGTTTTTAGGCTGTGGTTTTTTAATTGATTTGTCGGGAAACGATCGCTACCTGGGAACACGATTCAGCCAGGGGACTGCTGTGATGGGGACAGGGATTCTGATCGATTATGAAGGGGCAGATATATATTCAGGTCAGGAATTTAACCAGGGAGCTGGACTATGGGGCGTTGGTGCTTTGATCGATTTTTCCGGTAATGATACCTACCAATCCGGTAACCTGGCTCAGGGGGTTGGTTTACCCAAAGGGATCGGACTGTTGTATGATAAAACAGGTAATGACTCATATAAAGCCGGTGGCCTTCATCCCAGCAGTTATGGCACAAAAGGGATTTTTAAAGGATCATCCCAGGGGTTTGGGATCGGTTTTAGAAACATTGCTTCCGGCGGTATTGGCATATTGCTCGATTCCTCCGGTGAGGATTTTTTTGAAGCGGGAAATTTCTCACAGGGCGGCGGATACTTCTTTGGATTGGGCATACTAAAAAATGGAGGATCAAATGACGATCGTTATTTGGGGTCGCGGTATTCTCAAGGATTCTCAGCCCATTCTGCGGTGGGAATTTTACTGGATGAAGGGGGTAACGATTCTTACCGTAGTATTCAAGCTGCGACGCAAGCCGCCGCATGGGATCTGGGGGCGGCAATATTGTTGGATAAATCGGGAAATGATGTCTATGATGCCTCGTACCTGGGATTTTCGCAAGGGGCTTCGGCACATAATGGATTTGCACTGTTCGTTGATCTGGAGGGTAAAGATATCTATTTATATCAAAAGGATGCCAGGGGGAGAAGTTTTGGTAATGACTATCATGGAGGGGCCAGCCTTTCGCTATTTATCGATGCTGGAGGTGAGGATGTATATGATTCTGATATGGATCAGGATAATACCACGTTTGTCAGGGGAGCGTCCGGGTTGTTCATGGATCTTTTTTACAGCATTTCTTCATCGGAGAAACTGTAGTAGGTGTTGTCACCCATTATAATATGATCCAGGATTTTAATGCCGACGATTTTACCAACATTATACAGGCGTTTGGTAACTTCCACATCACGACTGGAGGGGCTGGGGTCACCACTGGGGTGGTTGTGAACCAGGACGATAGCAGCGGCTCTTAACTGAATGGCGGGAGCAAAAACCTCGCGTGGGTGCACCAGGCTTCTATTGAGGGTGCCTTTAGTGATGAGACGCAGGCTGATTTTTCGGTGTTTGTTATCAAGAATCAGGGTGTGAAAGGATTCCTGGCGATCTTGATCCAGATGACGACGCAAAAACTCATAAATATCCTCACTTTCAATAAATGTGGGTGAAGATGAATTAACTGTAGCTCGTTGACTGCGCTGGTTGAGTTCCTGAATTCCGCTGAGAAAAAAAAACAGTTTTTCCTCGTCCGATTCTGCTGTCAGCTCCGATAAGTCTGCATGGGACAAATTCGGATACTTTTCAATTAAATGATGCTGTTCACTGGTGTTTTGCCATAAACCTCCAGACAGGTATTTCAAAAGGTCGTCTGTTTTAATTTGATCGTTGTTATCTGTTCTGATGTTGTTTTCAAGATCGGATTTTCTGTTTTCTGCCGAATCGGTTTTAAAAAATTGACAATCCTTTTTCAGTGGACAGGGATAGCATGAAAATCGTTTCAGACAAAGGGGTGTTGCTGACAGGATTGTTTCTGGAGAGAACAGGGAATGAAAAAACTGATCCAATTGATAAAGGGCAGTATCATTTGGCGCCAGTTGGGTTAGTAGTTGCAACCATGTATCATATTCATCTTCATCGCTTTGTAAACCTGACCACTTGACCCAGGCGGTGTATGAAACTTTTGAATGGGGATAAAAATAGCCGCATTGGCTCAAAAAACGTGATGTTTGCCATTTATCCCTGAAGTTTAGTGAATTGGTGAGTTTATCCAGAGCCTCTTTTTTGTTTTCTCTGATTTGCTGATGCCAATATCCGTCAATCCATTGTCCCAGCTGCCGTTGGAAAACGAGAATTTTTGTTGTTAAATTATTTTGTTTCGGGATGGATAAGATATTCAGCCAGCTTTTTTCAATCAACTGCCTTATTTTTTGTTCCATTATATACTCACTGAATGCCAAAAGCTTATTCAGGAAAAGTCCGGCAGTATATGAATTGGAAAAAAACAGCTTGGCAAAGCGGGCAGGCAGAATTTCCCTTAGGTAACATTGCCAAAGAGTGACCGTACCGGGCGGAACTTTTGTATCTTCCCAATTATCGGGTGATAACTGGTGGATTATAGGATATAATCCCTCCTTTTGAGTCCACTCCTGCAAGGTTTGATGGAATTTTCGAAACATGGCATATTATATTTTTTAGTGATTGCGATAGTATAATATTCTGTGTTTTAAGATGTTTAACAGAATATAAACCAAATGTGAAGAGGGAGTACTTCAAGGCAAATTTGTTCTAGCTCATAATTGCAGTAAATGTGCTGGCTGATACAAAGAATACTTTTCTATATATCTGTAATTGTGACCTTTTTAATATATCACACCAATAAATGGTCGGATTTTATATCCAGTCTCAATAACCATGGGATTTAGCAAGGTAGAACACATTTGCCGTGGGAAGTACTTTTGTGGTCTTGTCAGGGAAAGCCACGAAAAGTACAATGGGCAGGATTTTTTCAGGACATCTGATGTTTGAAAAGCATCCAGATTTCGTTCATGGTTTTGGCAGCTTTATCAGAGATTTTTATATCAACCGTATTGGACACTCTGGAGTTTTCCGGATTGATTTCGATGGTGGGAATATTGTTTTGACAAGCCATAATAACGGGATGTGCAATGTAAGGGAAAACGCTTGTGGTGCCAATGGTAAAAACGGCATCAAAACCTTGCTGAAGTTCGTTGGACAGATGAGCTGTTTTTTGTGTTGAAAGCATTTCATCAAATAAAACGACATCCGGCCGAATTATATGCTCGCATTTTGGACAGCAGGGTGGAAAATCGAGATGACTGTAATCAACAACTTTTTCGCTGTAATCACAATGCAGGCAATACAGATCGTGAAGATCGCCGTGAATGTCAATAATATTATTGGAACCTGCTTTATAGTGAAATCCATCCACATTTTGGGTTAAAATACAGATACGATCAAAAAAGTTTTCCATTTCTGCAATAACTTCGTGTCCTCGATTAAAGGATTTTCCACGGCAGGCACCTTCCATCTGAGAGATATATTTCCAGGTTAAGGCCGGTTTTTTTAAAAACATGGGACCAGATAGAGCTGATTCAATACTAATGCCGTCTTCGGTTTGTTGATTATTGTATAAACCACTGATGCCTCGGTAGGTTGGAAGACCGGATTCGGCTGAAATGCCTGCCCCGGTGATAAATAAAATACTTTTTGATCGTTGTAAAACAGCTACGGTTTCCTTGATTTGTTGTTGGAATAGTTTTTCGGACATGGTAATACTCCGGTTGTTTCTGTACTGATCTTAGTTAATAATGTGTAAAAAGAAAAAATCCGATGTTTTTAACTAATTCCTATTATATTATCGCTTTAATTATATTTCGTCTTCTGATTTTTTGGGTAGTTATTACTAATGGGTAAGTATGGTTCAATATGTCCAGTAGTTTGTTCTTGCTTTGATAGGCATTTGTTACCTAGGAGGGATTAAAAAATCAGTTCACATCCTGTTTACAAATGTCCATTGCGTTTTGGACTTTTGCAAACAGATTATGTGAAGTTATTTTTTTACGATCTCTTGATAGCACAGGGGATGTCTTCATTGATTGCGGAGTATATTAAGTATTTCTCCATCTACCTTAATCATTTAACATGCATAACTAACAATATTAAAAACCAACCTATGTTAAGTCTTTTGTACAAAGATCTAAAAATCAATACCAGGGACTCGATGGGAACGTACCGGCATTCGGTTTCGGATTTTTTTCAGGTTCTCCAGTTCGATGTGGCCGTAGATGATTCCGGTTGTGTCGGGTGACAGAGCAACGGTATCACCCCATGGATCAAATATAACGGAATTACCGAATGATTCACGGGTTTCACTGTGTTTTCCGAATTGTGCGGGTGCAGCTATGTAAACCTGGTTTTCAACGGCGCGTATTTTCAACAGGTCCAACCAATGAGCTTTACCGGTTGGGACGGTAAAAGCGGCAGGTACAAATATTATTTGAGCGCCGAGATCAGTTATTTTCTGGTATAAATTTGGGAAACGAATGTCATAACAGATAGTTAGTCCAATTTTGCCGATCTCGTGATCACAAACTACAAATTCCTGCCCGGCATCTACCAGTTCCGATTCCATGAGAGTGACATCATGTAGTTCAACATCAAACAGATGTATCTTCCTGTATGTAGCTAGTAATTGTCCACTACGATCAATCAATACGGATGTATTAAAGACTTTTTCGGGGTTTTGGGGATTCTTTTCATAAAGACTACCCATTAGGATGGAGATATTGTTTTTAACAGCTTGTTCCTGGAATATCTCCACGGTTGGACCGGGAATGGATTCGGCTGTTTGAACATACAGTTTATTGTTTCCCAGTACCAGGAAATTTTCTGGAAATGCCACCAGATCGGCTTCATTTTGAGCGGCCTTGGCCGTAAAAGCAAGGGCGTTTTCAAGGTTTTTCGCCCGATCCGGGGTGGAGGTCATTTGCACCAGAGCAATTTTATTTTGCATTGTCTTTTGCCTATTTTAGGGAGCTAGCTCATCCAAACGGAATTGGGCTTTTATTCTCAGGGGATTATTGGGGTCCAATTTAACCAGCTCACGGTAAAGGTCCAGGGCGCCATTCAGGTCTCCAGAACGTTCAAGGGATACTCCCAGCCACCATTTAGTGTCGTTTAATCGATTAAAGGTCGGATATTCTTTTATAATTTCAAAAAAGCGAAGGGACGCCTTATTATAATCCCCCTGTAAAAAATTCATATATGCAATAAAATACAGCGAATCATCAACAAATTCCGAATCGGGATATTTTTTTCTAAACTTTATGAAGGCAGTTTCCGATTCTTTGAACCGTCTTTTTTTATAGAGCTGAAATGCATCATCAAAATCTGTCTGCACATTATCCCCGGAGCCTTCTGTCTTGATATCAATATCTTTTTTAAAGAAATTCTGTAATTCCTGCAAGGCTATAATCTGATCTCCCAAGCGTTTATTCAGTTTTTTTATTAAGGTCGTATTTTTGCGACTGCTGAACTGTGATTTTTCGTTTTCGTTGGTGACAATTTGAATATCTTCCTTTAATTTGTTCAATTCATCGATAAAAAACTGCTGGGACTTTCTGAAGTTTTCCAGCTCTTTACCCACTTTCTTTTTAAAAACCTCTACTTCATCTCTCAAGTCAGCCAGGGTTTTTAACTCTTGTTGTTCCAAGACAACAATTCGTTTTTCCAGAATATCCAGTCTATTATCGGGGTTTCCGATTGATTCCCCCTGCATGGCACAACCGTTGAAAATAAAAACGACTGCGACAACAACTGAAAGCAATGGGAGTCGAAATTGAGTCATATAGTGTTTTATCATTGGTTTTGGGGCCATTGGTATTTTGCTGTCCATGTTGGGTTAAATTCATTAATTTCAGGACCAGACCTGGTCAATCTACGTCTTAAAGTTCCATCAACTCTTATGATATAGAGTTTTTGCGTGTAGTTTTTCTTGGCAACAAAAAGAATTTGTCTACCATTGGGAGACCATATGGGTTGTTCCGCTGAGGTGTCTCCATAAGTTACTTGTTGTACAAATTCACCATCTCTGTCCATCATGAAAATCTGGAAACGTTTGTCCTTTATACCTGAAAACACGATATAAGCACCGTCATTGCTCCAGTTTGGTTCATAATTATTGTACCCTTCGAAAGTCATGCGAAAGGTTTCGCCGGTTTCAAGAATGCGTTGATAAATCTGAATACTACCGGATCGGTTGGAAACAAACAGCAACCTTTTTCCGTCCGGTGACAGTCTGGGATTGGCTTCAGTTGATGAGCGAAATGTCATGCGACTGACAGCCGAGTCTTTTATTTTAACTTTAAATATATCTGAATTTCCCTCTTCCGATTGGGTAAACATCAATTCGTTGCCGTCAGCTCCCCAGGTTCCACCGCTGAGTTTCCCCATTTTACTGAAAAGTGTGGCTACTTCCCCTGTTTCTAATATCAATTGTCGCAACTTACTACCACGGTTATCCAGTGTAGTAAATAGAATGGAAGAAGCATCGGGATTCCACCGGGGTAAAATGTTGTATTTATTGTCATTCAATACTACTTTTCGTATTTCTCCAAAGGGATCCGTCATCACCAGTTTATACTGGCTGTTAGCGTTTTTTTCTACGTATACAATAGCGCTACGCAGGATGCTTTTTTCTCCGGTGAGTTGAAATATAATCTTTTCAACCATTTTTAGAACAACAGGTTGGAAATCCTTAACTCCCTTCAGGGATTTACTGTGGTCATACAATTGTGTACCGTCAGGGGTAAAAATCCAGGCCCGGATTTCATGATAGGGAATAAAGCGAAGTTTGAGCGAAAGATCAATATCATCGTAATTGGACTGAATATCGAATACACCGGACAATAATAGATTTTTATTAAGTACTTCAACAATTTTTTTAAGCTGTTTTTTATCAGTTCTTGGATTTTTCTCAATCTCTATAGCAAGCTTTAGACGGCCATATTTAAATCCACGGATTTCGATAATTTCCTCATCCTGGTATGCATGGGCGGTGGAGACAATGGTTATTAGAAATATGAATAACCACCCGGTTCGATATCCCGGAAAAAACAAAAGTGATTTAAAAAAAACAGGTAAATATATGATTATTTTTAGCATATTAGAAAATAATATTGTCGGGTGTAAAGCGGATTGTCGCACGGTATTCTTCTTCATCTGGATCGAAGAAATCCGGAAATTTTGGATAGGGAGTTGAGACTCGAATGGCTCTCTCTGCTGATGAATCGACTATTGCAATACCGGATCGTTTGATTAAACGCATATCGATCAGGTTACCCCTGCGATCAAAGGCAAATTCAATTTTTATTTCAAACTGTATATCTCGACTGATGGGATTTGTCCAATTGTGTACGATGTACTGTTTTATGGTGTTCCGAAAAGACTGTAGCTCATTTTTTTTTCGCCATACAGATAAAGGTCCTGACTGTTTGTTCGATGTTTTGGTTTGAGCGTTATTTGATTTTGGGTATTTATGTTCGGGAAACAGGGGAGCATCGGCTGATTGCTCTTTACTTGCTGTTGTTTGTGTTTGAATATCCGGTGACGGAGCATTTTTGGTGCGTTTACTGGCACGTAAAAAACCTTCCAGTTCTGACCGTTTAATTGATGGTTGCTGCACCAAATCCGATGCATTCACACCGGTAGGCGCAGCATTTTCTTTCAGTTTAGGTGCCTTTATTTTCTTGGGAACAGGCGGTGGTGTGGTGGATTCAGATTTAACTTCTTTTGTTTGCTTCTGAGGTTTGGATACCGTAATATTTTCTGCTTGTTCAGTTGATTTTGTCGTTTTTTTTATTTCAGATGCTGGCGGTGAAAAAACGACAG
>JBFFHJ010000127.1:0-15975 GCA_041556995.1 bacterium | reverse complement strand
TCAAATTCATCGATCTTTTTGAGTGTTCCAATCTTACATTTACGGCACAGGGTAATGTCGATCCCTGTCAGATCCAACATTAATTGTGCGGTAGACTTCTTTTTATTTGGTTTGGACGATGATGGATCAGCGCCAACGGCCAATCGAATCTGTCGAAGTGTTCTCTTTTTGCAATTGTTTCCCAAAAAGCCAACGTGGCGAATTCACATACATCCCGAAGGTAATTCATGGTGTAAAAACCGCTGAATAAAGGTTTCTCCATCTAAATGACATATTTCGGTTTTACAGGTATCGTGCCGACGTTTGAAGTTTCGCTTTTTATAAGCGAACAAAACCTGTTTTTTGCGTTAATTGATAATCTCCAGTAACCCTTCAATAACTTTGTTAACTTCTTCTAAAGATACCTTACCAAGCTTTTTACCCAAGCGGGTCACAGATAAAGTGCGAATTTGACTAATTTTAATCCAAGACTTTTTTGGTAGTTTTCCACTTTCTAATTTGAGAGTAAGAGGAAAACCTGCTTTCTGAGATTGGCTTGTGATTGCTACAGCAATAATTGTCCCAGAGCGTTCATTGAAAACCTCATGGCTCAATACTAGAACAGGACGTAAACCAGCTTGTTCATGTCCTTTGGTTGGATTTAAATTTGCCCAGAAAATGTCTCCTCTTAATATTCTGGCCATTCATCCAACTCCATAATTAAACCTTCATCAGCAAGGTCCTGTTCGAATTTAATGTCTAATTTCGCACACTCATTTGCTAACCTGGTATGCTCTATTTTATTTATTTTATCTTTTACTGCGGATTGAATTGCTTGGCTGCGATTCCCAAAAGCCTTGCTTTTGACCATCTGATCGATCTTTTCTAGGAGTTGCTGTTCTATAGATATTGTAATTTTTGCTACGCTCATTTTATCCTCCGGTATTACGATTAGTCATACCTAAAAGGTGCCAAAATTTCTTCCATATGTCAATGCTTACTGGAGAAGATCGAATAAAGTAAATCTGGTTGTTATTTGACCCGGACACTAACATGAGCTGTGTTTTGGAGCGGCTTCGCTGCGGAAAAACATCAGCTCTATGTACTTGTTCTACCTCGTTCTCTCCCTTCTCTGACTATGTCCACAATTTCTTGAGTTGTTATATTTGTTTTTATAGTAGGTACATCAAGAGGTGAAGTAAGTGCTTTTTCAGGAGTGAGAGCAAATGTCCTTCCATTAGGGGCTGGGATTGGATCATTAAATTCTTTAGCTGTATTGATCCACAAATTCATTGCATCTTTGATGTTCGACAAAGCGGAATCATATGTATCTCCATGTGCCATACAACCGGGAAGTTCAGGAACTTCTGATACAAATGATTGGTCTTCCTCACTCCAATAGATAATAATTTCATATTTATTGATCATTCTTCATCTCCCATTCGGTATTTCAAAATAATATTGCGAATCTGTTTGACTTGGTATGGTTTCGCCTTATTTCCATCTTCCTAAAAATATGGTGACTTCCTGAGATGCGCAATTCAAACCCAAAATGTTGTAAAAGGTTAACTAAATCCGAAAATGCTATATTAGCATCACTTGTTCCCCGAAGTATCTGAATGATCAGTTTTTCGTATTTCCCCATATTTTGTTTTCAAGTAGTATTTTTTTATTAGATTAAGATTATACAATTGCTCACCGAACGTATAGGATTATATGGAGTGACCGATAAAACGACGGGCTTATTCCAATAGAAAATCCGGGTGGTTGCACAATCCTGGAATGTACACGGAATTGGTTTTTCCATATAATCCCTGTTGAACGGGACTCGCTAGATTGCTTGTTCATTATTGAAATAGTAAGGCTTTTTTGAGGATCTGTAAAAATATTTTTGAGGGAATCAGAGCGAAATGTTGATAACTTTGAGTATGCAAAGGGTTTAAGCGATGATGATGGAAAACGATTTCCAGTTGTTTTTTCGATGGAGCGATGTTTGGCTGCATTCATCCATTGATCCCTCCCCAAAATGAGTCAAACGAAGACCTGACCCCCTGCCCAAAATGAGTCAAACGAAGACCTGACCCCCTGCCAGACCCCCTGCCAGTTAGTTGAAACATCATATTAAGTTAATTCATTTATTCTTTTCATAAATTTGTCCCGGTATCCTCGTGGGGAAAGGCCTACATGTTTCTTAAATAGCCTGCGGAATGTACTGCTGTCTTCATATCCAATCTGATGGGTAATCTCGTTTATAGTATCCAGTGTGGTCTCAAGCTTTTTTTTGGCGGCTTCAATTCTGATGTTTTGGAGATATAGCAGGGGAGGTTGCCCTGTTGCTTTTTTGAAACGACGGTTGAAATTTCTTGGGCTAATATTAACATAACTCGCGACTGTATCTATTGATATTTCCTTTGAAAAATTTGTTTTCATCCATTTTTGAGCCCTGATGATTTCCTGATCTCCATGATTTATGGAAGGTTCAAAGATCATATACGGCTTTTGACTGTCTCTTCGGGGGTCGATGAGCAAGAATTTTGAAATGTGTGAAGCGGTATCATCGGAACAGTAAGTTTTAATGATATGTAG
This sequence comes from bacterium, assembly GCA_041556995.1. Classification (GTDB taxonomy): domain Bacteria; phylum SAR324; class SAR324; order XYD2-FULL-50-16; family XYD2-FULL-50-16; genus JAHJTV01. The sequence continues at coordinate 13,410 of JBFFHJ010000127.1, read as the reverse complement.
TCCCAAATTTAAAAAAGAGGACGTAGCGCCCGCACAAATCAAGTTATCGTCTTCGGTCAATATCTCATTGATTTTCAGTCGAACCTTGGGAAAACGTTGTGTAAACGGTTCGGCAAAACGCCAGTTGGTTGTTGCCAACCGATGATTTAACAGACCGGATTCTGCAAGCAGAAAAACACCTGTACAACCGGCGGCAATTTTAATATTTGATTGTTTTAGTTGAATCATCTGTTCTAAAATCAGATCCTGATTTTCAGAAAAGGGTGGCGTAAATGTTTGAATTCCCGGAATCATCAACAAATCTGTTTTCTCCACCTCACTCAAAGATCGATGCGGCTCAACTTTAATCCCACCGTTCGCCATTATCGGGTTCCCGTCAGAGGTCACGATTTCTGTTTCAAATAGTTGAGATTCGTAGTTATCGATTTTATGTTGATGCCAGCTGTTCACAATAGTGAATGAATCAATGAGGTGAACTATTCCCGAAAAAAAACAATTATTTGTCGCTAGAAATGTGATTTTTGCCAAAAGAAACTCCATTGAATAAGATAACCAATATGGCCGAATTTGCACGAATTTTGTCATATATGCCACTTTTTTAATAATCAATCAAGTAGTAGATTGAGGTTCAAGCAAGCTTATTCATGCTAAAACCGTGTATAATTCGTTACAACCACTATTCGACAGAGAAATTATGAAGAAACATGCATTTGAACCCGCCCTTATCGGTGGTATTGATCTAAAAAACAGGTTTGTTCGATCAGCCACATTCGAGTGTTTAGCTGACAAAGGAATGGTTAGTGACCCTTATTTAGCCATGCATGAAGCATTGGCAAAAGGAGATGTCAGCTTAATTATCACCGGATACTTGTGCTTCTCCAAGACCGACAATCCCACAGACACTGTTGTACATATCAATGATGATTCGTGCCTTCCCGGTTTAAGAAGACTCACGGATATGGTCCATCAATATGACTGCAAAATCATACCCCAACTCAATCATACAGGGTCTCAATTGTTTGTTAGCCCTCGCGGTCCTGTATATGCACCTTCGGATGTCGTCGATCCGATCAGCGGTATTAAACCAACACCATTCAGCGTGGAACAGATAAAAGATCTTGCTGAGGAATTTGGTATAGCCGCTTTTCGAGCAAAAAAAGCGGGATTTGACGGTGTACAAATTCATGGAAGTCATGGTTATCTCGTAAGTAAATTTTTAAGTCCAATATATAATACAAGAACCGATGAATATGGTGGCAGTGTAATAAAACGGGCAAACGTCATATTGGATATCCTCAAAGAAGTCAAAACCAAATGCGGCTCAGACTTTCCCGTATGGATAAAACTAAATTGTTCCGACTTTGAACATAACAACCAGGGATTAACACCGGACGACTTTTTGGAGATCTCCAAAGTCTTAACCTCGAACGGTATGGATGCGATCGAGGTCAGCGGCGGAACATTTGTTGGAAAATACCAACCCAGCCGATCAATCAAACATGAAGCGTATCATCTTGAATATGCAACAAAACTTTCGGAACAGACGAATGTTTCTGTCATTTCAGTTGGAGGTTTTAGAAAACTGGAAACCATTGAAAAAGCTCTTGCAACAACAAACATTTCGGCTGTTTCCTTATCACGGTCTTTAATCCGGGAACCAGCGTTAATCAAACGCTGGAAAGAGGGTGACAGGAAAGATGCCGCCTGCATCAATTGCAACGGTTGTTTCAATCCGGAAGGAAGCACTTGTTTTCAGGACCTTACTGGTGAGCGAAAAGAACGGCAAAAAAAAGTGAACCAATTCATGAGATCTCTACAATCCAAGAATGGATAAAATGGAAGATATGAGTTACCCACCGGATTACTAAATTTGGATTGGGATACGTTCACGAAGATCATCGTATTTTTTTCGGCCATACGTCGCTGAGAACCAGGAAACGGGCAGAGAAGAAATTCGAGACATACGTTTTCATGGAGATCATTAAGGCATTTCAGGACTGGCCGATTGCCCCAAATCTATACCATTTCCGAACCCATTCCAGTGCCGAAGTGGTATGGATTTTAGATATTCATCATAGTGAAGGTTGCTGCTATTTCACTTATTGCGTTACCTGTAGGCCTGATTCTTTAGCTGCGACCGGCATGGGAGGTAATATCGCCTGAAGCAGTTGTTTGAACGAATCATGGGAAAGTTCATTCAGGTCTTCAAGGCTGTCAGCTTGTTCGACTAACTGTCCGTTGTGCATTAACAGCAGTCGATCCGATATTTTCAAAAGCACTCGAATATCGTGGGAGATAAAAAGATAAGCCATATCAAGCTCTTTCTGCAACTGAATAAGCAATTCAATGATCTTTGCTTGTATCAGCATGTCCAGGCTACTAATCGCTTCATCCAGTACGATCAGTTTGGGTTGCAGTGCTATGGCCCTGGCAATACAAATTCTTTGTAATTCCCCTCCGCTAAATTGATAAGGAAATTTATTTTCCGCAGTTGATGGTAGTCCGACCCGTTCCAGAAGTTCCCTGATTCGGGTCTTAAGATCATACGAAGAAAGATTCTCAAAATTCTCAAGAGGTTCGGCAATAATCCTTGCAGCTGTTAATCTTGGATTGACAGATCCCAAAGGATTTTGAAAAACAACCTGTACGTTGCGTCTGTATTTCAGATAGTCCTCTTTTTTTAACGTTTTGACAGGCTGGCCATAATAATGCACTTCTCCTTTATCGGGAGACTCCAGGTCAAGAATGATTCTGCCCAGAGTGCTTTTACCGGAGCCACTACGTCCCAAAAGTCCGATACAAGTGCCGGGGTCTATACCCAAATGGATGTCAGTCAACACTTCATGTCGTTCTTTAGTTCCCAAAAAACCACCATGACGGTACGATTTATAGATACCCTTCAATTCCATTAGTGTCATTCTATACCCCCTAATTTGCTATTGATTGGAATGATGTAACATGGCCTGACGAAAACCCCAGTAGTCTGGTAAGTTTGGGACCATATAGACTGAAATGGGCATTTAGCAAGGCTTTGGTATAGTCATGAACGGGTTGATTAAATATGGTTTCAACGTCGGCAGATTCGACTATCGAACCTTTGGTCATTACAGATACATGATCGGCTAACCTGGCAATGACGCTGAGATCATGTGTGATCAGAAGAATTGAGATTCCATGCCGACGTCGCATTCTTGCCAACAGGTCAAGAATGCGTGCCTGGGAAACAACGTCCAGATCTGTCGTGGGTTCATCGGCAATCAACAGGGATGCATTCATGACCAGAGCCAGTGATACCATCACCCGCTGTAGCATGCCACCACTCATTTGAAACGGATACAAATCCAAAATCTCATCCGGGTTTTCAAAACCAACTTCAATAAGTGCAGCCCGGGAAATATCCATAAACTTTTTTTGATCCCCGTTTTTTTTTGAAGCCAGGGTTTCCTTAAAGTGGTGTTTTATTTTAAAGACGGAATCAAAACAACTCATCGGATTTTGTAAGATCATAGCCACCTTGCTACCACGAAGCGATCTTATCTCAGACTGGGTAAGATTGCTGAGCACGTCCTGACCGACGGTTATTTCGCCACCGACCTGGGTGATGTTTTTAGGAAGCAGCCCCATAACAGCAAGACAAGTCAGGGATTTTCCACAGCCGCTTTCACCGATTAATCCCATGATCTGTTGGGGTTGAATTGAAAAACTGATCTTCTTCACAAGTTTGGTTTTTTCTTCCCCACTATTCAAGGACAGCGAAAGATTATTGACTGATAATACCGAATGGGTCATGTTACACCCTCTCGCTGCGAATGGACGGGTCCAGGCTGTCCCTGATAACATCCCCTGGAATATTGAATGCAAGCACTGCCAGAAAAATCATGATACCGGGGTACATGATGAGCTCAGGACTTGTCCAGATATACTGGCGGGCGTCACTAATCATGACCCCCCATTCGGGAGTAGGAGGTTGAATTCCCAGTCCGAGAAAAGAGAGACCGGAAACGTGGAGCATCATGTGTCCGATGTCCAGAGTGGCTAAGATAATTAGTTGAGCCATTACCGGTGGAACCAGATGACGAATGATGATTTTCCATCCCTTGGTTCCGGCAACCTGCGAAGCCCAGATATATTCCCTGTTTTTAAAACTCAGAACCAGCCCGCGAATGATTCTGGCATACCAGGCCCAGTGGGTGAGTACGATGGCGAGAATGACGTTGACCATTCCCACTCCCAAAACACCGATTAAAAACATGGCCAGGATAAACGTGGGAAAGGTCAAAAAAACCTCACAGATTCTCATCAGTAACGAGTCAACCCAACCTCCGAAAAAACCGGAAATACATCCCACCACCAGACTAAACAATACAACCAGATTGATGATTATGAATACTGAGCCCATGGACGTGCGTGCTCCCCAGATGAGTCTGGACAAAATATCTCTCCCCAGATGATCGGTTCCCAGGAGATATTCCGAATTGGGAGCCAGCAGTTTCCTGGATAGATCCACCTCATCGGGGGAATGTGGCGCAATCCAGGGCGCCGTAAGTGCCATCACCAGAATTAACAGGATTACCGGGAAAGCAAACCAGATAAGTTTTCGTTTAATCAACGTTTTTATCACCATCATTTCCTGTAAGCTCCTCCATAACGTATGCGCGGATCTAGCCAGGCATATAAAACATCAACAATTAAATTACAAACAACAAACAGTAGGGTCATCATTAAAATAAAACACTGCATGACAGGAAAATCCCTGTTATAAATAGCGGAAACCGCATATCTGCCAACGCCGGGCCAGGCAAAGATAATTTCTACCACAACAGCCCCACCCAGCATTTCTCCGATGTGCATGCCGATAGCTGTTACCACAGGGATCATGGAGTTTTTCATCACATGCCGGCTGATAACCCATTTTTCCAGAACACCACGGATTCTGGCATACATGACCGATCGTGAATTCATTTGTTCCAGCATACTGGCTCGAATCAGGCGGGTGTTTATACACATGGACATCAACGCTAGTGAGAAAGCCGGCATGATGCCGTGGGGAAAACCTCCCATACCCAAAGGCGGCAGCCAGCCCAGCTTTATTGCAAATACAAAAACCAACAGAAAGCCGAGCCAGAAACTCGGTGTGGAAACCCCAATATACGATAAGGCTCGAGTCAAATGATCCGGCCAGCAGTCTTTTTTCATTGCGGATATTATTCCCAGTGGAAAACTAAGCAGCAGCGTGATTGCCAGGGAAACTGCTCCCAGATATAAGGTATTGGGCAGATAATATAACAGGCGATCAGTCACCGGGTATCCGGTCACATAAGAGCGACCGAAGTCAAGATTTACTGCCTTCCATAACCAGTCGAAATACTGTATTACTACCGGACGATTTAGTCCGAGTTCCTCACGTGCATGAAACAGGGCTTCGTCTGTTGGTGGAATCTGAGAAAGCCTCAGATAGGACATGGCCGGATCATTCTCGCCGAGACGTAAAATTATAAAAACCAGTATTGAAACCACTAGCAACAGTGGAATCAACAGTAGAATCCTTCGAATGATAAATGTAATCATTATTCTCCTAAATAGTGACAATCAGGGCATTGGAAACATTTTAAAGAACTATACTGATCCCAGAAAAAATGAAAACAAGGCGTTGCGAAACGACCGAACTTTGTCTGAAAGATTCTATATCATTTTAGAAAACAGTGTCTTGATCGTTTTGAAAAAACGCTTTTTTTGTGAGGGATACACCCCCTATTCAAACCTTCCGGTCAGATTCTTTGGGATAGAGCCCGTTCCGAAGCACCATGGTTAACAACCAGTGGTGCTGATTGCTTATTTTATAATCATATCCTCAAACGGAATTTCGTTTTTGGTCGCACCATAATGAATACCGTCCAACTTCTTTCCGTGAATAATAAGTCCCGTTGTATAGCTAATGGGAAGATATACTGCCTGCTCATGTATGGTACTGAGTATGTAACGATACATGGCTCGACGTTTTTTCATGTTAACCGTCACTAAAACCTGGCCAATGGTTTTGTCAATTTGGTTTTTCATCGGCAAACCCAATTGAGCCTGGTAATCAGCGTGGGAAGGAACACGCCAGGAGCTAAGATATGAATGGGGATCGTAGGGAGGCCCCCAGGAGTCATTAAAAATCAGATCAAAGTCGCCTTCGCGCTGTCGTCGATTAAATGAATCCGGTTCTTCCCCAATGAGATTCACTTTTATCCCGACCTTTTGTAGATCCGACTGGAGGACCTCTGCTACCGATTTCATGACGGCATTGTTTCCAACAAAACAAAGGTCAACACTTAATAACTGAGTTCCGTTGGTTCTGAATGCCAAACCACTTGTCTTTTTCCATCCGGCTTCGGTTAAAATCCTCATTGATTCGGATGGGCTGTATATATACGGTGGGAGCCCAAGATCACTGTATGGAATATTATCGGCGTACAAAGTATCGGCTTTAATTTCAGTTCCCAGGAATACCCCTTTTATTATCGCTTCCTTATTGATTGCATGTTGAATGGCCTGCCGTACAGCCAACTCTCTGGTAGTGCCCCTGTTACTGTTAATTGCTAACGATCTTGTGGAAAGGGGTTGGGAAACATGGCTTGTATAGCGTTGATCGGTACGAAAACGGTTATACGTATCCAGATTGATCTGTCCATCACCATAGATTAAATCAATCTCACCGGTTTCAAACGCCACAGCTCTTGTATTAGGATCAGGCAGAACTTTTATAATGATTCGTTCTATGTCCGGCTTGGGACCCCAATATGTTTTGTTTCTTTTAAAAATATCGTATTCTCCAAGTTTTGATTCAACTAAAACCCACGGACCTGTTCCAATCGCAGCTTTAATGCCACTTGCCGTATTGCCGTTTTCCGGGAAACCCGACGGACTTAGATATCTGACAGGACGAATCAATGCCAAATCCTGGAGAAACGGATAATAGGGATCTTTTAAAATAACTTTGACCGTATTCATGTTGATCACGATGGTTTTCTGAATCTGGTTGATCATCTCTAACCACGCATGTCGTTTTTTATTGGCCATAATCGTGTCGTGATTTTTCTTTACAGCCGTGGCATCAAAGCGGGTTCCATCGGAAAAAACAACGTTTTTGCGTAAATGAAACACATATTCCCGTCCATCCGTTGAAATCTCCCAACTTTCAGCCAGCCAAGGCAGAATCTTACCGTCAGCTCCGTAACGTACCAGGGGTTCGTACACCATGGCCTGGGCGAACATTTGATTGGGAGAATAAAGATGCGGATTCAAAGGACCCACGTTACTCGTCCAGGAATAGACCAGTGTTTTGGGCTGGTTGGTAACCGAAAAACCGGTTGCGGTGAATACGCAACAAAACCCGAGACAAACAAGAAAAGCAAAAAATTTATTCAGCCACCAATGCATGTGATCCCCTTCTGTTTTTGGATGAGCATTAAAAATCAAGCGTTAAAGTGTTACGTTTTATATTTTTATGCTACCCAGTGGATACGTTGTCAATAAAAATATTACCATGCTTTATTGACATCCAGGATAGTTATCTCAAAGATATCAATCGTTTGGGTAGTAATAGTGCCCACTTTTTCATCATGCACGACTCTTCAGATTATCATCTGTCACGTTTGTTCAGCTCGGAAATCGATTAAATATGCGCTTTTCATCCAGATATTAAGTTGGCGAAAGTGGAAAAAAGAAATTATAATAAAATAAAGAATCAATATTTTATTATAATTTCTTATTCGCCTTTGTTATTGGTGACCTACTTCATTTAGATTATTATTTCTCTTCTTATGAAGACAGGTCGAGCTATATTTTTCATGTTAAAAACCAACTATTTTGTCCTGTTTGTTTATAAATATGAGTACTTCATATAAAAAGAATCAAACAACGAACATGATCCAATTACCCTGATTCATTGACAGGACAAATTAGTTCTAACCTCAATCTCACAAAAAACCATTGACCGGTATATTGCGAAGTACTTAGTCCGTTGTAATAACATGTAAAATATATTTTTTACTTGATGAAATTGATTAGAACTAATAGTTAAGTCCAGACAAACAGCAGTTTGGAGAGGGTGAACCAATTATCCCTGATTCATGGATTAGTTGATTGCCATACAGTTGAAGAACGTGTATGTATATCTTCGAACTTCCTAATGATAATGGGAATTATAGACTCAGTTTTTGTCACAACAAGAGTTTCATATTTGTTCAACTTTACGGATCGGGAGAAATAATGGATATCACATCACTACTGAATTGGTTTGTTCACAAAGATTTGCAGGGCGATATTATTGCCGAAAAACGGGCAAAAGTTCTGGCCGGTATCGGTTTGTTATTCACTATCCTTATGATTACGAATGCATCTCGCGGGTTTTTGAAGGGTGATCCCCTCCTTGGAGTTGTTATAGGTTCATGTGGATTTATCATTCTGGGTATCGTGTTTTTTTTGAAACAATCAGGTTCCATAGTACTGGCAAGCAATATGTTTCTATTTGCTTACGGCTTTGTTTTAACGTTTGCTTCTTATCGAGCAGGGGGGGCGGTTTCGCAGAATCAGTATAATCTTGCCATTTTGGTTATTTTGGGATTTCTTCTTTGTGGGGTTAATAACGGATTGATCTGGGCAGCTTTAGCAGCATTGGTGGTTTTTACCTTTCAAACCATGAAACTTAATGGTTATCAATTTCCCCCTCATCAGGAAGGAAGCATCTTCGTCAACCTTTTTGTGATTTTATTCAGTGTGGCGTTGTTGGCATTTATTTATGAGTTATACAGTTACCGCAATCTGAAAAGCTTTGCTGAAGAAAAAGAAAAATTAGACAATACAACCAGAGAATTGAAAGATCTGTTTTCTGATGTCGATAACGTTATGTTGAATGTTTCAAAAGGAGACATGACTCAAAGGGTTACTGTTGATACAGGCGTTGATCTTGCCTCATTAAAGCAGAGCATCAACTCAGCCCTTAATATGTTGGAACAAACCATTTCACAGGTGATGACAGCTGCACAAGAGATTGATTCCGGCACCTCCCAGGTATCCGGTTCCGCACAAGCCCTGGCTAGTGGAGCAACTGAACAGGCAGCCAGCCTTGAGGAAATCTCCTCTTCAATGGACGAAATCGGATCAAAAGCTAAAACCAACAGTGAAAATGCACAACAGGCTCAGGTACTGTCCCATCAAACATCCGATGAAGTTGATTTGGGAAACAAACAGATGGAAGATATGCTGGCTTCAATGAACAAAATCAACGAAACCAGTTCCAATGTCTCTAAAGTAATAAAGGTTATTGACGAAATCGCTTTTCAAACAAATTTATTAGCATTGAACGCAAAGGTCGAAGCAGCCAGGGCGGGTAAATACGGCAAGGGGTTTTCGGTGGTGGCCGATGAAGTCAGAAGCCTGGCCAGCCGAAGCGCAGAAGCAGCCAAAGATACAACCGAGTTGATTGAAACGTCTATTGCAGAAGTGGAAAATGGTGTTAAAAAAGCAGATCGGACCGCTGAAATGCTGAAAGGATTTGTAGAAAGCATCAGCAAAGTAACTGATTTCATCAGTGAGATTTCTGTTGCGTCCCAAGAACAGGCAACAGGGGCAAGTGAGATTAATATCAGTCTCACACAAGTAAATGACGTGGTTCAGCAGAATTCCTCCATATCGGAAGAAACAGCCTCCGCATCACAGGAACTGTCATCTCAGGCAGAAATCCTGATGAGCTTGATGAACCGGTTTAAGCTTGGCCAAAGCGTCCAAAAAGCAAAGCCGATAGTGGAACCAGTCAGAAAAACGTCTGCACCGATTTTAAAAAACCAATCTTATAAAAAGCCGATCGCAAAAAAGATTTTACATACACCGACGTTAAAGATCGAACCTCCCGAAAAGTCGGTCGCAAAACAGAATTCACCTGCCGGAAATCGAAAAAAGATCGTTTTGGATGATGATGATTTCGGGAAATACTAAGTTAAAGTCAAAACAGTCACTACGGGAATCAATGCCAGGGGTCGATTTTAGCTAATCGCAAAAGGATAAATTTTTTGGATAAAGGGGGGATGCCTTTAACTCCATTAAATGACAGTGCAACAAGAAAAGTCAAGGGCTGTGACCCCTTTGTTTTACCTTTAAACTTTACAAAGGGAACATCCTACTAAACAGCTTTCTCTGTCTTCTGATTAATCTGAGAAAAAACCCATTTTACCTATCGCAAAAGGATAAATTTTTTGGAAAAAGGGGGGATGCCTTTAATTCCATTAAATGACAGTGCAACACAAGAAGAGTCAAGGACTGTGACCCCTTTGTTTTACCTTTAAACTTTACAAATGGAACATCCTACTAAACAGCTTTCTCTGTCTTCTGATTAATCTGGGAAAAAACCCATTTTACCTTTTGTTTTTTCATGTACACTGGTCCAATTTTAATCAGATCGCCATAGTCAAAATCAAAGAACGTTTCTTTTCCAGATTTTCGCACGCTAATTATTTTTTTAGGATTAACAAGGTGAGTTCGTGAGCATTGAACTAATTGATTTTGTGAACCAAACTGTTTGATGATCTTAGCTAGCGATGTATCCAATTGAATATCAGTTTTTTCCCCCTCTTTGGAAACCAGGACAGCGATGCAAAAATATGTATGAGATTCAATATAGCAGATTTCATTCAGGTTTCTTTTTATTTTATTAATTGCCAACAGATAGTCTGAGTCATTTAGATTGTACTGTAATTGTTCAATTTTCTTATCCTTTTCATCCAGCTCTGCTTCTTTGGCTTCAATATACATTTGGTAAGTTTCGGCGTATACCCTAGTAACATTGATTACGAATGTTATCACCAACCCGAGATACCCGATTGGGACAGTTCGTGGATTGTGGGCTAGCTGGTTAATGTAGGCTATTTCGATAAAGATTGAAATTTTGTAGACAAGAACTCCAAAAATCGTAATATTTGAGCCTGACTGTTTGTTTCTGATAGCTCTAAAAAGTATGAAGAGCCAATACAAACCATACAAAATATTAAAAATGTGATAAAGCGGCAATGCAACAAGAAAGAGTCGAACTGGCAGAACAACCACAATTAGACAAAATAAAATAGATGTGTTTCTAACTTGTTTATGGAGAATCTCTATTTTTTCTTTGGGAAAATATTTTGCGAGCAGGTGATTATAAAGAATAAAATGAATCCCAAGTGCCAAATGTATGATCTTCATAAAAATACTGTATGGAATGCCTGGAAATAAAGAACCAAGGAAATTTTCACCAGTACCGATGATATAAATAAAGCTGATACAAATAAATACAGTATAAAACAAATAATCTCTCTCTTGTCTGAATACATAAGCGGAGAGTGTTATTACAGAAATAGCAAGCAACATTATACCGGCAAAAAGCTCCACGTATAAGAAGTTATTTGTTTTGCTTAGCAAATTTCGATATTCGGCAAACAATACTGATGAAACAATACCTCCGGCTGTATGGTTGTGATTGCTAACATGAATAATGATCTCTATTTTTGAGCAGTCACTTGAAACATCAAAAACATATAATTTTGTTTGCCTGTGGGGGATCTCCTCATCGGTGTTTCGACCTATTATTCCATTTCCGCCACGATCAACACCGTCTATAAACAGCTTATATGCGCTGCCAACCCGGTTTAAATAAATACCAAATGTTGACAATTTGTTTTTACCTGATAAAAGGACTGTGAGTTTATAAGAACCAAAACCGATTTGATTATGATTTTTCCACGAACCGGGAACATTTTGATGGATTTTTTCTCTTGATTTTTGTCCAGGTTGAAGAAATTTGTTTGGATAAAAATCCCACTCCCCCTTTAGGGAAACGATTTGTTTTTCCAAATCAATATCTCTGAGGTCTGCTATACCATTAACTACTTTAGTCTGTTGAATCCTGGCATTATCAACAATTGATTTGGAAATCAGCAACACAAACAGGACTATCCATCCTGCAAAAAACAGCTTTGTTAGATGTTTTCTAAGAAGTTCCATGCAGAAAAAAATATGAGCTAAAATGAGATTTCAGCAAGTTGAAAAATACAAACAAACAATCTTTAAACAGCTACTATATAACAGCTTTTCATATCAGGAAAATAGCTGGATAATGAGCAACTATGTAGTCGACCACAATGCTAAAATCCTCACACCTGGCATTATGCACAGTGCAGTTGATCATTATGATGAGGAAAATTACGTGCTGCACGATCCGGAAACCGGTTTAGTTGGCTCCGGGGTTTCATTTAATTTTAACACTCTACATACCATGCAAATCGAGGCAATGGGATTTTGTATTCCAAAAAACCATTCGTCATCACACTTATGAATCTATTAATTTTTTCATTATCCCACTAAAAAAACGAAATCCAATCAAAATCTATCGATCTGTTCTACAGTTGTACGACACAATGCTCGAAAAAAGAGGTTTAAGCATCGCCTACACTACCTGTCCACCCAGAATGTTAAGATTCTATCTATATTTTGGGTGGGAAAAATTGGGAGAGGTCAAACTGAAAAATGGAAATACCCTTTTTTTAATCCAATTTAAAAAAACGCAAACATTTTTAATTAAGACGACAGTCTAACCGATTTTCACCTTAATAAAAACTGATTTCGTTAAAATAACAAAAAGATGCATGAGGAAATGTGTTTTTGTTATTTTTTAGATGCGTTTCGTTGATTCCCAGTAAAAACATATCTATCCGATATTATTGGCAATTGATACGTTTTTTCTTAATTTCATTAAACAACCAATGTATTTTCGTTGAATTCCCACTTTAAAAAATCATTTATTTCAGTATTGTGAACTCATCGATAACAGGAGCGATTGTCGATACACCGGATATGGTATTTCCTCAATTTCCATATTCGGTATTTTCCTGTCCGGCTGGAGGACGTGGAGCCCCCTCCGGTCGGATTATAAACTTGAGAATCTGCTCTTTAAGTCGTTTAATTGACTTTTTTATCGATACTATAACGTATTGATTAAATAATAGAAAGTCTTATACCAAATAAAATATGGGGAAATATATGCAAGAAAGAGTGAATAAGAACCCATGCAAAACAACATCGGTATCGATTTCTACTAAAAATAAAACATCTGATAAACGTCATTCAAAGATATCAAACATTCAGATTTTATTGTTATGTATCTGTTTTTTATGTTTCTGTACCGAATTTAGCATGGACGATAAATCGAATCAAATGGATTTAGTTACTTATCTAAACGTCCCGAGTGAAGTGATATGATGGTTTAACATAGTGAAGTGATATGATGGTTTAATATAGTGAAGTGATATGATGGTTTAATATAGTGAAGTGATATGATGGTTTAATATAGTGAAGTGATATGATGGTTTAATATAGTGAAGTGATATGATGGTTTAATAT
>JBFFHJ010000126.1:0-16282 GCA_041556995.1 bacterium | reverse complement strand
ATATCTTCCCAGATAGTCCAAAACAAAAGAGGGGGACTTAAACGGCTGTTTGGAAAAAAACAATCCAGTTTTTGGACATCACCGTTGATAACAGTTTGGAAAATGTCTCCGGGTTTTTGAGATACCTCGCCTTACCGGAAAAACAAAGTTTGCCTTTGTTATATGCACGTCTCAGCATGGAGACATACTTCCCTCTGAATACCTTGGATAAAGCTTTAACCGGAAACAGGAACATGTCTTGCCGGAATCCAGGTGTCCTTACCGTGAAAAAATTTAAAAAATAAAATGATCCAGACTTATTCTACAACCTCAACATTATGCTAAGCAGCCAGTTTTGCAACACTAGCAGTGAAACTGGTCTGTCTTTAGCAATTTATTACATTATTTTTATCATAACCATTCATGCGAAGATGTTTTTTCCCAAAAATCCATATTAGCAATTTCATCCAGGTCTTAAGTTTTGACTGCCAACGAGTCAAAGTATATATGTCAAATCCATCAGAATTATCATTTACAAATGAGGAACCCCATTGTTCAGGAGTAAGCATATTGGGATGATATTCAATTTCTAAGAATTTACACATATTTTTTATATTAGGTTCAGGATAAAGCACCAGATCCTCGAATAATATGCGCAAATAGCTATGCTGATATCTTTTTTCATATATATAATGTAGTTTTGAAACGATAATCCATGTGATTAATATATGAAGTGTTTTTATAATAGAATAAATTCTTTTTGATTTTAGTAAAAACTTAGGAAGTGGTAAAAATGATTTTTTAGACCTACTTAATTCAGAAACTAAAATTGCCCTTGGATCTCTATAGTGGTGAATTATTTTTGCTTCAGGAAACAATTTCAATATTTCTGGGATGTGAAAAACATGAGGTCCTGATTTATCTCCTATAATTGTATCTCTTTCAATAGATATCTGAAACTGTATTAATGCTTGATAAATTCCTCTTTCACTTCGATCAGAGTTAAGTAATTTATCAAGTAATTTCTCTTTTCCTTTTTGCCTAATAGAGACTTCCAAATTTTTCCAAAAATTTCCATGAAGTTTATTGCTAGAGAAATAATCCACTAGTTTATATATATTAACATCTAATGACATATTACCAATTTTTTTAATATTCTTTGATACTGGTCCACAAATAAACCTTCCGAAATAGTATGATTCATCAATACTTTTGTAATCAATTGAAGGGCATTTTCTAAGAATATTTTCAATTAACTTAGATCCTGACCTTGGTAAACCAGTTAAAAAAAACATTTTATTAAAATAAACATCCATACTATTTTTATGAAAAAATGATCTTCTAAATTTAAAGGCGCTTTAGTTCAGACAAATGTAATTTATGTTTTTAGTTGGTAATCTTTTATGTTATTGTATTTATTATATCTTTTCAATACTGGGTTGACAATTGCTTAATTCAACAGCATTGAGATCTTAGGGAAAGGGACGCCAGCGATGGTGTCTCCTTACCAGACTTCTGAAGCCTACAAATTGTTAGTTCACCAAATCAGCTTGACGAAATGTATAAAAAGCCTCAGTGTGTACGTATGTAAACTTGGCAAAGTACGTATCCTTTCCTGGAGGTAAACATGAAAACTGTAAGTCCAACAGAATTAAGGAGCAACATTTATAAGCTACTTGATGAAGTGCTCAACAGCGGTGTACCCTTAGAGATCAACAAAGGAGGTAAGTTGCTACGGATCGTTCCTGTTGAAAAAAGTAATAAATTAGCAAATTTGGAATCAAGACCAGATATTATTGTTGGAAATCCCGATGATCTTGTTGATATCAGTTGGGAAAAGGAGGTCAATCTTGATTTACATTGACACTCACATTGTAGTCTGGTTGTATGCTGGGCAAGTTGAAAAACTCAGCACTCAAGCCAAAAATCTTTTAAACGACAACGAGATTCAAATATCCCCGATTGTTCGTTTAGAACTTCAATTTCTTAATGAGATCAAACGAATTATGGTATCTGCCAAAGATATTATAACGGATTTATCAAATTCCATAGGACTTTCAGTCTGTAGTAAAAACTTCAATAATATCATAAATGGTTCAATGGAGCTTAACTGGACACGTGATCCATTTGACAGAATTATCGTTGCTAATGCAGCTTTAAACGACAATTACTTGGTAACAAAAGATCAAATGATCCTTAAAAACTATAGTAAAGCTTTGTATTAATAAAGCAAAAAAGATAATAAATGCATACTCGTGCCAAGATTAATCTGAAATTTTGGAATTGGACAGACGTCCATAAAATTAACAATTGTCACCCAGTGGGGGATACAGGACCTGTGTCTGCATAGCCCCACCTGATTAAAGCTTTGCTGGCAGGTCAGGAGTGAACTCCAATGACCGATTCCGGGTAAATTCCAGGATTATGCAGCCACCCGGATTTTCTATTGGAGTAAGTCCGCTGTTTTATTGGTCACTCCATATAATTCTATACATTGGTTTAAAAAAAAACAAAATGAAGGAAATCGAGTATACATCTGGGAGTGTTCAGCTAATAGATCGATTAAAAGAACTTTGGCATGAATTGAATGAGCACCATATTAGAATATCAACGCATTTTTCAGCTGATTTTAAAAAGTTTACATTTGATGCTCGAATGTCTTCGTTAAAAAAAAAATCAGAGGAAGGAGACTTATTTATCGATATTGCTGTTTATACTAAATCAAATGAAGACATAGGCTACTGTATAAGTAGCGTTAATTCTGATAATCAGGGTGAAATTGATTCGATTTACATAAAGCCTGAGTTTCGGAATCTTGGAATTGCAAGTGAACTTATGAACCGGGCTATCAGTTGGTTAGACTCAAACAATGTAGATGAAAAAAATATTGGTGTGGTTGCCGGAAATGAGCGGACTTACAAGTTTTATTCAAAATTTGGTTTTTTGCCCAGGATAATCCTTTTACGACAGAAGTCTAGTTAACCGTTAATCAAAATCCAACAGCAGGATAGATTGCGGCTTCTCACAATCTATCCTGCTGTTGGACAAGCCCGATGATGGTTACACTATATATTAAAACAAAGCCATTAAGACGGACCGTAATCACCCGAAGCCGGTAAATATTATATTTGATTCAATGGATTTGACCCCTTTTCCTTTTCTAGACCTTATTGATATTGATTTAGCAGCTGTTTCAGTGCTTTCGGATCTTGTTGTTTCAGCTGATCCAGATCAACTTTAACTTTTTGTTCAAGTCTATCTTCATACTGATGCTTAACCTTGTCGATTTGATCTGTCAGCGTCTTCAACCTATCAACGGCTAAACCCTTTTTACCTTCAGCAAGTTCCAGCATTGCCTCTGATAAGATACCGAGTTGCTTGCCGTAACTGGCAACATCTGCCACAACTTCTGTCTCTATCCTACGATTACCAGCGAAGTTAAATTCAAACTGCGGGGATAACCAACTGGTAACAGGAGCGATATCCTGAGTCACATCGCCACTTAATGGCCCCTTGAACATCCACCACCAGGGAAATAACCATGGATTCATAAAGACCTCCTCTCAGTAAACGTAAAGAATTATATGGAGTGACCGATAAAACGATGGACTCCATCTGAATAAATAATCGAGCGATATTTTAGTATTAGATTCTTCCCGAAACCGGTCATTCCCCCAATAATCCCTGTTGTACGGGACTCTATCGAAAAACTGTGATAATCGCTACGGGAACAGCTAATACTCTTTCTTCATTATATTGAATTAACAAAATAAAGTAAACATATTGCTTAAGAGCATTTTCATAATGAAAAGTCTCATATTTGTTTCTTCTGATGTGATTAGTACTCTCGAAAATATGAAATAACGAAGAGATACGTAATCTATTGAGAGCACTTGAAGAATACAACCAGGAAGGAGAGTGAAATGGCTGATTATCTCATATCCTGAACCAGCATCTCGTTTGGGATGTTTTTTCCAAAATACATTCTTGTTATCTTCATATAGGTTCCATTTTTCTTTATTCTGTCAAATCCCTTTTCATATATTTTTGCCAATCGTTCAGCATTTTTGTCTTTGATTAAATAGGCAATTCCACCTCCGCCACCAAATATTTTTGTGGTTATGGCCAGATCATCCAGAGCATTAGGAAAGTGCTTTTTTGTTAAAAATAAAGCAACCACATCGGCTTCAAAATAAAAATCAATCCGCTTTCGATAAAGCATTTTGATTAAGCCTTTCTCGCTTGGAACCAGATCAAGATTCAGACCGGCCTTTTTCAGCATAGGTATTGCTGCACTGCCTATTCGCACTCCTATTTTTGCCCCTTTTAGATCTTCAATTTTTTTAAATTTGATATTCCCCTGGTGATGACCCTTGAAATAATTGAATCCCATTGCATAATATCCAACGACCACAGTACCCATATTCTCTTTTGGAACCAGGGCGTTAACAGAAGGTAAAGCACCGGCGTATAGATCGTATTTTCCAAGTTTAAAATACTGCACACAGCGTCTCAATGGGATGTAATCAATGTTCAATTTAACATTCATCTCATTAAAACCGGCTACAACCAAATCAATTAAATACCCATGTCCCAATTCTCCTTCAAGTTTTTTCTCGGAAAGAAAGGGTATGGCTACATAAGAAACTACCCTTATTTCTTCAGCCACTAGTGGAACAACTGAAACCGTTATAACTATAATAACCATGATCCATTTAAATGCCTTTTTCATAGCTCGGATCGATAAGAAGTTACGAAAATCCAAATAATTAGCGCATATCCTTAACCAATATTGATCTTGGAAATTCATCACCAAAATATTTTTTTGCCAAACCAACATATACACCATTCTTTTTTATAATTTTAAAGCCTTCCTCAAAAAGCTGCGCAGCCTTTTCTCCCTTTTTATCCCCTTTTCGATAAACAATTCCTGCATCACCACCAAAAACTTTCTGCGTGTGTGCTAAGTCGGAAAGCGATTCTGGAAACCGTGTCTTTGTTAAGAAAATAGCAATAAGATCAAATTCAGCTAAAACATCAAATCGTTTGCCATGCAACATTCGAATCAGATTCTCTTCTCTGGGCACAGTATCAAATTTTAAATCAGCTTTCTTCAAAACAGGTAGAATGGAGCTACCATTCCGTACTCCAATTGTATATTCTTTCATATCTCCAAGGTCTCCAAAGGTAATACCGTTTTTATGATGGCTCTTAAAGTAATTAAAAACCATGGAATAATGTCCGGTTACAACCAAACCAACCTCTTCTTTTTTCATGGCCAGGTAAACAGCTGGAATTGCGCCAAAATATATATCATTTTTACCTTTTTTGTAGTCAAAGACACATCGCTTTAGAGGAGAGTACTTGATTTTATATTCAATATTGACTGCATCAAATCCAGCTGAAATCAGATCCGTGAAAAATCCATGTTTCAGATCCCCCCCCAAGTTTTTCTCCGACATAAAGGGAATAGCTTCATAGGTAGTTAGAAGCAAGGGTTCAGCAAACGCTGAAGCAGTGATCATTATACTAGCTAAAAACAAAATTATCTTTTTGAATATCTTCATAGTATCCCCTTTATTAATCAATAATTTCTGCACGATCAAGCGCATATAATAGTTTAACAACAAATAAACATGCTACAATCTCTCATTACTCGATCATTTCTATCGAATAAACATTGAATTTTCTTTTGCTCCAGTGAAAATCTCACATTATATAGCGTTTATTATGATAATTGATAATATCTTAAACCGTATTATATATATGGAATCAAAGAGCGACAAAAACTGCTTTGTGTATCCGAACAACTGTGACTTACTCCCGGCGAGCGCATAATCTCATTTTAGGTGCGGTTCCTTGACATCGATTACCGAATGGATATTTCATGGCTAGAAAACTACTAACTCAAAAATAGGCTTGTTGCCGGACAATTCTTATAGGTTATAACGGTTAAAAACAGTATTAATGGAATATTCTAAAGACCCTCTGGCGGAATTTAAAAAATATGCATGAGTAAAGCTGTAACATGATGGTTAATTGAAAATCAAGAAAAAAAATCAAAGTTCCCAATAATACCGGCACAATTTTATATAAAATGGGCTATACAAATAAAAATATAACAGCATTTACAGATTGTATTTTTTAAAAACATATTCATTATCTTCTCAAATTTGACTTGATATCAACTTAATATGAGGTTTCTGATATTTTGCTGGCCAACCACCAAATCCTAAGTATGCGTTTTTTAAACGTTTGATATGCTTGCCATTTCTCAATCCCAATACCCTCCTTGTTACCCTTCTCAGAATGCAGGGGCGCCCAAGCGTTTTGTACTCTTGTTTCAATCAGCATCTATCATGCATGCTAACAGATAGCAGGATATTTTTATATGATTGCTGTGTTTTTACAAAATTTCAACTGGCAGTTCCGACAAAAAATCGTTAAGCTGCAAGACTAATTTGAAATTCATTAAATATCGGAGAAAACGTTTGGCAGCTCAAGGCAATTCATCTCAGAAACTCAAATTTAGTGAATGGCGCCCCATCGGTGTTTGTGACGATGCTCCTCCCGGCGTTCAGAAAGCTCAAATGTTTACCAGACAGGATTTTTTAATCATCACTGCTCCCGGCATTAACAGAAACAATTGGCAAAAAAAAGCACAGGTGGTGAAAATTCTACGTCGCTATACTACCAAGCTTGCCAAACAGTCTACGATAACAAATGGGATGAAAAAACCGACGGTTTCCAGCATTACTTTGGTGGGAGCCATCATGAAATTGGCTGTAACACCCGACTTAAACAGGGAGTCCAAAGATGGGAAAATTCAGCTCTTTCAAATTAAATATGAGGATAAAGCTGTAAAAAAGAAAACACCATGGGGAATCATCCTGGGAATCCTGTTGGTTATCTTACTGATATTGTGCATTATATTAGGAATTGCTATTTATAAGAAAACCAAATCTAAATCATACAAAACAAAGAAATTACGGTTTCCGAGTTATACAATTTCATATTGTGAAGACCCAATGGATAGAAGTCGATATGAACACCAATTGGATGAGGTTAACAGAATTCTTCAACCCAGGGTTGAAGATTTATTATACCAAAGGCGACTTGAGTTTGAAACCAATTGCATCGAATACTTTCCTCAACTTTCCTTGAAAGAGAAACGTTTTCTAAAATGCTATTCTCTTATCAAACAACACGGAATACTTTCACAAATTCCATTTTCGGACTTGAAGAAAGTGAATGCTTGCAAAAAAGAGATTTGCCGACGAGATCAATTCTCTGGATCTGCCGCTTGCTTGAAAAGGTAGCATTAAACTTCATTGGCTTATCACTCTACTAAAAAAGTGGGGCTTAAAAACTCTCTAAAATGAGCATAATATATAGAAAAAGACCATGTTGAAAAAGCAAATTCCTATCATCTTAGGCTCTGGAATCCTTTGATCTAAAAGGTAGAAATATCGCCAGTCCTATCAGAGAAACACCTATGAAAATTCCACCGACGGGCATAATTGTAAAACCGAAAAACAGAAAAAGCCCCCCCAAGCCGAATAGTAGCAATTCAATAATAAAACCGCGTACATATTTGGCAAAGATCCCCATAGACGTTGCGTTTGGTCCGATCCGTCTTTCGATAGCCTGTCTTCTTTCCTTAAAACTCCTCATGTTAATGATATTTTCATGCCCAAAAGTCCATCGTGACCGCCTGTTTTTGGGTTCACGTCTGTCTTTTCCATCGCGCCTGTTTTCTTTGTTGCGCCTATCATAGCTAGACCGTCTATCGTTAACAACGTTTGCTTTGTGAACGTTCTCTGTTTCAGACACTTTTCCCATGACTCACTCCTGAATGTTGATATTTATGTTTTCAGACATTCTATCTATCGGGAAACAAGATACCGATTTAGCAATTCGTCGTACTCTTTTATCAACCCGGATCGAGCAAAAATAAGCTCTGACCGGAGATTTGTGCTTCGGATCAGTGTACCTGAAAAGGATGGTTATCAAGCTGAACCGGATTTAAATGAGGTGTGAATTTCTAAAAAGGCGAACATGATAACCGATACGTTATCATAAAATACTCAGTCCTAAGCTGTCAATTTTAATGGAAAACCAGATTTTAAACGCCAACCATCCCTAAAACCTCATCGAACGATAAAGAAGGAGCCAAGTGGCAGTGTTCCCGCTTGATACCATAGACCCGAAAAATTTGGTCCATCCGGTTCCGCTGGGTGATACGGTATACATATCTCGACCTGCTTTATAGGTCACCCGTGAAGAATCTGGGAACTGTTTACCGATTTCCACTATATAGCCATCGGAAACCTTAACATTTCCTGTTCCATCCGGGAAAACGGTATGCAGCTCTTTTTATTAAAGGATCTCTCAGGGCCAAAAGCAAGAATCGCCTCATCAATTGGTTCCCTCAAATTTACAAAGATCCCAAAATAGCCTACCATCGCCATATCAAATGAGACAAACCAATCAGTTTAGTCCCATCCAACAGGAGGCACATCGAATAATCGATTCAGGGAAAAATCCAGTAAGGAGTAATCATTGAAAGAAATTGAGAATATATTGAATTTTATAGTTGAAATTGAAAAGCTCAAGAATGTATATCGGAAAAGCAAACCGGTCGGTTTAAGTCGATATGAAAATTCGGCCGAGCATAGCTGGCATGTCTGCTTATCGGCGCTGATGCTAAAAGACTATGCCAATGAAGAAATCAACATAAATCGTGTTATTAAAATGCTTCTCATACATGACTTGGGAGAAATTGATGCAGGAGATACAATCATTTATTCCAGTGAGACCAATGAACAAAAAGCAAAGGAAGCTGCCGGTGTTGAGCGGATTTTAGGTTTTCTTTCCAAAAGTAAAAGTGAAGAATATATGGCACTTTGGTTTGAATTCGAGTCAGGTGAAACTGCGGATTCAAAATATGCAAAAGCTATTGATAGAGTACCTTCGCTTCTTCACAATCTAAACGGTAACGGGCACACCTGGAAAAAAAACAATATTTCAAAGGAAGAGGTTTTTTTACTCAATAGTAGAATCAATGAAGGGAGCAAAGAACTCTGGAATTCTATTAAAGCTAAGCTGGAAGAAGCGGTATCAAATGGTATTCTTAAATAGGTCTTTGATATGGGCATTCACCGAAATACCTTCGTTACGGTAGCGGAAACGGTGGGAACGCACAGAAATTTGAGTATCTGGAGACGAAAGGTATGTTTAGGAACAAAGGATATAGACCAGCTAAAATATAAAAAATACTATTCACGGTATTTTTGACTCACAGTACCAACAAGATTTATTTAGAAATCCATATGAAATCAAAAAAAAATAAGAATATGGGTGTTGTGTATTCCACTAATTTCGGAAAAGGATGCCCTGATTGTGGAAAACCGATTGCCCAATGTGTCTGTCAGGGTAATAAACAGGGAATTCCAACTGACGGCGTTGTGAGAGTGGGACGAGAAACCAAAGGGCGTAAAGGTTCAGGCATGACTGTGATTACAGGTATTCCTCTTGATGAGAAGGCACTTAAAAAAATAGCCAGGCAACTGAAACAAAAATGTGGAACAGGAGGCACCGTCAAGGCAGGAGTTATTGAGATTCAAGGCGATCATAGAGATTTACTTTTAGAAGAACTGTCTAAATTGGGTTATACTGTCAAACGCTCCGGTGGTTGATGGAAAACATAAATGATTTAAAATACTAAAGATTCCAGATGAAGCCTAACCACAACTGATGTATGTATTTGTATTAAAAAGGGAATTACAATTGCTAATAACATGGAAAATAAGAATTTAATTGTTGTAGATGAAGCTGTTTCAGAAAAAATATGTAAACATTTTCTATCTTTTTTAAAAAAGAAGGGATTTGGGAATCTTAATATCTTGCTTATTTCAAAAGAACACCCAGGAATACCGGACAGTCACATTTTACATCATTTGCTGAATAGTAAGACCATTTTTTTAACGATGGACAGAGTTTTTCACAATAAAATTCTAACACAAGGTCTGGCGTCATACTATGTATACAATGAAGAGTTTGTCGGCAAAAAGCTTAAAGGGATTCACCTTAAAGATAATTATTCGATCCATAAAAATGAAGCAAAGATCAAAGAAAGTTACCACTTACCTGAAACAGACATACGATCGAGTTTACTCCCGTCTTCTGAAAAAAAGATCAAAAAACTCAGGACGAAAAGGCGAAGAATTCGGAATCATTTCGGCGGCCAAGATCATTTGAACCAGGTTGCAATAACTGTCTCATTGAAATCAAATGCTTCCCAAACATTAATAGGGGGAGCATTTAAAGTATCATCTAATATCGGGATCAAAGCACTTGATGCAAGCGAAAGTTATATATGTGAATCCGTTTTACCAGAACACCAAAACATAGTTGCCGTGAATCATATGCTGATTCTATCTATTCAGCTGATGCTACATTTTGTAGAGACACATTTTTACTATGACTCGTTACAAATGGACAATCCTTTACAGGCTTTAGAACAAGACCAACAAAACCCTCACATTAAGCTTTTTGCTGAATTATTGAAAAATTTTCCAAAAATAGAATTTATCCCATCATCGAAAGGTCGGTTTATTGAACGACTACGAAAAAAACTCGACAATTTATCAAAAAATAGAACGAATGAAATTACCGTTGGCAATATGTCACAGATACTTTGTAATATTCAAAATCATTCAAATGACACATAGTATTATCTTCCATCGCAATTTTTGACTTATTCAAATTGGTCGGACTTCACGGTTCATGGACCTACCGAGCGTTTTCCTTTATAATTTGTCATTGGAACTTAGATCTTAGGACCCAAACGAGACAGTTTTATGCGCTACATAAAAAGAGTCTCATGACCGATGTCGGATTTGTTCATTACAAAAAAGGTGACGAGCCAGAAACATGGATTGCAAAATGGTGTCAATCAGATTATGAAAGTGGAACTTTCATCACTACTGAAGGCCCGGCTGATGGGCTTAAAGGCCGAACAGGCAACTCAATTTCACAGGCTGTGTCACAATTAGTAAATTAGTTATGTTTCACAATAATTAAGCAAAGTGTCTTTCCGGGTCCGCAGTCAAGCTGAGGGTATGCTTTTATGATTCGGAATCCAGATTGAAATATCGATGGACACCGGATCAAGTCCGGTGATAAATGTAAAACAATCTGTTTGGCTGGAATGATAATTGCTTTTTTACCTATCATTATATGTGTTGACTTCTAAATAAAACAGTGTATTAAAATCAGAAAAGGGATAAAATGAACATATATTGGGCAACAACTGAAGATCACGATGAAGACTGGTTCATAATTGCTGAAAATGAACAGGAGGCGGCAAAATTACATGAAGAGATGGAAGGATATAATCCAGGCGATGCTGTTGCAGAGTTCGTTCTTACTGTTCCGGAAAATATATCACCGCCACCGGAACCCGGTTGGCCTTCCAATGAACTATTGAAAGATTGCGGTGCTGAATTCCTTTCTGATGAACCGGCTCGGGTTGTCAAAATCGGTGATCGTAAATTCAGTGAAGGTTTAATGGAACTGCAAGTTCGGCAAATCGACGATGAGAGATTTGATAAAATGGGAATGGATCGTCCAAATGAAACCCCACCATTGCAGAAACCTGATGAATATTCTTAACTAATTAACGAAACCGGGACGTAATAGATGCAGGGTCCGGAATCGACGCTCGTAAACGGAACACCAAACAAATTTGAGATACATTGCCGGGACTTGAGTGAACGACAAATTGAGATACTCATAAAAGCTCAAGACCCTGGATTCTATAAACATGATGGTGTTGACTTATCTACGCCCGGGCGGGATTGACGACGATAAAAATATTCCAGGACAATAAAGACCATAAATATTGTAATGTAAACAATAGATTGAATAAAAACCCACCATCATTCCTTTACAGAGTTCTGATTAACAGGGCCTGTTAACCATTATCATTCCTGCAAGCCAGAAATGCTGTTTATTTTATCCAGGTTACGATCTTCTGTGACAGCGTAAGGGAGATAACTCTTTGTTCGTACCTTGGAATAAAAATCATCAATCCGGGTTTGATTACTTCTGCTGTAACCGGAATTGTCATCAACATAGTCTACAACCATAACCGGTTTACCTTCAGCTTCAATGGTATATATAAATAATTGTTTCTCTCATTTGTTGAGGTGACAGGTTCGATGAAATCAGCAGGCATGTAATTAACTTATGCTTCCGATGTCAAGAAAATGTCTAACAAATGTATATCTCCGTAATTTCAAGTAGATTTTTCATAATTGAAGCTGCGAGACATACAGAGGAGAATTCTTTTGGATTTGAGAGCGTTTGTTTAAAAACTATTCAATTGTTTTTAAATGGTTTTATCTCCATAATAAATTGACCGATCACTTAACATAATGTTATTATTAATCTTTAATTGTTATTAAAATGTCAATCCAGTGTAACTGTCAGAAATAATGTGTTATTTTGATGACTATTTCTGTACTAAAACGTATATTTTTTTAACAATCCAAGATAAATAAACACTGCAAATAGATTTTTAACAGGCATGGGTAAATTTTCAGTGTGACATTATTCTCACATTTTAGTTTTTTATCTCCCCCCTCCAATAACCGTAGATTCTTGGTTGTTCAGTGAGTACGTATCCTGTCATACAGAGGGTGAGGTGAAGTCCAGAGAAGTAACGACTAGTTTTTTCAGCAGTTTTTCAGTCTTTAACGGGGAAATAATCATGATAAAAAAAACCTTGTATCATTATCTGATAATGGCAACCACCTTATTGTCGGGTTTGCTTGTCAATCAACCTGCATTGTCACAGACGGTTTGCATCCCGGAGCCGATCCATCACCTGTCTCTTCAGGAAGGAGCCGGTAATACCGTAACGGATACAGTCACCGGCTTTCAATTGGATGGCGTGGACACAGTCATCAATTGGGCTCAAGACGATATCAAAAACTATCCAGAGGCCTGGTTTATAAAATCGGGAAAAAATTTCAACAGCCAGGGGGTTGTCCAGGGATCTTTGATTCAAGACGATCTCGACCAATATACTTTTACATTCTTAACAAGAGTTACCGACAGTGGGAGCGGTGCCATATTCCGCTCCTTGACCGACAGCATGCATTTCAGGTTCTGGAATGGGACGTGGGACATTGCTGGTAGTATTTCCGCCGATCCTTCCTATGTTAAATACAACACCTGGGTTCGCGTCAGCTATGTGCAAACTGCCACAGAGCGACAAATCTACATCGATGGGCAATTGGCCGGACAAGCTACCGGGACCGGAGCTTTGCGTGCTGGCAACATCAGACTTGGTGCTTATAACACCGATAGTTACTTTTATCCTGGTGAATATTCGGATATTAAGATTTTTAATCAAGCGTTGACGGCGGAAGAAATCGGTTTATTGGTTGCTGAAGACGGGGTAGAAACAGAGTTTTCAAGCCTGACCACTGGTTCGGACCTGGGAGGAATCTGGAAGAGGGAAGAACACAGCGATCAGCTTGATTCGATCATCTCATCCGAAAATGGAGTGATAAAACATTGGTTTAACGGAGATAGTTGCTGGGGAGCAGTTTCAAAGCTTATTCCTTCTGATAATCGCTCCTTGTGGTTTTCTGCTGAGTTTTATTACCCGTCCATATTGACGGCCAACCATGATTTTGGGTCAACAGCCCAGACAATTGGAATATATGAGGATTTTGGAAGAAGCAATCCCATTGCCATATTGGTTTTGAATCATGATGAGGTCACTAATGTCTTGACTTTAGGCAGTATCACCTATCGAAATACCCTTAACGGAGCAACAACAGTTACCCTGAACGGAAGTGAAATCGATAAAGGTGTTTTCCACCAATTTGAATTGAACTACAACCATGGGGAAAATGGTGCTATTACGTTCTACATGAATGGTGAAGAGTTGTTTCATGTTGAAGACAACTTCGATCTTGAAGTCCGGCAGGCCATGTTTGGATTCAACCTGGGAATCCATCCTGAATCCCCCGGTGATTATTTCTATTCAAAAAACATTTATGCCGGTGTCCAACGATTAACAACACAAAGCTCTCTACCCAATCCTGTATATCATCTACCATTACAAGAAGGAACCGGAACGATAATCACCGACAGTGTTACTAAATTGCAGTTAGCGGGTGTGGATACAGAAATCAACTGGGCCCGGGACGACATAAAAAATCGTCAGAATGCATCATTCGTCAAATCGGGAGCAAACTTTGGTAGTCAAGGAGTAATACAGGGTACTTTGATCCAGGAAAACCTGGATGAATATACTTTTACCTTCCTGACCAGAATAACGGATAGTGGAAGCGGTGCCATTTTTCGATCCTTAACCAATAATATGCATTTCAGGTTCTGGTATGGGACTTGGGATTTTGCCGGCGGTCTTTCCGCTGATCCCTCCTATGTTAAATACAACACCTGGGTTCGAGTCAGTTACGTTCAAACTGCCACTGAAAGGATGATCTATATTGATAAACAACTCGCCGGACAAAGTGTCGAAACAGGAACGTTATATGCCGGTGACATCCGATTAGGTGCCTATAATACAGACAGTTATTTTTATCCTGGTGAATATATGGACATCAGGATATTTGATCAGGCACTGACTGCCGAACAGATTAATGAATTAGTGGATGAAGATGGGATGGAAGCAGTGTTTTCCAGCCTCACCACCGGATCAGATCTTGGCGGTCTGTGGAAAAGAGAGGAACATGGTGGACAATATGATACGATCATATCATCCGAAAATGGTGTGATTAAACATTGGTTCAATGGGGATAGTTGCTGGGGTGCTGTCTCTAAGCTGATTCCTTCGGGAAACAGCAGTTTATGGTTTTCAGCGGAGTTTTATTATCCGTCAACTTTAACCGCCAATCATGATTTTGGTTCAACCGCCCAGACCATCGCCATTTATGAAGATTTTGGAAGGAGCAATCCAATTGCCATACTTTATTTAAATCATGATGAAAGCACCGATATTTTAACCTTGGGTAGAATTACGTATCGGAATTCTACCAATGGAATGACAACTGTACCTCTTGACGGCCGAGTCATTCAAAAGGATATGTTCCACCAGTTTGAACTGAACTATGTCCAGGGAGAAAGTGGAACAATTGCTTTTTATATGGCTGGCGAGGAGTTGCTTAACGTTACGGAAGACTTTGACCTGGTAGTCCAACAGGCCATGTACGGATTTAATTTGGGAATTCATCCCGAAGCACCCGGTGATTTTATTTTTTCAAAGAACATCTATGCCGGGGTCAATCGAGCGCCGACTCAGGTTGTTGTGCCTGAACCTGCTTATTACCTTCCTTTGCAGGAAGGGAGCGGAACAATCGTCACCGACTCTGTAACGGGTTTACAGCTTAACGGTGTGGATACAGCGATTAATTGGGTCCAGGATGAGATAAAAGGCAAGGCAAACAAATGGTACGTAAAATCTGGCTTGAGTTCAGGAAGTCAGGGGGTTATTCAAGGAACTTTAATTCAGAATGATCTACCGGAATACACCTTTTCATTCCTGACCCGAATTACAGATGATGGTAGCGGTGCTATTTTCAGGTCGCTGACTGACAATCTGCATTTTAGATTCTGGTACGGCACATGGGACATCGCCGGTAGTATTTCCGCAGGAAGTGCTTATGTACAAACCAACATTTGGGTTCGCGTCAGTTACGTACAATCTGCAACGGATCAACGCATTTACATTGACGAACAGCTGGCCGGGTCAGGTGCCGGATCAGGAATGATGTGTGCAGGGGACATCAGACTCGGTGCTTACAATATCTCATCCTATCATTATCCGGGTGAATATACCGAAATCAAAATCTTTGATCAGGTGTTAACATCCGAACAAATCGCCCAGCTGGTTCAGGATGACTATTTGTAAATTCAATCGTCTCTGCTTTTATCTCTAAGAACGGGGAAGTACATCCTGGCTATCGGGATTGAATCAACGTTCGATGAGTGCTTTCGATAGCGCCACTGCCAATTATTAGAATTGTAGGGTGGGCAAAGCCTTGCCCACGCAGTTCATATTAAAAAAGATGGACAAGATACCCAAGAAAAAATACAAATGCTCCGGGGGGCTTTTGCCCACGCAGTTCTTGCCCACGCAGTTCATATTAAAAAAGATGGACAAGGTGTTGTCCATCCTACGATCCGAAACAAGTTTTATTGGGTGCACCAAAAACTTGCTGGCAACATCATGATGCCATTAGATACTTATTAACCATCTCGT
>JBFFHJ010000125.1:0-16296 GCA_041556995.1 bacterium | reverse complement strand
CATGAGGAATCTTACCTGAAATTTCAGGGACTCATTTCGATACCTTCTAAGAGCCGCGCTTCCAGACGGTGGCAGCATACTTTTGTAAACGGTCGTTATGTGAAATGCCAAAGCATCAATCACGGCATTTACGAGGGATACAAAACATTATTGATGAAAAACATGCATCCCATGTTTTTTATCAAAGCAGAATTATCTCCGAAAGAGATTGATGTAAATGTGCACCCCGCAAAAACAGAAATTCGGCTGAAAAATGCCAGCCTGGTCCATACTATTTTTGCAACCAGCATTTCCCGTTTGTTAAAGCTTGAAGAACGGCAGCACTTTATTCATTCAACGCCTTCGGAGATCGATCGGCCGGTATCATCAGTTTCTGAAAATACCGGAGCGACTGAAACGGCAACGGTTGAAACAGCTTATAGCTCCTTAAATATCAGTCGGAAAGAGCCGGCAGCCACCTCATCTTCGAAAACCGACAATGTCCAAGTCTATATGGAAACCAACGAACAGATTGGTTTTCGAGATCCGGCTGCGGAACGAAACGACGTTCAAGATTCAAACGATTCAATGGTTTCTAATAAAACGGAAACCGATTCCGAGAACCCATTTTCGTTTGCCGATCGGCAAGAATCTACTCTTGCCTCGAATGAACTATCATACTTAGAGAGCAATTATAAAATCATTGGTCAGCTAAACAATAAATATGTTCTGATTCAGGGTGAAGAAAAGCTGATCATTATTGATCAACACGCAGCCCATGAAAGGATTAGGTTTGAAGAGATAAAAAATCAGTTCTATTCCAACAGCTTGGTAATCCAACCATTGCTGATTCCCATTATGATAGAACTACCACCTCAAGATGGATTGTTGTTGGAACAACATCAGGAATCATGGAAAAAACTCGGATTTACCATCGATCATTTTGGTGGAAACGACTATTCCATCAAAGAGATACCGGCAATATTGAGCGATGCCGATATCCCTTCGGTCATCAGAGAAGTGCTGGATGAAATGTCTCAGTTTGGAAAATCCGGGAAAATGGAGGCTTTTTTTAATGAAGTTTTTGAACGAATGGCTTGTCATTCAGCTATTCGTGCCTCACAACACCTAAGTGCCCCTGAGATGCAGGCACTGCTGAATCAGTTGACCGAATTTAGTATCGCACTTTATTGTCCCCATGGTCGCCCGATTTTAGTAGAGATCGACATGGACGAACTGGATCGACGATTCAAGAGACGATAAAACACTACATAAAAGAAACTAAAGAACAAACAATC
Source organism: bacterium (assembly GCA_041556995.1). Classification (GTDB taxonomy): domain Bacteria; phylum SAR324; class SAR324; order XYD2-FULL-50-16; family XYD2-FULL-50-16; genus JAHJTV01. The sequence continues at coordinate 15,019 of JBFFHJ010000125.1, read as the reverse complement.
TTAAGAAAGATTATGTTTTTTATTTCAAAAATAATATAATCTATTGTTTTTATTGAATGCTAATTAAACATTTTAATCCTGAACCATTTTTATACAATGGTATTAAAGCAACACCATGAAAATATTTGCACTGGTTGGAAAACCAAATGTGGGAAAATCCACCCTGTTTAACAAACTCGCCAGGAAGCGGTTGGCCATCGTCAATGAACAACCGGGTGTAACCAGGGATCGCAATACGGCCATTGTCAATTATAGAGGATTTCAGTTTATCCTGATTGATACCGGTGGATTTGAACCGGATAGTAAAGAGATTATCCCCCAAAAGATGAAGGAACAATCACAATTGGCAGTCGAAGAGGCGGATGGTATCATATTTCTCCTGGATAAATACTCGGGTTGGACCCCCCAGGATAAATCGATCTACGATTTTTTACGACGCTCGGATAAACCAATCTATTTTACTGTTAATAAGATTGATAACCCCAAACACGAACTGGAAGTGGCTGAATTTTATGAATCCGGATCACCAGAGATTTTTTCAATATCGGCCGAGCATAGTACCGGGATTCAGAACTTGTTGGAATCTATCACTTTGGACTTCCCGGAGATTTCGGACAAAAATCGAACGGCTGAGATAAAGGATGACATCACATCCGTGGCTATAGTTGGCAGACCGAATGCTGGTAAGTCATCACTGGTCAATCATTTCATCGGACATAACAAACAAATTGTGCATGAAGAACCTGGAACTACAAGAGATCCGGTTGATAATTTATGTCAGCATTTCGGAGAAACATTTAGATTGATCGACACCGCAGGAATTCGAAAAAAAGGCAGGGTTAGTTTACTGATAGATAAATACAGCATGATCGCTGCTTTAAAAAGTATAGAACGTTCAGATGTTGTTTTACTCGTAATCGACGCAGTCCAGGGAGTTGTTGAACAAGACGCCAAAATCGCCGGATATATCCTGGATAGAGGCAAAGCCTTAATCATTGTGGTCAATAAATGGGACCTGATCGAAAAAGATAACAAAACTTTGGAGAAAATGAAGAGAGAAATTCGGGATAAGCTACGATTTCTCGACTTTGCTCCCATGATTTTTGTCAGCGCTAAGTCGGGACAACGGGTAACCAAAATTCTGGAAGAGGTGAAAAAGGTCTATAAAGAGTATTCCAAACGTATTCAAACATCTGATTTGAATAAGGTAATGCAATCCATCACCTCTCGACACACCCCACCGGCAAAAGCAGGAAAAGCAACCAAAATTTTCTATTCAACACAAGTTTCTATCCAACCACCTAGTTTTGTTATCACCACTAATTCTCTAAAATCAATTAACCTTTCCTATCGTCGATATGTTATTAGCCAGTTTCGATATTTTTTTGGATTTGAAGGCACTCCATTAAATATCATTTGGCGGGATAAGTCGAAGAAGGAATAACTAAAAGGATCATTATTCCATGATATCAACAGACAGTTTTGAGTTAATTTCGCGAGGTGGTCCATTAATGATCGCCCTTTTAATATGTTCTATCTTGTCATTGGCTATCATTATCGAACGTTTGATATTTTTAAGAAGAAACAGAATTATCAGACTCGATATTTTGCGAGAGATCGAAATCGCGATCAAAAAAAGAGATCTTCCAGCCGCTTTGGAGTGGGCTGAAAGTGTCAGGACACCCATGTTAAAGATCGCAAAAACTGCGATTATTAACGCAGATCGATCGCGCGACGAATTAAAGAACTACTTGGAAGAAGCCGGAAGAATTGAGGTCCCGATTCTCGAACGATTTCACACCATTCTTCATACAATCGCAGTCATTTCCCCACTATTAGGACTGCTGGGAACAGTAACCGGAATGATCAAGGTTTTTGAAACCATTGTTACACATGGTACTGGTAACGCATCTGTTTTGGCCGGTGGAATTTCCGAAGCCCTGATCACTACTGCATCCGGACTATCCATCGCTATACCGACACTTGTTTTCTTCAACTTTTTTTCTAAAAAAGCCGAAAACCTGATAACAGAAATGGAACATCATACAATTACCTTATTGGAATTATTGAGTAAAAAAGTATAGCCCATGACAATTCAAAAAGTTACGGAGCAAGTTGAATGAAACAACAAAATATTCACTGAATTCAAAAAAAACCATTCGGGAAAAGCCATCCCATTGATGAAATATTTTTTTTTAATTGAAATTACTAATCAAAAACGAAATATGTTCCATTAATCGAAAAAGCCAACGATGCGATTTAAAAAAAGAGAGGCAAAACGCCTGAGTCTTGACATCACACCATTAATTGATGTGATTTTTTTATTGTTGATTTTCTTTATGGTTTCAACCACATTCATCAGTTCACCCGGAATAAAGGTTAACCTGCCAAAAGCTTCTGTTAAGTCAAAAACCATAAAGCCGGATTCGATTGAAATCGTTATCACTGAAAAAAACAAACTGTACCTGGAAGGAAAAACAATTGAAAAGGAAAAATTTGGAGCAACTCTGGCGTATTTACAAAAGAAATCAAAGCGAAAAAACCTGATTATTCGCGCCGATGGAAATGTCCGGCACAAAGATGTCGTTTATATAATGGACACAGCCAAACAAGCTGGAATACAAAGACTTTCCATTGCGGTCACTCCCAAAGATACCCAATAACCTGAAATTATGCCTATTAACAAAATCAATATTTCAGCAGCAATCATTACACTGAATGAAGAAAACACAATTGCTGATTGCATCAAAAGCATCAACTGGGTTGATGAAGTCATTGTTATTGACAGTCTGAGTACTGACCGAACCAAGGAAATCGCGGAGTCTTTAGGGGCAAAGGTAATCGATCAAAAATTCCTGGGTCATGTTGAACAAAAACAGATGGCAGTGGACCAATGCCAATACGATTGGGTTCTTTGCCTTGATGCGGATGAAAGAATCTCGAAAAAACTGAAAGAGGAAATATTTCAACTTTTTGAAACAACATCTCCCGACACCTTGTTAAACGGTTATACAGTACCCCGTCGAAGCTTTCATCTGGGTCGATGGATTATGCATGGCGGTTGGTATCCGGATCGAAACATACGACTTTTTAATCGAAAATTCGGCCACTGGGCAGGGACTAATCCACACGACAAAGTTGATGTTCAAGGCAAAGTCGGTCATTTTGAAGGTGCCTTGGATCATTATGTATTTAGAGATCTCTACGACAATATTCAGACAAACAACTCATTTTCAAGTATCAGTGCAAAAATCCTGTTCGAAGAGGGTAACAAACCATCCTTTTTGAAATTGATGTTCAAACCCATGGGTAAATTCATCGAAACGTACCTGATCAAAAGGGGATTTCTCGACGGAATGCCGGGGTTCATCATTAGTGTCGGGGCAGCATATTCAATGTTTCTTAAATATGCTAAGTTATGGGAACATCATCGCATTAAAAAGTGACATGTAGGGATAAATCCGGACTTAAAAAGAAGAATTTTTCACTCTCCTCCTAATATCCTTATGCTTTGGAAAACTTTATTTGTATCCATTCTTCTATCTTTGGGGGGAATTTATATTGGTTTCGCCCAACTGAAAGAAGAAAAAAGCAGTTTCATTGAGGAGTTTTACGGACGAACCCGCATCCAAAACTGCAACAAGGATCGGAATGATGGGTGTGTCAAAAGCCTGAAAGAGAGAAAAAAATGTATTAGTTGTAATCTGAGCAAAGTGACACTTATTAATGTTATAATAGAAGGTGCTGCCATTCAAGGTTCCGATTTGAGTGAATCTGATTTTTCCGGGGCCAATCTTGAAAACGCAAACATGGAGAAAACGACTCTAACCTATACTAATCTGGAAAATGCCAACCTGAAAAACGCAAACCTCAAACAAGCCAAACTTATTCATACCAATCTAAATGGTGCTGTTCTTGAGAACACCGATCTGAAAAAAGCCAATCTAAAAAACGCATCCATAAACAACGCCAATTTTAAAAACTCGACCCTGGCAGACTCTGTATTTTTAAATGCTAGTTTGCTGGACACCAATTTCGAAGGTGCCAATTTGGAACGAACGGATTTTACCGAAGCGAACTTGACTGGGGCCATACTTAAAAAAACGTTCGCCCACCGTGCAATTTTCTCACTGTCAGACTTGACCGATGCAGATCTACAAAATGCCAATCTTATCGGTGCCAATTTTCAGGAAGCGAATCTGACCAGAGCGAATCTAACCAACACAAAACTGATTGCCGCTGTTTTCAGAAACGCCAATCTAACTAATATTAAACTGGAAAATGCAGATCTTGAACGGGCGGATTTTGAAGGTACAACTTTGAGGGGTGCCAATTTGGACGGAGCCAATTTGGAAGGTGCAAACTTGAATGGAGCTAACCTGACGGAAATAAGCCTAAAAAACGCCAACCTGAAAGGTGCTCTTTTCGAAGGAGCGAATCTAAGAGGTGCCAATTTGATGAATGCAAATCTGGAAGGTGCCAACCTGGAATACGGTAAACTGACGGGCGCTAATCTGGAAGATGCAAATCTTAAAAATGCCAATATTCAAAAAGCAAAACTCATTGGTGTAAATTTCAGGAAAGCCAACTTGGAAAAAGCTCAGCTAACCAAGTCCGATCCAAGACACGCCAGTTTTATCGGTGCAAAATTGATCGGAGCTAACCTGAAAGGAGCTAAATTATCAGGTGTTGATTTTTCATTTGCCGACCTGACTGAAGCCAGCCTATATTCCGCTCTAATTGCGAAAGCCATATTTAAAGAAACCATTTTAACAAACACCGTCTGGATCAACGGAAAAGTCTGCCAAGAGGGATCCATTGGAAAATGTATTATTCCAACAAATGATTAATCCGTTGATTATTTGAACTATGTTAATCAATCCAATCTATTAATACTTATTCGCTTCAAATCGCTAAAATCCTACTATCAACGCTACCTGACACATAACTCCCTATAATTATATTTGTATTAAAGATTTCAATCTGTTAAGTTTGCCAAAAATCATCATACAGGTCGAGAATTATTGTATACTTACGATTGGTGATCGTTGGTGAAAAAATCCATCTAACCATTTGATACAATAGATTAACAAAATGTTTTACATTGTTTTTTCTCAAAGCATTAAAGAACGATTGAAGAAATGTGAATGTCTCAAAAATAAGTCAAACCATCTATAATTCAAATCCCGATCGATCAATTATGATAGTATAGAACATGAAACTACCCATCAGTTTTAATTCTTCTCCATCAACTATCTCATCCGACAGCATCTTTTTGTTACACGGTTCTTTGATCCTTCTAATTGCTAAAGAGCCGAGCTGTTTGGAAATTACATTGGAAAACCTGGCCAATGAAATCTCAACCAGATCAAACCCACTGCTGTTGCTCGCTTCACCTTTTATATATACGTTTGTTCATGAGACCATTCATTTATCCTCTTCAGAACTTGAGCAGGCAGATTTACAAAAACTGTCTGTCAGTAAAGCAAAAAAGGAAAACCGGTTTATCACCTCAATTCATGTATCAGATAAAAAAGCTATAACCATTCATTCCCATTTAACAACAAAAGGATTGGAGCTATTAGTCTCATTTAAAGATAGCAAAAAAAGAATTCCCTGGCGGCCTGCCATCGAAAATATAATTATAAACTTACTGAATCATCCACCTGAAACAGAAATTCAGCAGGGCGGTGACAGGTTTAGAATGCTTCTGGACTATGAGTACCTACAGGCTGATTGGAGCTTAACATTCCCGATAATTCAACATTTTAATTGTTGGAACCCTTCGCTTTCATACAATAGTAAAATCAAACATCTGAACCAAATAACAACAAATCCGACTAACAACCGAACCTCAAAAATATGGACAATAGCTGACTATCAGAATGATGACAAACTACAAATTATAATGCGTAACCTTTTATTTCCCAAAAGGAAAAAGCAAAAATATAAAATAATTTTCCGCAAACCACGTAAAAACAGACAGTTAAATCTCAAATTTATTACTCTCAATAGGGTTTTGGTCACTAGCACTATAATTTTATTCCTATGGGCTGTCTTCAGCAATTTAGTATTGACTGGATTGAAGGCAGATCGGTTATCTCTACAACAATCAATTAATGCTCTTCAGGCTGAATCAAAAAAACTATCAAAAATTGCCCAAACGGAACGATTATATTTCAAAGCAAATTCAATGTTAGAAGCCGCCGGTAGTTTGAGAATAAATCCTCATTCGTTTTTGAACAAGCTGGATAGGATTCTTCCCGGTAGTGTTTGGATAAAAAATCTTTCTATTTCTCACCAGAAAATTGATTTGGAACTACTGGATCACGAGGAAACAGAATTAACAAGTCTGATGTCTACTCTTGGAGAACAAAATTATCATATCAACCTGAATAAAAACGAAACGATTCAAATAAATGGACGATCTTTGAAACACTATCAACTGGTTATAACAACACCTCATTCGACGGGATCAAAGTGAAAACCTGGATTTCACATAAACGTAATCAGATAACAATATTTCTGTTATTGTTTCAAATATTTATTATCTTTAATTTTATTCTCCCACCCATAGAAAAAATCCCCTATTATAGAAACAAAATCGCAGCTCTAAAAAAGGAATTCAGTTTATACAGCATATTTTCCCTGCACACAGAAGACTACAAAAAAAAACAAACCATTTTAAAGGAAAATCTGGAAAACATGCAGAAACAGATCCGGCTTTCCAAAGACACCACCATGCTTCAAAAAAAATATGGAAATCTTCATAAAATACATCAATTAACAGTAGTAGCGCAGCGGATAGATACCAATAAAATAGACAACCATTTCCAAAAAATTACAACCAGGCAAACTCTGGAAGGGTCATATCTTGATTTAATGAATTATCTGAAAAACATCCAGACTGTTGATCCACACTCTATTCTTTCAACTTGTGACTTCCAAAATTTGACTCCTTTGCAAACCAATCCTGTTATCCAAGTTACCCTTGAAATCAACTCATTTTTTTACTCTTTATATGAAAAATAAATTCATTATCCCGCCTATTGCCGGTCTTTTTTCCACTATACTGATAATTTCATCTTTAGTAGCCAACCCATTTTCCTGCAAAATACCGAAGACCGCAAAATCCAAGAAGGAAATAAATCTTGAAGATCTTTCTTATAAAGGATATGCTTTACTTGATAATCAACATTTTGCACTTATTCAGATCGGTAAACAACAGTATGCATTAAAAACAGGGGATAAGGTTAAAAGTATCAAAATCTTAAAAATAACAGCCAACCATCTTGATTATCAATATAATAAAGCAATTTATACAATAAAATTGAATCCAAAAGATTGAAACAGGAACCAACCCTTTTCCCAAGTTATTTAGTGTTTCGTCGATTTTGAAAAAAAAGCCGAAAGAGTCAGGAAATCAACTGACAATATCGGATTAAAATACACAATTATCTATATGTGGTTTAACTAAATACTCAAACAAGCATCAATCACATTTCAATCGAGGTATCATGGCGGAAGTTACACGAGAGGAAGTCATACAAACCATGCAGGAAGCAGCAGAACGTATGGGCTTGGATCTGGAAGACCTTCAGGAATTGATTGTTGAAGTCCTGGTTGATTGTTTTGCCAAATCAAAAACACTCAAACAAGCCATTGAAAATGGCGATCCTCCGAAGATAAAGTCGATTGCACATGACATCAAAGGATCAACGGCTAATTATGGTCTTCAAATGGCAAGTGAACTGGCATTCAAAATTGAAAAAAACAGTGAATGCGCGACAATAGAAATGGTAAATGAATTAATCACCCGATTGGAAAAGTTATCTACCTTAAAATTAGAACAGAATCTTTAAATACTATCTTGTACATTGAATTGTTGTTCCAAATCAAATAACAGCAGCATGAGGAATTTGGGGCAATGATTCCTGATTTCTTTTACAGTGAAGAGTCAGATACCAATTTTTTCATGTACCAGTTGTAACGCTTTTTGGTAAATTTGGTCTTTTTCGTCATAACGATTTTGTTCGGCCGTATCTTCAACTGGATAATCCGGTTGAATTCCTTTTCCATTGAAATCTATACCCGATGGAGTAAAAAAATGAGCTGTCGTTATTTTGACAAATAAAGAATCAGCCACAGGAAATACTGACTGAACAACTCCTTTGCCAAAACTGGTTTCACCCACCAGAATACCCTCATTACGGTCACGAATCGCACCTGCCAGTATCTCTGCCGCACTGGCTGAAAACCGATTAATCAATACTACCAGGAACGGGGAATCAAATTCCGATTGACGACGGGAAACATATCTTTCTATCACCCTGTCATTCCGGTCCCTAATTTGAACAATGTCTCCCATACTTATAAAAATCTCAGCCGTTTCCACTGCAGATACAAGCAATCCTCCAGGATTATTTCGCAGGTCAAGAACAACAGCTTCATAAGACCTTTTCCCCAGAAATTTATTCACTTCACGAGGTGTATGTTTTAAGAATTGATGAATCCGAATAATGGCAATTTTATGCTCACAATCAAAACACTCCACAGAATTGACCTTTACCAGATCACGAACTATCTTTTTTTGAACAATACGATCCGGGTTTTTAGCCGAGTAGAATCCAACATTCAGTTTGGTTCCCTTTTCCCCTATAATTAACTGATTTAGTTCTTCCTCGGAAATATCACCCAACATTTTTCCGTCAATCTGAACAATCACATCTCCTGGTTTAATGCCGAGTTTGGAGGCTGGAGAATTCTCAAAAACCTGTGTAATAATGAACTTTTTTTCACTATATTGAATGGTAACGCCAATCCCCGTATACTGCCCGACTGATTGGAGTTCAAGATTTTCCAGTTCTTCTTTAGTCAACGCAACTGAATAGGGATCAAGACTTTTTATCATGCCCTGGATAGCGTTTCGTATCAAGTCCGATGTAGTTTGGTTTTTTACATATCGCCGTTTAATCAGATGGAAAACATTACTAAAATTCTCCAATTGTTTGATTTCCTCATTCAATTCATCTGCAAGAGTTATTGAGGGGCTGAAAGCTGGAAAAAGGAGAAGAAATGCCAGTATTAGTATTCGGGGAAGCCAACAAATAGCAAGGCTGTCTAAATAAAAAGATTTTAAAAACTGAATTTTATAATGAAGCAAAGTTTTTTTTATCACAGCTCTTCCAGAACTTCCAAGAACACATTTCTGACTTGCGGTATAAGACATACTAATCCAATAAAATCAGTGACAAATCCCGGGATGATCAGTAGACAAGCAGATAGCAATAAAACCACTTCCTCCCACACTTCCCTGATAATTGTCTTATTTTTCTTTAGTTCTGTATCCAGGAAAAAAAAAAGATTAAAATCCATTTTCCTGATACGATAATAGCCAAACAAGGCACTGGCTATCTGAGTTAGAACAATCAGATATATACCGGCACCATTGGAGGATTGAATTAGAATTAACAAATCAAGTAAAGTTAAAGAAAAAAACGATATTAGAAAAATCCAGGTGAACATGGTTTCTCCTATTCATCGTCCACATCATTTTGTCGATCTTTGGCAAACGGTGCTGGCAATTTTTCCAAAGCCACCAAAAATCGTTCCATATTTATTCCGCTTTCACCTGCGATTTGCTCTGCCACTTCCATACTAACAAGATGGCCGATCAAGTTATAAGCCTCCTCTTCGGAGAATCCTTCACTCTGCAATCTTTCTAACGTCTCCAAAGTTTCCGGTGGGTTCCTTTCCGCAATTTGTTGGTTAATAACAGCATGAATGGCTAATTTTAATCGTTCGTTTATTTTTCTATGTATTTCCTTTTTCATCATTCAGATAGATAATTGGAGCTTAAACGAAAACCCTTTACATCATCTACGGATTCAAGGAATCTTCATCCAAGCTCTAATTGATTATAATTCCTTTGGAAAAATATATTAGTTCCGATACAAATGGGTTTTTATTTCACCCGGCGGATTGCTGTAATACGTTATGTTGCGTCTGTATTCTTTTAAATCTTTAATAACGGTTCCCGAAGGTTTCAATCGCTGGTGATTCTTTCCAATGGCTTGAATATTCACTCGCTTGGTATTGGACGGCATTAAAAAAATCTCGGTATAAGCCCGTTTAACATCATCCAATGTCAATCTCTTTAAAGCTTCAATTTCTTTATCCCGATTCTGGAAATCAAATCTGGTTGAAGTAATAGCTCCCCAATACCGTTGGGTTTCTTCCTCAAGATTTTTGGGCAGTTCCTCTCTTCTAGCTATCAATGACTCCCTGAATTGCTCAAACTGGTCTTTGGAAATCTTGTTCAGATCAGTTTTAAAATTCTTGATAAAGTTATCGATTCGCTCCTGTAAATATACCGGTTCTCTGCTACTGGACTGAATAATGAAATTGAATCCATCCACTTTGTTGGAGCTTCGATAACCAGACCATACCAAGTAACCCAACTGCTCAATAGTACGTAATTGATGGTAAAATGGCTTCTCAAGAATCTGTTGAATCATATCCAATGTCACACTTTGTTCTACACTTTCAGGACCGACTTGAAAATACACATCAACAGCTGAATTAACATCTTCCACTTCCATCTGGTATGTGACATTAGTTGGAGACACAATCTGCGCAGTTCTTTCTTCAACTTGGAGAACCGGCTTCAGTTTTGGATTGGTAAAGTTCTGTTCCAATATAGCATTTAATGACAGAATTTCATTCACATCAAAATTGCCATGGGCAAAAATTTCAATGAACATCTGCGACAACAGTTGCGGTACGAACGCTAAAACATCCTCCAGACTTATATCCTCAATGGCATCAAGATATTCATCCGTATGCCAGAACGGATCGGATAAAAAATAATAAGCTTCATAGGAAATCCGTTGATAGGCAGGTGATAATTTTTGATTTTGCCTCTTTTCCCGGATTTGATTTTTAAATATTTTAAAATTTTGAGGATCAGATTGAAATCCAACCATTTCATCCACAATTTTCTTAAATAACAAATGGATATTCTCTGAATATCCCCCCAGATACAGATTGATACCCTTAACCGAATTGGATATGGAATAGTCCAGACCAGCCAGACTTGCCGGATAAGAATACTCATTCAGATTCTTTATCAGCAACATGAGAAACAATCGGGTCATGGCAGCATTTTTCACCGATTCGTATGCTTTGGGTGTACTCAGCTGTATCCGAATATTTCCTTTTGGAACTCTAAATCGATCATCCTGTTTAAACCAGACTCTTGACATAGCATTGTTCTTCATCAAAACTGGATATAGATCAACCACCTGAACCTCCTTTAGGGTTATTTTTTCAGGAATAAACGGATTCTCCGGAGGAAGTTTTAAAGCATTATTAACTGAAGGTTTTTTCCAGAATTCGATAGTTTTTTTTGAAACCTGATTGACTGCATAGTTGGCCTGATACCATTTTTCCACTTTATCCGTTGAGACATTCGGGGCAATCAAAATAAGCTGCAAATTCTCGGGGGTTAAATATTGCAAAATTTCATTAACCATTTCAGGTTTATATTCTTTATATAACCATCTGGCGGCTAAAACATCATTACCTGGAATATCCTGCAATCTGGCAGCAAGAAAACGGGCATATTCTACCGGATCCTCTTTATCCTTGAATTGAAAACCAATGGCTGCCATTTTTTTTGATTCATTAAATATGCGCTCCAGACTTTTTTCTTTTTTTATCAAATCGATGTATTGGAATATTAATTGGACAACGTCATCGACCCGATTCAGACCTTGATTGGTTAATACAATATTGATATCCAGAAACGAAAAATCCCGACTCCCGGGCCCAGCTCCGGCCGATAAACTCGTTGCCCAACCCTTTTCCCTTAATTTTGCCAGAATACTACCGATTCCCTCATCACCAATCAGATGTGATATAACTTCACTGGGTTTATTCTTGTATAGTTTTCTCTGCGGGGGAATTGGGAACATAAGCCTCAACTGACGCATTGCCTTCACTGGTTTAATGGTGACTTTACGCGGGAAAACATCATCAAAAAGTGGAATATGGGAAAAAGATTCCACCACCAGATTTTTATTCCTGATGCCTGAAAAGTATTTTCGAGCCAATGCTTCCAACTCGGGCAATGTCTCTTTACCCACAATCACTAGCTTCATTACATTAGATGAATAATGTTTTTCAAAAAAATCAATTAATTGAGATCTTAATAGGTTGCGATCATCATCCCCTTTTAATGTTTCCAGATTACCCGTTCCGAAGTTATGATACGGATGGATGGGATTGGATATCTCTTTTAAAATCCGGTGAATTCGTCGCATATCATTCTGAATATTTTTCTGGTGCTCCGCATTCACCGCATTCAATTCCCTTTCGACAAATCGAGCATCAAACCTGGGGGATATAAAAAACTGGGAAAACCGATCCAAAGCACCATCCAAATAGTCTTTATGGATAGAGAAGTAGTAATTTGTGTCTTCATAAGAGGTATACGCATTACTGTATCCACCGTGGGCTGACAGGTAACTGCCGTATTCCTCCGCTTGAGGATATTTATCGGTCCCTAAAAACAACATATGTTCAAGAAAATGAGCCAATCCTTGTCGTGTCGGAGGATCGAAATTATGGCCAGCTAGAACATCCAAGGAGACTGCCGCTTGATCTGTAGAGGGATCAGACACCAGGAAAACTTCCAGTTGATTTGATAAAGTAAGGTACTTATAATTTCTAGTATCGTTCGGACTTTTGGTTATCAGCGTCCCTGAATCTCCGGGAGACGTTAAAATTGAAGAGCAAGACGAAATAAAAAATAGAACGCAAATCAGAATAGTACGGGATAGTCTCATTTTTCCTTGTCTGAAAATAGTTATAAGTGTTCAAAACATATAAGTCAGTATGTCGTTGATAATATAAACAGTTAAATCTTTGTTTATATCTTTATCAACTGACCGAAAACAAATGGTTTTCCAACTTATTCCATTATTATATACGTTGCCGAATAATCATCCATTATTTTTTATTTTTGATTCTACAAAATGTTGTAATCATAAGTTATTTAACTTCTGCTACCAACACGATACTATTTATGGGCATTGGATGTCCGATTTTGAATACTTGACATGTTAAAACAAATTGCCATTAAGAACCCCGGTTGCCAGTTTTGCAGATATCATGTTCCCCAGTTTGAACACAAAGGCAAACTGACCACCGAAGCCTGTATCAAAAATGCCCGTAAAGTCTTTCAACAGGATATACCTAAAGGACAAAAGCGCAAATGGATGTGGAACGGCTGTGCCTATGCAAAGGAAAAGAACTGGGATCGTCTGTGTCGCGATTTTCAAATTCATTCCACAATGTATAACCTAATCAATAAACTATCATTGGTGCTTATGAATGCCGGAAATCAAGAGCCACCGACGTTCAGTGGGGAAATCTGGTGGGATACCTGAAAGATATTATTGCTTCGAATAAGGTATGGTTAAACGGATCGGTTCCATAGATGAATTAGTTAACTTGAAAGTAAATCGAATTTTTGAACCAAATGCAGCAGATCGATCAACCTTCCAACGAATATTCCCCTGTTCTTCCACATTCAAGAAATCCTCCTCTGCCTGCAATAGATCCTTTTCCTCTTTTTCATCCAGTTTTTGAATCAACACCGGTAGCAGACTTCTACATTCTATATACAAACTGCGTTGGTGGATCAGTCGCTCCGACAAATAACTTTGTACAACAATCTGGCGATACCATAATCCGATAGATGTTAATACAACCAACGCCAGTATCATACTGAGGGGAAGAATAAATCCCTTGCTGCTTTTTGCATTTTTATGAGTTGAAACCACTGTTTGGTGATGTTTTTTATTCACAAATACTATTGATCTATTTGTTTTATTATTTCAATTGAATCCATTGCTATTTAGACAACAAGAAAATTTAACCAATATAGATGGACCTCAGTGTTTAACATAAAAATATCACAGTAAAACCTTGTAATGGATTATCATATTTTCTTATGATCTGTTGCGTTTTACCAGAGGCTCTGGTGAAAATCAAAGAAATAATTGACCCAATCCGACAAAAATTCTATGGAAAGAAAAGACGGAAGAGCAAAAGGCCAAGCTAGACTCATCAATATCGTTCCAAACTACATTATTCATCCGGAAGGATCTGTATTAGTTGAAACCGGAAACACCAAAATCATTTGCACGGCTTCAGTGGAAGACAACGTGCCCTCCTTTTTAAAAGGGAAAGGGGTCGGTTGGTTAAGTGCTGAATACAGCATGTTGCCACGTTCAACCTCAACACGTGTCAGACGTGAACGACACAAAGTCAGCGGAAGAACACAAGAGATTCAACGATTAATCGGCAGGTCGTTAAGATCGGTTTTGGATTTTGCAGCCCTAAGAGAACAAACTATCTGGATTGACTGCGATGTTATTCAGGCGGACGGGGGCACACGCACAGCGGCAATAACAGGAGGATATGTGGCAATGATTCTGGCATTAAGACATATTCAAACAGAGAAAAAATGCTTTGATCGATTCCCGATTCAACGTCAAGTGGCTGCCGTCAGCCTTGGCATCATTGATGATAACATCCTACTTGACTTGGACTATTCAGAAGATAAAAATGCTGATGTAGACATGAATGTTATTATGACAGATGACGGTAAAATAATAGAAATCCAGGGAACTGCTGAAAAAAAACCTTTTTCACGAAGTTACCTGAATGACATGCTTGATCTGGCACAAGAAGGGCTGAAAGTCCATTTTGCCGAGCAGATGAAGGCATTAGGGGGAAAACTCACAATTTAGTTTAAAAACTGTACTTTTCTTATTGACAAGATTCCAACAAAAAAGCAAAAATTAATATTGTGCTTCGGGGTGTGGCGCAGCCTGGCTAGCGCACCTGCTTTGGGAGCAGGGAGTCGGAGGTTCGAATCCTCTCGCCCCGACCAGTTTCAGCAGGCCCGCTCCGGCCAGCTGTCGTCCCGGTCCGGCATCGATTCCAGCTG
>JBFFHJ010000124.1:0-16311 GCA_041556995.1 bacterium | reverse complement strand
GATAATAGCATCGGTGTTAATAGTCTTAAAAACGCATTTTCACTGTTGACCTTTAAGAAAAAAAAACTATCTTATAAAACTGTTAAAAAGGGGTTTTCAAAATGGGTAGGGGGTGATTGTGTATTTCTTCCCATTTTTTCCAGGGAATATATTGGTTGGGCACAAATGCGACGTTTTCTATTATTTAATCTAAAGGACAAATCGCATCAATATTATGGAATACGCGCCATGCCAAAAAGATGGGAAAATATACGAAATGTTAAAGTATTGGACGGAAAAAATAAAAAATTTATTTTCGAGATTGAAAGCCATCCAGGGGGTGGAAAACCAAGTGAATACTACTTAAAGATATATGATTTCAGTGGTAAAAAGCCAAAAACATCCACCAACTTTTTACTGCAAGACACCGTACTCCCCCAAAGATCATTAGCAGCAGTATATCGGGGAATCATATTCCTCTTTAATGAAAACAACAAGTTGGAAACCTACACGGAAGACCTAAAACAAATACATCATCCAATGGTTGATTTGTACAATAATAACAGTGATTTGGATGATGTATTTATACATCTTTTTGACACACACCCAAAATTACCGTTTGCTGTTGTTAACGGTAAAACCAAACTGTGGGTATTCAGTTGGAAAAATGATCAACCCGAGGAATTTCCGATAGTATATTCTCATCGAACAGGAATGATGAAATTCTTTTCACCCGATGGTAAATGGATTGTACTAAACTATTGTGATAGGAGTAAAAAAGATATGGATAAGTATTCTACTATTGAATCAAATCAGGTTATTCTGATGCCTATTAACGATAGTTTGCCATATTTTTTAGACCATCCCATCAGGCTGAGTGGACACAATGAGGGAGTACGCGTGGAAGAAGTCTGGACCACCAATCCGTTAAGCTTCAATGTTGTTTCTTCAAAAAAACTGATCAGATGGGTAATCGACAATCCCCATCAAGATTAGTCTCATCTAAAAATAAATATGAATAAGAAACGCCGATTCTGCCTTTTGATATCAGTTGCCATATTGGTGATCATCTGTTTTATACCGGAAACAGGTTATTCTTTTTTATTCGGTTCAAATACTCTTTCGGAGCAAGAGAAAATAAAACCAAAGCATGTCGCATTGATCATTGCCAATTATGAATATGAGCAAGCTCCTTATCTGGATTCGAAAAAACAATTAAGTATCATTGCCCAAACCTTAAAGGAACAAAATTTTAAGGTGTTTAGATCAGACAATCTGACCAGGTTGGAAACGGAAAAGGCTGTGGATAGTTTCATCCAATATATAAAAAACCAAAATGAGCTTGTCAAAGGATATACTGTTCCTGTTGATAAGCTGGAAACCTGTTTGCTTTTTTATTCGGGACATGCGGTACAGTCAAAAGGAAATAACTACCTGGTCCCGATTGATGCGGGCATTGTTGAGGAAAAGCAACTGGACAGTTCAGCCATAAATCTGGATCTTCTCATGTTTAAGATCAGGTTGCTGAATTCAAAAATTAACTTTTTTATTATAGATGCTTCATACCAAAATGACCTTTTTGAAATAACAAAAGAAAAACAGAAAGGATTGTCCACAACAACACCTTATAGCAATACCCTGATAGCCTTTGCTGCGTCACCGGAACAAATAGTTAAATCTAGCGGCTCCATGTCGAACCTGTTTATTGATTCGTTTTCAGTAAATTTAAAGAAGTACGATCTCAAAAACATGCAACTGTTCACGAAGATCAAAGAAGAAGTGGAAAGGAATAGTCATGGAAAACAAATCCCATGGGTAACATTGGCACCGGATACTCCGGTATACTTTTCGTACGGGAATGCTGCCGACCTGGGGGAAAACCATGGTGCAAAAAACAATAAGAACACGTTTAATAAAAAGCCATCCGATTTTACCGATCCAATAACAGGCATGGAGTTCGTTTTTATCCGGGGAGGATGCTATTGGATGGGTGATTACTTTTTGCAAGGTCGTGCTGATGAAAGACCACTACACTCGGTCTGCCTAAGTGATTTTTACCTGGCTAAATATGAAGTAACACAAGCCCAATGGCTTAGTATTTTAAATAGTAATCCGTCGTATTTCAAAACAAGCGGCAATCATCCTGTAGATTCTGTGAGCTTTCAGGACGCTCAGTTATTTATAAAAAAAATTAACACGCTTACCCAAAAAAACTACCGGTTGCCCACCGAAGCCGAATGGGAATTCGCTTGTAAGGCCGGTACAAGCAATCAACTGTATGCCTGGGGGAACTATCATCCATTAATAGCCAATCAAAAAACCGCTAACATATCCGAAGGCAAACATATTTTAAATCTCAGAACCAGGGCGTTTCTTGAGGAATACAAGGATGGGTATCCCAACACCTCTCCGGTTGGATCTTTCTACCCCAATGTTTTTGGAATTTACGATCTGTCAGGCAATGTAAGTGAGTGGACTACAGACTGGTTTGATCAGGACTATTTCAAGCATAGTCCCATCAATAATCCAGCTGGAGCCCAAAAGGGACATTTCAGGGTCCTGAAAGGCGGGTCCTGGGTAGATCATCCTGTGGGAGCCCGTTGTTCCAATAGAAACTGGTCAGTTCCATCAAGTCGCAAACATACAAATGGCTTTCGTCTGGCACTGGATGTCTCAAAAACAGTGTCACCCGAACAGGAAAAACCGGCTGTTTTACCCCTGATAAATGAACAAGGCCATAGTATTCCAAATTCCGAAGCTGTATTCGAAAGGGGGCATATTTATCTTGAAGTAACCGACGATGACAACAATCCTCACAGCAACGAAAATATCATTGTCGAATACTGGGACGGTAGTCGGATATTTGCAAGGACAGACAAGACAGGCATTATTCATATCAAAAACCTTCCCATTGGTTTATACAGGATTGTATTTCCTGACAATTCTTCACTTGGCAAAGATCACATAGAAGCAATCGTAAAAAAGGAAGATTCCTATTATCGATTCCTGACAAATTGAATTCCGGCTTTCCCCTTGTCATCGTGGATTACAGATACTGATTGAAAAAGAAACAAACGGTCCCACTGTTCCCATATAGCTGTTGAATAATTTTTTCCAGGACAAGCATGACATTCTCCCATCTTCCTCTTACTCAAATTAATTCCAGGTTACTTATGTTTTTGTATTGATGAACTCTCGCACTGAGCTTAAGAAATCGTCCGGTTTCTCAATATGAGGCGAATGACCAGCGTCTTTGATGACTGTTTCCTGAACAAAACCGCCTTTTTCAAAGTATTTGTTGAGTACAGATCGGGTCTGTGAAACCATCGGCTGAGGCGGGTATACATTTTTACCCGGCCAGCCTTCGATATAGTTGTTTTGTCCCAGAAATCCCAGGTCGAACATAGAATTGTCAGAAACAATAAGGTCACTATCTCCTCGAATCCAGAGAATCGGGAATTTAGGTTCTACATCAGCAATAGCACTAACGTTAAAGTATTTGGGAGAAATAGCATTGTTGACTCCTTTATTACCGGGAGCCATGCCGGGCCAATCCTTGCACAATTCGAATGATCCCGGATAGTTTCCTTCCAAAGTGCTGGTAGACAGCATGGAGGATATTAAGTGCTTCTCCTTATCGCTCGTCAATTGAAAAGGCTGATTAAAGTAAAATTGATTGAGTACGCTTTTCGGACTATTGGGACTTTCCTTTCCGTAATCTTTGGATTTGATTCGTTCAAGAAAATCAGGATTAACAGTACCGCCACCGGAGCCTGAGAAGCTTGAAAAACAAGGTATTCCTTCCAGTCCCCTGGTGCCGCCAAAACCAAATGGAGATAACGGATTTAGCAAGATCAGTGAACGGATTTTTTGCGGGTGGTCTATTGCGAATTGCATCGTCACGCCACCTCCCAGGGACCACCCCAATAAATGAATCGGTTGATTGAAGTTTAAAGCTGTCAAAAATGAATCTAAATCGTCCGACCAGTCTTTCACGCCTCGTTCGGCATTTATCGGCAAAGCTTCTGTTTCCCCATATCCTCTCAAATCCGGGGCAAAAACCTGGTAATTTACCGATAACTCTTTGACCGTATCTTCCCAAAAAGCATTTGACGATACATTTCCGTGAAGAAGAACCACCGGGGGAGTATCAGGCGTACCTCCCGTTATATACGAAATCGTTAGCCGTTCGGTAGTGATTGATTCTCGTTTGATTTTTTCAAACATGGTGTTGTTTCTCCTTTTTATTTTATTATAACATCTGAAACATTCAATTATACATATGGCTTGGATATTTAACTGTTTTTCCTGTTTAACTCCCAGAATACGGTTAGTGTCGATCGAAGTAAAGCGAAATTATATACATGAAGAAAGCCGTATCTGGAAAAAGGTAGAATTATCTTAAAGACTTCTACTCCTGCAACCAGGTATGAACTGTTTGTAAGGCTGACGTACCCCACCCCAATTGCAGATGGTTTAGATAGACTGTTAAATTACCGGCCGTGTTACCCACGCCTTGTTCCGATGCGGCACTGTCGATAAATACAACTCCGTCACTGGGACCGGTGTGTTCATAACGAATACCGGGTATAATGTTGTAATCTCCAGACAATAGATACGTTTTAATGGAGACCGGAATACCTTGATCCAATATATCTTGCACCAAAGATCCTTGTGCCATGGCTTCATCAATACCAAATCCGTATGTATAATATCACCAACCGCCGTAATAAGTTGTGTACCAATCCTGTTCCCCAGAGGGTAAGGCATAGATGGAATCCCATCGGGCCAGCATTTGTTTTTGGCCGGGAAAAAAGTTACCTGAAGCAGTCGTATAGATGGACAGTTCGGGATGGTTCTGCCAAAAACCGTAACAGATCATTTTAGTATGAGGTGCCGGGGCGTTAATGGTTCCACCGCATTCAGAAATGATACTGAAGTTGTGATACCATCCGTGTCTGAAGATGTAGTCGAATCCTTCATTGGGATTTCCGATTAGAATAAGTTTGCCGATGTCATCCGCATACGAGGTTCCGCCGACCTTTTTGACCGAAGATGCGTACATTCTGGCAGCAAATGCGCCCTTACTCCATCCGATCACATTCACTTCGGTAACCCCCAAATTATTGCGAATGATGGAAATGGCATCATGAACCTGCTCGGCCCAGTAATAATTGTCCCCTTGCTTATGAGGAAAGTTGATGGCAAATACACGATATCCTAAGCCGGCCAGATACTGCATCATTCCTGTTGATGGGCAAGTAATCTGTCCACAGCCGTAAGAGCCACTTTCGTCTGGATTTGCCCAGGCTCGGTCAACATTGTCGTTGGCACCATGGACCAGTAATACGGGTGTTGTTATGGTATTTGTATCATAATTGTCGCCGTAGTATAACAAGAATTGGCTTGAATGAGGTTGCAGTATATTGTTGAAAAATTTAAGCCGCTGACCGTCTTGGTTTCCTCGTCCGTCTGGTGGATAGTCTTCTGCCTGAAACAAGGCATTGGTGTCAATCCAGCGTTCAACTTTCTCCCATCCATTATCAACCGAAGTATAAGTCTGTTCCAAAACCAACGATGCAGCATCAGCCAGCACTGAAGACGAAAAAAACAGCGTTATCACAAAAAATGTTGTAATACGTTTGATTAAATATGAGCTGAAGTTCATAAGAATCCTCTATATAGATGGTTAATGGTTTTTTACGAATAGCGTTTACTATCTACACCTGAATCAGATCGGTCCAAAAGGAATATTGTGTTTCTTCAAACCAAACTGAAACGAGTGAGTAGTGTAGTTTTAGTACTGAATGTATAGATGAAAAAAACCTGGTTTGAATTTTAAGACAAAGAAAAGTCTAATCAACGAATGGGTCCTATGCAGACAAGATACCACTTTTTGATATGTGTATGTTTTGATTAAAGAGAGTTTGATAGGGCTTGGGTTACATCGCCTGGATAACAGTATTTTTATCTGATTTTCATTTATAATAATGGGTTAAACTGTATCAATATGGCATCACTTTTAATAACAACCGTTAATGTTTCACTAAAAATATTCAATTATAGTCCTTCCCATGATTCCATTTACAATGTATCAATTACACTACAAGTAGCATTATTGATACAGAACACTGACAGAAAAACACATCTGACCCCCGATATCCTGAATGACAAATACTGGCTGAAGCAAGAAAAAGCAGCAAGGCGGTCTGCATCATTGCTATTTGATTAAAGTCACGCCAACCGCTCAATTGTCATTTTAATGGAACCAAAGCGACATGAAGAGTTTTTCAAGGTCAAAAGTAACAAATTTCAGCAGACTCATGATCCAACCAGCCCTGACTTATTTTCGAAAGATATATAAAAGATAAGTTAAAGATGTTTTTAAAAATCAGAGAAGAAATCAGGGAGATGATCTGACCTTCCAGTTAATACATTCGATATTCCGACAGTTTTAATCTGATCGATACAGCCCGCTACTCCGGCAGGAATCGAAGAATACTAACTATAGTTGAAGTAAAACAGAGTTGAAAAATAGATGTTGACAGTTCAGAGTTTAGCCCCTAAACTCAAAAACATGGAAATAAAGAACGAGTCATTAGTGTACCAGATTGAAAGGGTGATCAACAAATTCATCTTTCTGGAAAAAAAAAGGAAGTTTTCATTTAAAGGCATCGACCTGTACCCATCAGAAATCCACCTGATGTTTTTGGTAAAAGAGAAGCAGGCGACCAACGCCACCAAAATGGCAGAAAAACTTGGCGTTACAAAAGGGGCTGTTTCCCAGGCCCTTTCACGTTTGGAGAAAAAAAAGATATTGATAAAAACAAAAGACCCCTATGCTAAAAACGAGTTAACGGTATCCTTTACGCCATTGGGTGAACA
The DNA here is from genome assembly GCA_041556995.1 of bacterium. GTDB lineage: Bacteria > SAR324 > SAR324 > XYD2-FULL-50-16 > XYD2-FULL-50-16 > JAHJTV01. The sequence goes on along the minus strand of JBFFHJ010000124.1, from coordinate 9,447 downwards.
AGCGGTCGAAGAATTCTGGGAAATGAAAAACACCTTGCACAAACAATATGACTATTATCTGGCAACACTTCCTGATAATGAGTGCGATATCATTCAACGATTTCTGACATATTTGGAGGAGTTGCTTAGTTCTTTGCAGTGATTTTTTTTGGATTTAGAGTTAAGTATATAAACACAAATATTTCTGTGAAACGATCTCTCTACAGCAATGACATGTGGAGAAGGAAGCTAGCGTGTAGAAACGCTGGTTGTATATATAACTTTTTTTGATTTCAGAGTTTAGCGTATAAACACAGAATGATTTTTTGTTTTAAATTGGTGTCTCTTATTTGCCAGCACAACGGCAAGAGGAACTATTCATCATCACAATTCCAATAAGGAGAAAAAAGATGAAAATGTTGTTAAAACGAATCAGGTTGTTTTTTGAAGTTGTTCCCGATGCTGTTCGCAGGCATCGCAAATTAATGTGGATTGCTTTTGTACTCATAACACTTGGGATGATAGCAGGTTTACCGAGGGTTATTGTTAATTCCTCAATGCTATCCTTTTTCGAGAAGGATGAACCGATTCGGCAGGCATACGATCGTTTTCGTGCCCAATTTGGCGGTGATGAAGTATTATATATTGTCTATGAAGCCAAAGATGGGGATGTTTTTTCCGAACGGTCTTTAAAGGCAGTCAAAGGGATTCAGGAAGAGCTATTGAACTATCGATTGACATTGAAAGAAGGGAACGTGTCCCCGCTGGATCACATTACTGATGTTACCACTCTGGTGAACGCCTCTTATTTGGAGGCAAAAGAAGGGGCTTTAATATCCCGTGATTTTATTGGTGAAAATATTCCAACAAATGAATCTCATCGAAACAAGTTAAAGCGATTGGGAATAAATGAGCCCAATTACCTCAAGATATTTTTTTCCGAGGATTACCGTTTTGGAGGAATGGTGATCGAAACGGATTTTAATGCCATTCCGATTGACATGGCAGATCGTCAGGCATCCGGGCAAAGTGACGTCTTGGACGATGATGACGCTGTGAGCTTGGACGAAGATATGGAGTTTAGCAACAACTCTGCCAGTGCAAATTTAGGAGAGCCTCTTCCAAAATTCAAAGAAAATGTGATGCAGGATTATGTTCCTTTTATGGACAGCGTTTTGGAGATCGTTCAGAAACCTGAGTATTCAGATCATTTGACCTTTTACCCTGTTGGGACACCTCCTTTCATGCATTTTGCGACCAAAATGATCCTGGAAGAAATGGGGATGATTGCCTTGGGAACGCTGGTATTGATTTCCATTGTTGCCTTGATTTTATTCCGTGCACTCAGTGCCATTGTATGGCTTTTGGGAATTGTTATCACATCTCTTATCTGGCTGATGGGTACTGTTGGGTGGAGCGGTATTGTAATGCCGGACCTGATAATTATTATTGTGTTTTTTATTCTTGCTGTTGGTGTGGCTGATGCCATTCATATCCTTTCCGGCTACATGTTTTATCGTCGGCAGAATATGTCTCATCCTGAAGCTCTAAGGTGTGTTTTTCGGAAGTCCGGTCTTGCCTGCTTTCTGACCAGCGTTACAACCTCCATCGGCTTTTTTTCAATGATACTCGTTCCCATTGTCTCCATGCAGAAAATCGGTTTATTTGCTGGTTTGGGTGTATTATATGCCTTTTTTGTAACTATATTTTTTCTTCCCTTAATGCTGGATATCTGGAGCCCGGTTTCAAAAAAAGCATTTACATCCGCAAAACTGTCAGCATCACAGCTAAAACTACCTATTCTTCAAGTATTGCTACGAAAGATAGAAACTATTGGAATCCAATATTCGGGGCGTGTTATTGTACTATTTACCGTTATCAGCGTTTTCTTTGCCTTTGGTATTCCAAAAATAAAAGTGGAGTCCAGTAATATTGAGATTATCAGAAAAGGAACACCGATCCGAATTGCTTTTAACATGGCAGATCGTTTTATGGGCGGTACGGACAACCTGGAGATCCTGGTCGATACCGGCAAAGCGGATGGTTTAAAAGATCCTCAAGTGCTTGCATTAATGGATTCGCTCCAACATCGTATTGAAACCCGATTTTCCGACACGATTACCAATACAACCTCCCTGGTTGATGTAACCAAAAATTCATATAAAGCCTTGAACGACGGAGATCCGACGTATTTTGTCATCCCGAAAGATCCCCGTGTATTGGCCCAGACTCTTTTTCTGTTCAATAATGCCAATCAAAAGGATCGCCGACAATTGGTTTCCGATGATTATCGCATTGCTCGTATTACCGTGAGAGCAAAAAGCCTGAATACGATCAACACCATAGAGTTGATGAATGCTGTAGATCATTTTGCAGCTACGCTGATTGATCAATACCCGGATCTGAAAATAACAACTACCGGCCAGATTCCATTGCGTATGAAGATGTTCGATTATATCAGTTGGTCCCAGTTAATCAGTTTTGGTGTAACCTTGAGTGTTATATCTCTTTTTCTTTTGGTAACCCTGGGATCTTTTAAACTGGGATTCATTGCCATCATTCCCAATCTTTTCCCTGTGGTTACAGTTGCCGGATTAATGGGATATCTGGGAATACCCTTGGATGTCCATACAGTCCTGGTCATTCCCATAGTCATTGGAATTTCTGTAGATGATACAATCCATTTTCTAACCCATTTCCGTCTGGAAATGGAAACTCACAGTAACACAAGGATGGCTATCATCCATACGTTTCGAGAAGTGGGTCAGGCCATCGTGTTTACTTCCCTGGTGTTATCGATCGGTTTTTTCATGTTTCTCGCTTCGAAAAACCAGGGGTTTTTCTACTTCGGAACGCTTAATGCCATTGCCGTATCAGTTGCAGTTATCGCTGACTTAATCTTACTGCCGGCTGTTTTAAGAAGCGTTTATAAACCGTCAACTGTTCACCAGGTTGACAAACAGGAACTATTGGCTGTTCAAGAGGAGGTATAGATGAAAATCAGACATTTCAACCTTATTTTATTAGTCATTTTTATTGTATTTGCAGCTGCCAATGTCGTTGCCATTACACCCGAAAGCATTGCAAAACGTGTGTTGGATCGTGACGATGGAACAACACAAATTGCCAAGGTAACACTATCATCGTGCCGCTACATTATTAAAAACAAAAAGATGAGCTGTTCGGAAACACCTCGAATTAAAGTTATGGAAGGAATACGTAAGGATTTTGGTCTCAATGGCCAGGATTCCAAGACAATTACTATTCTGCAAAAACCAATTAAGGAACAGGGAATAGGTTTTCTTCAATACGATTATGATGAGCCTGGAAAGGAGGCTGATCAATGGATGTATTTTTCTGCCCTGGGAAAGGTTAAACGGATCGTTTCCGGAAATGAAAACGAACCTAAAACCGGTAGTTTTTTTGGAACTGAATTCAACTATGAAGACATGGAAGCCAGACATCTGGAGGATTATACATATAAAATGGCAGGTGAAACTACCTATCAGGGGCGTCCATGTTGGGTGATCGAAAGCATCCCTACTCCAAAACGGGCCAGAAAAAGCAATTATAGCAAAACCCGAGATTGGGTCGATAAAGAGCGGTACGTGATATTGAAACAAATCCTTTACAATCGACAGGGCAAACGCATCAAACGAATTACCTACAGTCAGGTGGAGCAAGTGGATGGAGTCTGGGCAAGTCGTCGTTGGATGATTCAGAATTTTGTAACCCTGCGTATTACACGGATGAGTATGGACCGTGTGACATATAACAGACCTGTGGAAGACAAATTTCTCTCCCTACGGACACTAACGGACAGGGTTTTTCGTGAGCAAAAACTTTCCCAATATCGCAGTTATCTCAGGTAAAGAACTCAATGAATACATACGTATTTTTATTAAATTGGGTAATGAATCTTGGTTTCATATGCCTATTTTGTTTAACTATTTCAGATCCGTTACAGGCACAGAACGTTCAGAGGCCGGATAAAAGTGAACTTCCTGCATCAAATCTTCGTGTTATTGACAACAGTTCGAACTTTGATGATGAAGCCCTTTTGGACGGCTCCGAAATGGATCTTGATGATGAATCGGTTAAATTCGAAGAAGAATCGACCGATTCAAAGCTGGAAACGAGAGGATTTTGGGATTCATTAACCGGTAAAATTCCACGTGGACGGCTGACACTTCGACATGAAGCCTCCTATCAATTTGGAAGCCCGGAACAGATTGTAACGAATCGCTCATCGTTGCGTCTGGAATGGAATACGTTTTTTGCCTCGCATTTTGCCATTCTATTGGATGGCAAAATAACTGCCTTTGCTGCAAACGATCACTATTCCGAAGCAAAAGAAGAGGATTACAGGCTCGAAGGAGAAGTGCGAGAAGGTTACCTTCAGGTAAGTTTTGGAATAATGAACATTAAGGCAGGAAAGCAAGTGATTGTCTGGGGAGAAGCGGATAGTGCCGTGATTACGGATGTTATTAGTCCCAGAAACAGATCCGAGTTTATGTTCACCACCCTGGAAGACTCCAGAATCGGGCAGAACTTACTCCTGTGGGACATATACAGCAAGCTGGGAACGTTTACACTCATTGTCAATCCAGATCCACAGCTGGACACGTTCCCAGAAAAAGGGATGGCAACCTATATTGAGTCTTTTGATCCGGAGCGATTTCAGATTGAAGAAAAATCTCCAGACAACGATGGTGCCGAATACGGCTTTCGGTGGAAAATCTCATCCGGTAAAAGCGATATTTCCCTGATGGCAGGAAACCTGGTTGAAAACCAGCCCAAGTATGAATTCATTGAGATCACATCCCAAAATAAAGTCCGGCTACAAGAACGCTCTTCTCGTTTTCAACTGATCGGACTCACCGGGAACTTCAGCAAAGGAAACTTTCTTTGGCAAGGAGAGCTTGCTTATAAAACCGATAGGACGTTTCAAAGCAATAACCTGTTTAAGGATAAAGGAATATTGCACAAGAATACTCTGGATGCAGCCCTGGGCTTGGAGTACTCCCCCGGGGGTGCCTATACGTTGAAATTTGAACTGTCCAACCAGTGGATAGAGGGATGGGAGAAAACCATCCAACCTATCGAAGAGAATGAAACTTCCCTTTTTATCCTTTGGAAAAAGAAGTTCCTGCATGAAACTTTGAATTTACAATATACAGGTTCTTATCAATTCCAATACCAGTATGGAATTCATCAACTTCTGGGTGAGTTTGACATAACCGATGCGTTTCAAGCAGCATTGTCGGTTGCAATATTCGAATTTCAGAAGGAAGACACCACTCAATGGCCTCTTCGGGATGCGGATCGTATCACCGTCAGTGCAAAATGGAATTTTTAGAAGGCAATACAGAATCCAATCCTCAAAAGCTGGATTCCTGTTCTCACGGGATATCATTAAGGCAAGCCTTACCCTTACCTGTTCTGAAATGATATCTCACTTTCCGTGGATTCAAACATCAATTATTTTTGCCACTCATTTGATTTGAGGTATGGATTAATCGGATTTGCACAAAACCAGATTTCTTCCATTATCTTTGGCTTGATATAGTGCCTGATCAGCCATTTGGGAGAGCGAATTCAAGTCCCTAGAGTTTTCTGGGAAAGCGGCAATTCCAACACTAATGGTGACATTTAAAACCAGTGATTTTGATGGAATGGTCATGTCCAATGTTTCGACTTCTTGCCGAATGGATTCCATAACCTCACAGGCTTTATCCAGATTGGTGGCAGGTAATAAAAAAGCAAATTCATCACCACCATATCTTACCAACACATCGGACTCCCGAACTTTATTTTTCACAACTGATACCAATTGGTTAATCACTTCATCGCCGGTATCAAGTCCGTAGGTCTCATTGATTTTACGAAAATTATCGAGATCGGCCATGACAATTGATAAGGGACTTCCCGTTTTTTCGGAAACCTGGAACATTTCTGTGAGAATCTCATCATAATATCTTCGATTATAGAGACCAGTGGATTTGTCAATAATAGCACGTTGCCTGGCTTCGTCCCCCCACCGTACAATCTCAGCCACAAATTTATTAGTGTCTTTTAAGCGCCCGGTGGAAATCTTTAGCATTTTATGCATCAATAAAACGGCCGTTTGCGGGTGATTATCCATTAGACTTTGCAGGGATAAGGCATCAATGGTCAATAAAACTGATTCCTTTTTTGCATACGCTTTTGCCGATCGGGGAGCATTTTCAAAAATCGACATCTCACCAAAATAGGCACCTGTCGTATAGGCAATAATCTCCTTCTGTAGTCCCCCGGGAATATCAATACTGATACCGATCTCCCCGGCAAGAATGATATGGAGTTCTTCTCCGGCATCACCTTGATTGAAAAGTACTTTTCCCCTGGTAATGGTTTGAAATCGGGCAAAACGAATCAGGTAGTTGAGTTCGATTTCCGATAAGGAGGATAAGATTTCAATATTTTTCAAGAACTTAATCTGAAGTTCTCTTGAAAGCTTGCCTTTTGACATTTGTCGAAGCCTATTAATCCCTTTTAATCGTTATTCACGTTATACAAAATCCACACAATTACCGTCATTTTCTACAATATTAAACAGTACCTGATAGGCAATTTCAATGACATCCATAAAATGTTTGTTATCTTCATCGAAACCGGCAACTCCAATACTGGCTGTCATGCGAATGTTGTCACCGGTAATATCTGATAATCCCATATTGACAATTTTTTTCCTTAGATTTTCAGCGATCTCCAGAGCAAAATATTTTTCTGTTTGCGGCAAAATAACGACAAACTCGTTTCCCCTGTAACGTATGATTCTGTCGGTTTCTCTTGTTGCCAGCCCAATCTGTTCAGCAATTCTTTTTAACACTAAATCGCCAATTTTGTGGCCATAACTATCATTGATTTTTTTAAATTGATCCGGTTTAAATACAAATAAAGAAATGTGTTTACCGAAATCTTTAAATTCAGTTTTAAATTTTTCATCAAAATAGTTACGGTTGAGATGTCCAGTGAGTTTATCTGAGATTTCCTGTTGTTGAAGTATTTCCATTGATCGTGTTTTCTGAGCCAGCAAATCGGTGGCTGTTCTGGTTCTACCGGCAATTGCGCTCAGCAGTTTGTGCAAAATCCGGGCAGCTGTGATCGGTTGCTGCACCATAATTGATTTTAACCCATCTTCACTGAATGTTAACAAGCTGGTGTCGACAATAGCCTGGGCGGTCGCCATTCTGGATGCATCTTCGAAAAGGCTCAATTCATTAAAACAGTCTCCAGCGATAAACTCGGCCACAAAGCGGTCTTTGCCTTCCTTTGTTTGTTTGATAATTAAAACCTCTCCTTTTTCGATAATATATAGTTCTTTGGCCTGATCTCCTTGCGTAAAAATCAATTCATCTTTTTTATAATGATGAATCATGGTGTGTTTGGCAATCTCCAGGATTTCAATTTCATCCAAGTTGGAAAAAAGAGATGCCCCTTTTAACAAGTCAGCTTTCTCCACCGGTATACGTATATTTGTCTGGTGATCTTTTTGTCCCGTCATCTTTTTTACTTATTTTGATTACTTGCTGAAAATAACTCAAAAAACGGGTTTTATCAGTCTTTTATTTTTCTTAAGTTTTTTCATTTAGGCAACCTAAAATTGTAATGATGGAAAAGAGAGAGGTGCACACAGGAGGATATTATGTTTTATATTATTAAGGAAATAAGAGCCCACATGTGTATCATCCTGCTACAATCCGAACAAATCGAGAAGTACTTTTTAATTTGCCAATAAAATTGCAGCATGCAAGAATTTCGAAATTACAGTAGTGGACAAATTTACTGGTGTAACATAAAACCATTATCTGAACTGCACGCATTTTCAAGATTAACTTTAAAAAAAACCATATCAAACATGAAAGCCATTAAAAATGTTCGGACAGTGCTGCCGGATGGAAGTATCGGAGACAACCTAACCATACTTTTTGATCAAAAAATTCTCAAAATCGGCAAAGGAATCAAAATACCGAAAGATACCCAAATCTTTGACGGTAAAGACTGTTATCTGACCCCGGGACTGGTTGATTGTCATTCACATATCGGTATGGCATCGGATGGAGAAGGAGATGAGTTCACAAAATGCAATGAAATGACAAATCCGGTAACTCCCGAGTTAAGAGTGGCCGATGCTTTCAACAGACGGGATCGAGCCTTGTTCGAAGCTTTACGAGGAGGAGTTACCACAGTGGGTGTTTTTCCGGGATCAGGGAATGTGATCGGTGGCCAGGGCGCTACTTTAAAAACCTTTGTGAAAGAGAACGTCACATCTGATGTCATCATCGACAAGTATATGGGATTAAAAATGGCATTGGGTGAAAATCCGATTCGCGGTCACGGAAGTAAAGCAAAAGCTCCCATGACCAGAATGGCAGAGGTGTCATTAATTCGGGAGGCTTTTTACAAAGCCAAAGATTATATGGACGAGAAAAAGCGAACAAACAATAAAAAATTCATAAAAACCGATCTTGGACTAGAAGCTATTGCCAAAACCTTTGACGGCAAAAAACCGGTTTGCATCCACGCACACCGGGTACAGGATATTGAAGCAGCAGTGCGACTAAGCACAGAACTCGGTTTACGACTGATACTTCAACACGCCAGTGAATCTCACCGAATCGTTGACCTTTTGGCAGAAAACAACATTAGCTGTGTTGTTGGGCCGACATTGCATTTTAGAAGTAAATTGGAAACCCGGGAAAAAACATTACAAAGCCTCATCGCCTTAGCCGAACATGAGGTGCCGTTTTCCATTACAATGGATCACCCAGTTGTACCGCTGTGGTTTTTAAATATCACCGCTGGAATAGCGGTTCGTGAGGGGCTGTCTGAATCCACCGCTTTTAAAGCGATCACATCATCGCCGGCAGAATTTTTAGGACAAGGAAAGCGCATTGGTAAAGTTGCGGAGGGATTTGACGCAGACTTAGTACTTTGGGACGGTTATCCGCTGCAAAGTATGTCGGCAACAAAGCTGGTATTTGTGAATGGAGAAATTGCTTTTGATCGATCCTGTGCTGCTAAACCAGACTGGGAATGGTACTCATAAATTTGAATCCAACAATGAATTCGGGGAACTCGGAGTAAAGAACACTTCAGGAAAACAGAGGTGCTTATTTAACCCTACTTTCCAATCAAAATCACCTGAGTTCAGCAGGTTCTTTCTGATATCAATATCGAAGATTCGCCATATTCAGGGATCATTTAAAAAATAACTTCACATAATTTGTTTATAAAAGCCCCCCCCAAAAAAAACGGACATTTTGTAAAAAGAATGTCCGTTTTTTTAGCCGACCCTTAATGTGATTTTTATGAGTTTTTAAAATGACTATTTGTATTTTTTAGCGTTATTAGCAACAACATGTACTCCTTGACTTTTTAAAACTAAAAACTTCAATTTATTGATATTATTAGATTACTTTTTTT
>JBFFHJ010000123.1:0-16790 GCA_041556995.1 bacterium | reverse complement strand
TGGCTGTTTTTCCCGATTTATTTCAATTTTGGGGGAGTAATTATGGAACATTTTTTTTGATGTATATTGGGATTCGTCGATATTTTAGACTAATTTTTATAAATTCTCCGGTGTTAATTACCACCTCAACAGTTCAGAGTTATTGGTCAAAGTGTTGAGATATAAGCTAATATTGAATACAGTTTATTGTCAATTACCCAAGTTTATATTCAACGTATGAAACACATACTATGCATAAACTCCTTTAATAATGAGAAAAAAGAGGATAAAAAATATTTAAATAAGTGCTTATTGTTTATTGATGTACATATAAATATGTTGTATTCTTTTCCATGAACCCTTTATCAGGAGGCTATCATGGAAAAATTCAAACAATATCTTGAGTTTCAAAAAGACCTCTCCGAGGCCAAGCTCCCAAGACACCCCAGGTCGGACCAACGTGATGAATGGTAGAATGGAAACATAATCCCAGAAAACACCCTTTATTTTTACTTAGAGTCCACTTTTTGATAGCAGAAAAGCGGTTCTAAGCATCTTTATCTTGATTGTTAGTTTTTGTTTCCTTCATTTATATGAAACAATGCTATTTGTTGGATTCGTGATTTATCGGCTTGCTTCGAAACCCGGTACTTCGTTCATTCTAACGAACTCCATACTCTCCCACCGAAGCTTGGCAACCTTTATTTGTTTATATATCATTGGATAATCCAAACGCCTTGGAAAATTCAACCAACTTGCCCGGTATGATTGTAATGCATTGTATAAAAAAAGGTTTTCTTGTTCCTGGCATTCTATTTATTTTCATCAACAGTCCTTTAATGGGAGATCAAAAACCCCAAAAATGTACCTACTGGACCTGGGAATGGAATACAAAAAAGAAACGTAGTGAAAATCATCGGCAGGTTCAAAAGGACTATAGTAAACTTTCCGACATTGAGAAAGAAGGCCGATCCGATTGTACAGTGTGTGAAGAAGACCAGGTTTGGATTCGGATAAACGGGGTGAAACCGTTTCGAGTGTGTAAATATTACGAAACCAATATCAGAACGGCATTGAAGGAAATTACAGCAACCGGGTTTCCATTATTAAGTGTTACCGCATACAGGGTGGGAAAATCGAAAGGTCCGGTAGACAAAAACGGACGTCGCACTCAATTCAGCAACCATTCCTTTGGTACAGCTATCGATATCAATCGCGATCTGAACGGATTGTATGACAATTGCAGTTCATTTGGTAAACAGTGCAAGCTTCGGTTGGGTGGTGAATGGAATCCTCAACGACCGGGAACAATTACAAAAAACTCGGTAGTAACAAAAGCGTTTAAATCCGTTGGATTAAAATGGGGTGGGGAAATCAAAGGTCGACAAAAAGATTTTATGCATTTTTCGCTCACCGGGTATTAAGGGTCGACTCAAAAATAACTTCCCATATTCTGTTTGCAAAAGTCCCAAAATCACTGGACATGTTGCAAACAGAATATGAATTGATTTATAAGCCAACCCCAATTAAGAACAACAATTGGTCAGAACTCTACCGGTGTCGATCATATTCCCTATCTTTTATAGGTCAGGAACGAATCAACGGAGAAGATAATGAGCGCAATCCAAATACAAACAAAGGTGACGATCTGGACATAAACAAATGGTTCCTTGTACACCAGCACACCCAGGAAAAATATACAGGTGGGCGCCATATATTGCATGAAGCCGATAGTAATAAGGCTCAGACGCCTGGCAGCCAGGGTAAATAACAAAAGGGGAAGCGCCGTCATCAACGCTGCCCCTATCAAAAGGATATCGATTTTGATACCTTGATGTAAAAAGGCACTGGTCCCCTGTGCATCCAGGTACATCACATATGCAACGGCAGGAACGGTGAGTATCAGCGTCTCTATGGTGAGACCGACTGAGGAACTGACAGAAATCATCTTTTTTGTCAGGGCATAAAATCCAAATGAGAATGCCAGGGTTAAAGAAATCCAGGGGAATTGACCCAAAAACAAGGTCATAAACAACACACCGGCAAAAGCCAGGCCAACAGCAATTAACTGTAACCTGCGTAATCGCTCTTTTAGAAAAACCGTCCCCAGCAACACATTTACCAATGGATTAATATAATATCCCAAACTGGCCTGCAAAACATAGTCATTGTTAACCGCCCATATATACAGCACCCAGTTGACGCTGATTAATACCGCCGTAAAAAAAAGAATACCCAGGGTTTTCCAGCGCTTAAACGTCTGCACAAATTCGGACCAATGTCCCTGGATAAAAATCAATGGCAGGAGGAAAAAAAACGACCAGATGATTCTGTGCAATACTACCTGCACAGAAGAGACAGTGTGCAATTCCTTCCAGTAAATGGGGCTTAATCCCCAGATAAGATAAGCAAAAATTCCAAATATAAAACCAGCATGTGCTGTTGATGTCTGATTTGAGGTATTATTATTCATACAAGTTTCTGTCTTTATTGCCCTGCCTTATTAAAGATCGTCCTCTTAAAACAAAGGATTCAATATTGATTCAATCCTTTCGTAAAAATAAAATTTTTCTTGTTACATATCAACCAGTTTACGAATCTCGGTGACATTAAACGTAACCGCTGCCGATATCATTTTCCCGGCATCAGCTCCGGCGTTTTTCGATACATCATCCCTGATCTGTTCCAGTAATTCACCTTCCGTATGAATTTCCCGGACTTCCAGGTATAATCGGCAACCGGGTGTAGAAAACGACACCGGGCTTTTTTCTATGCAAAAGAAAACCGCTTTTGGATTTTCCTTTAGATTTTTAAGGGTTCGTCCACCTATCAGGCCCAGTGAAAACGTATTGTTTTTTCGAAACCTGGGACTGCCAAAATAAGCAGTGTTTGGTTGACCGTCAGCGTCAGCTGTACATAAAATACCAATGCGACCCGGCTTATTTACCAGATCTATAATGTTTTGTGGAGTATCCGTCATTGTATTTCTCCTCTTTTATAAATCATCCGTACATTATACTACGGCACAGGATTAAGGGATCGTTATAAAATAACATCACATCGTCTGTTTGCAAACATCCTGAAAGCACTGAACATTTTTCCGACAGAATGTGAATTAATTTTTGAGCCGATCCCAGACAATGCCAGGGAAGCAATATCCCTTGTTAAACGTGCATACGCACAAAAACCAATCGTCAGGACGGATCATCCTAACCGATAGTTCAAGTATTATTTGACCTATAAACTTGATCCGAGATTATTCCCTGGGGTTTCATGGCTTGAATCTCTTTGATATACCAGAAGATGGTTAAAATAACGGCTAACAAATCAGCTACGGGAAATGAGATCCAAACACCATTTACACCGAAAAAAACAGGTAAAATGATTACCGCCGGTAACAGGAAGAAAAACTGCCTGCTCATCCCCAGTATCAACGCCGGTCTGGCTTTTCCAAGCGCCTGAAAAAATGACGATGCAATGATTTGAAATCCAACCAGGGGAATAGCCAGTATCACCAATCGGACAGAAACAACACCGATACTGATCAACTCACGATCCTCATTAAATATACTGACAAGCTCCCCGGGAAATATCATCAAAACTGAAAATGCTACCAGACAAATCATTGTTGAGGATAAAACCGACAACCGCAGGACGGCTCTGACCCTGTCAAACTTACCGGCGCCATAGTTATATCCGACGATTGGTTGAAGCCCCTGGACAATCCCGAAAATAACCATGAATATCAACATAAAAAACCGGTTGATAACTCCCATTAAGGAAATATAAATGTCACCGCCATATGCACCAAGTGTATTGTTAATCACTACCATCATCATACTACCGCCGGCTTGTCTCACAAACGAGGGAAATCCAACTGTCAACATCTCTTTAACAATGTCAGCCTTCAACTTTAAATGATGAAGCTGTAGTTCCAGGGAGCTTCTGCCGGAGATAAAATAACCCAATAAAAAGGCAGCCGAGGCACACTGGGAGATAACGGTAGCATAGGCAGCACCTTTAATACCCAATTTTAAAACAAAAATGAAAATAGGATCCAAAATCAGGTTAAGCAATGTGCCAACCAGCATGGTAACCATGGCAATCAACGCCTGGCCTTCCGCCCGGACAATGTTATTTGTAGTCATCCCGGTAACTCCCAGGACACTACCTAACAAAATGATGGATAGGTAATCCCTGGAAAAACCGATCAAAACATCAGTAGCTCCAAAAAGCCGTAATAATTGATCCAGAAATACCAGTCCTAACACAGTGATACCTATTCCCAGGAAAAACGACATCATTATTGCATTACCAGCGGATTGATACGCCCTTTCCCGATTGCCTGCCCCCAGATTTCTGGACACAACAGACGATGCACCGACGCCAATCGCTCCAGCCATGGACATGATTAATATCTGAAATGGAAACGCCACCGCCAGACCACCAATGGCATCCACCCCAACTCCCCGACCGATAAAAATGGCATCTACAAAGTTATATAGAGCATGCACTATCATCCCCACCATACTCGGTATTGACAGTTTTACTAAAAGCCGGCCGATTTTTTCTTCACCCAACATTGAATCACGAGGGTGCTTTCTTTCAACATCCATAATTATAGTTTTTCCGCAATAATTAATATATTTTTTAAGGCATTGGACAACGTTTCAACTTCTTGGTCTGTCAGTTTTTCCATTTTTTTTTGAATATGACGGCCAATTGAAACCATGCCGTTCCTAACCACTTCTTCACTCTGCTTTGATAACTGAAGATTAACCTTTCTTCGGTCGGTTTTATCCCGAACCCGTTTTACCAGCCCCTTAGTTATCAATCCGTCAATCACTGATGTCAAAGAGCCCTTCTCCATGTTCATAAACTTGGACAACTGACTCATATTCGGTTTTCCCCCTTGTTTGAGGATAAACAATGTCTTCCATTGTGTTCGATTTAGTCTCATCCCCTTGCCGGACATCCTGAATTCGTCCATTAACTTACTCATCAGCATGGGGTACGCTTTGAGCAACGAATTGATAAAATCACTATCGTAAGTTCTCATCTTTTATCTTTTGCTTTTATGTTTAGAAAACTCATAATAAGAAATCTTATGTTTAGAATTCTAACCAATTCCATATGATCAGTCAAACAGCATTTTACACTCCCCCTTATACACTTCGTAACGGTTAAGCTGGTTTGTATCCGCAATCTGTACATGGATAACTATCTTTTCTATTTTAAATGGGATGATTATCAAGAAAATTGAGCAATTTATTCGCGGTCTTTCGTTATAGTTTGCGGTTATTCCTGAATATAAATGGCAGCTTAACTGTTACCGCTTAGGGTCGGCTCAAAAATCAATTCACATTCAGTGTGCAAAATGTCCAGTGTTTTTCAGGACTTTTGCAAACTGACGATGTAACGTTATTTTCTAACGATCCCTTGGAACTGCTTTTTACTATCAAAAAGAGGACTCTAAGCAAAAATAAGGGGTGCTTTCTGGGGTCATGTTTCCATTCTACCGTTCATCACGTTGGTCTGCCCGATTATTGCCGGCGCAAAAATCAACAAGGCACTGGATATTGTGAAACTGCCGGGGAAAGTCATCAAAGCGATCCTACAAAAAAGAAAGAAGTAGTGCCCGAAGTGTAATGACCAAATTTTTTACAGCCTGATATTTTTGAATTTTTACGACCAAACTGACGAAGTTGGGGTAAGATATCTTTTGGAAATCAATACATTTAAAAACAAAAAACATCCATGCCCTGAAATGTGCTCTAAAACAGCGTTCAAATAATGTTGGTGTCTATATTACACCTTTTTTAGAGCTTCCAGGGTTTGTTCGGCGTATGCAAAAACGGCCGGAGTACCTCCAGTATGGATAAAAACAATATTATCTTTACGGGTCCAGCGCCCCTCTTTGATGATGGCAATTAATCCAGCCAACGCTTTTCCCGTGTAAACAGGGTCAAGAACCATGGCTTCCAACTTACCGGCCAGGAAAATGGCATCCCAGGTTGCCTGGTGAGGGATACCATAAGCAGGTCCGGCATGACCGGCGATGACTTCGACCCTGGCTTCATCAAATGGCACATCAAGCAAGGCGGCTGCATCTTTTCCGATCTTTGCTACATCTTCATACACACGTTCGGGTTCTGCATCAATGTCGATTCCAATTATTTTTGTATCGGGTAAGCAGATTGAACCACCGACGATTAATCCCGCCTGGGTTCCTGCACTTCCAGTACAGTGAACAACGGCAGTCGGTTTAAAATCGGCCTTTGCTGCCTGTTCGGCAATTTCAAGTGCTGTAGATGCATATCCCACCGCACCCAAAGCATTCGAAACACCGTAGGGGACGATGTATGGGCTTCGACCCTGTTCACGGAGTTGTTTAGCTAAATCATTTATGGCTGCATTTCTGTCGCCGGTCCAGGGCACATCGTGCAAAACAGCACCAAAAAGGCTATTCAACAGAACGTTGCCAGAGTTTTCATATTCCTGACTGGGCGGTACTAACCGGCCATGATAAACTGCCAGATGGCAATCCAGTCCCAGCTTGGCAGCTGAAGCAGCCACCAGGCGTTGACTGTTTGATTGCACAACGCCGCCGGATACTAGCGTATCCGCTCCCTGATCCAGTGCATTTTTCAAAACAACATCCAACTTACGGAGTTTATTCCCTCCAAATCCCAATCCGGTGCTATCATCCCGTTTTACCCATATTCGTGGTCCTCCCAGATGTTCTGATAACCGATTCAATAATTCCAAGGAGGTTGGCAGATTTGCAAGCCCAAGCCGTGGAAACTTCGCCAGCATTTCACTAAATTGACAGGTATTTGACATCTTTGGATTTTTCATGTGCCGCCTTTGTTATATTAGTCCGTCATTATTTTGGTTGGAAATAGAGAATAGGTGATAATAAAAATTCGTGTTTCTATTTGTGTTTACTTAAATGATTTGCATGACTAAATGATGACAGATCTCCACTTCCACTTTAAAGTCAGATTCCAGTTCATTGGAAAAACAGTAAAACGTTTCTCCAGACTTGACTCGACATCAATATTAGTTCCAGCATCTTATAAGGTCATCAGCGCTAAGGGGCGACTCAAAAATAACGTCCCATGATCTGTTTGCAGAAGTCCCGAAATCACAGGACATTTTGCAGACAGAATGTGAATTAATTTTTGTGCCGATCCCAAGTTAAAGTTCAATTGGATAGCCCCTGACGGGGTATTGATTATAATCCTGGGTGTCAACCGATGTCAACCGGGCGGGGAAAGGCTGAAACAGGTCAATCTCATGAAAAGAAATGCCATTCTGAAGGAGGCGGTAGCGACACAAAAAATCCCTCTGGCTTCAAGGAGATTCTTTATTGAATCGGCAAGGTTTTTTATACAAAAACAACGACAACGTTAAGTGCTGTCATTCGCCTTTAGCCTTAAGACACACGCTTTTCAGGATAACAGCTATTTGTACATTTTCATTGATTGTCCTGTTTATTACATATCTTAACTTTACGAAAGTTGTAATACATGTTAGAGGTATACGGACTTTCGCAGTTTTGTTCCAAAAGCGGAACAAGCCCGGCATTGGGAATATAAATATAGAAAAAGGTGGACCATAACATATTGACAGCAATTCATTTTCAGTATCCTAAAAAGAAATTATAACATGAGGATCACATGAAAAAAAAGGTTATGTGGGTGGCTGTATTGCTATTTGTTTTTGGAGGATTTTTTTCACAGTGCGTTAAAAAGGAAACCGCTCCCATCAAAATTGCCATTCTGGGACCTTTTGACCATATTCCTGGAAAAGGCATCCGAACAGGTGCAGATCTGGCTGTTGAGGAAATTAACAAAAACGGCGGTATTGTCTTACCAATGGACGGAAAAGAGGTAAACCATCCCATCGAATTGATCTATGTTGATGATAAGTTTATCGACACTGCTTTTGCTTCAATAGAACTTCGAAAAGCCATTGATGAAAAAGGAAGCCGATTTATCGTGGGCGGATATGCTTCGAAAGTGGTTGTTCCCCTGATGGATGTGATGGCGGCTAAAAAAATTCTATGGCTAGGCACTGGCGGTTCAACACCGACGGTGGTTGATAAAATAGAGTCGGATCATCATAAATACCGTTATTACTTTCGAACAGGAACGATTAGCGCGGATATGGCGGCTGATAGCATTGCCGAATTCACAGAAAAATCTCTGATGGGAAAAGGAATAAAAAAAGTTGCCTTTGTTTGTGTCAATCACTCATTTGCCCGCTATTTTATTATCCAGGCACAAAAAAAAATGCAATCGCTTGGATTTGAAGTAGTATTGGAACAACAGGTTCCCATCGATATCAAAGATTTTACTCCCTTTTTTAATAAAGTGAAAACAGTTAAGGCCGATTTGATCGTTGTTGCTTTTCTGGCCGATGAATCAAATGTTTTTATCAAACAGGCAGCGCAACTGGGAATAACAAACCAGATGCCTATCATAGGAATCCTTGCGCCTGCAAACGATCCGACCTTTTATAAATCCGTGGGCAGTGCCGCCCAATGGCTGACTCATATCGTTCTCTTTTCGCCTGTTATCGATCAAACCGGAAAGGTGACCACCGATGATTTTTTTAAAAAATATCGTAAAAAATTTAATGAGCTACCCTTCTGGACTGCCAGTGCAACCTATGACTCGTTGTATTTGTTAAAACATGCCATTGAAACAACCGGCAGTTTGGAGACGGAAAAAATTATACGCCTTTTAGAGTCCGATGATTTTGAATATGTTGGGTTTAGAAGACTCAAATGGCGAAAAAAAAACCATGATCTCTATACAGGAAAAAACAAAGGAAAAGATTACCTGATAATGCTCTGGGAACAGTTTTTCCCGGACGGTAAAAGCTATTATGTTTTCCCTACGGGATATCATCAAAAGGAGTTCCATATTGCCGGTCAACAATAAGGGCCACCTCAACTCCCTCTATTCACCTGCTATCAGAACAATACCAGGAAGATGGTATTGAAAATTAAACAAAACATCCATACCAGGGAGATGGTATTGAAAATTAAACAATTGTCTCTTCGATCCCAGTTAAATCTTATATTTTTACCTCTATTTCTGGTCTTCATCACACCGGTGATCATTATCAATTATTTTATCACCAAGGACAATATCAACCACATGATCAACGACCAACTGAAACATCTGTCCAATAGCGTTTCCATTAATATCAAGTCCCTGATTAACATCACCATGAGGGAACATTTAAAAAGAGTGGTAGAAAAAAAACAATCCCTGATTGAAGAATATGCCGGACAAATTAAAAAAGGAGAATTGCTTCACAAAAAACTGATTGATAGAATCCTCATCGGGAAAATAATCCGTGCTCCGGTAAAAAATGTGTTCTTTTTTATGGTAGATATATCACAATACCCCAATGTAACAGATATTATGGGAAACCCTGGGTTTCCCCTGGGAAACGTTCAACTAAAAAGCCTGATTGAAGAGGCAACCGATAACATTTACGGCTATATGGAGTTTTATGTGGAAAACCCATCCAGTTTTAAAAGACAAAAAAAATCCCTTTATTATACTCTGATAAAAAAATACAACCTGGTTTTATTTGCTGTTTCCAATAAAGAAGAAGTAGGAAACCTGATGGATCTGGACGACATCAGTGATGATGTTTTGTCCATCAGAATCGGCGTCAACGGTTATGCCAGCATTCTTGACATGGACGGCAACCTGCTGGTTCATCCCTGGAACCAGAATGAAAATGTCTACCATCTCAAAGACGCCCATGGCAAAACCTTTATCAAAGAGATCATCAACAATAAAAACGGAAGTTTGACCTATGATTGGGAGTATGGGCAAGGTATTCAAAAAAGTGTGGCCTATTACAGATACATTCCGGACACAAAAATTATTCTGTGGATTTCAGCTTGTCTGGCAGATCATTATGAACCTTTATATCGCATCAGGCATATCTCCATTGCCATTCTTGTTCTGGCCATTCTGGTCACTTTCCCGGCTATCATCTATTCCGCTTCTGTCATTACCAGACCACTAATTGATATTATCAACACCTTTAAGGAAATAACCGAGAAATTGAATTTTAAAGAGGTCCATATCCATGCTAACAAGGAAGCCATGGCATTGGGCAAATCCTTTAACATTATGATCCGCAAAATCAAAGAAGCCAGTGATGAACTGCACGAAGAGATATCCGAACGAAAAAAAGCAGAAGAGGAAAGAGACCGGGTGGAAAAAGAACGAGAATCCTTAATTGTCAAATTGGAGGCACAAAACACCGAGCTGGAACTGTTTAACTACATGGTTTCCCATGATCTAAAAAGCCCGCTGGTGACCATCCGGGGATTTATCGGATTCCTGCTTAAAGACATAAACTCAGGTAACATTGAGCGTGCCAGGTCGGATATTGAGAGGATCAATAACGCCACAAAAAAAATGCAACGCCTGTTGAACGAACTGCTGGAACTATCCCGAATCGGTCGGGTGGTAAATCCACCTGAAAACATCCCCCTTAATGAACTGATTCCCGAAGCAATAACCACCGTATCAGGCCGTCTGGAGAAGATGAATATCCAGGTTTTTGTGTCGGATTCACTGCCGACTGTTTACGGGGACCGATCCCGTGTGTGCGAGGTCTTTGAGAATTTGATCGACAATGCAGCAAAGTTTATGGGAGATCAACCACATCCTAAAATTGATATCCGAACAAGGCAGGATGGTAAAAAAACCGTTGTTTATGTTAAGGATAACGGCATCGGCATTGACCCTAAATATCATGAAAAGGTGTTTGATCTGTTTTCCAGACTGGATCAGAATATCGAAGGAACAGGGATTGGCCTGGCCATTGTTAAACGTATTGTCGAAATACAGGGAGGACGTATCTGGGCTGAATCCCAAGGACTAAAAAAAGGAACAACCATCTGCCTGATTTTACCCAATGAAAGTGAGATCAATCAAAGTTGAATTGCCGCTTGATAGCCAAATCAACATCCCCCATATCCAAAATCGGTTTCTTAAACACCTCGGTTTCACCGACACCCAGCTGCGCCAACGAATCGTTGTGTTGAAATCCAATAGAGCCGGTGATGATTAAAAACTTCATCTTCGGATAAAGCTCATGGACTTTTTGAATCAAGACATTTCCATTGATATCCGGTAATCGGATATCAACAATGCAGATATCAACCTTGCCCGAATTCAATAGCTCCATGGTTTCCTGTCCGCTGCCACAGTAAATCGTACCATATCCCCTGTTTTCCAGGTATGCAGCCAAATATTGGCAGAGATCGATTTCGTCATCGATAATAAGCACATTGATCAGAGATTTCTGCATGATACCCCTTATGCTGTTTTTCTATCCCAAATGCTAAAATCCCCATATTTTCAAAACGGTAGATACACACTGAATTTAGAACCCACGCCAGGACTGGATTCCACAGTCATGGATCCCTTATGATTGCTGGTAATGATAAAATATGACACTGACAGGCCCAAACCGGTGCCAATACCCACTTCCTTGGTAGTAAAAAAGGGTTCAAACACTCTTTTTCTAACCTTCTCTTCCATGCCTGGCCCATTGTCTTCCACATCAATTCGAATATTTCGCCCCTCTTTTTGAATCCGAATGGTTATTTGTTGTATTTTAGAGGGATCATCCTGTTCGTGCATCGCTTGAGCGGCATTTTTCAATAAGTTTAAGACAACCTGCGCGATCTCCGTGGCCACACAAAAAACTTTCGGACAATTCATATCATAATGTCTAATAATTTCGATGCATCTGAAATCATATCTTTTTTTCAAATCATAATCGCTGGAAGCCAATTCGATGGTTTTATTTATCAGGTTTGCTATATTGGTTTTCGCTCTTTTGGATTCGCTCCGACGGCTGAAATGTAACATATTATCAATTATTTGGGCAGCTCGAATGCCGGATTCTTTTATTCTACCCAGATACTTGATGATATTACGCTTTTCCAAATAGGTTTGCATCAAATTCAGATCAATGCCGCATTCTTTCGCAATTGTTACATTTTTCTTAATATCCGGGGAAAAATGATCTATAACAATCTGGACACCCTGAAGAATACCGCTTAGCGGATTATTTATTTCATGGGCCATACCAGCGGCCAAACCACCGATAGACATCATCTTTTCAGTCTGTACCATGATTTCTTCCAGCCTGACCCGGGATGTAACATCATCGATCCGTATCACTGCGCCTTCCATGCGGTCCTCCAAAAGAGGAAAAACAACAATGTCAGAATAAAATGTTTCATCATTGATATGATCAACAACCTTTTCCAATCGTTGGGGCATCTTCTCATTAATCGCCTGATAGATTAAGTCCATATGGACTTCAATCCTGGGAAATACCTCAGGCAGCTGTTTGCCTTTCGCCTCTTTGGAAGAAATCCTCGTATAAAGCTCTGCTTCACGATTCCACTGAGTGATGGTTCCTTCGGAATCCACTCCGATTAAAATAGACGGCATTGAATCCAGTATATTCTTCAAGTACAGCCGCATTTGCTGCATTTCCTTCTGAACCGACCTATGCCGAGTGATATGCTCCCATTCCCTCAATGCCCTTTCCGCGATGCGTGGCATGTCACTCATCGCCAATTCAGATTTAACCACATAATCCAAAGCACCGGATTTCAAGGCTTTCACAGCCAGATGCTCATCTCCGAAACTGGTCATAATAACTACCGGAAATTGGCCGTCCTCATCTTTTTGGGGTAAAAGATCGGTTCCTTTGCCGTCGGGAAGCTGAAAATCGGCAATTACAAGATCGGGGATCGATGTGCCGATGATTTCCCAGGCTTCTTTCAAGCTGCCAATTCTGGTCAATTGATGTCTTAAGGTCTGGGATCGTCGAAAAGAACGATAGACAATATCGGCATGATCGTCATCGTCTTCAACCAGTAAAATGTGTCCCAACTCTTCACTCATAAACGTCTCCGAAATCGTCAAAAAGAGGATTCCTGGCTATTTATTATACTTTAAATATTGGGTTTTTTGTTATAGGCCAGCCAATAGAACCCCAGATCTTCCATTAATTGGGTAAACTTGTGAAAATCCACCGGTTTCACTAAATAGCTGTTAGCGTAGTTATCATAAGCCTTAATCATATCCCTTTCGTTAGCAGAAGTAGTCAGGATGACAACCGGAATATGCCGCAGCTCTTCCGATAATTTTATCTTCTGTAACACCTCCAGACCATCAACTTTTGGCAACCGCAAATCCAACAGCACCACGTGAGGTCTGGGGCTCTTTTTCGGATCGCTGAATTCTCCCTTTCTGAACAGATAGTCCAGGGCAGCTTCTCCATCATTAATTTCATAGATTTTATTTGCCACCCGACTATCTTCCATACTTCTTTTAATTAATTCTACATGATCCTTGTTGTCTTCAACCAACATGATAATTAAAGGTTCTCCCAAATTTTTTCTCCTTTTATTGATTGTGTTCAATTGATCCCATTCATCTGTTTTCCTCAGGTGATACCCCTTGGTTTAATCATAACACGATACCGCTCCATCCATATCGACTTTTTAAAAACCACTGCTTTAATTAAGTATTCGTTACTAATTTCAGATAAGTTTAGTCAGGTTAATAACACACATTTCAGGATTTGGATTTGACCTTTACTTGGTTAGATTTTTTAAAAAACAGTGTCATTCTGATGAAAGCCCTGACAAG
Organism: bacterium; assembly: GCA_041556995.1. GTDB lineage: Bacteria > SAR324 > SAR324 > XYD2-FULL-50-16 > XYD2-FULL-50-16 > JAHJTV01. The sequence goes on along the minus strand of JBFFHJ010000123.1, from coordinate 3,090 downwards.
CTGAAGAATCTCCATACTTTCAGCGAGATCTATTGTTATTGGTTTGACAGGACTTGAAGCAGACATGTTTCCAGGTAATCAGTTATATCTCTTGTTTCAGGCCCTGAGAGATCCTTTATCGTTCCTCTTCAGGACTTCGCCTCACCCTCTGGATAACAGGAAACGTGCTCACTAACCAACCAAGAATATATGGTCATTGAGGTAGGACAAACAACCTGAAATGTGAGTAATAAAAACGTACTGATTATATATAAAAGTCATCCAATGTTATATTTCTATTAATTATTGAACACAGCATCAAAAAAACCTATATTTATATCATCCGGTTAAACATCATATCGACGTCATATCACTAATTGTGTCCAACTAACAGGATTTTATACTGGCTACCTCCACTTACCTCATTTTGAGAATTAACGCAATTCAACTTGTGGGATAGGCCAGGGTTAATTGGTTCTCCTCTCAAAATCGCTATTCGTTCGGACCTGACCATTAGTTCTGATCAATTTTATCTAACAATGCAATTTTGTTTGTGATGCAACACCCTGGGTCTGTCCTTTACCTACAAGTCAATATTGAAGATTGATTTGGATTTTTAAATAACTGTATTCATAAGTTTTTAAGTTTTGCACCGAGGGTATTGCGTGGTGCTTAAATTTATAAACTATTGTTATTTACAGCCTATTTGTTGTTTGTGGGTAGGAATTAGTGTGGAAGATCATCCAAAGAATTGGGGAGGTGTGCGGATATAACGAAATCATCAAACCAAAAGAGAGAGAGACCATCATTAACAGAAAAACCGGCAACTCTTTTTCCTCTCCTTTATAACCACAACACGAAACTCAGCGGTCATGCACTGAGCGCGGTGTGTTACAATGATTTTGCCAGGACTACACAAAAGACCTGAAACACCCGACACCGGATAAAGGTTCGCTGTAGTTTTTAAAGGAATCGTCCAGAAAAATTCTGACTCATTTTTGCACTACAAGGATATAATAGTAACCTCCATAAACTTCTTTATAAAAGATTTCTTGACATTGACGACTAAGATAATATCGAATATCACGGTCCAAATCCGCACCAAAAACAATACTGAATTTTTTAAAAATTGAATTGAATAATCGAAAATAATTCCAGGAAGATGGTTTGAAACCTATAATTGCAATGCGACCACCCGATTTTACTGATCTGATCATCATATCGATCGTTTCAGTATAAGAAGGAATAATATCAATGGCAAATGTACAGAGTGCCGCATCAAAACTGTTTTCATTTTGATAATTTTCTGCGTTTATCTCAATAATATCTATATTATTCCAGTTTGATTTTAAAATTCGTTTTCGGGCTAGATCAAGAGTTTTTTTTGAAATGTCAATTCCAATTAGCTTACCTTGATTTTTTAAATACTTCTGTACCAATTTAAAATTAAGACCTGTTCCGCATGCAACATCAAGTATTCTGGAAGTGGGATTTAACTTCAATAGTTCTATTGCTTGAGCGCGGTATGGTGAATTCTCTGTTGCTTTACCCATAGCTGCGTCTAATTCCCAAAATCCTGGAATACTTGAAAAAATATCATACATTTTTTGAATCGATTTATAATCAAGGAATTTTGTTTTCATGTTCTTTTTAAAAATGTAATTTTCATTCATAACACTGAATTCACCGGTGCGATTAGCGTCTGGTGAATGTGGATTTTAGAAAAACTAATATTTCTTTTTTCAAATTTGAGTTGATTCGTTACATCAACTTTATTTATAAAGAAAGTCTTTGATTCTCCCATCGCTGAATCCAAAGAGTAACCATAACCTCTTTCAGCATTTTTCCCTGTACCTCCTGACATATGCCATTGATTGTTATACCGTGTTTAATTTTATGGATACCTCAACATTGTGTTGTTTGTCTATAAGTATATCAATTACATGCAAAAAATCGATTGCAATAATGAATTTATCAGATCACAAAGGCAACTCAATCCGGCTATCAAATTTAACTATGATCTGAAATCAGCTTAGGAATTACGTCCTAATCAAAGTTTTCGTGGAATTGGGTCTCTATCAAATGAATGGGATATTTACGTTATCGCCCAAGTAGGGGAGTTTCAATCCTTGTTTTCGTGGAATTGGGTCTCTATCTATCAGGGCACATAACGATAGATAATACAGGTGCAGGTTTCAATCCTTGTTTTCGTGGAATTGGGTCTCTATCTTTTCCCACACCTTGTAGAAGGCGTCGGCAACGTCATCGTTTCAATCCTTGTTTTCGTGGAATTGGGTCTCTATCTCAGCGGCTCCGTTGAAGACAAAGCTTTCTAGTTAATAGTTTCAATCCTTGTTTTCGTGGAATTGGGTCTCTATCAATGATCTTATTAGTACAGTGTATTATTACATTATGTAGTTTCAATCCTTGTTTTCGTGGAATTGGGTCTCTATCTGGAGTAGATTATTCTTCGGTGCATGAGACAGGCGCGTTTCAATCCTTGTTTTCGTGGAATTGGGTCTCTATCTTGTTTCTGCGACTACCTGTCGAGAATTGCTAACGCAAGTTTCAATCCTTGTTTTCGTGGAATTGGGTCTCTATCGAAATTCATATATTCCCTCAAGAGCTACGCGAATAATGTTTCAATCCTTGTTTTCGTGGAATTGGGTCTCTATCTGTTCTTAGTTTAGGACATATTTCCTCCTTCGGCAGTTTCAATCCTTGTTTTCGTGGAATTGGGTCTCTATCACTTGTTTTGCAATGTTTCCTCTAATGCCATTAATGGGTTTCAATCCTTGTTTTCGTGGAATTGGGTCTCTATCTCCCAATTTATGCTGGCCATTTTTTTCTCCTGGAAGAATGTTTCAATCCTTGTTTTCGTGGAATTGGGTCTCTATCTACTTTTCTCTACAATTTTTCTAGGAAAATCGAAAATGTTTCAATCCTTGTTTTCGTGGAATTGGGTCTCTATCTCCCCATCTCCAGATATTTCGTAAGCTGCCCCATCAGTTTCAATCCTTGTTTTCGTGGAATAGGGTCTCTATCTTCACAACTTAAAACATAATTTAACAGATGAAAATAGTTTCAATCCTTGTTTTCGTGGAATTGGGT
>JBFFHJ010000122.1:0-17300 GCA_041556995.1 bacterium | reverse complement strand
GTAGTATACCTCCTCAGAGTAAGCATACCCTTTATTCCTGATGACTTCCAATCGCTTTCGAATTGCTTTTGGATCGGATACAGTATATTTGGTGTATTTTACCAGATTAGTGTTTTCCAGAATTTCGGAAAGTTCGGCTTCCGGAAGGTATGCAAGCATCGCCAATCCCGATGACATGCAGTAAGCGGGAAGTCTTGTACCGACCATAATATCTCCCACCAGGACATGCTGACTGAGAAAACGTAAGATAAAGACAATTTCCGTACCATCAAGTATCGTTAGATTGACGGTTTCGCCGGTTTCTTTACTTAACTGCTGGAGATAGGGAAAAGTGCGATTGACGATTTCGCTTGATGCCAAATAATGAAAAGTAAAATCCATTAGCTGAACGGAAAGCTCATATTTTCGCGAGGACTTGTCTTTATGCAGATACCCCAGGCTGAAAAGCGTATGTACACAACGTTGCGTCGAACTCAGGCCCAGGCCGGTTTGTTCCGATATTTCGGATAAAGACAGTTGCCGCCGCGAACCATCGAACGCTTTTAAGACACTCATTCCTTTTTCAATTGAGGCAATATATAAACGAGAGGATTTTAAATCATCATTTTTTGAAGAAGGTAATTTTTTTGTGATTTCGATGGATTCCTTGTCTTTTTTTTGAGAACGATTTGGAGCCATTTAGAGTAACCTTTTCTGCATGATTAAAATAATTTTGCCCAATACCAGGTTCATTTACTGTGCTCTTAGGGATTGGTTAAAAATTAGTTCTGTGAGCCCACTCTGAGAAATCGCTTTAGAAATATACAGTGGCATGAGGATTTAAAAACTCATGCTCACAAAGAGTAAAAAACCCCTATAATTACCATTTTTATGATTTCGGACTTTTCGGAGGGAACTCAATTCTTGATTTTCAACTATTGCGTTTCCAGCAATCGTCGTCCTTAGCCCTGGATAGAAGATGCTTACGAATCCTCTTGCTGGGAGTGAAATCGAAACTGTCAATTTCTTTATAGTAAGTTGGGAGCTGATAAGATGTCAAATGCAAAGCCGCCCATTTGGAGAGTTCTTCAAATGAAACTCGCATGTCGCGCCTGAACTGAACAAACAGCTTGATATCTTGCTCTCCGATATCGGCTTCTATTCCTATGGCAGCCGAAGCAGCAACCGATGGATGCAATGCAAAGATACGTTCGACTTCCCAGGCTGATACGTTTTCACCTCGTACACGAATGCTGTCGGAAGTACGTCCAACAAAAAAGAAGTCACCATCGGAATCCTGGCGAGCCAAATCTCCTGTATAAAATTTCCCATTACGAAGCGCTTTATGGGTGGCCTCTTCATCATTTAAATAACATGGAAGAAAAGTACCGTTGACTTTTGACGATAAAACAATCTGTCCGACTTCTCCAACTGGCACTGGCTTGTCTTCGTTATCAAGAAGTTGAAGATCCAGCCATGGGAGGGGTCGACCGATTGATCCAGGTTTACCGTTAGTATTTATTGTTGTAAAGCTGGAACATTCCGTCATTCCATAACATTCCCGCAACTGGAATCCAAAACGTTCAACGATTCCTTTCCATGCTTTTTCGCTTACACCGGCTCCCCAGGCAACTCGGAGGTTGTGTGCCGGCGATAATTCATCCGAGCTTTTTTGTACTAGAATATCGAGTATGCCACCAAGATAGTGCAGATGGGTCGCTTGTGACGTTTGAACCTGATCCCAAAAACGAGAGGCCGAAAATCGCTCTACAATATGCATTTCAACGTCTTCTAAAAACGGAACAATCAATACTTGAGAACCACCGATATGATACAACGGTTCCCACAGGAACAACCTATCGCCGCTTTTTATATCTGCCAGTTTTATTAATCCTTCGCCGGCAATCCTCATCATCCGATGGGTAAAAAGCACGCCTTTTGGCGGCCCCGTTGTGCCTGAGGTATAAATAATACAAAGAACACAATCGGGATCTATGGAAATGCTCTTCGGGAACGTGTTGCTGTTTAAATTTATCGGGATTTCATCGAGCTTGACAATGGCATCGGATCGGTCAAGGGAAGAATAGGACGCAACGGCAATATCGCGCAATGTATCATTTTCCGTAATTACCAGGTCCGGTTTGCTGTGATTGAGAATGTGCTGAAGACCGGCCCGGCGTAGTTTGGTATTGATGGGCACCCAGACAATACCAGAAAGAATAAGCGCATAGATCAACGCAACATGAGACAAATGGTTATCCAGCATTAATGCTACCCGGGACTCGGGTTTAAGTCCATGATCAGCCAACCAGTTTTGATAAGCTCCGACAGATAATGCTGTTTCTTGAAGCGTTTGACTGTTTCCCTCAAAATTCAATGGTGTTCGAGAAGGATTATTACATAAACCATTATACAGGATTTCAATAATACCAAGGTTATCGTCATGATATCTCCTTGGAAAAAATCTCTGATAATCGGTTTCATTCAAATATGACATTCTTGTCTCCACTTGCAGTTGTGTTATTGTAGTATTTAATCCAGCCCAATTAAACCTGTACTCCGATAATTCAAAGTAAAACCGGCCTTAAAAACCGTTTGAAAGATTTATTAAAATTTCCACCGATCAGGACAAAAAGAGCCGTTACTTGCTTTGTCAACAATATACCAGACAAACGAGAACTCCAGAGTTAATGGTCACGACAATAACATGTGACGGTATTATTCTCACTTGTCTATTGAATGTGGCGAGGAGTATCCAGGCTGGTTTTATTTCTTTTATTCGAAGTGTCTGATTGAAATCTTCATCGTTATTTTCACTAAAATAATAGATTTACTATTGTTTGTTTCAGCTCGGCATTGTACAAATTCTTTGCCATGACACCGCCTACGCTCTCCATTACAACCTGCGAGATACAATTAAAAGATAAAAAACAATTGGTCTATTTTTGCGAAGAGGGAACCAGCAAAGCAATTTTTTTATATGGCTTGAATCGCAAGACCATCTTGCCTTACACACCCTCCTATAGTATCCAATATATTGAGTTTTTTAGAAAAAAGACCACAAAATGTTCCTGATCGTAAATACTGCTACGATCAGGATAATTCCAACCGATTCATTCTTTTGTGTTGGTTACATTCCATACAAGGCAGAAATTTAAAAAATCCATCACCTTTTCGATTAAAGCCTTCATAATTCCGAACCTTAAATACTATGTAGAATTCACTGATGAATTGAAACCATTGATACCTTGTTTTGATGTATCAAAGAATTGATTTATTCTCATTACGGTCGCAGATTGCTTGGAATAGGAATACCCTTTTCCTCGTAATAACGCAGTGCTCCGGGATGAAGCGGCAAAAAAGCACCGTTCAATGCGTTATCCAGTGAAAATTGTTTTAAAACATTGTGAACCTTGGCGATATCCCCAGTATTTTCAAAGATGGCCTTGGTAATATTGTAGACTAGATGAACGTCCAAATCCGCACTTACCATCATTCCTGTCGGATCTCCCAAATTAATCACCTTGTTTGGTTGCCCCTTGTATGTTCCGGCTGGAATTTCGATTGTGGAATATCCGGGATTGATCTTTTTCAGTTTGGCAATTGCCTGAGGGCCAAGATCAATCAATCTTATCGACGTGACTGTAGAAAGCTCGATAATACCCGGCGATGGTGGGTTATTACTGTCGGGCACGAAATCCAGTTTCCTGTCTTTGAACATACCGCGCATTTGTGAATGGCCTGCATATGTTATACTGCCTCCGCTTTTTTTGATCTCATCATAATCCAGACCCGCAGTTTTAAGTATATTCCGGCAGGCCACTTCGGTTGACCATCCTTTCTTGGTTACTCCCAGGTTTTTCCCTCTTAAGTCGCCAATAGAATGAATATTACTGTTGGCCCGAACGACGAGGTTATATGGATATGTATAATAAACGCCAATCAATCTGAGATTTTTTGCCTTCGACGAAAAAGGTGCGACGCCTTGAATCGCCATATAACTGGCGCTACCTGTACCCAGGCCCATCAGGATTTTTCCGTTTTCAATATTCTTAAGATTGGAAACGCCTCCACCCAGGGTTGCAGTGAAAGTAGTCCCCTCAATATTTTGATTGAGAACCTCGGCAGTTGCCGCAGCTAATGGAAACCAGGTTCCCCCCATTGATGAAGCGGCGATTTTGATGAATTTCGGCTTCTTACTGGCTATGGCCGGCGATAAATTGAAGATTAAAATAAAAAAGGCCGTGAATGATACTAAAAGAATCCATCTACTAAATATATTTATTCTCATGATTTTCTCCTGTATGTGACATTTTGCAATGACGAAAAACCTTGATGAAATATTCCGGAATCTTCAAATTTCGAGTTTTCAATAATACTTATTGATATGTATTCATACCGCCTCCTTTAGCAAATTCTTTTAAATTTTAATATTTTCGGGTCAATTTAAAAGATGACTTTTTTCAAATTTACCTTATCCAAAATGTACAGCAATAAGAAGAAGAATATTCCGATACTGTTCGCAATCAGATTGTTGTTGAATAATAATATTGCAACAACGATAAATAAAACACGTTTCAAGAAATTAAGGTTTTTCGAGAAATATCCGATAACAGCCACATTGAATGAAAGGATCGCAAGCAGTGTTATGATGATGGAAAATATTATTTTCCACCAGGGACCTTCAAGAAGTAGTGCGTTGTTTTGGATAAAAATAAAAGGAATGATGAATGCTGTCGCAGTGAATGAGAATGCACGCCAGCCAATTTTCCAGGCGTTTGTTTCGGAACCGGCAATCGGTGTAGCGGCATATGCAGCCAACGCTACTGGTGGTGTGACATTTGACAAAATGGCATAAAAAAACACGAATATATGTGTGGCGATGGGTGAAAAACCAAGGTTTATCAAAGCCGGAGCGCCCAAAGTGGCGACAATGATATATGCCCCTACTGTCGGCATTCCCATCCCCAACAATATGCAGGCCAATGCTGCAAAAATAAGTGCGACATAAAGATTTGTGAGCGCTATGTACGAGATTATGGAAGAGACACGCATTCCCAAGCCCGTAACTAAAAAACAGCTCACAATTATGCCGGCGCAGGCGCACACAACGGCAATCCCGAGAATATTGAAGCTTCCCTTACTCAGTGTATTTAAAAGCGACTTGGGGGTTAATCTCGATTCCTTTTGGATCGAGGAAAAGGCCAGAAGTGAAATAACCGCCCAAAAACCTGCAATAATCGCGGTATAGCCGGAAATCAGCAAACCAATTATAACCGCTACCGGTACCATCATCGGTAGGGTTCTTTTTAACGCCGGCCAAATTAAAGGCAATTCGTTTCTGGGTGTACCTTTTAGACCCTTTTTCTTGCTGTAATAATGGATGCAAATACCGATTGCGATAAAATAAAACAAAGCCGGCACCAGGGTCGCTTTGCAGACATCAAGATAGGATACGCCCAAAATGGCCATTATAACAAAAGCGGAAGCTCCCATAATGGGAGGCATGATCTGCCCTCCAGTGGATGCTGCCGCTTCTACTGCCCCCGCAAACGTTGCAGAATAACCAAGGCGTTTCATCATTGGGATAGTGAAGGAACCGGTAGTGACGACATTTGCAGCGCTACTTCCGCTTAATGACCCCATTATTCCACTCGCCACTACCGCCGCTTTAGCAGGCCCTCCCGTTTTAGTTCCCGTCAGTGCTTTGGCTAGATCCGTAAAACGCTGCACACCGCCGCTGGCTTCCAAAAGAGATCCGAAAATGATAAACACAAATACAAAATCGGCTACAACTCCGATCATAACACCATAAATTCCGTCCAATCCCATATAGTTCAATTCAACCAGCTCTTTGAGAGAATATCCTGCATGACCTATTGAAGACGGAAGATATGGGCCTGATAGCGTATAGGTTATCAAAATCAGGGCCAGTGTCAATATGGGCCAACCTACGGTCCGTCTGGTTGCTTCCAGAACTAATAAAATGAGAATCAAGCCCATAATGAAATCCGTTTGGGTAGATTCCCCAACCCTTAAAAAAAGATCGTGATGTTCGTAACCTGCATATAACACGGGAAGCAGACCAATCAGGGCCAGCGGTAAATCCAAAATCCAGAATGATAATCGTGGATGTTGCCTTAGAGCCGGTTTCGTAAGGAATACCAGCACCAGGGTAAAACCGAAAAACATCGTTCGCTGAAAATAGGCTTCAAAATGTTGTGTTAGAGCAGCATAAAGCGCTAAAAGCGCCATAAGAATACTGATCAAGAAAACTATATTTTTTTTCAAATATTCAAGCATGTAGACATCTCCGCACTATAATCACACTCGGTCCAAATAATATTCACATTCAAGGCTGCATTTGAGCGTTAAACCATATTTTCAGCACAAAACCTGAATCCAGAGTTTAAAATTACCTTGCCGGATAAATGAGTAGGAATCACCAAACAGTATTTTAAACATCAATTTAACGTTTGAGATTCCGTTTCACCACCTTTTATCAACCTTAATAAAAATAAAATCTCAGTTTATTAAATGGGAGCTTTAGACTGTTTGGTTTTTATTCAACCTTTGTTGTAATTTGTTAACCATCTGAAAAACCGATCCGGGATTCCACCGATAAAAGACATTTATCTTTATCGATACGGATTCTTTAAACAGCTATATTAAGATATCAATCGTATCCGTTTAAAAAAGGAAACGATTATATCCGCTTTACTGTTTCTGGAACGTAATCTTATTTCCCCGCTCTTTATAAAAATTTTCCATCATTCTTCTAGGCTCTCCAGAAGCATAAGATGTTTTTTGGTTGCGAATCCCGGCATTAATAGCACTTTGAAACGTTTCTTCTGTCATTTCCTTGAAGCGCTGTTTATTCAAACGTAGCGCTATGGGCGGTTTTTCACCAAGCTCCATTGCGATTTCGATAGACTTGGCAAGTACGTCTTCCTCTTTTACCAGATGATGAATGATTCCAATTTCCCGACATTCCTGTGCCGGCATCAGTCGACCGGTAAGAACAAGTTCGATTGTACGTGACATACCCAACATTTCCTTTAATATCCACGGTCCGGTAGTACTGGTAATTCCTGCATTGATTTCCGGCTGCCCCATTTTTACGCCAGGATGTCCGACTCTAATGTCGCCCAACAGTGAAACCTGGAATGCCGAACCGGCAGCAAGACCATTGAGTGCCATTACCAAAGGTTTTGAAAGGTCTCGTAAAACTGTGTAGAACGTCTGCCACTCGCGAATCCATTCAGCCGCCCTGTCTGCATCGAAATCGTGTGCTTGTTCAAGATCCTGACCGGCTGAAAAAGCGCGTTTCCCGGTGCCAGTCATAATAATGGCTGAAACTTTTGAATCGCTATCAAAATCTTTGAGTGCTTGCATGATCTCTTCTCGCATCTCCGTATGCCAAGCGTTAAGCTTATGTGGGCGGTTAAGAATGACAATGCCGACACTTTTTTGCATTTCTGTGATAATACTTTTGTACATGGACTTCTCCTATCTTCGATTAGTTTTGACCGTACAGCATGGTACGGATATAAAAATAGTTTGCTACCCTCTTTCACCATTAAGTATCAAAAAAAAACAGTTATCTTTTTCCGATCGCTTAGGACATCATTACCGTTGTATTACTTCTTGTTCGGCTCAGCATTCCCCATTCTCTATTTTTCTAACCAATTCACGTGCGAAGTGCCCCAGCTCTTCGTTGGCAAACGCCTGTATAGTACCCGCACAAGTGCTGCCAAGAGCAGCCTTTATCCATTCTTCAGGGATGTCGTCATTTTGCATTTTGTTGCTAATTCTGATCGCTGTTTTTAGTCCTTCCGTTACAGCAATAGAGTTTATCTCGGCAACCAGGTCGGCATCACCTTTCTGGACATCCTTAAATCCGACAAGTTGACTTCTAATGAGATTAAAAATGCTTTCATCAAGGGTTTTAACAATGACTACGCCATGCATGCCCCCGCCGATTGTCACAGAATGACCAATTACTTTGGTGTCCACAACAGTTATGTTTTTGGAATTCACATAGTCACCTGGATCGGTTATGGCATTGGTGGCCATGTTTATAATGACGGCACCACTTTTTACGATATCGATGAGATGTTTTATTGTTGTATTGACAATCTGAGGCGGTATAACCACAATAATTAAATCCGCATCTGCCGCCCCGGACAACTCGGCGTATGACATTCCGTCAATATCCTCTGCAAGAGCTATTGCCTTGTCGAGGTCGCTGTCGATGATTACTTTATTTGTGTCTTGAGCCAGGCTTCGAGCTACTGCCGAACCCATTATGCCTGCGCCTACCACTGCAACGGTAATCCCCATTTTTGATCCCCGGTATAAAAAAATATTCTCGGTTTCTCCGATTAAGAAAAAAAAACAGTTTCAAAATCGGCTTTTTTATCAAATATCACGTAATTTTAAAAAAACTATTGCAATGCAATATAAAACATTGCATACCGATATAGTAGTCCGTTTATTTTATATGTCAAGAGTAATTGTCAAAAAAATCGTTTTTGAGGAAAAAAGACACTTTGGCATCCATTTTCTGCTCATTGCGAAGATCGTATCTCCAAAAAAGAAGTCAATTATGCACAATTTGACGATCGATTCGTTTAAGAATATCTTGTGTAGATACACCTTTTAAATACCAGGATGCGACGTGCCACCCTGTATTATCGAGTGCATGAGGTTTTTAATTTGGCACAAGAGGCCTTTGAAATTGAAATCCCTGTTTTTGCGGTTTCTTTCGCCCACTCAGTTGCCGACAGCTCGCATGTTATCGATACAAAGAATAATAAAAAAAGACCTGCTATCGAAAATGTTTTATTTGAATGAGAATACATTAAGTCCCTCCTTTTCTTTCAAAATATCAGACAAAAAAATGAAAAATCTATTTCAGATATTCGTTTTTAAGTTTCAATTCAAGACAACTATTCATGGCATGAACAACTGCATCGAAAAACGGCTGACAATGGGAAATTTCTGTTCAACCGCTGACTTGTATAGGCCTGTTGAGTTTTGCATATGCTAGTCTAAAAAGCGCTAATAGAAAAATAACACCCGATATTGCCTTAACCGGGATTGAATTCACGATTTGAGGAGAAGTCGAAATAAAGCAAACAAATATAGCTGCCCCAGCGATGATTCCTCTTGTCAACAGGTTGATTTTGTTTTTAATAATATAGCCGCTTAAACTGGCTGCGAATAGAAAAATCGCTATCAGAAGCACTATGACCACCGCAAAGATTTCCATAAAAGTCCCTTGCATCAATAGAGCCGGGTTATAGATAAAAACATAAGGGATCAAAAAACCGACAATCGAAAGCTTAAATGCTTCAAATCCGGTCTGAAGCGATTTCGATTTGGCGATCGCAGCGGCGCAATATGCCGGTATACATACCGGAGGGGTAATTCCGGCCAAAATGGCAAAGTAAAAAACAAACAAGTGGACTTGAAGAAGTTGGCAGCCGGCTGCAAGTAAAATAGGCCCCCCGACTGTAATTGCAATAACGTAGGCCGGTGTGCAAGGTAGACCCATTCCAAGTACCAGCGATGTTATCATAACAAGAAACAAAGCGGGTAGTAGCATTCCCCCGGACCAATTGGTGATAACCGAGGCCAACCCTAAACCCAGACCCGTTTGAGTAACAATGGCAACTACCATCCCTGCTCCGGTACAAGCCAAAGCGATCATCACCATGTTCGAACCGCTCATTCGCAAGGTCTCAGCCAGCCTTAGAGGTGTCATCATTGTGCTTTTTCGAAAAAAACTGATGAAAAATGAGGCCCCGATGGCTGTAACCGCAGCCATAAAAGGGGACAATCCCATTACCAGTAGCGCCACTAAAACAACCATGGGAAGCAATAAAAAAGAATCTTTTAAAATTGAAATTAATGGAACCTGATCTTTGTTTTCAATACCTTTCAAATTCTCTTTCATTGCTGTCAAATGAACTCTGAGGATCAAACTCGCATAGTATAAAATGGATCCCAACAATGCGGCGACAACTATATCCAAGTATGAAATTCGGGTCAGTTCCGCCATAACAAATGCCCCAGCCCCCATTACGGGAGGCATTAACATGCCGCCGGTCGATGCGGATGCCTCGACAGCCGCAGCAAATTTCGGCCGATAGCCCAGCTTTTTCATAAGCGGTATGGTAAAGACTCCCGTGGCATATACATTTGCAGCGGCAACTCCGCTTATCGAACCAAATAATCCGCTACTAATGACTGCGATTTTCGCCGGGCCACCGGGACTGCTACCTGCCAATCGACATGCAACGTCTGTAAAAAACTGGCCTGTACGGGTTTTTTCCATAAAGACGCCAAACACGACAAAAATTGCTACAAAAGTCGCGGATACACCTGTAATCGATCCAAAAATGCCATCATCTGTAAACAAGTACAGCATTTCTATAATTTCCGATAACGGTGGTGTAGCGGCATAAAAGACACCCGAAAGATACGGTGCGACAAACAGGTAGCCAAAAAAAAGAACAACCAATACTGCCATCGCTGGCACAACGGCTCTTCTGATAGCTTCCAGAACCAGCAATATCATCATTGTTCCCAAAAAAATCTCAATTCGCTTGACTTCATCCACAAATTGAAGCCGCAACAGTAACTCGTCATTATGAGTAATAATATATAATGGCGGAAACAAAGACAAAAAAGCCAGGACAATGTCGAGAACACTGAAGGTGTCTTGAGGTGACTTTTTTGTAGCCGGAAACATTAGAAATGCCAGAGGAAGAATAAACAGTAAGTGGATTCCTCTTTGAATGCGTGGTTCAAATATTCCAAGCATTGCGGTATATATATGAAATAAACTTAATACAATTAACCACAAGCCGATTACTGCCTTCCTCCAACCTCTGAATTCTCTCATGATTCCATCCTGAAAATAATTGTTGATAAGCCTGTTGCCATTTGTCCAATCTCCTGTTTAGAGTGAGATCGTTCGCATTCGGTTTTGTTTAACGGAATGCCTTTAATCCATATAACCAGCTTCCTTATAGAACTTCACTGCACCGGGATGTAACGGCAAAGCCACATTTTTCCATGCTTTGGAAGGAATAAAGGGTCGGGTGGCAGGTAGTGTTTTGTGCAACTCGTCCACGTTTTCTGACAGTATTTTGATAATATTATAAGCAATAATATCAGGTATGTTTTTGTTGATTATCAGCTCACTCGCACTAACCACGGTTGGGACATCTCTTTCCAAACCCTCGTATACGCCTTTTGGTATAAAGGCAAATCCCGAATCCAGAGAAAGCGTCCCTACTTTTTTATGGAGTTTGTCGATGCAATCATGCGAGACACTTAAGATGGTACTCTTCCGGCTTAATGTCATTTCCGTCATGGCCGCGCTTGGAGACGATTGCATGGTGACAGCAAAGTCCACATGATAATCCTTATATAAGTTTACCATGTCCGAATAGGATGCATGGAACACTTTGCCGCCGGCCTTTTTAATCGCTTTTAATGAAATTCCATAATAATCGAGTATATATTCCGTAACATTCACATCGGAAACATTTCGTTGGGGCAATGCAATCTTGATACTTTCACCATTCTTGACCAGGTTTACCAGCTGGCCTACTTTTTGGAGCCCCTTCTTGCTATCTGCCAGAAAATGTATCTGGTATTTTCCAAAAATACCTCCCAAGGATCGTATATTTGGATTTGGAGTCTTATACATCGGTGGCGTTCCGGATATGGCCATTTTGTCAACGAATGTGATACCCCAGCCCAAATCGTTCCGCCCTTTTGAAATACGGACCGGATTGACAACACCTCCACCTGGAACCGTTTTGATAATGATTTTGGGCTCTTTCGAAGCAATCAAACGGGAAATGCCGCCAGCTTGGGTGTACCACCCTCCACCCATCCCACCTGCTGTCCAGGTCAGTGTAACAGGTTTGAGCTTTTCATTGGCATGAATTGAATTAAAACATTGAAACAGTCCCATTATGAATCCCAGCGACAGAACAATAGTTAATATTCTTTTTTTCATTTTTATCTCCAATTTTTGGTTTTTTTCCAGAAATAGAATTGAACCTGCTTTGAGCATTTCCATTAACGCGTTGATGAATGGTAACTTCTTGATTGATCACCTCCTTTACAACCCATGCACTGCCCATTAACCTCGATTTTGATCTATCGAGAACAGCCGTTTCTCTCTTCTCAGAGAACACACTAATGTCATGTCAATTATTCAAAGTTGAAAACCAGCATAAATCGGAATGGTTTTTTGTTACATGTTCCCGATTTGTTTTGAAGCGCAGTTGACCACTGATGCCTGGCACAACACTAGCGACCATGGACCGATTAATATTCAAATATTATCGATCATGTTCGAATAAGTTTTTTCGATTTGGACTCTAAGGTGCACATTAAGAGAGTTTGGCGATGAAAACGTTTTGTAATCAGCGCTATATCCGATTTTTAAGCTTCCAGAGCAGCATCTAACATCGGCAGATTTGTCTGAAATGCAATCTCGTCGGCCATTTTGATAATATTGGTTGAATCGATACCCGTCTGATTTATTTATCTTACTGTTTTTTTTATAACTTCCATCTGCCGGGTTACTTTTCGAATCAGATCCAATATTTTGGACGAAATTTGTTGTCTTAAAACTGAACCGTCCATTCTCTTTTTCGGTTGCATTTGACAAATATGAGATATACCTGAACCTTTCAATATTCAGCCTGTTTATACCAAATTATTAAAGGTGTCTTTTAATATATTGAAATATAGATGTTATCGTTAAGCGCTTTTGAGTTATCGATATACAATATAGACTATCGCATTACGATATAAAATATGCTCTTGAACAAAAATGTCAAGAGTTTTTTCAAAAAAAGAGTAATCGTTTGTAATATGTTCAAAGCATTCATCAAGAACGTAACAATACGCCCTGTCTTTATCCTCATTTGGCATTTGTGCATTGAAACATATTCACTCAAAATTGCAGATCGTATCGTTCGGGCCAACCTTTACCTATATATAAAAACATTAAATAACAATAAGTAACAATAAGTAACAATAAGTAACAAATAAAAATATCTATTCGTTAAAATATAAAAAATCAATTAAAACGGTTAGTTAAAAATAGGAATTATTATATTAGTATTGACTTATGGGTAAAGGACAAGTCCAGGCTTTATAATCAGTGTGTTATTAAAAACTGATTGAAATGCTGGAACCTTCGACTGGAAACGTCTACATTGATGAGAATGTTCAGAATACTTGAGGGAAAAACCGTTTGAATTTTACATGGCAGGTGAGGTTTATAAACGGAGTTCTCTCATTTACCGCGAATAAGCCATCAGGGAACTCCTGCCTTTTTGATAGGTTTTGTTGAACGCTGCAATATATTCAATGATTATCTGAAAGAGGAAATTAGTGGCGCATGTATATAATGAGATATCCAGAAATATCAATTTATTATAAGAAATGTAAACAACTCATATAGTGAACGCTGCATTTTCCTTGTTAGTTTTAAGATCTGTAATTTGTCTTTCCGATCTAATTGCCGGTTATTTAATAAGTCATTAACATCAAGGTTTTACAATAAGTTTTTTATTGACTTTTAAAATATAGAGATTTTAAAATACATAGAAATTAATGTTAAGGTTTAGTACGAAAATAACTTTTAGTAGAAGACCTGAAATAAAAAGGGATTTTTGATTATGCGATAGTGTCTAGCTTTGGTAAGGCTTTATCGCGATTAAGCTAATTCAAGGAGGATTAATGGAAGTACATGAATATGAGATGCATGTTCTTTATGAAGATACTGACCATACCGGATTTATCTACCATATCAATTACCTGAAATTTTTTGAAAGGGCTCGCCAAGATTTCATAGGCATCCAGACTATGAAAGAGTTTTGGAAGAGGGGTATTAATTTTGCCATTTATAAAATTAATATCGAGTATAACGCCGGGGCTGAGTTTGGAGATAAAATAAATATTAAAACAGAATTTAAATTAGATGGAGAGTATAAATTTATTGCAATTCAATCAGCTTTCAAAAATGATATTAAAAAACAAATTTCTAAATCAACAACAGAACTTGTTTGTATCAATGAAAGCAAAAAATTAATAAAAATCCCCAATGAACTCCAAAAAATTTTGTAACTATTCAGCATCACCCCGGACTCTATGTTATTCTCTCGAAGGCCTGATTTTAACAAACTAATCTCTGTTATCCTGTGGCCTGCTGAGGGGGCAGGTCTTCGTTTGACTCATTAAATTAAGGGGACCCTGGCCTGATGCTTGGAGCAATAGATCGCTTGTGTAAAAAAGGTATATCAAGGCATTCCGATTTGGTCTTCCCGATCGTATTCCGAATCCTCATCGGTTGTGGAACGCGAATCAATGAAACTTTGCACCTGCTACTGGGATTAACTACAAAAACTATGCAGTAGCAGGTTGCTTATTATCAGACTATCATCCTCGTATGGGATGACTAATAAGTGAACATAATTCATCATTGAGTAATAACATGGTCCGTGTCAGTCAGTGGAAACTGGCGAGTCACTTTTCAATTTCATAATTCTGATATTACTAATGTAGATTACGAAGACGATCATTAAAGAGGTGTATTATGAGAATGTTCGACCCACCCCATCCTGGAAAAATAATTCGAGAGTTTTGCATTGATGCTCTCAATCTGACAGTAACCGATGCTGCCAAATCGTTAGGGGTAACACGTAAAACGCTTTCTACTTTACTCAATGCCAAAGCAGAAATTAGCCCAGAAATGGCGCTACGATTATCAAAGGTTTTTGGTACTTCCGAAGGTTGGCTTAAATTACAGCTTCAGTATGATCTATTGAAAGCTCAAAACAGAGTAGACTTAGGCAGTCTAAAAAAAATTGAAGCCGTTCAAATAGCAGGATAACAAATTTGTTGAGTGAACAGCATATCGCGCCCGATAGATTCAAATTCGGCGGTCTTGGGAATTCACTCGGAAAATTCAATATTTTTGTAAAGCCGCCACTCATAATGGTGTTCTGTTTTAACCATCTTTATAATGCTTTGTTTGATTGCTTCTCTATTGTGTCGCAATATAATTTACGTCAGGTTTAGCAATACCTGTCTTGTACAATTGATTTAATTATATCAATAACTTTTTCCCAATCATAAGGTTTTTGGATTAATTCTAAAGCCCCCCATTCCCGAACCGCTTCTGTTGTTATTTTTATATTCCCAGTACATATGATTATAGGAGTATCCCTACGGTAAGAGTGTAACTCTTGTGCTAATTGTTGACCATTAATAAAAGGCATATCAAAATCAGTAACAACCAAATCATAATCATTTGAATCGTTTTTTAAATAATCAATTGCTTCTTGACCATTCATTGCTACCGTCACATGGTATCCGGTCTCTTCAAGTTCCTCCCGTGCGATTTCAGTAGACATAAAATCATCATCTACAAAAAGAATGTGTCTAATCTTATTCATTGCGATCCTCATAAATAAACGAGTACTATTCCAAAAATCAATAATATTATATTTGATTTAAATGTCCTGTTTATACACACACATACAATTCAAACTAAGAATATATGCTTAAATATGATATTATAATCAAGTAAATTATATCCTTTTCTTATCATTGTATTGATTTATCTTAAAGTTTGCACTGATAAGGAGAAATCAGGATGTCATCAATAAGTAAAAAGATTGGTTCTAAAATAGCTGAACTACGCAAAAAACAAAAAATGACCCAAGCAGTCTTGGCGGAAAAGGCAAAAATCAGTCCTGATTTTTTGAGTCGGATTGAAAGAGGTATTAATTCTGCTTCAACATCACGGTTAAATTCGATAGCAAAAGCACTTGGTTTCCCGCTCAAAGAACTTCTTGATTTTGAAGAAAAAAATACTCATGAAAAGGAAATGCAAGCAATTGTTTATTTGCTAAGACGCAGAAAAATCAAAGAATTAAAAAAAGTACAGAGGTTATTAGAAGTGCTATTTGATGAGTAGTTAAAGATAAAATGCACGAAAATGAAGCAGGAAGACTTGTTTATATCTATACCTCATTTGTTTATGCGTTTCCTTATGTTCTATCTGCAATAGTACATACTCCATTTTATCAAAATTTTCGATTTTACAGTGATTCTGAAGATCTATATTTATTTGCTTCATTGATTTTTCCATTTTGGAGATGATATGTAGCTATAAAAGCAGTATATGCTGTATTTGAGGTTAATAAAGCTAAGGCAAGAATTTGGTTTTTAATTCTACCTTTCACTTGTTATATTTTGGGTTATGTATTTATTGCCATTGTTCTCTCATATCTCCAATAATATCAAATTTTAAGAAAAGTAATCATAAGGGTAACAGTTAAGCTGCCTCATTAAAAAAAGGGCACTCATCCATATGTAGTCTGTGAAGGCTGAGATAAAATACGATGACATTTAAAAAGGGGAGGTGCCAGTGAATTTTCCAGGAGGAATCAAACAGAAATTCTTTCACTTTGCTTGAGTTGATAGAAGAATCGGAAAGGATCGATTGAATAAACTGAGTTAGATCTTTATTCTTTTATCTTCCGGTTTCTAAAACGGAGCTTAAGATAGCAAAATTATCAGCTCCCTGCTTTGATCGATTCCCAAATGATACTTTTCTAAATATAACAGCCGATCTGAGCGCTCGATTATTGTGATATTCAGCATCCTTGTGATTCACAAATTGAAGGAGATGATCCTGATATCGGTTAATTCGTACAATTAAGTTGCTCACTTTTCTATCCGAGAAAAAGGGAAAAAAGGGGTCATCCATTAAAGTGTATGTCAATAGAAAACACACTTCATCGTCAATCCCAGGATGATTCCAATTCCCGGAATGGTGATCAGCATTTCATATTCCTTTTTCAGTTTTACCCTGAGTAAATAACTCTCGATCTCCTTGATGACCGTTGACAGGTGTTTTATTGTATCCAGGTGATAGTTGGCTGCCAGCTTCAATTCAGGAATCGTCACAAACTTTTCCAGTTCCTGATCATCAAGTGATTTTATCATTCTACTGGATAATTGAATGCCAAAATTCCGGGTAATCATGCTTTGTATGTTGGCTTTTGGGGAAACAATTGCAAAAAGAGTACACTTCGACAGATTCGATTGGCCGTTGGCGCTGATCCATCATCGTCCAAACCAAATAAAAAGAAGTCTACTGTACAGTTAGACAGGGATCGACATTCTCCTGTGCCGTAAATGTAAGATTGGAACACTCAAAAAGATCGATGAATTTGATGGGATTTATCAAACATATCCCTTTTTTTCACGAG
>JBFFHJ010000121.1:0-17498 GCA_041556995.1 bacterium | reverse complement strand
GGTGTCCAGGTACATAAAATCCTGACATCCATCCCCGTTAAAATCACCTTTTTGCCAGGTATTGGGAAAATTATGGCTCCAGTCCAGGATGTCGGGTGTAAGGGTGGATTGGGGGATCAGGGATGAATCAAAACCGCCGCTATCATTGGCCAGATTCATCTTCCAATTCTCATCGGTTTTCAGATACATAAAATCGGTGCGACCGTCACCGTTAAAATCGCCGATCTGCCAGGTATTGGGAAAGTTGTTTCCCCAATCCTGCACCGACGGCGTTAAATCGGCCAGGGTTTCGGTATTACTGTCGTCGAATTCACCGGTACCTTTGGACAGGTTGATGTGCCAGGTATTTGCTGAAGTGGAATCCAGGTACATGAAGTCGGTACGACCATCCCCGTTAAAGTCACCGTTGATCCAGGTGTTGCGAAAATTACTGCCCCAATCAAGTACGTCTGAGGTCAGGGCAGTGCCACTGGTGGTGGAAACCGCTTTTTCCCTGAAGGTGCCATCACCGTTGGACAGCTTCAGAATCCAGGCGCTGCTTTGGTTTAAAAACATGTAATCCGTTAACCCGTCGCCATTAAAATCACCTGATTTCCAGGTATTGGGGAAATTCCCGCCCCAATCCAGGTTGCTATCCACCAGAGTGTCTTTATCTTGATCCGCATAAGTTACCGTACCCAGTGAATCGTTTTGCCAATCGATGGTGTAGGTCTCCATAAGGTCGGCCACGGTTTCATCGGCTTTATCAGTTCGGGTAACAGAGATCAAAATACTCTCCCCGGTGAGAGGGGCCTGATTGTATTCAAACAGGTAAACGGACAGAAGGGCACCGTTGTATTTGATCTCTATCTTTTCCAGTCGTTTATCCTGGATAACTTTGGCGCTTTCCAGGTAACTGATCGGTTTATCAGTTCTAAAATCATCATAATGGAAATGGATGGTGTAATTACCACCGGCATAGGTAATTGTTTCCGGATAATAATCGCCATTATCCGTATCTTCATCATACTCAACCGTATATGAGTTTCCATGACTGTCTGTAAATGTACTCAAGGCCCATACCCGGGCACTACCACCTTTACCAACCGCTTCGATTTTCGAGTCGGCGGTGGTCCCGAAACCAAGGGTATTCCCCTTTTTATCAACCACTGTCCAGTGGTCTGGTTCAGTACTGGTATTGGGAACATATTGACTCCAGCTTTCCTGCTCACTTTTAAAAAGGGTTCGACTACCGCTGATGTCGACCAATCGACCATCTGGCCCAACATAAGTGTCCTGTCCATCGTAGTTAATGCCGCTGCCATAATTCATGCGTGAAATGCGTGGTAACCCGGACAATCGCCATCCAACCCCCAGCATTCCGTTGCCGGAATTGGAGTTATATACCACCCCAAGATCGGGCTGCGCCCCATTAATTCCAGCCGGAATGTTAATGGGGATATAATGGCCATACGATCCATCCGAATTAACACCGGCCTCTACGCTGCCAAAAACTAAAACCATAAAAGCACACACCCAGCCCATCCTTTTAACTAAACCACGACTAACCCTATGTCTCTCACCAGACATGACGTTTCCCCTTTTTGTTTGGACACAATGCTGTTTTTTTTAAAGGCCTCTATGTTCCCCAATTGGCCACCAAATCGAAATCCTTTAAAGGCCATTCATTATTTAAAAGTATATCCAAGTTGAAATAAAAAGCGTTTTACAGACCTTCAATTCCTGTTTTCAAGTCAATGCGCCCCTAATATTTAAAAGATTATCGATGCAGAAAGCTGCTTTCATACAATTTTGAAATATTTAAACACAATAAATTGGATGTTCATCTACTTGATCCGGTTATTCTGTTTATATCCTTAACATAAAATGCCAGGGGTCTTCATTATTTAATACTGATCCTCTGCCCCTGAAAAAAAAATTAAGATTTTGTTAAATCATATTTATACTCGATGATCGATGTTGAACACCCATTGTTCAACGTTCTTTTTTATGTTGTATCTCCATACCTCCGAAAAAAAAACCCTTGGAAGGTCGCTATTTCTGCTAAGGCATAATGTCAATAAGTTAAGGAATCACTCAAGAATAACGTCACATAGTTTATTTGTAAACGCCCTGAAAACACAGGACATTTTGTAAACAGAATGTGAATTGATTTTTGAGCCGACCCTCAGTTCTGTCATCTTTAATCACAGCACGAGAAGTGAAACTTGCAGCTTCGGATTGACGAAAGATCTATAGGCCAAAAGCAAACAATATCGTTTATAATATTTTGATTTTTATGCAAATAACTTGTTATATAAGGACCTTCATACAAACAATCAAGTTATTGCTGAATGTCGCCTTGAGTTTCATTGAGTTTCTTCAAGTCGTCTTTGGCTTCAAAATGACAATGGAGGGCTGTGGGATTTTGCGTTAAGTGAATGCCATTGCGCCTAGACTCCCATCAGGCCAAAAGACGTCTTAGAGATTTGAAGAATTCAACTGATTATTTTTGCAAAAACTGAGGATTACATGTTACAAACTCATAGTACTGACTATATTTGTCAATAACTTCAGAAGGATTGTATATATTCCAATCTTTCCCATTAGAAAACAACACAACCACATGATGTGTATTATATTTATTATCAGAAAAATCTTCCTTAATACCTATTACATGAAACCAGTCTATATAATATTTTGAGGTTGCCCCTGTTGTTGGATCTGGCGCCAAAATACAACTATAGCGTTTAGTATAGTAATTTGCCAGTGTTCCATTAATGCAAGTTGAAAAACCAATATTGACAAAAGCAACAATTGTAAAGATTGACAAAAAGATTTTTTTCAACATTTTTCCTCCAAGGATTTAACATTTTATTAAAAGGGATTAAGTCTGATTTTAGCTCAATTTTCCTTATAATGCCTTAATTTATAAAGTTTCAGGTCGAACCATCTTGATCTTCAACCCCAGTTTTGCCCTCTGTTTTAAACCTTCCAAGATTGTAAAATGGGAGTAAACAACGCTCCGAAAACCGAACTTAAGTTTTCGAAACCGGTTTTTAACATTTTCAATTCTTTAACAGACAAAATAACAGGATAAACAAGATTAAACATTCGACTGACTTTGTTATTCCGTCCAATCTTCAGGATGACCGGATGGTTGAGATTCCAATGAAATTTTCAAAAACAATCCGCCTGTTTTCGACAAACGACCAGATTTTGTTGACAAACAACAGAATCAATCATGAAAATTTCAGGATTGATCGTCTTTATGTAAACTTGGAAGAAAAAAGAGTTGCAAAACAGGTTATTAGTTGTCAAGTGGTTAATTTGTATCAATCTTCTTTGTCATGGATAATTGGCTTGAGATGTGGATTTGAGACGACAGGATCTTTTGTATGTAGTTCACCTACTGTTTTGGCGGTGCTGCTTCCTGGACAATTGCGCCGTCATTTTCACTTAAGATGAGAATTGAAAAGCGTTCTACTTGATTGAGTTCATCGGTATTTAAAGATACATAATCGAATCTGCCTCTCGGATCTGTATAGCCGTCTTTATAAAAACGGATGTTTCCGTCCTGGAATCTGGCATATACCTTTATATATACAGTTGATAACGGTAGGAATGTTTTTTTTCAACCTTTAACTGGCCATAGTTTTCAATGACTTGAACATTTAATGAGTTTGCAAAGTAGGGTTGAGATTTTTTTATTCCAGCGGTTTCAATTTCAATTAGTACATTATTGTTTTGAAACACTGTTGGTAAATCAAAGATCTGCTCGTTTTTTCCAGTGTCACCGCAACGAGTGGTATTATTGGGAATATCGGAGGTGTAATAGGAGCAGATTGGGTCTATTCTTTAATTGATGATGATGCTTCCGAAAAAGTCAAGGAGAGAGTAGACGGTTTTTCCTGCGATTCATCCAGAAAGCAAGCCGCTCTGTCTCAAAGACAGTTCTAAAATCAATGAATTGATTTTCCAAATAAAATATTAATAATGCTTTATCAGCTATTAAAAATGTTTCATCATCTCACCAAAGTTCAATATCAGAGTTTTAAGCGAGCAGCACAAAATTATTACAACAAAGAATGTAAAAAACAAAAAGAAAATTCTTCGAAACTGTTTATTAAGCAGCTATTTGGACGATGTTTTAAGTCAAAAGAACCTGTTTTAAAACAATTGATTAAAATGGAACAACGGGTTCTGACCTGTTTGTTACTCGGTTATCTGGAGGAAGCAAAAGCTTCGTTAAAGCTAATACTCGATACCTGGCTGGAAAAAACAGAACAAACAGGGAACTTTCATAGGGAATTTTCTTTCAGTTGCAATGAGTTTGATTCTCAAAAGCAACAATTCAGTAATGGCTGAAATGGTTTCGAACGGATTTTTATGTGTCTTAGCCTCTGATCATACTGCTTTAATCGGTCGGTTTGAAAATTGCAGCATATTTGGCTCCAGAATAATTGATTTTGACGAGGTGGATGATAATAACAAATGGAATGATATATTACTTCTGGAACTACAGTATCTGGCGATTTACCTTCAGCAATATGAAAGATCTTTGAAAGAATTCAACCTGATTTTAGAGGATTATATAGAAGATTTTGAAATCGGTTCCAGGAAATTTGATATCTTCCAAACCTGGGATTGGCTTGGGATTACTGCAATTTTGGAACAAGATTCGGTCAAACTGACACAAGCACTTAATAATTATGTTCTATACTTCAAAAAAGTTACATCGAAGTATGTAGATCAAGGATTAAGGGCTTATCCCTACGGAATTTCAATGGAATTCCATTTGAATTTGATCCCTGTTGTATTTTTTAAACTTGCTCAACGCAGGGGAATGAAGATTGTTCCTCAACAATTTATGTCAAATGAAATGATATCGCTTTGGAATATATAGAGTCATTAGTTTTCCCCATACTGTATTCATGGTGAATAAATGGGTTGCATGCAGAACCAGAGATTTACCTTCCACTAAAACCGGATTTTGCTACCAGCCACGTCGGTTTTTTCCACTTTTTATACCTAACATCCTGTTCAATATCGATAATTCGTATTTATGATTGCATCTGTCATTGGGTTTCCGATGACTTCTAGCCAGTATTTGACGGATAGTTGACCGGTAATGATTGTGAAGTGGATACCGTGTCGATTCTCAAGGACTGTAAGTAAATCATTTCGTTGTTAATTTTTCAATTTATCAAGTTCTCGATCATCGATATCTCGCTGCTTGCAGCGGCAAGTGCATTATTCGTTGAAATCCGAAGATAAGCCATTGTTTTCAACGTAAGTCCCACTGAATTTGTTTAATAAATAAAAATTGATTTTAAATGCATATCTATGCAAATAATATCAGATGTATAAGAAGTCTGTTGGAATTCATAGGATGAGTGCTGTTCAAAAATATCTGAATACAAAACAGGTGGTCAATTTTTAAACAAGCACCTGGATATAAATTGACCGCCCTGGATATATTGTATCCACCTTTGAAAAACTCATTTATCAATTAGTACGAGGAGTGAAAGAAAAAGAATAAATAAATATTCAACAATATCAGAATGAAAAGTTGTTCGTTTTATATCGGCATTAATGATGCAGTAAAAACAATTGTTTTCATTTTAACGAAATTATACAAAGAATTATCTCATTAAAGGAGATGATATGGCTTTGGTTGAGCTAAACTCTATTTACAAGCGCTATCAAATGGGGGATGTGACCATTAACGCTTTAAAAAATGTAAATCTTGAAATCGAAAAAAAAACATTTGTTTCTATAATCGGCCCCTCAGGTAGTGGAAAATCCACAACGCTGAATTTGATTGGCTGTCTGGATCAACCGACAGATGGATCTGTGCGTATCGTGGGGAAGGATGTTGGTAAAATTGACCGCGTTGCACGTGCTCGTTTTCGGGGTGATCACTTGGGGTTTGTATTTCAAAACTTTAACCTGATTCCGGTTCTCACAGTGTATGAAAATGTGGAATACCCCCTGTTGATGGTAAAAAACAGAAAATCAAAGAAAGATCGCGATAAAGTATTACAGGTACTTGATGCCGTTGGGGTCTTGGACCAGAAAAACAAACTACCATCACAGATTTCAGGTGGACAGCAACAGCGAGTCGCCGTTGCCAGAGCCCTGGTTACCGATCCTAAGCTGGTAATCGCTGATGAACCGACTGCGAATCTGGATCACGATACAGCGAATAGAATTATAGAATTAATGAAGAAGATGAAGGATCAATGGGATACGACCTTCGTATTTTCCACACATGATCCTAAAATCATTGGTGAGGCCGAAGTTATTCATACCATGGAAGATGGAATGATTGTTAATCGGGAAGACAGGAGGGAAACGTGATAAAAATTGCCAGAATAGCTTATCGCAACCTATTGCGTTATTCACGACGGACGTTGCTGACATCTGTATTGATTACCATCGGTATTGCATCGGTTTTGTTGTTTATCGCCATCGCCGGCTCTTTCAAACAACTGATGATCGGACAGATAACCGATTCCATGTTGGGACATATACAAATCCACCGTAAAGGTTATGTTGCTTCTATCAATAATTCTCCGCTTGATCTGAATCTAAATGCCAAGCAGGTGGAAACACTCAACCGTATTTTATCGGAAGAAGAGCATATTTCTTCGTTTTCACCCCGGTTAAAATTTAGTGGAATGCTTAGCAGCTACCAGGAAACTGCAAACATTCGTTTAAACGGCGTGATTCCTGATTTGGAAAAACAAACGGTTTCTCTCCTTTCTCAACGAGTCAAAGGAACATCCGATGCCAATGAGGAAGTTACATTAAACCGGGGGGAATTATGGATACCTGAAACGCTGGCAAAAGGCATGGACCTCAAAATCGGCAGTCAAGTTGTCCTGGTGGCTACAAACAATGATGGGTCCGTAAACGGGATACAACTCGCGGTCAGCGGTGTTGTTGAGACAATGACCGGGCCGGGAGGACGAGATGGATACCTTAATATCGAGGATGCCTATCAACTTCTTAGAATCAAAGGGAAGGAGGCCAACGAGATTGCCATTCATCTAAAAGACTTTGATAAAATGAGTATGGTGATGTCGAGCCTGAATGACCGCCTGTCAGGCATAAAAAACAAAAAGGACAAACCGGTTTTTGAGATCCATACCTGGGAAAAACTGTCACCGTTCTCAAACATAGCAAATATTATTGATCTGCTGACACTGATCGTAAAGATCATATTAATTGCCATTGTGCTGGTAGCCATTATGAATGTCATGCTGATGGCTGTTTATGAAAGAATTCGTGAAATAGGCACCATCGCGGCAATGGGCACCACTCCCGGTAAAATAAGGATGTTGTTTTTGATGGAAGGTTTGTTTTTAGGTTTATTCGGGGCTGTTGTCGGAAGTGTTATCAGTCTTGCTATTATCCAGATCCTGAAGTGGAAAACTCTGACCATGGCATTTGGAAGGCAGGTTTTGACATTGACACCATCTGTCCCATTTTCAGAAGTGTTGATCACTGCATTGATCGTGACCGCTATTTCGGCGCTGGCCAGCCTTCAACCGGCCCTGAAAGCATCAAGGCTTGAGCCGGTTGATGCCTTGCGTCACAATTAGAATATGGGTTAAAGAAACAGGATTGGTTTAAAAACGTTAACGGAGATAACAGTGAAACTTATAAAAAATAGAATATATGGAAAACCGGTAATAATAATGGTTTTGTTTTTGTGGTCACTGATTTTAACAGGTGTGTTATATGCCCAACAAACACCGCAGGAGTGGCTAGCTGCGATTGACCGCGATCTAAATCCAGATCAATATGAAGCCTATAGAAAACTCATTAACATCGAACCAGACGGCAGTAAAAGGGAGTATGTCTTGTATACGGTAAAACAGGGTAGGGACAAAGTAGCAGCATTGTTTTTATCTCCCGCCTCCGAACAGGGCAGAACAACGTTGAGAGTTGGAGATAACATGTGGCTGTATATTCCTAATGTTGGGCGTCCCATACGAATTACCTCCCTGCAATCGGTGACAGGGGGGATTTTTAATAATTCAGATATTTTGCGAGTAGATTATCAGGCAGAATATGATGCTGTATCCATCCAGGAGATTGGGGAGAAAGGCTCTTCTGGAAAAAAACTTTTGCAATTGAATTTGAAAGCAAAAACAGAAACCGTGGCCTATGACAGACTGGAAATGATGATCGATCAGAGTCTGAAATCACCAATCAGAATTCGAGCCATTGCTGCTTCGGGTATGCTGATTAAAACTCTGTATTTCAAAAATATAACCGACTTTGGAAATGGTATCAAACGCCCGGCAATAGTCGAAACAGATAGTCCCCTGCATAAGGGATACCGGTCAGTCATTATTTTTGCCAAAATCAAGCACCGCAAACTGGATTCAGAAGTGTTTACGACGGATTACATGAACCGAATTGAAAACTTGAGGTAAGAATGGTGATACGTCCCTTTTTTCTTTTTTTGATTATGGTTCTTTATCTTTCCGCACTATTGGCCGGCTATGCAATAGCACAGGAAGACGATCTCTATTCTTTTGATGCAGAGGCATTCAGTAAAAAAACCTGGGAATGGAAGGGGGAATTAACGTTAACCGGGGCCGTCAGAAAATACAATATCAACTCCGTGCTCTATGATATTAAGTTCCAGGGAGAAGATATCGAACAATCTGAAGAGGGAGAATTGAAGATCTTTCTTGAAAGCCGTTGGGATTGGGAGTGGTTTCGCCTGTTTCTTTCCGGTGAAGCTTCAACCTTTCGGTCTACACTTAAGGACAGCGATAAAGATTCGTCATTTCTTGGTGAAGGATACGGTCAGCTTGTAGTGCTCGATCCTCATAATGTGGAATTCGGAAAACGGCTCCTCCGGTGGGGCAAGGGATACGCCTTTAATCCTGTGGCTTTTATGGAAAGACCAAAAAATCCCGAAGATCCGGAGGAAAGTCGGGAAGGGTTATGGATGACACAGGGTGTCTGGATAAGTGGTAACATATCAACATTTGACAATAGTTCGGTAACAATGGTCTATCTTCCGGTTAGAGATGAGATTAATGACGATTTTCGTTCGGATAGTTCGTTTGAGAATGGGTGGGGTGTCAAATTATACGGTCTGATCAACACCACGGATATCGATCTATACTTTGTAAAGTGGATGGAGGCGAAGGAAACGAACTGGGGAGTCGATTTTGCATCAAATATCACAAACAATTTCGAAATTCATGGTGAATATGCCATGTTCGAAACGATAGAAAACAACAGCCATAAGGCTTTATTGGGATTAAGATACCTGACGGAGGGCGATGTTACCTGGATTTTAGAAGGTTTTCGTGATTCATCCGGTCTTTCGAAAGATGAATTGACAGAATTGTACAAAACCATTGAAAACGGAACCTCAGCTCAGGTCAAAACCGCTTTGCCCCAGGTACAACAAAGCAGAACTCTTTCCCGGCATTATGCCTACCTCAAAATAAGTATCAAGGAGCCTTTTAACTGGCTCTATTTCACACCCTCCGCCAGCTGGTTGGTCAATATGGAGGATTCCAGCTATACGGGAACCATTCAACTGGCATATTCTCCTTCTGGCAACTGGACATTCCAGACCTCCTTTCAGCAAACCGATGGTGCCGCATATACGCAGTGGGGTGAGAATGTTGGTAGAAACAAATTGAATCTTGATCTTATTTACAGCCTGTAATTGTTATATGGGATGTATGATATTTCTCACAATGTATTCCAACATTTCAAATCCTTTAAAATGCCGCAGAGCCGTATCTTAGTGTTCAGTCGATCGGTCCGGTTCACCCTTTGTTGGGACGACGACGAAAATAAGCCATTTGAAAGGCATCAGAGACCAAAGATACCTTCATATGGCTGTTTAATGCCCAACCAACCACTTTTCGAGAAAACAGATTGATGACAACGGCTAAATACAGCCATCCTTCGTTGGTCCATAAATAGGATATATCTGAGCACCAAACTGAATTCGGACACTTAACATCAAACATCATTTGGTTGACGATATCCTGGATTTCTCCAAACTCAAGAACAGTGATATCAGACTCAATCTCACAGCGGTCGACGTTTTTTCAGCAGTCAACACCGTCCTCACTCTCGATCGCCATCTGGTGAACAATAAACCGATACAACTGGTCAATTCCATCCCTCCCAATTCAGTATTGGTGGAGGCTGATGAAAACCGTTTCTTGCAAATCATGCATAACCTTATCGGCAATTCTATCAAATTCAGTGAAAGCGGGATCGTGAAGATAAGCGCTGTTGAAGAAAACGGATTTGTTTTGACATCTGTTTAGGACACCGGTATCGGGATATCTCAGCAGGATTTGGCCCATATCTTTAATAGTTTTGAACAGGTTGATGGGGATTCAAATCGAAAATATCCGGGAATAGGACTGGGACTAAATATATCGAAAAACCTGATTGAGCTGCATGGCGGTGAAATCCAACTGGAATCACAGATTGGAAGCGGAACGACTGTATCTTTCAAGATCCCTGTTGCTTCAAATCGCTCTCAGGTTACCCCCTCTCCGATTGAACTGTTTCAACCTTACAACCCTATCATTTCAGGAGGTTCACTGGATGGATCTGTACTCCCTTCCTGTATTACCGGCCAGTAACTTCGCATCAATTTGTGGTACTCTTTTTGGAGGAACTCATCCAGAGACGGGACGGCCATACAGTGTTATCGAACCCGAATTGGGCGGATGGGGTGGATCCTGCAAAGCAGACGGAAATCCGGCCATATTCTCCGGTTTTCATGGTGAAACCTACAATTGCCCGGTTGAAATCGCAGAAGCGAGATACGGTGTATATGTTGATAGGCTCAGCTTTCATAACGATGACGGTGATGAAGGTAAGTTTCGGGGTGGAAAAGGTATCTGTCTTGAATATCGCATCCGCTCCAATGACGGCTGGCTTACGGCAGCCTATACACGATCAGTGATTCCTCCCTGGGGGCTTGAAGGCGGTTGTGACGGTTCCCCAAACTATTTTGAAATCATCCGAGCCAACGGTGATACATCCCGCCACAGTGTTGTATCCGGCGAATCCCTCAGGACTGATGACGTGATACGCGTTGTAACAGCAGCCGGTGCCGGATGGGGTGATCCGTTGAAACGGGATTTGGACTTGATCAAGGATGACCTGAAAAACGGGTATATCACCGAAGAGCAGGCCAATAAATACTATCAATTCGACAAACGCTCCCAGTAGTGTTGTTATAACGCACAAACCCAGGAATTGGATATGATTCAAGCTTTTGATCCCATTACTGTCGAGATTATCCAAAACTCCATTTTCATGATTTTGAAGATACATCAGTTAAAATAAATATCGTTTTCAAAGTAAATAATTCTTATTATAGTTCTTTATTTCATCATGGCTCCTCGAATATCGATAGCTTAATGAGAACTATTTTTCAAAAAGTAGACATTTTTTGTAAACACGAGCTAGAATTGATCGGCAATCTAAGTACAAAAAGAGTGTATCTCTCTGGATTACAGAGCATTATACTCGATCCGGAGTTAACATCCATTTTTTTCCATGAATCAGTGGGTCACTATTGTGAAGCAGATAGTAAAAGCAATCTCAACAATATACAAAGAGGAACTAAAGTATCACTGTTAAAATTAAATGTGAAAGATAGATCTTTGCCAAATAACAGAGGCTATGCTTTATTCGATGACGAAGGTGTTAAATGTAAAGATCAGATTCTTATTAAAAACGGTTTGATTAAGGGTAGAATGAACAGTAGAACTACTGGTTATCTGTTTAATGAGGAACCGTGTGGTAATGCAAGAAGCTTGAATTATAGTTTTCCTCCACTTTGCAGAATGAGACATCTTGAAGTAGAAAACGGTGATACAGATAAAACGGATGTAATTAAAAGCTTAAAAAGAGGAGTAATCGCTTATCAAAATGGAGGGGGCTATAGTGGACTTAATTTCTCTCTAATAGCAAAATATGTCCGATTAATTGAAGATGGAACACCTACGCACGTTATAAGAAATGCATACATATACGGAAATATATTTGAATCATTAAAACATATAACAGCAATTTGCAACGACAAAACGTCTATCAATCAATTTGGGGGCTGTGGAAAAGAAGACCAGTACCCACTTCCGGTTTCATTTTCGTCACCATCAGTATTCTTAAGCAATGGAATAAACATTGGATAATCTAATCAAAGATATAAAAGACAAATATTCTTGTCTAAGCCTAATTAACCGACATCTCTCAGAAGTCAGAGTACAGATTGGATGCGATAAACTAGATTCTGAAGTTGAAAATGAAAAATCTGAGTACTGTTTGACATACAATGATGGCGATACAACAAGACTAATAGTGCAGTCTTTAAACAATACAGGTATTTCTGATAAACAAAGCCGTATTTCACTTGAGTCTTCAAACGATAGCTTTAAAGAAAAAAATTTCAAAGGCAATCAAGAGTTCGTAACTAAAGATGAATTGAAGGAAAAACTACAAACCGTAAGCAATCTGGCAAAATCCGCTTTAATCCGGGGAAAAAGGTTAGTTCTTCGTGGATCATCAGAACAAGAAGCATTAACATTTGAAGACGAATCTAAAAGACTAAACCTAATCCATGCTAAGACATTGTGCAACGTACAGGTAATCGATGAAAAAACAAACGAAAACCATGGACTGATAGTCAATATAAACGATAAAGGTCAGATACTGGAATTCATTGATTTTATAAATAACAACGATGAAAAAAGAGAGTCTAGCTCCAACACAATATGCACCGCCATTTTTCACCCATATTCTTTAAAACCGATAGTGTATTTTTTATGGAACAGTTTTTTGCAAAAGGTAAGAAAAGGTTCTGAATCATTAGCGGATGATGTTCAATTAAACAAGGCTATTAACCTTATCGATTCACCTTGTGAACTTAATAAAGACCTTTTTGTTCCATTTGATCACTTGGGGGCAATATTAAATGAATACAGTATAATATCAAATGGCTCAATGAATGATGAGAAAGACATAGCATACTTGAAAAAAGATGCGTTTTTGAGAAGTTTTAATATCGAAAAGATTCCAAGTCCTTATCCGGTTTCATTGCAAATAATACCAGGAAATTCCGGTTTGAAATCAATGCTTTCAGGTGTTTCAGCCGGCGTATATATCATCGAATGTAAGAATTTTTGGCAAAGCCTTGAAGACAATAGCATTATATATGGTGCTATTGATCTTGGATTCCGATTAAAGAATGGAAAGATAGCAGGATCAATTAAGAATTCACATTTTAAACTATCAATAAATGACGCCTTGGGTAACGATTTGGTAAATATAAGCTCTGATTATTTAAATGTGGCAGAATTTCATAACAAAATGCCTTTTATTCAAATAGACAACATAGAAATAGTATGAACAAACAAATAGAGTTAAAATTAACAAAAAAAACTTTAAGTATTTACAATTTCATTCTCCTACTTGTAGGACAATTTATTAGTGTTTTTGGTTCACAAATATTTACGTTTGCTACAGCCTTTTATATTTTAAATAAAACCGGATCAGGGTTGGCTTTTAGTATTTCACTGATAGTTCAATTTTTGCCAAAAACTGTTATTTCACCTATTGCAGGTGCATTCGCAGACAGGTTTGATAGAAGGCTACTGACAATATCGAGTGATATTGTCAGTGGTATCTCGGTATTGGGGATTTTTTTATATTTTAGTTTTAATGATCCTAGTATACTTTTGATATATTTTTCTCTTTTTGTACTATCGATTACTGAAAACGTTTTTAGAATATCCTTAAGAACTCTTATCCCTGATGTATTTGATTCAAATCATATATCAAAAGTCAACTCTTATTCACAAAGTATAAGCTCATTTTCAAGAATTTTGGGGCCACTAGTTGGTGGATTGATATTTTTAATATCAGATATAAAAATATTTTATATAATCAACGGGATATCATTTTTTGTTTCTGCTATTTTTCTTTTTTTACTCAGATATGAAACAAATAGAACCAATGGCCAAAATATAAATAATAAGGGAGTTATAAGGCAAGGAATTAACTATCTTAGAGACAACAAACTTATTAGATTGTTTTTTATAATATCAATCTTTGCAAACTTTGTATTCCATTTTTCTTTTTCAGTATACTACCCTTATATACTAAAGAAAGTTTTAAATTTAGGTTCTACTGAATTTGGCATAGCTATGGGAAGTGTCTCTTTTGGAGCCTTCATTACATCTCTTTTATACCCTAAAATAGTTGATAATAGTAAGTTGACAGATGTGTACTTCAATAGCTTGAAGGCTTTATCCATATTGATATTTATAGTGGGATTTTTAACAACGCCTTTGATGATCATTAATAGCACAATAATTAATATTTGCCTGTTTAGTTTTTTTGGATTTTGTTTTGGAGCATCAATAGTTACATTGCAGATATCACTAAATATTTATTTGCAGATTAATATCTCTAACGAAGTTAGAGGTCGTGTTTTGAGCTATTTTGAACTAAGCTCGATTTTTACTCCTATAGCTATCCTAATCGCAGGTCTTTTGACTGATTTGACTAAGACTTACATCGTGTTGATGCCTTCCGGTATTGTTGCATTGTTATTGGTATTTAGTGTTATTCAGGCAAATAAAAAACTTATAAGTGATGATTCACCCAACTAAACTTTGAATAGTATCTACACACCGATAGTATGAAGATAAAGGCGCTACACAAACGATTTTCAATAGGTTACCCGCCAAACGTACCTTATGAAGATTTTAAAAAATTTTTGGAAAAGTATCATAGGTACATTCATGATATATATACGTCTCCAATTGGTGAAGAAAAGTTTCATGCACGAAGATCAATTGTTTCCAATTATTTAGCTGACAGCCCACAAAATAGGAAGTCCTTTTTAAGAAATCTGAAATTATTACGTCTATACAATATAAAATTTTCTCTTGCCGTAAATACTCGTCATATAGTGGATGAAGACATCAAGTACTCCTCCAAATTTATAAAGGATAACTTTTTTGTTGATTTAGTCACAATACTTAACAAATACTATTCAGTTGTAAAAGAAGTATATCCCCAATCAAAGCTTGTCTACTCTTTCAATAATGGGATACTAGATGATATAAACTTTTCACAATTGACGAAGTATGATTTCGTCGTTCTTGGTCAAAGACATATAAGGAATTTCAAGCTTTTTAAACGTATGCATGATAAAAACATAAAGCTAAAACTCATTCTGGATAGCGGATGCTTGATAAATTGCCCAGGAGGTTGTTTCGGAATTGGACAAGTAAGTTGTACGCATACAGCAAAAATGCAAATTCAAAAGCATGGAATCAACAAACTATATTCTGATGTCACTATCATGCCTTTTGAGTTTTGGGATAAATATGTATATGATCCGAATTTAGATGTTTTCAAACTGAATAGCCGGACAAGCCGTTTAAAAGAAATTGAAAAATGCTTGGATAGTTACCTGAACAATAATAATGCTGTAGAGAAATACAAAGACTATATTTCGTGGGGAAAACACAGTGAACTAATCAAATACTACAAATATTTAGATATGAATAAAATTTTGGAATACAAAACAGGTGAAAAAACCGAATTTATGAGTCAATCTAATGAAACCGATATGGTATTGAATCGCAACCTCGACTATTGAAAATGGGTGTTTTGTGTTATTCTTTAAGTTTCTATACTTTCCTTCCATTTTTCCAGAAGGAGATTGAGGAACGATTCGTCTTTAAATGCCAAATAAATTTCGGAATTTATGATCTGATCGTGTAGATTTGGAAACAACATGACCCTTTTTTAATTCATTAATTTTTGTTTGCTTACATTTGCCTATAGATCTTCAAAAATGAGTTGATACTTTGGCGTGATACACAAATATAATAGAATTAGTATAAGTAGTTGGTTAATGATCTTTGATATCAATTCACTTGCGAAGATCTATAACTTCAAATATAGTTAATTGATAAAGATTAAAGGAATAGAGCAAATATCTTACTAGAAATCATCTCAAGACCAACCACACAGCTATAGTATAATTTACAACAGTTCCATTAAGAAAACCTAACATCTGAGAGCTTTAGCACGTCAAATATTTGACCTATTTGTTTATCAGGTATTATTGAACTTTCGGCATTTCCACATTATTTCAAGTGTAAGGCGATCTATTTCAACACCCTTTTAACTGCTTTTTATGATTACACTTTTAGTTTTTTTTTCGTTTTAATGCTCCGCTTGCCGTAAAACTATAGAATAAATCATCCTCGATTGTTCTTTTGCAACCGGATTCAATCAGGTACTCGACTTCATCATGCAAAATAGAACAAACAACATCACAAAATCTTATAAATCCCTTTTTACCACCATGTTTTTTAACCAAATCAAAAATGAAGTAGTGCGCCATGTATGATGCATAAAGCATATTAAAAATGTCCTCCTTAATTTTTGAAAATTTCCTTTTGTACTCGACAGTTGCTTGTTCAAGCTTCATTGGTAGTAACGCTTTTTTGAACCGGTCGATGTTCGACATCTTTTTATGGGCACTAATCTCCTCCACAACCTTTGCTTTGGCCTTAGCAAGTTCTTTTTGGAGGTTTTTTCCCGCTATTTCATCGAGGTAATCCCAGCTCTTTCGAATGAATTTAATCGCTTTTTCAATGGGAAATCGTCTCTCGCAGTTCTGCCACTCTCGAAACCTTCTTGATTCTGATGAATCTCCATTTTCTGAACAATCAAGCTTTTCAGCCAGTTCATCTTGAGTACAACTGAAAATTTCGCTTAGAGAACGAAAGGTCTTTATTAATGGAAAATCTGGTTGCTTCGAGTTTGGCAGGCTATGGTATTCAAGATTTTTTGATTCAGCAGCTTTTGTTAATTCGCCGTTTATTAACTTTGACCTTATATCATTACGCAGAAGTTCGATTAATAACATCTCTTGAGCACCAAATGTCTCGGGCGGTAAGTCAAACTGTTTATTAGCTTTTTGTATAAAGCCCAAGTAATTACTTAGCATTGTAATGACCCAAAACACCAATAAAGCTACGTCATTTGGAAGAGATAGAAAATCGGATTTGTTAAAACTCTGCATTCTGGTTTCTAAAAAAACTATAGCATCAAAAAGATGATCCAACTGTCCTCCTTTAATAATTCCAAGTTCCTCATAGGCACTGGAAAGGATTTTGAAGTAATCTTCTGATTTTATCCTTTTTTGCTTGAGTTTGCGCTGCACAGTGCGCTGGCTCACATTTAGCCGTTGACTAATTGAATGAGTGAAAGTTTCGTTTTTTGTATCCAACTGCTCATGAACATTCTTCAAAAAAGAAAAATACGGTTTTACTCCATTGTTAGCTCTCACTTTACGAGAATACAAACCCTGCCTGTCTCCTCATGTTGTTTAACTACTTTTTAAAAAAACTCAGATTATTTAACGGCGTATCAGTTGCATTTTTATCAGGTTTTTTGAATACGTTTTTCATTCTATC
>JBFFHJ010000120.1:0-17749 GCA_041556995.1 bacterium | reverse complement strand
ATATCAGAGCCGAAACAGTGCTGAATACGTTGTCTGAAATCATCCTCCCTGGGAATATTTAATACCAGGTTTTTATTGTGTGTCAGACGAAACTGTATATCTGAGTTTCCCAACGCCATTCGGATAATGAGATCATGAATATGGTTATACTCGGTATTGAGTGATTTCATGAACTTCTGTCGGGCAGGGGTGTTAAAAAACAGGTTTTCAACAACGATTCGAGTTCCTTTAGGAAAACCCATGCGGGCTGAATGAGTAAGCTTGCCACCTTCTACTCGAATCTGAAATCCTCCCTCTTCCTCGTCTCCACAGGTAGTCAATTCAAACCTGGAAACAGCCGAAATTGCTGCCAATGCCTCCCCGCGAAAACCCATGGTATTTATACTTTCCAGGTCTTCATTTGTCGAAATTTTACTGGTGGCATGTCTTTCCACAGATAATTGGGCATCTTCAATTGACATGCCTTCGCCATTATCAAGAACAGATATAAAATCCTTTCCTCCGTTTTTGATTGTTACAAAAATCTGTGTACTTCCGGCATCGATGGCGTTTTCAATCAGCTCTTTAACCACAGAAGCTGGTCGCTCCACAACTTCTCCGGCAGCGATTTTATTAATGAGAGATTCGGGAAGAATCTGTATCCGTGACATGATTTATTGATTGGGATAAGGCGTCGTTCGTATGATTAAAAAACCATGAGAGTGAATTGTGTGTTCGAAAGTACAAATCTATCAACTCAAATTGGATTAATAAAGACCAATATCTTGGAATGAGGTTTTGATTTATTATCCACAAAGTATTCAGATAGTTATATGGAAAAACGAAATAAGCTTATCGAAAACCACAGAAAACTCTGGAGCTATTTATGGAAAGGATAGGCATGACCTGGGTTCAGGTCATCCCGTTTTTTTTTGAGGTTTGTCAAATGGATTATTCGATCTCCTTTCTAAGGATAGCATCCACCTGTGTGGCTTCAGTCTGAAGTTGGAGAAGTAATTTATTCAAAATGATCATTTCTACCTGATCATCTTTTGTAGATTTCTCAAGATGTTCACAAATGGCAACCATTTTTTCTGCATAAAAGGTAGCGGAACTTCCTTTTAGTTGATGAGCTGCGTTACCTAGTTGATTACGGTTTTTATCGACCAGGGCTTTGTACATACGGTCCAGCTTTTCGGGTAGGTGGTCCAAAAAAACATTGATCAGCAGGCCAAAATCATCGCCAACTTCTTTGTGTAGTAGTGCCAATTTATCGATATCAATAGAAGCATCACTATTGCGTTTTTGTTTTTTTAACGATTTATTTTTACTATCTGAGCAGCTTGATGCAAGCAGCTTTTGTTCAATTTTTTTGTTTAATATTTTTGTGTTAATGGGTTTGGATACATAATCATCCATTCCGGCAGAGAGGCATTTTTCTCGATCTCCTGTCATTGCATGGGCAGTCATGGCGATGATCGGAATAGTCGGATTCAATATATCGGTTTTTTGTGATCTGATTTTCTGAGTTGCCTGGTAACCATTCATACCTGGCATTTCTATATCCATGAGAACCAGATCATATTGATTATTTTTTAATAAACGTACAGCTTTTTCTCCGTTTTCTGCAATATCAACTATATACCCCTCATTTTCCAAAATAATCCGTGTAACTTTCTGATTTATTATATCATCTTCAACCAATAGTAAAGACAGATTCCGTTTGGGTTTCGACCTGGAGTCATTATTTTTGATTGCTTGAAAGCGAAATGTTCGCGATGAATTGGTTTCAGTATTGTTCTCATTGGCAGTTTTTTCGAATCTGGCAGTAAACCAAAATGTTGATCCTTTTCCTTTCCTGCTTTTAACCCCTATTTTACCGTCCATCAGTCGGGATAGTTCCTTTGAGATTGTCAATCCCAGCCCGGTTCCACCATACTTGCGTGTTATGGAAGTATCCGCTTGAGAAAATGATTTAAATAACTTTTTCTTCTGTTCTTCAGATATACCGATACCAGTATCCGTTACTTGGAATCTCAGGATTAAGTCAGTTTCTGATTCCGATGCAATTTGAACTCTAATGGTGACTTTTCCGCTTTCTGTGAATTTTATAGCATTGGCAACCAGATTGATCAAAACCTGGCGTAATCGGACTGGATCACCTTTTAAACAGGAGGGAATGGCTGGGTGGATCTGAATATCTAAATCAAGACCTTTTCCGCCAGCTCTAAAACGAAAGATATCAAAAACCTGTTTTAAAACATCATCCAGTTTAAAAAAGATATTTTCCAGGGTCAATTCCCCTGCTTCAATCTTAGAATAATCAAGAATATCATTGATAAGGGATAATAACGAACTGGCACTGGTATTGATGATATCAAGGTATTCCTGTTGTGTATCTGTTAGTTTTGTTTGCTGAAGCACATTAGCCATGCCGATTACACCGTTCATAGGTGTTCGAATTTCGTGACTCATATTAGCCAGAAAAGAACTTTTATTTTGGTTGGACAGATCGGCTTTACTTTTTTCTACTTCGAGTTCTTTCCGCTTGACTTTTAATGCAGAAACCTCCTTTTGAAGGTTTTTGTTATGTAAGGATTTTTCTAATACGGCTTTCTTCAATCGATTGATTTGGTTTTCCAGCTCTTTTTTTTCTTTGTATATCTCAATATAATCTCCAACATTGGTCAATGGCAGGTTGGAGTTGTCCAGTTCAGTTTTGGTGGGTTTTTGAAATATACTTTCCACAAACTCATCGAATGAAGAGCTTAACAACTTATCAACTTTCTGCATTTTGATTCATCTTTATAAATGCTACCGGAAATCGATAAAAATATTAACACACTAATCCAGTAGGAAGGTTATGTGGAACCGAAAATAATGTTGGTATTTTCTATTGGAAATACAATTGTTATGCCACTGAAGAAATGCCATAGATATCATAAAACTACTTATTATTTTAATGATATTTTAATAAGAGTTATTTTTTAAAACCTCACAAATTCATGTCAATTTTTCTCCCAGGTATTACAACCATAAATCCCTGTAGAGCAGAGGATTCGGCGATTGACAGTTCTCTTAGAAATTGACACAATATAGAATTAGTAAAACATTTTAATATCAAAGAGATAGCCAGGTATTAATCTTCAGGGGGGGCATTTGTTAAGAGGATATCGTCTAATGAGATGGTGTTTTTCATTCGATTAGCCAAGGACTGAATTCTTTGATTATTTTGAAATAAATGGCAATTTAACATTTTAATATTGGATTAAGTCGTTTGAATTTAACAAAAAACACTATAAGCTCGGCACGATATTTTATATTTTTGACTTGTCTGTTAGTTTTACCATTTGGATGCTTGGGACCGGTTAAGTATAATCCAGGGATTTACACACGTGTTGTTACAGGGAATATAACAGTAGAAAAGCCATCCGCGCAGGGGAAATCATTTGTTCTGATTCAAAACTACCACCGAACTTTTCTTGAGACATCAAAAGGCTACCTTTATCGGGTGACTGCTTCAATTGCCTATCCCGATGAGAAAGGATCATACTCGGTTGCATTTGATACAAATACGGTTCAACTTGATTTGACTTTTTATGCTGATGGATGTGTGACAAACGCAAACCGCTTTCACAGAACGCTGGGTATTGGGAAATATGAATACAATGTTGAATTAAAAGAGGATACCACATGGAGGAACAATTACTATTTATTTATTAAGCCAACTCTGATGGAATATATTACAGAGGAACGTTATCTAATGACGCAAAGGGATAAGTTGTTTATTGGAGATTGGCTTTCAAAAGTCGAAAATGAATTCTGAAATACTCACCTTTCCTAGTTTTTCAAATCACTCGTTTTACATCATCAATTTCCTGAATTTTAAAGCTGACGCATGAAAAAGAAAGGAACTGAAATTATCCTTCAAGCCTTAAAGAAAGAAGGAATAAAGCATGTTTTTGGTTACCCGGGAGGATGTGTTATCCCATTGTTTGATGAGTTCTTAAACCACAAAGATATTCAAGTGGTTCGAGTCAGACACGAACAGGCCGCAGCACATGCGGCAGACGGTTATGCAAGAGTATCTGGAAAAGCAGCCGTAGTTGTGGCCACTTCGGGTCCGGGGGCCACTAACGTGATTACTGGAATCGCAACTGCCGCCTTGGATTCGATACCGATGGTCATTATTACTGGTCAGGTAAGGAGACAGGTAATTGGAACAAACGCCTTTCAAGAAGTAAACACGCTGGGTATTAGTCGTCCAGTGACCAAACACAACTATTTGGTGAAGGACCTGGAAAGTATCCCACGGATTATCAAAGAAGCCTTTTATATTGCGCAAACAGGACGACCCGGACCAGTACTCATCGATATTCCGGTTGATGTTCAGACTGCTTTTGTTGAGAATAATTTGGAGAATGAGACCAATCTTCCTGGTTATCATCCGGAAATAAAGATGGAAGCGACAAAGATTCAACAAGCCTGGGAGATGATTAAGCATTCGGCCAGACCGGTTATTTATGCCGGTGGAGGTGTCATTATTGCGAACGGTGCGTCAGAACTTGTTAAATTTGCCGAAATTACAGGTATCCCCGTAACAACAACATTATTGGGATTGGGATGTATCCCCGAAGATCATAAGCTGGCTTTGGGGATGTTGGGAATGCATGGGCACTATACCTCAAATATGGCTATGGCCAGGACCGATTTGGTTATTGCATTGGGAGCCAGGTTTGATGACAGGGTCACTGGAAACGTGGATACATTTTTAGCCCAGGCCAAGATCATTCATATCGACATCGATCCCAGTGTTATTAACAAAATCAAAGATGTAAACCTTGGGATCATCGGCAATGTCAAAGATGCCCTGGTGAGTTTGAATCAAATCGCCAAACCGCTTCATATGAAATATTGGCAAAATGAACTAAACAATATGAAAATCGAACATCCGCTACTCGATTTTGATGCCGTCGAAATGGTTGAAAATGCTTTGCGACCGGAATATGTTGTCAAAGAGTTCTCAAAACAAACAAATGGAGAAGCGGTTGTAGTGACGGATGTTGGGCAACACCAGATGTTTGTGGCGTTGCATTACCTTTTTAAGAATCCCCGTTCACTTTTGTCATCCGGTGGTTTGGGAACTATGGGATATTGCTT
This sequence comes from bacterium, assembly GCA_041556995.1. Lineage (GTDB taxonomy): Bacteria > SAR324 > SAR324 > XYD2-FULL-50-16 > XYD2-FULL-50-16 > JAHJTV01. Next base: position 12,610 of record JBFFHJ010000120.1, on the reverse strand, counting down.
GCCAGCGGCTGTCGGAGCGTCGTTTCATACTGAGGGGAAACCAATTATTGCGTTTTCCGGCGACGGTGGTTTTCAGATGAATATCCAGGAATTGGCCACGGTCAGTCGCTACAAATTACCGATTATAATGGTGATCATGAATAACAGCAATCTAGGTATGGTCAAACAATGGCAGGATTTTTTCTGGGATAAACGAAACTCTTCAACCATTTTTGATAACAATCCTGATTTTATCAAAGTAGCGGAGGCTTATGGTATTAAAGCTTATCGAACTGGAAAAAAAGAGGAAGTGCCTAGTTTAATCCAAATGGCGCTTGAGTGCAATGGTCCGGTTTTGCTTGAATTTGTTCTGGATAAAGACGCATACGTGTATCCTATGATCCCACCAAATGACGAGATCAAGAACATTATTGAGGGAGCCTGATCATGAGACATGTAATTTCTATTGTAGTTGAAGATCAGTCGGGAGCGCTGGCAAGAATTGTGGAACTGTTTACCTCGCGCGGATACAATCTGGAATCCATCTGCTCGGGCGAAGCGGAGAAGCACGGTATTCATCGTCTTACTTTGGTAACCCGAGGGGATGATCGAAAAATCCGGCATATTATCAGATTATTGAATAATATTGTCTATGTGATTCAAGTCACCCATCTGAATCCGTCGGAAAGTATCAGCCAGGAGTTGATGCTGATGAAACTAAAAATCAATCCGGAAAACAGGAGTACGGTCATTCAATTGATTGATACGTACCAAGGTACGGTTATAGAAATGAATCAGAGTTCCGTTAGTTTTCAGGTTACCGGGGGAGCGGCAAAATTGGACGGAGTGGCAGAAACATTTCGCGATTTTGGGATTATTGAAATGTCTAGAACTGGCGAAGCTGCCATTCATAAGTAAAAAGCATAAGATATTGATATCAGAGTTAATCATAGAAGAAATGGCATTTTATATTGAATCTGTATCTTCATGTTTTTTTAAATATATAGTATTTATTTAGTATATTCAGTTAGTTGTAATTTGTAGCCCCAATGCATCATAGATTTGAAATAAACAGGTTTGATTGGGGATTTTTGTTAATTTTTTTTTCAGGAAACAACATGGCATTACCAATCTTTTATGACAAAGACGCAAACATTAGTTTGTTGGAAAATAAAAAACTGGCTGTTATCGGTTATGGAAGCCAAGGACATGCGCATTCTCAGAATTTAAAAGATTCAGGGTTGGATGTGGTTGTTGGTTTAAGAAAAGATTCCAAATCCTGGGCAAAAGCAGAAGGTGACGGGTTGACTGTAAAAACCACCGCAGAAGCAGCCAAAATTGCTGATGTGATTATGATTTTAGCTCCCGATCAACTCCAGGGAGACTTGTATGCTAATGATATCGCTCCTGGTCTGGAAGCGGGTAATGTTCTTGCCTTTGGCCACGGTTTTAATATTTTGTATGAACAGATTATTCCACCGGAAGATATTGACGTTATAATGGTCGCTCCAAAAAGTCCCGGACACTTAGTTAGACGAACTTATGTCGAAGGTAGTGGTACTCCTTGCCTTTTAGCTGTACACCAGGATGCCTCTGGTAAAGCTCAGGATTTTGGTTTGGCTTGGGCAAAAGGAATTGGGGGAACCAGGGCAGGTGTTATTCTTACTAATTTCAGGGATGAAACCGAAACAGATCTGTTTGGTGAGCAAGCTGTATTGTGTGGCGGAGCTTCCGAGCTGGTCAGAGCTGGTTTTGAAACATTAACGGAAGCCGGATATCCTCCGGAAATTGCTTACTTTGAATGTTTGCACGAATTAAAGCTGATTGTAGATCTTTTTTATGAAGGCGGTATCAATATGATGAATTATTCGGTTTCCGAAACAGCCGAATATGGTGGTTTAGTTAGAGGTCCCGAAGTCATTGGTAAGGAGTCCAGGGAAGCAATGAAAAAGATTTTGAAAGAGATTCAAAACGGAACTTTTGCCAAAAACTGGTTGTTAGAAAACAAAGTCGGTCAGCCTGCTTTTAAAGGTATGAGAAGAGAATCAGAAAATCATCCTATTGAAAAAGTTGGTGTTGAACTTAGAAAAATGTTTTCCTGGAAAAAATAATTATGTCAGAAGCGCTGACTGTCACAGAACTGACACAAAACATTAAATCCCTGCTTGAACAGAATTTTGGCCGGATGTATTTACAAGGTGAGATTTCAAATCTTGCTCGACCGAGTTCCGGCCATATGTATTTTAATGTGAAAGATGATCGGTCCCAAATTGCCGGGGTGATGTTTCGCTCATCCGTTCAGCGCATCCGGTTTGATTTGGAAAACGGCTTGGAAGTCCTTTTGCACGGGCGGGTCACCGTTTATGAGCCAAGGGGTGTTTATCAAATTATTGTTGACAGAATTGAACCTTTGGGCTCTGGAGCCTTGCAACTGGCATTTGAACAATTAAAAAACAGGTTGATGGAGGAGGGATTATTCGATCCCGAAATAAAAAAAGAAATACCCTTTATTCCCCGAGGAATCGGAATTGTAACTTCTCCTACCGGGGCGGCTATCCAGGATATTCTCAATATTCTTGAACGACGGTTTCCGAGCATACCGGTTCTTATTAATCCGGTTGCCGTGCAGGGGGATTCGGCCGCTGGAGAAATCGCTGTTGCTATTAACCAGTTTCAGGAAATTGAAGAGATAGATGTTATAATTACAGGAAGAGGTGGAGGATCTATCGAGGATCTATGGGCGTTTAACGAGGAAATTGTAGCCAGGGCCATCCATGCTTCCAAAATTCCGGTGATTAGCGCTGTGGGACATGAAACTGATTTTACCATTTCCGATTTTGTTGCTGATTTACGAGCTCCCACACCTTCAGCTGCGGCTGAACTGGTGGTGCCGCTTAAAGAAGACTTGCTGAATCGTATAACGGATAATCGCCAGAGACTGGATATGAAGATGTTTCAAAGAATTGAGTTGCTGGCTGATCGATTGAAAAATATACAAAAACGTCTTCGATCTCCTGTGTGGATCATTCAGGGACATATGATGAAGGTGGATGAGCTGAATGGAAAATTGAGACAACTGACACAACAACGCTTTGAGCGAGATAAAAGCTCCTGGAAAATTATTAACCAGCGTTTGTTGTTTCATTCACCGTTGAATCGATTGGAGGTGGAACGGTACAGGTTGAATGATCTATCACAGCAGTTAATAAAAGGAATGAAAACAGTACTGGATGCAAATAAAAACAAACTGGTGGAGTTGACTCATGTTTTGAATTCAGTCAGTCCCCTGTCTGTGCTAAATCGCGGTTATGCAGCCGCAACAGATCCTGACGGGCAGGTAATCTCTTCTATCAATCAGGTAAAAGAAAAATCAAATATCAAGGTTCATGTCAGTGACGGTACAATAGAAGGAGTGGTAGAAAAAATCACCAAAGACAAAATTATTAATTAAATTAATGATATAACGTACTTCGATGAATAAATGAAATATTTTGCCATTAGCGTCACCTGTGAAATTCTTTGTTTCAATTGCTATAATTAATTAATATTCGATAATTACTAAAAATATGGCTAAAAATATTACACCAAGAGAAAAAAACTTTCCTCAATGGTATCAAGATGTTATAGCTGCCGGGCAATTGGCTGATCATGCTCCGGTTAAAGGATGTATGGTTATCCGTCCAGATGGATATGCCATCTGGGAAGCTATGCATGAACATCTGGATCGCAGGTTTAAAGAGACCGGACATGTGAATGCCTATTTTCCGTTGTTGATACCGGAAAACTTTATTACCAAAGAAGCCGAACATGTTGAAGGATTTGCTCCTGAATTGGCAGTGGTTACACAAGCCGGTGGAAAAGCCCTGGAAGAATCTCTGGTTATTCGCCCCACATCAGAAACGATGATAGGCCATATGTACAGTAAATGGATACAAAGTTACAGGGACTTACCGATTTTGATAAACCAATGGTGTAACGTCATGCGTTGGGAAAAAAGAACGCGTTTATTCCTTAGAACGTCTGAGTTTTTATGGCAGGAAGGACATACCGCCCATGAGACGGCTGAGGAAGCCCAGAAGGAAACCCTAAAGATGTTGGAAGTGTATCGGGAGTTTTTGGAGGAAATCTGTGCTATTCCTGTTATTACCGGTAAAAAACCGGAACATGAAAAATTTCCCGGAGCTGAGACGACGTATACGCTGGAAGCTATGATGCAGGATAAAAAGGCACTTCAATCAGGAACTTCCCATAATCTGGCCCAGAATTTCGCCAAAGCATGCGAAATCCAATATCTGAACCGTGAAAATCAAATGGATTATACCTGGACAACCAGTTGGGGGGCGTCAACCCGCATGATTGGTGGTTTAATCATGACACACGGCGATGATGACGGCATCATCATCCCACCTAGATTGGCCCCGATCAAGGTGGTCATTGTCCCCATTTACAAATCCGAAGAAGAAAAATCCTCTGTACTGGAACATGCGGATAAATTATCAGGTTTATTGAAAGAAAAGCTTGGGACATTGAAGGTGAAGGTTGACTATCGTGAGAATATGAGGCCGGGGGATAAATTTTTTACCTGGATTCAAAAAGGTGTCCCGCTTCGAATCGAAGTGGGTCCCAAAGATGTTGCTAAAAACGGTGGCATGCTGGTGAGACGTGACAATCGTGAAAAAACCATGTGTTCGGCAGGCGAGATGTCGGAAAAAGTATCGCAACTACTTGAAAGTATACAAAAAGACATGTATCAGAAAGCACTGGATTTTAGAAAAGCCAACTATCATTCGGTTGATTCATATGATGAGTTTAAAGAAGTCCTAGCAAAAAAGGGAGGATTTATTCTGGCACATTGGGATAGAACCAGGATAACAGCTAATAAGATTCAGGCAGAAACCAAGGCAACTATCAGGGTTATTCCCAAACTTGGGCAAAAAGAATCCGGCAAGTGTATGATTACTGGAAAACCATCGGAACAACGCGTGCTTTTTGCCATTGCTTATTAAAACAATCCAGTATGATGAATAGTTGAAACAGAATTTGGTACAAAATAATCAAAAAACAGTGGGGTAACAGTTAAGCTGGGTTTTCTCTGCAATCTGTGCATGGATAACTATCTTTTCTATTTTGAATGGGATGTTTATAAAGAAAATTGAGCAATTTATTCGCTGGTCTTTCGTTATGGTTTGCGGTTATTCCTGACTATAAATAACAGATTAACTGTTACACTGTGGGAATGCTCACATGGGTGTCCCAGCATCAAATAATGAAATTAAGATTTTGCCGTCTGTTACTCAGGGGGATGAGAAGCGAAACTTGCAGTTTCGATCGACGAAGAATCTCTCAAGGCTAGAAGCAAGCGTTGTTGTTTAATATCATTTTGGAGTTAATCAGACATTTGATATTGAAAGTATACACAGCCTGAAGAGATGTTGAGGGGACTGTCACCATATTGATTTCCAGCAACAACTCGGAATAATAAACAAGAATACCTTATTGAAAGCAGAAATGATAACTATTGTTTCCCATATTAAACCCAATAATATCAAAGTGATTCAACAATTTTTCAAGCAAAATATTAAATTGACAAGGTATTCGGTATAATTTAGCCTAGGATTATAGCGTCGAGGCGTAGCGCAGTCCGGTAGCGCACATGTCTGGGGGACATGTGGTCGCTGGTTCAAATCCAGTCGCCTCGACCAAGAATGACAAGGGATTCAGGTCCATCACTTCCGTGAAATCGGTATGGAAGCCACCAGAAGTCTTCTTTTTAAAATCAATGATTTGTATTTTATAAGTTTGTATCATTCGAAATTTTTTAGAAGCCTTTTTAACTGATTTGCTTGAATCCAAAGACAATTTGCGGGAGTAGCTCAGTTGGTAGAGCATCAGCTTCCCAAGCTGAGGGTCGCGGGTTCGAGACCCGTCTTCCGCTCCAGACGTTGTGGGGCTTCATGTAGTTTCAATTGACTTTCGCCGCAATATTATTTCGATTTTTGTCCTAAGCGATGAGGTTCTCAGGAGCATATTGAGGAACTCTGAGGACAATCTTTTTATTCCCTACTTGAGTTCTCACTAAATCTTCAATACATTGCATTATTAGAAAATATTTACCAGAAATATTAGGTAAAACACTGATTGCAAAAGACTTCTTTTGTATTATACTAGCTCTTGTGGTTACTATGGGGTTTTTACCGTTCTGATATTGCTTACAGGAATTGGTGTATCTAGCATCGGACAATTAGTAAGACAAAATATGCAGATGGATTAATCCTGCGCTATACTAAATGTAGGGATAGATATCATTTCAGCATTTATATAATTGATCAAAAATCCAAACCTGAAACAGAGATTTATACGCCCAAGCTTAGTATTTTTAATCGGGGTCAAACGATTGTAATCAAGGGTTTCAATACAGAACTGTTTCAACTCCTCTTTAAAATAGAGAAGGTACTCAAAACCTATTTGTTTTACTGCAACAATCTAACCAACCAAAGCTAAGCATTTTTCATCATTATTAAGCTGAATCGATTAAATGGTTAAATAAGCTCCGACAATATATTTGCCCATTTTGCGGAGTCTGCAAGAAAAAATACTTGAATTCTGATTATTTCTTGCAAGAAAAATATTTGCCTGACGTCAAAAGGAAAAAGGTTCATGACGAATAAGGATACTTATTATTAAATCGCAGATCAGAACTTCAGCTGTTTTCAAGTAAATGGTTATGTATTTTACAGTGACAGAGTATGAGGTTCGTCTATTTTGCATGAAATCGTTTTATCAGTTGATCAAGAGAGGAAGAGAGTGCAAAAGAGGAAGCATATGACCATTAGTAACAATCAACACCAGAAAACATTTGATATCGATTCGGTTACTGTAATTGAAGAGATAAAACATCATGTCAGGACGATTATGAATGGAATCGCCGTTTCAGCAATGATCATTAACGATACTATCATTCATTCCCAATTGGATAACCTCAATAAAGCAAATGACCTAATGCAAGAAATCGCAGAAAGGGTAAAGATTGATGATGCAGATTCAGCCAATAATAAACGGCTATCGCGATACTATCAGATGATTACAGGTGAAATCGTTTCAGAACATCAAAAGGTTCTAGCAAATATAAACGATCAGCTTTTGGGTATCAACAGGATAATAAGTATTATTGACAACATACAGGCAGATGCGGCAGTCCAACGTATCTTTGAGTAATAAAAAGACAAGTATTTTTTTTGTTGATTTTAAGTTAAATCCGACGAGATACATCGATGCCCAAAAGGCGATTTCCAGCTATCTAATAAATGGCAAGTTTTCTCGAATTTTAGCGGCTAATCATATAGTTTTTGGATGTTTATTAGAGAGGTTTTCGTTTTTTAAAATAGCTAGGGCCATATAAAACGCTTTCTGCCGCAATGTAAATCCTTAGGAATGGAAGAAATGATTAACTTAAAGAGAAAAAAAAGACCTTCTGTGAAAAATAACTTGCTTTTCATTAGTATTGCTACAACCAGCATTATCACTTTGGCGGTGGGTATAGTGTTAGCTCAAATGCCTCCGGGGGGCAAAGGAAGACCTCCAGGACACCAATCTCCATCTTCAGCTTCACCAGGCGTTTCTTTAAGTTATATTACACGGCATCAGTTCGTTTTGGAAAACGGTGTCGATTCTGATTATGCTAATAAGACAAATCCATTGACAACAAGCGAACAGAATCTTCTAGTCGGGCGGAGTATTTTTGAGAAAAGATGTGCCATATGTCATGTTGAAAGTCTTAAAAATCATCTGAAAACAAAGTATATGAGACCAGAACCGCCTGATTTGAGTATTAGTTTTCGTCTACCTGTCGCGATGGACACCTATCTCTTTTGGACCATTTCTCGTGGAGGCATACGTTTTAATACCTCGATGCCTGGGTTCAAAAACTCAACAGGAAGACATAGACTTGAAAACCAATTATCGGATAAGCAGATTTGGCAGATTGTTCTATATATAATTAATGAAATTAAAGCGGAATCAAAAACCTTGATCGATTTAAAGCCATTGCCAACTCCCGATCAGCCTTTTCCTAAAGGACAAATGGAGCCACCACCACATTTACCGCCTGGAAAGAGGACAGATGGGCCTGGACCTCCTGTCGTTGAATAATCCCGATTAAGTTTTCTGAAAATCATACCAAATCGGTTTGGGACGTCGACTCTGGAAAGGGAAACCTTGTAATGTTGCGTCATAAAACAAATTAGTTGATTTCACTGACTTGTTGTCTGTCACTGCTTCTGTTCTTACTTAATTTGTACGAATTTGGAATTTTTAATACGATCAATGTCCGGTTATTGATATTGAAGTCGAATAACCGGCTACCCGCTAAAATGATCTTTCTTTTTGTTTCTCTCCTATGTTGTTTTCGAGTATTTCTGTATTCAAAAAAAAACATAGTGAGTTTTTTTAGTTAGTAACGTCAAATTATTAAAGATTGAGGAATACACTTTGAAACAACAAAATCCCAACTCGTTTTGGCGTATACAACTGACCGCTAACTTTAGATGAGACTTGTATGAAACCAATCAGGATTACACTTTTTTGTCTGATGCTTTTTGCAATGATGTCTGGGGCGTGCGCTGACTCTGACAATACGGAAGACGTAACCTTCAAAGTCATTTCCTACGGCGGAAATTTCCGCGGGTCTTATGTCGCTGACGGCGGGACAACAAAATCTTTCACGGGTGTTAGTATCGGAAACGACAGTTACAGCTTCGAAAAAGAGGTTGAAATTGAAGATCAATTGGAAGTTGAAGCGGATGCTATATATGACGAAGACGGAGAAAACGAATTGACCAGCTTAGAAATTAAAATCTATGTGGATGACGAGCTGGTAAAAAATGTCGAAGATTCCGACTCGGTCGAAAAAATCTCTTTGATTTACACAATCGGGGAATCATCCGCAGATGAAGATGATTAGTATCCCATATCTCAGCTTTCTTTTTAATAACTATCTCCTCATGTCTTGGGGAATCTGTTTTTGCTCGAAGTATGCATTCGTGTTGTGCTCTAAAGCAGGATCGGTCAGACAGGTTGGAGCTGAGATCATTTCAACTATTTTTATTAACTGCTGTTTGTTCAATTTTTTTTCCTTAATTCGCGTCATCAACCTTTCTTTAAAATCAACCAAGTCTGGTGGAGTATATTCTATTATTTGTGACGGGTAGGGATTTTGCGATGCTATTGAGCGACTGGGATTGTCAGGGAATTTTCCCATCGGCGGGTTTTTGGGTTTATTCACCCTTTTATCTGGCAGTCGCTCATTTGGAGATATTGAATGACTCTTTGATTGGTACTTTGAAACAGCGTCATTGGATAGTAACAGAAATAGCTGGTTTTCCATTGGTAAATCCTTGTTTAAATTGGATCGATCAAGCCATCAATTAATTAAAGTGACGGACCAAATGCTGGACTGTAAATCCGTTAAAGATCCTGATATAACACTGTTTCAGATGTCTAAACAGAAAGATGCCCTCTGGGTGGGTCATGGCTATTTGTGTTTATCTCAAATCGATCTAAATACTCTTAAAATCAAGAAGCGGACCTGCTCTAAAACCTTGGTTCCTTTTTTCTTATTCAGTCCCGCACGCACTTGTTCCATGACATGACTTTTCCGATGCTATCCAGAATGTATGAGAGAAGACTTAAAGGTTATAAGTCCATTGGATATGAAGTTAAAGGAGATGGTTGATAAGTTCTTCTTGAATATCAAGAAAGAGTGGTCGACATTTTAACCGAATTAAACTACCATAGTGACACAAAAATACATATATATTTGTGTCACAAAACACCATGAAAAAGAAAAGTAATTACATATCTAATCAAATAATTAGCAGGGTATATGGACATGGCAGGGGTTGGGTGTTTACCCCAAACCATTTTAAGGATCTGGGCAGTAGGAATGCGATAGCCTCATCTCTCAAAAGACTCAAGAAGGATGGTGTGATACGGCAGTTAGCCAGAGGTCTCTATGACTATCCAAAAAACGATCCTCAATTGGGTCTCTTACATCCATCTACTGATGAAATAGCAAAGGCTTTAACTGGACGGGATGCTTCCAGAATTCAGCCTACAGGAGCTTATGCCACTAATTTACTAGGACTAACGACTCAAGTACCAATGAAGATTACCTTTTTAACTGATGGATTGTCCCGAACGGTGCAGGTAGGTAATCGACAAATTTCATTAAAAAGAACTATTCCACGCAATATGGCAACAGCCGGTAGAATCAGTGGTTTGGTGATTCAAGCACTTCGGCACATTGGTCAAAAAAACATTGATGATTCCACCATTGCAAAGCTTGACAGTTTTCTTGATGACAAGGATAAGCAACAATTGTTGAAAGACATACGATATGCTCCTACCTGGATAGCTGAAATATTTAGAAAACTATCTATCAAGGAGCCAAACAGATGAAGCAGTTTGTATTAATTAATAATGAGAGACAACGCTTGGTGTACAATCAAGCTGGTGCTCAACTCAATCTAGCAGAAGCAGCAATCGAAAAGGATTTTTGGGTTTGCTGGACTCTCGATAAGCTGTTTCGACTTCCTCAATGGGGAGGCAATTTTACTTTCAAAGGAGGAACATCCCTTTCCAAAGGCTGGAAACTTATAGATCGGTTTTCTGAGGATATCGATATCGTTATAAATCGAGATGCTCTGGGATTCGGTGGAGACAACAAACCGGAAACAGCACCAAGTAAAAAACAGACAAAGAAGCGATTAGAAGCACTACGAGTGGCATGCCAGCGTTGTGTGACAGAAACAATTCTTCCGATATTGAAAGATGCTTTATCTGCTGAAATCTCAACAGAACTAAACTGGGATTTGGTTATTGATGTATTTGATCCAGACAACCAGACCTTACTTTTCAACTATCCATCTGTCTTTGAAGAGCAGGCCAAATATCTTAGACGTACTGTAAAAATTGAAATGGGTGCACGCTCTGATACTGAGCCAGTTGAATCAATAAAGATTCGTCCCTATATCAGCGAGGTTTTCCCGGATCTGCTGGTAAATTCGGAAGTTGATGTCAGAGCAGTGTCACCAGTCAGAACGTTTTGGGAAAAAGCAATGCTGTTGCATGAGGAGTCTTTTAGACCAAATGCAGATAGTCGATTAGCATACATGGCCAGACATTATTATGATCTTTACCGACTGATACGAGCTGGAATTGCTGAGAAAGCTGCTGTTGATTTAGAACTTTTCACACGGATAAAAGACCATCGTATGGTTTTCTTTCGATACACTTGGTTTGATTATGATTCAATTAAGCCAGGAATGTTGCGATTGGTACCAACAGAATCTCAGATGCCCAATTGGAGATCTGACTATTCAAACATGCAGCAGGAAATGTTTTTTGGAGAGATCCCAACCTTTGATGAAATCATAGATGAAGTCAATCGTTTCCAAGTAGAGTTCAATAAAAGACAATAATCTTCTGATAAAATCTGAGTAACCGATGAGTAATAAAATGATTATTTTTGACCATCTAATCAGTAAAATAATTATATTTAAGGCGAAACTATTAGAAAGAGGCTTAAAACTGGGAAACTTATTAATTGTCGGGAGGAATGATTATCAAAACGCTATTGGATAGGGAAGCACTTACGATTAAAATGAGCCTTGAAAGGCGATGGAAGCTAGACTTAAGTGAGATTGAATTCCGGGCAAGGTATAATGAAGAAATTGATTTTTATTGAAAAGGGGCTTTCAGTAACAAAATGTGAAAAGATGTTCGTCTCAGTCTCGAAAAAATCTGACCTTCTCACATAATTCTCAGTAACAGTTCAGTAACAAAATGGCGTATTCCGATGTAAATAAACGGAAATGAAACGGGTTTTGAACGGCACCTTGTGTCAGTTTTAAAGTATTGTGGTTACAGGGATTTCCTGTTTTTCAAGGCTTTCCGGGAGTTTTAAAATTAGAGCACACCCCATTTTCCCAAGCTGAGGGTCGCGGGTTCGAGACCCGTCTTCCGCTCCAATATTGACGGGGGTTTGTGAAGCCCCCCCCACTACCCTAAAAAAACTCATTTTTACCCCTTCAATAACAGTAGTATAATTAAAAATGTCATTTGATATTAATTAGTTATAAAAAATACGAATTCTCTTCGGGCACTACTTTTTCTTCTTTTTGAAAACCGTTTAAATTATTTTACCTGACAAGTTTCGTAAGTCCAGAGCATTATAGATCTTTTTCTGTTCCGTTGTCGGTCGGTTGTTCTTTCGAATATGAATCGCCTGGTTTTCCTCACCTTTCATGGTTATCGATACACACATGGCCAGACATAATTTTTCGAATCGTTTCACCAGTGAGAAAAAGTCTAAATAATATGAAAATCTGACTTAATATATTAAAGTGAAAAAACAACTCCATTTAATCTGAAAATCAACTCATGTTAATTCTCAAATTATTTGGCGGAAGATTATCTGATTATTTGAAAGCAGTTTTATCAGACTATTTGAAACGGTACTGTGAGATAAAGAAGTTATCTTCAGATTATTTGAAAGTAAATTATCATTTTGTTTGAATATTTCTCACATTATATGGCGGAAAGTCAGGACTGACGTGATTATCAGCCCTTGACT
>JBFFHJ010000119.1:0-17800 GCA_041556995.1 bacterium | reverse complement strand
GACCCTCTCCGTGCTGGCGGTGCTCGTGCCCACCGGTGCGCTGCGGCTGGACGAGGTAGTCCACTACCAGCAGGGGACCTGGCTCGGCTTCCTGCCGCGCTGGAACCTGCTGGTTCAGCCGGTCGGCTTCCTGGTCTTTCTGGTGGCGGCCTTCGCCGAGACCAACCGTCTGCCCTTCGATCTGCCGGAAGCCGAAAGCGAGCTCGTCGGCGGTTACCACACCGAGTACAGCATGCTGAAATGGGTGGGATGATATCCTCCAATTTAAAAGTGCTGTCTGATTTTCACATCGGATACTTCTTACTTTTAATCACCCTGTCCGCTACAATCCGTCTCAAGGCAATGATGTTTTCTATGGGGCAGGCGACAAGTTTATCCACATCAGCCACATATGCGGCCAATTCTTCTCCTTCTACTGCAAAAGCAAAGACCTTTTTAGCCAGTTGAGCCATTTTGGGTAAAGTGTCAGCAACATAAGCCTTGGTGGCAGCGATGTGCAGCTCGGCTTTTTTCTCATTTGAATTTTGCAGATATTTTTTCGCCCGTAGCAATCCTGATTCCATGGCATACAGCTCGATAATCATTTCTGCTGTTAACTCAATTACCTCTTGATCTTCTTTCAGATTTTCGAGAAGTTTTTTAGTTAAAAAGTCGGCCGTATAAAGAAACAGTTTCTTACCCATGTTTACCATGTGCGTGGGCTGATCTAATGGTGAATCAAAGGAAACAGATGAGATATCATAGGCTTTCACTTCATCAGTGATTTTGGCAGTGGCCTCCAGAAGCGGTAGCTTGCCTTTCGTAGCGTTTTTTAGAATATTTCCAGTGATTACCATGCGATTGATTTCGTTGGTTCCTTCAAAAATCCGGTTAATTCGAGAATCCCGATAAGCCCTTTCCGCCGGGTACTCAGCAATATAACCGTTTCCACCATGGATTTGAACTGTTTCGTCCACAACATAATCCAGTGTTTCACTGCAAAAAACTTTGGCGATGGCACATTCAACACAATATTCCTCAATGGCTTTGGCGACTTCTTCACCATTTTTCTGTGCTTCGTTATCCAGAGATCCCATCTTATCGTCAATAGCTGCCGCCAAACGGTAAACAATAGATTCCGACATATATGCTTTAATGGCCATTTGCGCCAGCTTATTGCGGATCATACCAAAGGAACTGATTTTTTTGCCGAATTGAATCCTCTCATTGGCATATTTGGCAGCCAGGGCCAGGCTCGATTTGGCTCCTCCCACAGTATTGGCACCTAGTTTGTACCGACCGATGTTTAAAACGTTAAAAGCAATTTTATGACCTTCACCAATTTTAAATAGAATATTTTCCACCGGAACCTTGCAGTCTTTTAGGATCACGGAGACAGTGGATGACCCTCTGATACCCAATTTGTCTTCCTCAGCACCGGTCGAAAATCCTTCCATACCTTTTTCAAGGATAAAACCAGTAAATTTTTCACCGTCAACCTTAGCAAAAACAGTCAATACATCTGCCCAAGCGCCATTGGTGATAAATATTTTTTCACCGTTTAAAATATAAAATTTTCCGTCATCGGAAAGTTTGGCAGTAGCAGCGGCATTCATAGAATCAGAACCTGCGCCGGATTCCGTCAAACAATAAGCGCCGATGAATTCTCCAGTGGCCAGTTTGGGAATAAATTTCTTTTTCTGTTCTTCAGTGCCAAATAGGTATATAGGAAGTGATCCGATACCAGTATGGCAACTATGGCTTGTTGAAAAAGAGTGAGCCCCACCCATGCATTCTCCCACTAAGCAGGAACTGATTTTGTCCATTCCTTCACCGCCCAGTTCTTCCGGGATATCAGCCGCATTCAATCCCAACTCTCCGGCCATAGCAAACCATTCCCGTACGTTGGCTTCGTTTTTTTCTTCAATTTTCTCTGCATTATCAGCCAATTCTTTCTTAACAAAGTCAAAAGCGGCCTTAAATACCATCTTATGTTCACTCGTAAAATCTTCCGGAGTAAAAATATCATCCTGTTTAGTGTCACAAATTAGAAATTCACCCCCGGTGAATATTTTTCGTTCCATTAATAACTCCTCCAAGTTACTTGATTGCATTGGTTCCCCAATGCATCTGAATCGGCAATGCATATCGAGCACTTGCCTTCATTAAATAATATGCTTTTATAAGTAGCATTAACATGGAAAATTGGAAAGATGGAAAAATCAATATGGTTGGTGAAGGTTATGGGATACCGATGAATTCAATGAAACTCCACTTGACCCATTCACGGTTTATGGTTAAAAAGAAGAAGAAAATCAGAGTGTATAAGAGAAAACTGAATGGATATCATTATTCTTATTGAGGAAACGATATGAAAAAACTGATGCTTGCTTTGATGTGCCTCTTTTTTATTCCCCTGAATCTCTTGGCAGATTGTTTTCTAAGGGTGGAAAAACCCGGGAGTTACGATCCTGCTTTGGTAAACGAAAATGCCATTGCCCACATATCCAACTTTGTGGAAAAAGTAAAACCGTTGCCTCCTGGAGGAATAAAGATGGGTGATGATTGTTTATATAATGTCAATATTATAGAAGATAACCGTGGAATTACCGTTACTGTCAGTGGTGCTAAGATAAATGGATCGGGAGATTCGAGGTTAAGAGGGATTGACGGGTTTCAGCAGGCATTATTGCAAGCCATAACCAAATCAGATCCCGATAAATTGGGAAGCATATGCAGCAGCTATCACACATTAATGAAAGACGATTGCCTTGATCTTGGAAGCGCTGACTATTCCATCACAAGCAAAAAACTGTCATCCAATCCGGTTGCCGCCAAAAAATACAAGATGGCATTGATATTCAAAAAAAGAGGTAAGCCGGATAAATCAGCCATTCTGTTTGATGAAATTTTAAAAAAATACCCCGGTTCATTGGAAGCTGTGTACACACAGATGAATAAGATGGTTCAAGATCTGAAAAATCACCGAAAAAACAAGATATTTCATATTGGATTATTTAATTCTGTGTTATCCATCAATAATGTGTATAGATCTACTACTCTTTATAATGAGTTAAAGGTCGGCGTTCTGAATTGGTTATTTGAGTTGGTAGAAGAGTATAAGGCAAAAGGTCGGCATCATGAAGAACTGTATAATGCAGTGTTAATAATCAAGGAGCAAAACATTAAAACTAATTTGGTTGATAGGTTAAGACAACTGGCCATTCAATGGCAGATCTCCATGGGAGAGGTTGAATTGACTAAAGAAAGTAGTGAATTATTAGCCCGTAAATATTTTGATAATGCTGAAAGACTTGGCATATCGGACCGTGAAGCCAAATCGTTGAATGAAAAGCTCAAAGCTTCCGGTATTAGGTCACTCATAAGAAAGGGAATGCGAGATGAAGCAGAAATGGCCATTGTCGAATGGGAAGTGGATGATCCGCATTCATCCATACTAATAGCCCTGAAAAAGGAGTTTGATAAGCCTGAAAACATGGTCACTATCCCCGCTGGTAAGATCAGAAATCAATGGGTGGAATCGTTCAACCTGGATAAATATGAGGTAACAAATAGTGAATATTTGGAATTTGTAAAAGAGAATAAAAATTTCAGAAAAAGCAATATGACATCTAACCGAAATGATAAGGACTATTTGAAACGTTGGAGAGATGATTTAACCTTTGCAGACGAATACAACGATGTTCCAGTTGTATTTGTATCGCAGATTGTGGCCATGGCATATTGTGAATGGAAAAACAAACGACTCCCCACTGACCGGGAATGGGGATTAGCAGCCGGAGAAGGAAAAAGAAATTATCCCTGGGGAAATCAAACGCCCGATGAAACTCGGGCAAATTATAAAAAAGGTTTTATGGGCTCTCCTATGCCCGGCGATTCCCACCCTGCCGGTGCAACACCCGAAGGTGTTTTGCATATGGCCGGCAATGTTTGGGAATGGACGTCTACCATTAAAGGTAAAAAAGGTATCGCCAGGGGTGGAAGCTACTACGATTATGAAGATGTCATCCACAATGAAAATATAAAGATGACCGGTGATCTTCCCACTTATTCAAGCCGTTTTACCGGCTTTCGTTGTGCAAAATAATGCTCAAAAGAAGCTCTGCAAAATCTGCCCGAAAACTGTTTTACAGTTCTTAATAAGGTATCAGGGCGGAGATAGAGTGATACTTTGATTTTTGTTTTCATGACTCAGAATCATTTTCCGAATTCGATTGTATAACAGAAATTTACTATGACCACAAAACGAGTGCTTATAGGTGTCATGTTTTTCCAGTGCGATTTTCGGACAACCGCCGCCGCAAAGCGGTAAATAGCTACATTCACTACAGTCGCTGAAGAGCAATGGATTTCGCTGGTTAAAATCAAAAAAATGCTCATTAAAAACAAATTCACCTTTGGAGCTAATCGTTCCCACTTTTTGCTCAACATTTAACTGACTGGCGATACATTTATAAAGGTTTCCCATGGGATCTACACACAATATATTACCGGCCATGATGCAGGGAGTGATCTGAACCGCAGGTCTTTGCACAGGCAAGATTGAGTTGGACAGTGACAATAATCGCTGCTCTATCTCCGAGTCCGGTTCAATATGATTCCAGCGATTCAAACATGGTGACCATTTGGAAAAATTCCTGAGTAAACCGATGGACATCTGGATATAAGGGGATGACAACAATCCTTCTGCTTTCAGTTCATTTACCAATGAAAAGAGGGCCTCTTCTTTGTCAGCTTGCACTTGGGAACAGATTTTAACCTTTATTTGATTTTTTGTTAATAGCTTGATGGAATTAACAATTTTATCGAATGTCGGCTGACCTTTGTGAGTGGTTCGAATGCAGTCGTGAATGTCTCTAGGCCCGTCAAATGTTACTTGTGCAGAACCAATATAGGGTTTAAACTGCTGAACTGTTTTTTCACTTAACAATGAACCGTTCGTTGAGATAGTGCCCATAAATCTGACACTATTTTTATCACACCATTCCTTTAAATGCTTTAGCAGGTAGAGATTTTTATTCATCTCCAGAAGGGGATCTCCACCTAACAGCATGATCTCCAGTTGTTTGATTTTATTCAATTGGGAGCGTTGTTTGATGGCTTTGATCAGGTTGTTTAATTTTTTTTGAGTGATGGACTTCTGTGGAGTGTTGTGATTCTCTTCAAAGCAATAAGGACATTTTAAATTGCATTTAAAAGTTGAGGCAATAACATAAAAAGCCTGATCTTTTTTGATTCGGTTTTGAAATTCTTTTTCATACCATTTGTTTTCATCGGTTTTAGCTTTTACTAATATTCCCGATTTTAAGGCTGTTTTAAATACTTCTTTCGATAGGGAAGAAATTCGTTGACGTTGAATATGGGCAGCGTCTGACAAAGAAAACCAGGACCATTTTCCAGTGGCGCAATTATAAATGGCCATGTTTTCTTTTCCATGTATATAAACGTTGAATTTTGAAGCTTTTATATTTGTTTTCGTCATATCGGGTTATTCGGTAATTATGTTCGTAGTGGATGGGTAAATACATTCCATAATCCACCTATTGTAGAATCAGCTGATTTTTGGCTTTGCTCCTTGATTTATTCTACTTTACTTTAATGTATTGATATTTTAAAGCAATATGTTTAGCTCTTCATCTTCCAACGTTCATATAAAAAATCGATTTCTTTAAAAAACCATATCCTCTTTTCTTTTTTTACATCCATACTGTTTCATGTTATCAACAGCTTTTACGACTTGCATGGAGTAATTTCATAAACAGAGGGGAAGATACCGGTTGGATTAACAATTAATATTTGAAAACAGGCTATATTTTTAATAAAACTGTACTAGGGATTGCTATGGCTTATATAACGGGATGTTATTTTATGTCCTGTTATAAATATGAAATAATTAAGTTTGTGTCCTTAATAAACCCATCTAATGTAAAGTCAAATTTAACTCGTCGCGGAGGGATTCGGCAAAGCGTGGGGAGTCAAATATAAATATATAACCCTGAGAGATCCTTTGTCGTACTTCCTCAGGATGACCAGGAAACTTGCTAATTGACCAATCAAGTGTTGATTTTTACACAGAACGGTGCCAGTTAGGCGAATATTGTCACGATATTTGATTGTGAAATTGAGTAGGGGGGAACAAAATGTGAGCAACATGTAGATAGGAGGGGTAAATACGTCCAAAAAACGAATATCTTCGAACTGCTATTTCCAAATCAAAAAACCACGTTGTAAACCAATTTGACGTGAAGAATCAATGATTTATCGAATTGTTGATTGAATCAAGAAAAACTTTAAAACGATATTTTCCAATACTCATTAAATTCACTAAAAACAAGGGCTTGTCTAACAGGCTGTTTTGATTGTGGTTGGCTACGTTTGTACAGTTTAACCTTATTCACTGGGCAATGTATCCAGTTATACATTGCCCAGTGAAGTGGATTAATTCTTTTCTATTATAGGCTTTTTACGATAAGGATGGTTTTTTAACCGTGTGTCTGATCGTTTGAAAGGGATATCAATGCTTTTTGTTTTGTCAACCCAATCATCCCATTTAAAGTTATCGATAATCTTAGCCTGATAGCTTTCATGTAATGGATGGCTAAGAATATCATTAACGTGTTTCCATTGATAAAAACGTAAAAGGTCTACCTGATATGCTGTGGGATGACCTTTTGAATTCTTGACTTCTTTTTTTAGGTCAATAACATCTTGCATGTTAACTTTTGTTGACCATTTTATTTTATCTGGTAGAACGACTGGCTCACCTGGAATGTTATTGATTCCTTTTTTCCATGTCCCTAAGACAGCGACTTTTGTGTCTTCTCGGTATAGGAGAATGGCATGATTGTATTCTTTATTTTTAAAGAATCCGAGATTGTTATATTGAAGACGGGCTCCTGTTAAGAAAGCGACAGCATCTGACCAGCATGGTCCTGTCCCGGAAATTCCTTTAAGAACACTTCTATCTATGATTCCATCAGGAAAAAGGATCTCGAAGATTATTTTCATGATATTAGCCGCATGAGTTGTTCCTTCACAGTCATGACCGTGCCATTTAATCATATCTTTTATTGTTACTGCATATGTACGTTGATAATATCGACCTTGAGTTCCTTTGGTTGCAAGAATTTCGAAAACAGGAGCATACGGCATAGCTACCATAGGAGCATACCAAGTAGGTGTAAGATCTGGTTGAGTTACACCGGTTTCTATAAAAATATTGACTCCTTGTTTATAAGTTGGTTCCTGAGCCTGGGACTGTGAGTTGAAAAATATTAAAAAAATTACTGTTAAAGAAAATAATTTCATATTCATTTTTAATTCTCCTATTCATTAAATCTGAAATCCATAATTAACTAATTCTCCATTACTTGCATCTAACCTGGAGACGCCTAAACCAAACAAATTGTAGTAAATATATATGAAGTTGATTTATTATATACTCCATAGGCATCAAAATTAATCAACTTCATATCCTCATCTTGCCGAGCCATTCAGCAACGAATTGAAGAAAAACACTGAAGCAATCGTCAGAGACAACAGCTCAGTGATTGAGCTTATTCACAAAAAAGGTATTTGTAAAGAATCAAGGATCAAGAGACAGGGCAATCACATCAAAAATTCAGTACCAGATGTTTTGGAGTGAGCAAAGGTCAAAAGCAAGCCGTTTTCCGGATCATTGTAAATTAATAGCTGACTACATCAGTTTAGAGCTGGAGATTTCGGCTTCAATGAATTCATTGAATATCGTTTCAGCCGCTATCATTGCTCAATGTTCATTATTTTTTAAGCCCCCCTCACAACCAAGTATTCCTACCGACTGAAAATAAGGACAAACACATTGACAAAATTTGACTGTATTGTTACTCCTTAATCTACGGTTCGATGAAACCGGTCGAAAGAGATGAATTCGTTTTAAAGGTTTTCGAGATACCTGCCGCTTGCACCTGGTACAGGATGGTGAAATCTCATGCTACTGTTTTACTTCAGATAGAATTTCTCAAGTTATTCGCTATCTGGCAACGCAAGCACCTGGAATAGATTTAACGAATAAATATGAGGTATGATCGTGTCTATTGAAGTAACCTCCCATAATATCAAATCCATAGCAAAAAAACTAAAGTCAGTATTATTAGAACATAAACTGGAATTAAAGCATTCTCAATCTTTAGAAATCGTTGCCAAAGTTTTTGGCTTTAAAGATTGGAATTCGTTTTCAGCAAAGCTGAATGGGACTTTTCAATCCAATGTGTCTCACAAACAACGTGAAAATTCTTCAAGTGATGCAGTGCTTTCCGGTAAATGGTTGGAAAAAGAAGATCAATTGGAAGAGAGAAGGCATTATTTTAAAGCGGCGATTGCTGATATGACTTTTGTTTTTATTCCGGCAGGGCAGGTCCGAATGTCTGATATGTACACTGCAGAAATAACTAAAGACTTTTATATTTGCGATCATCCGGTCACTTGCAGAGAGTTTAATGCATATTTGATGGATATGAGGAAAGAATTAAGGGATAGTACTTTAAACGACTATCCTGTTGTTGATATTAGTTGGATCAATGCCCAGGACTATATCTCCTGGTTGAATAGTTTTGCCGAAGAAGAAATATATCGCTTGCCGACAGAAGCCGAATGGGAATACGCTTGTAGAGCAGGCACCACAACGACATATTCATTTGGAGATTCTGTTAAAGATCTTCCAAAACACTGCTGGTATTTCGGCAATTCAGAAGGAAAACTACAACCGGTTAAACAGTTACTGCCAAACCCATGGGGATTATATGATATGCATGGTAACGTTTCCGAGTGGGTGTATGATTATTATGGAAGCTATCCCAGTGGTTGTATAAAAGATCCGATAGGCGAAAAACCGGGCACAGACCGTGTTCTTCGCGGTGGATCTTATTTATATGGGCGCTTCAAATCGGATTCGGAAGCCATGGAGAACCTTTGCGGTCTGGGTTCAGCTGACCGAAATGGCTGTCCACCCCTTAGTTGCCGTAATTTTGTTGGATTTCGCCTAGTGAAACAGGGATTGTTGCTATCTCCATAAATACCGGCAAAATTGTTCTTTTGAAGGTTTATTCTATCCAGAGTGAACCGCGTTTAGATATATGATAATACTGTTACGCATTGAAAATGTGGATTAATTTACGTTTTCATTTTTGTTGTAATACAACATTAATTAAATGAGTCGATTAATATGAATGTTTTATCACACATTTTAGCATTTGACGTTTACTTATTCTTTTTTTCCTAAAACGAGTGTCATTCTGATGGGAGCCTTGACGACCCGAAGAATCTCCATGATTTCAGAGAGATCTTTTATTACTGGTTTCATAGAACTGGAAGCAAACATGTTTCCAGTTTATCAGCAATATCTTGCTTTTGACCCTGAGAGATCCTTTGTCGTATTTTCTCAGGATGACTGGAAAACAACTCACTGACCAACCCAGTATCTGCGGTCATTGGGGTAGGACAAAACCCTAAAAATGTGAGTTTTATTATATCAATGAAATACTTATACTTATGAATAACGTGTCAGAAAAAAATAAATACCGATATGGTTTCCGGAAATGTTTTTGATCATGTTAAGTCTGTTGATGACAGGTTTAATGAAATAGCCGGATAATATTGGGCAACAATAAACATCTTATAAATTAGAAAACAATGTTAGAATTTATTACAAAAGCATTTTCAACCGACATGGCCATCGATTTGGGCACAGCCAATATACTCGTATTTTTAGCTGGAAAAGGTATTGTTTATACGGAACCTTCTGTCGTGGCTGTGCAAAACAATCTGCGGGGTGAACCAAAAGTTTTGGCAGTGGGTGAAGAAGCAAAATTAATGCTGGGGCGAACACCCGGTTCAATAAAAGCTATACGACCAATGAAGGATGGAGTCATTGCCAATTTTGATATCAACACCGAAATGATTCGATACTTTGTTAAAAAAGTACAGTCAAACCATTCCATAAAGAAGTTTAGACCCAGAATTATTGTCGGTGTTCCATCAGGAATAACACAAGTTGAAAAACGAGCTGTAAAAGATTCCGCCATGGCTGCCGGAGCACGTGAAGTTTATCTGGTGGAAGAACCAATGGCTGCTGCCATAGGTGCTGGGCTTCCTGTTTCTGAGGCCAATGGCAACATGATCGTTGATATCGGTGGTGGAACAACTGAAGTTGCGGTTATATCCCTGGCAGGAGTCGTGCACAGTGACTCGACTCGGTTGGGAGGAGATATTATGGATGAAACCATTATCCAGTACATCAAAAAACGTTACAATCTGTTAATCGGTGAACGTACGGCAGAACAAATAAAAATTGATATTGGTTCGGCTTATCCTGGAGGAGAAAGCATGTCAATGGATGTAAAAGGACGTGACCTGCTAACAGGAATTCCAAAAACATTACAATTAAGTAGCGAGGAAATCAGGGAATCACTGGCGGATATTTGCGATCAGATTGTATATGCTGTAAGAAACACCTTGGAAGACACCCCACCGGAACTTGCAGCAGATATTGTAGACAAAGGCATTGTATTGGCAGGCGGTGGTTCTTTGTTAAGAGGTTTGGATATTTTGCTTAGAGAAAGGACCGGGTTACCGATTTTATATGCGGAAGATCCATTATCATGTGTTGCCCTGGGTGTCGGGGCAATGCTGGATAATATTGACTTACTGAAAAATGTTGCGGTTTAGTAAAAATGATCCAATATGTCTCTTCATTTATCATTAATCGTGTTAAATGGAATCCACATATGAAAATAGTTACCTTAAATAGAGGTATATGGATTAAAAATCATGTATCCCCCCTATTCAGGACCATATATTGCGAATAGGGAGGGAATTTATTGATATAAAAGGTAACATGTTTTGAAAAATACTTTCATATAGTCCATAAATACTTTCGACACTCCCGTAAACTATCCTTAACATAGTGTTCATGTCTTGTTGGATATTGCGGTCAGATTAAGCTTGCCTTTTACCTGTAAGTCAACACTGAAGTACCGGCTAATATTGTTAACTAACCGTTTTTATAGACTTTTAAAATATTAAAATTTATTGATATTTAATGACAAAAATATAGTGAGTAATGGGCGGACCTTGGTTTGACTCTACAAATATGAATCTTAATCCACTGAAAGCCAAATGTAGTCCATAAATAACAACATGGCTTCTTATGTTATATCTACAGATTAACCCATTGTTCCTGGAAAAATGAGTTTTTAGTGTTATCTTCATCCATTTTGAGTTAAGCTCACTTCCTTGTGTATGGTTTCATCTATCTGATTAACTGAGAATAAAGACAATTGGATCTTCATTTTTCATATTTATATTCAGATATGAGTTCCAGTTGACCCTTTGCATCGATTATCTTTGAAATAAATTTTTCCAGCTTGTCACCTGTTCGATATTTATCAGCATGGAGAAATTTATCATGTGTAAGAACTATGGCACGCTTTTTTGAAACGACATCTCCTTTATTAAGCTTGTTTTTCATGGTCGTTATAATTGCTTCAACATTCTGTTTTTGCCAGTCTAAATTGCCATCCCATCCATAAATATCCAAACCCATTTCTTTTTTAATTTTATCTGCTTCAGCACCACTATCATGAAAAGCATCAAAAAACACCCTTAGGCTACTGCCGGCAAACGTCTTTGTACTTTCATACCCTTTTATTCGCCAGGTATCTCGTGAAGGAAGGCGAGCCACTTTTGGTGAAACTCCCAAAATGTCTACTATAGTTTCTTGGGCTTTAACGAAATCTTTGTAAACCTTGTCTTCGTCATCATAGAATTTTGCTACAGCTTTAGCGCCACTCGGATGACTGTATGAGTGATTTCCAATTTCTATAACGTTTTGCTTTATTAATTTTTTGTATAGGCCGACAACTTCCGTATTACGATCTCTTTTAAGGTTACTTCCTACTATGAATAAAGTCACTTTTACTTTACCACCATATTTTTTATGCTGATTGAGCGTTTTTAAAACCTTGAGTAAAGGAACAGTGATATTATATGGTTCACCTCTATAAGGTCCATCATCACTGGTTAAGTATATCTTTTTACCATTCAAGTTATCTATCTTTAAGGTTTTTTGTATTGTTTTTGTTTCTCCCATATAATGTCCTTATCTTTCTGTTTATTGCGCAATTCAGGTTTGTTTGTTACCCCAGCTGGCAAGGAGGTAGTTTATTTAATAAATTACCTCCTTGAAATAGGTATGAGTTAGTTTTGCACCTGTTAAATCTGCATTTGAAAAATCAATATATTGAAGATTAGCGTTTTCAAAATTGGCTTGGCGAAGATCTGCACCTGAAAAATTAACACATCGAAGGTTGGCGTTTTGAAAATTAACTTGACGAAGGTCGGCACCTGAAAGATTGACATACTGAAGATTTGAAAGAGAAAAATCCGCTTTCAGAAAGTTTGTACCTGATTGATTTTTATTATGAGATTTTAAATCCTTTACAGTTTCTCCAAAACTATCCTTGTTTGATAATTCACAATCTTTGAATCTGGTATTAAAAAGTTGAACAGTTTCAATGTTATGATTATCCATATTTACCTTAAAAAAGGTTGCCTTAATCAGTTTTGCATTCTCAAAATTTGCACCTCTCAAAGTTGTTTGGCCAAGATAAGCCCCTTCTAAATTCGCATTCTCAAAATTTGAATTTTTTAAATTAGTTTGAAAAAAGGTGGCCCATTTTAAATTTGTGCTACTCAAATTGGCTTTATCGAGACTTGTTCCTTGGAAAGTAGTCAAATATAAATCCGCTTTTTCAAAATTTGCCTTGTCAAGATTTCTATTCAAGAATCCTGCTGAAAAAAGACTGCATTTTGGGCAATTCCTGTTTTCAAAAATACTTTTGAGATGATGATGATTCAAACTAATTGTGTGTTTTATATTAAATACTTTCCTGAATGTTTGTTCATCAGCAATCAGCTTCTCAAATTCATTGTGGCTGTAACACAATGAATCATTAGACTTTTTAGACTTTATAAGTGCATTAAGTTCATTGAATAAAATATAAACTGAATTTAGACGATCATTATAGTCCCATTTTTGTCCGGCTTCTAAATAAAGTAATAGATGTTGCCGCAGCCAAAGCAAATTGTGATGAAGATCGTTTACATCTATTCCGTCCATCCATGTTGCTTGACTCAACACTGCCCATATTCTCCCTGACTCCACATAATCCCATAATCCCGTTTTTGATAAATATGAGAAACATAGAGATCCTGGAGTTTGCGATATTTCTACTTGAGAGCGCATAGAACATAAATAATTTAATATTTTTTCTTTTATTGATTCATATTTTTTTATAGGAAGCTTCTTTTTATAAGGAATTTTTATGTTGGAGACAATATTTGGAATTACTTTAGGTCCAAATTTGGTCAAATGAACAAAAGCTTCATGGTGTGTAACCTCTTCTCCATTTTCTAATATGTCTTCTGAAATAACATTGCCTTCTGTATCGTAGAAAAAATCAGCCAAACGGTGATCACTCAATAAGCTGACTAAACAGTTAATTTCATCGTCTTCAAATAAACCTTTACATTCGATTGGTGATTGATCCTCAAAAGATGAAGTAATAAATACCCTATCAAAAATTTTATTTATTAGAAGAAATGTAAAAAATGCAATTATTGGTATAATCACTATTATGATTGAAATCTTGAATACTGTTTTCATAAACCGGAATGTTTTTTTCGATCAGAGTCTTAATCCATATCAACTTTGATCCAGGCAAGTTATCTCTCTTATCAATCTTGATTAAAATATTATTAATCCTGTCAGAGCTAATCTTGTGTTCAATATCCTCTTATCATAATCTTTTTAGAACCTCCTTTCCAATGGACATTTTGAACTTCATTTTATCGATTCAACGACATGTGTTTGGAATTTGTAGTTCTTTTTGATGCCCTGTTATTGTCTTTTTCATTTACAAGTTCAAATTCTTCCTGATCGTCCAGCTTTATTTTGACAATCCTTGATGTGACATTTTCTATCTTTATTTTCCCGTTTGAATCGGACTGCCCGGTCACTGTTACATTATTTGAATGTTTTGCCGTATAGGGTTCATCTGCTATTGTGTTCCCTTCCCCATTGATTAAGGTGAACTCGAATGTATATTTTTCTATTTCCAGATCTTCCAACGATTCAACATCTTCCACATCATCTTGCATCATGCCGGTTAGGCTGAGGGTATTAAAATTGTTCATGAGCATCATGTCGCCTTTGCGGCAGACCGGGCGCATTTCGACTTTAACGTCAGGGGAAAAACCGAGGAAAAATGCTTTACCTTGGATGGTGCCTGAAATGATACCGCCAAGTACTCCGGGTTCATCACCGGTGCTTTTGGAAATAAAACTTCCCAGGATAGCTACACTGTTACCGTCAAATTTAGTCATAGTAGAACCGGCTGTCAGGTCTTTGGATTCTGCAATATTTGGATAGGGAATCGGTAATGGCCCCACCGGGGGTGGAAAAGGGGTTTGGCAAACATCTGGAATAGTGGCCATGGCTGTACCATCACTACCTTTGGTGACGACTGATTTTCCGTTTGCGCTGACTGTAATCGCCATTATTGTCTCCTTTTTTGTATTGTTGATAAAAATAAATAATGTTTTAGGCTTCTGAATTGTTTACAAATTTCAAGATCCTTTACCTGCATTACTAAAAGCAATGGAAACAATGATTTCAATCAGATATCTTGAATGATAACCGGATTTCTGTGGGCACTAACTATTATCGTTTCCATTTTTTTCTCATTTCTTCATTGATGTTTAATTCCAGCAATGCACAGGCGCGTTCTTTTTCCAGGGAGCCGGTGGTGAGTAGAACATAAGGACCTTCGGCGTACCCTCTTCTGGCTGATTCGCATGCCAGGGTTGATAATATTGGGCCGGAGGCTGCTCCGATATCTCCACAGCTTCCAACCGGAGTAATGAAATTTGTGGGGTTCTCTAGGTATTTTTGCAATGACATGATTATATATCCCTGTTCGACGTTATAGTAGCGTTCGCCATTTAAGGTACAATAGATTTTACTGATTTTTCTTCCTTCAGGTAAATGGTTGAGAGTTTGAGTCAAGGCTTTTAATAAGGCTGTTCCGGTGCTCATTTTATTGTTTTTAATAATGTTTTCCTCCTCTTCGGAGGCTGTTGCCAGGATTTTAGCCAAACTTTCAAAATCATATTTTTCAACGGCTTCTTGCGAGGCTAATAAACAAAATGAAGCGGCTTCTCCCGGGATAAAACCATTTTTAGAATATGAACAATGCAATCGTTTGATTTCTTCAAGCCATTTCAGTGTCTCTACATTATAATAGGAGTCAACTCCGCCAATGAAACAATATTCAATCTTGCCGGAGGATATCATTTTAACGGCTTCTTCCATAGCTATTAAACCGGAGACATGGCCTTTGGATATCGTTGAAATATCAAATCTTTGATTTATTTCGTATTCTACCTCTACAAAATGACCTGAAATTATCTCTTCAAGATTATCAGGAATACCAGGTCTTGCGGTTGGCAGGCCAAGGATCAGCGGGATTTTTTTTGTAAATGTGTCAATGCTTTCTATTGGTTGATAGGCCTCTTTCAATGCTTGTTTTATCATTTCCAGAAATCGATTCACCATCTCTAGATCTTCATCGATTTCTTCAATAAATCCAATCTTTACTGGTTCCCAAGTTTCGTCTTCAAAACCAGGATGTCGTTGCACGCCTGAAAAACTAACCCTGATACTACCGGCTGTGGTTTTTGCTTTAGAACCTACAGGTGTATATGCGCCGCATTTTACGATGTGTATGGATGTTTCTTCCATTTGTTTATTTTTTATTCAGTCGATTTTGCATGGATGTAAATGTTTCCAAGAGAAATAGTACGGGTTGGTGAAGTCAACTTTTTTTGACCTTTGATGTATTTGGCAAATTCGGGTTTAGTCGTTAAATCAGTGCTTTTTAAAAACAGATCTATTTCCGGATTAATTATTTTAATATTCATGGTGTAAAGAACCGCAAAAGCCGCAGCAACTGTTTTGATGTCTCTGCTTTTTATAAAATGTAATAAAAGGCTCTCTGATTTATTGATATTGTCTTCCAGAATATCCACCAGCGATAAAAGGCGCCGTCTTAATGCTTTGATTTTTCCGGGATCTCCATTTTCCTCATGAAGGTCGCAAAATACTTGAAAATAGAAGCGGATTTCATCAAAAACCTCTTCAAAAATCAAATCATCCATTCCCTTCTTACGAGAGGATAATTTGTTTTCCGGCATTGTTTTGCAAAGGGTTCCGTAGGCGATAAAATCAGTGGCATTGGTAATGGTGGTTATGGACTGCTTATTCTGTCTCGTCTCACGTGTTTTGCTAACGATTTGATCCAATATTTTATATTCTGAGGTTTCCATTTTTTTCTTTAAATTGCCGAAGGGGTTAAAACGTTTGCCTTTTAGTTAAGAAAGACGTTTCCGCCCCTGATTCGGTTGTCTTTTGATGCAGATGATTTGATGTTTTTAGCCTCAATTACCAGTTGATCCCCTTCGGATTTTAAATTAATAATGGTGTTGCCACATTTGAGGGTCAATTCTTTTTCTGCCTCAAGAACAATCTTATCAGCTTCTACATGAAGGGATTCGCCATGTCTTTCTTCTTTATTCTGTTTTTGATTTTCTAAAAACGAATAATATATATCTCTGATAATTGGCTTACCGGGGTGGTTGTCGATGAAGTCCAATTTTACCACACCAATCGTTTCAATTGTTTTGATCAACTCGTTGTAAGTAATAACATGGCTACCAAGAACGGCAGCAAGATCCTTTTTTAAAGGATTTCCGGGATAATTCACCCAGATAGTTTGATTATCTTTATCAAGATTTACGATATGGCCGAAGCGATGCCCCTCGATTCGATTTATCTCAAGTGTTTCGTCTTTTTTTGCAGATAAATTAAGCATTTTAATACTCATGTTCCTCCCTTTTGTATAAACGTTGGATTGACGGCAAATAAAACTGATTAATGTAATTTCATTTCATACTCCACTTTTGTATATTCAATACTTTCCTCTTGGTTCTCGCAAGGCACTGAAGCTTTCCAAACCATTATTAAACGTGGAAATTCGGGTTCGATAATAACACTTTGAAGTATGGCTTGGTTTTGGTGATAATCACCTGCTAAAAGTGTCTCACATTCAAACCTGACAGTTGGTATACTGAATATGAGTTTTTCCGTCGGTGTCAGGTTATATAACGCCACAGCATCTCCTCCCTCGATTTTATCGAATTGTTGATCCTGGGGGGCGCATTGGTAAAATAGTGGATTGAAATCCGGTGGTCTGGGTTGATTGGGGTTGGGTTCTCCTTTCATTGTCCCGACATATTTTCTTCTGGGTTCCCAATAAGCTGGGATAGCCCCAAAGCCAGCAACTTTATTCTTTTTCGTTCTTTTTCTAAGTGGAAATTTCTCAAATTCGATGTTGGGCAATCTTTGATTGGTCATGTTCCGCCATTTTTTGATATACCCTTTTCCAATGAGATTTCTGACATCGTACATGGGGTTTTCAGGATTTTCACGAAAATTTCCACCGCCATATGCGTTTTCATAACAGATTTCCATAGCCTTAAACGGTGTTAATTCTCAAATTATTTAGCGGAAGATTATCTGATTATTTGAAAGCAATTTTATCAGACTATTTGAAACGGTACTGTGAGATAAAGAAGTTATCTTCAGATTATTTGAAAGTAAATTATCATTTTGTTTGAATATTTCTCACATTATATGGCGGAAAGT
>JBFFHJ010000118.1:0-17953 GCA_041556995.1 bacterium | reverse complement strand
CGCGTGACAAAGTAGTTGAGCGAAAAACCTTCTTGTTTCCCTTATCGGAATAAAAAAGAAAAACTTTAATACTTTTCCGTTTTTCCCTTTTCAATCTGTAAATCCTGCCAGACCTGGAATTTCTCTAAAACAAGAGACATTCCTTCCGACGTCTTGCTTCTTTATCGGAAGCTGATTGAAAAACTTTACTTTTTTATGTATTTTAATTTTTAAAAACCAAGTAAGATGCTCCGGTAAGTCTGATAATTATTGAACTTAGTGTCCAAAAAAAAATCAGTTTTTGTTATCCTTACAACTACCTGGGCCATTCATCACGATGATATTGACCTCTAAGACAGCAAAACTGACTTATAAACGCAAACTCCATTGTCACTTAAAGCGCAGTTTAGCTATATTCCGAAACTGAAAGAGCCAAATAAAAAAAGGTAGATATGAATCCAGTTCTTTTTGAATTAGATGGTTTTCAGTTCAGGTATTTTAGTTTCATTTTTTCGGCAGCATTGATTCTGGTTTTTTTACTATTAAGAAAGGATTTAAAACAGACAGACATCAACTTAACCAGGGATGATTTGTTTGATTGGTTTGTGGTGGTATTTTTTTACGGAATTATCGGCGCCAGATTTTATTATGTGCTGTTTAATCTGGAGTTTTACACTGGGCCCAATGTTCCCTGGTATGAGTTTTTAGCCGTATGGCACGGAGGGATGGCATATAACGGGGCTTTTATCTTAGCACCGTTAACACTATATTTTTTATGCAGATATAGACGTTTAAAATTTCCAGTGGTGGCGGATGTGGTGGCAGTTTCGATTTTACCAGCTCAAGCCCTGGTTAAAATCGGTAATTTTATAAATGGTGAAGCTCATGGCATTCCAACAGAAAGCATGTGGGGCGTCGTATTTGAATACGGACCCGCTGCCATGGAATTTCCAGGAATAGCGATTCATCCGGTGATGCTTTATGAAGCTGTTTTTTATCTTCTAACATTTTTCCTTCTGATCGCCTTACGTAAAAAAAAGTTTGCTCCTGGTTTTATTTCAGCAAACTATATTTTATTTTATTCCGCAATTCGTTTTTACTTCAGCTTTTACAGAGCCGAAGAACTAATGATTCTGGGATTTCACGAAGGGCAGTTCTTCGCCACTTTCGGAATGATCCTGGCTTTATTTATGATACTAACGTTAAAGCTCTATAAACAACTGACGTCGGATATGGAAGAACAGTTCCCTTCAACAAGGAAGTGGACCATATAAATTATGTCAACAACATCGAGACCGATTAACCTCGTATTGTCACTCAAAATGGAGTTTAAGATGACATGAAGAATCTCAACAGAGCTCAAGCGACATTCAGAAAAAACATGATTGTGTAAAGATCCTTCTTTTCAAGTTTTTTGTATAAAATTCAACACGATGTTATCTGATGTCATTTGCTTTTGGCCTTGAGAGATTCTTCGTCATTCCTCCTTAGAGTAACAGATGGCAGAGCTTAACTGAATGACATTATTACCCTACCCACCGATCCTGACAACTTCTATGGAACATGTTTCTTCATTGATATTCCATTCCACAAAATTTTGATCTATGCTTTCGGAAAAAACCAGGGCATCAGCCAGTGTTTCGGTTTTGATATAATCCAAGTGTTTATCAATGGCAGCCTTAAGATTTTCCAGGCAGGTATACTGGATATTAATGCGATCCGTTACATCAAAATTACGTTCTTTTCTGGTTTGCTGAATTTTATTGACAAACTCCCTGGCAAAACCTTCCGCAATGAGGTCATCATCCATGTGAATATCTAATGCTACAGTCACATCATCTTCACTTTCCGTAACAATACCGTCCTTTTGTTCCCTTTGGATAAAAATCTCTTCAACACCAATTTCTATGCTTTCGCCATTCAAATTCAGATTTATTTTTTTACCTTCCTGAAGACTAACAATAACATCCGAACTCAATGCCTCGATTTGAGGACGTATTTTATTCAGATTTTTTCCCAGTTTTGGACCCAATACCCGTAAATTCGGCTTAGCGGTAAGTAACACCAGCTCTTCTTCATTTTCAGCAATTTCAACACTTTTAACGTTTAATTCATCAATAATTAAATCTGACATATCACCCAGAATCCCTCGAACAGCTTCATTTTTGGTTACCAAGGCTATTCTGCGCAGTGGCTGCCTGATTTTTATCTGGTGTTTGGCTCTCAATGCCCTACCCATGTTGACGCTCTTCAAAATGATATCCATCTCCTGTTCCAGTGTTTTATCGATCCAGTTCTTTTTTACTTCTGGAAAGTCACACAAATGAACACTTTCTGGCATACTATCATCGCGAATGACTTGGAAAACCTTATCCGAGATAAACGGAATAAACGGGGCTGTCACTTTACTAAGTTCCAGCAATACAGTGTATAAAGTTGCATAAGCCTGGTTTTTATCTTCACCTTTTCCTGCTTTCCAGAACCGTCGACGACTACGACGGATATACCAATTTGTTAACATATCGATAAATCCGACAAACGGCGCCACAGATCGATTCAGATCATAGTTAGCCATGGACTCCCTGACATCGGATATCAAATGGTGAAGCCTGGAAAGAATCCACTTGTCCAGTGGATTGGTTAATTCATTAATATCCAGTATGGTCCTAACTTCCCACTGATCGATATTGGCATAAGTAGTAAAAAAACTGAGCACATTCCACAAAGGCAAAGTCGTACTTCGCAACGTTTCCTGCAAACCGGCTTCAGAGAATTGCAGATCATCCGCACGAATAGCTCCGGAATTCAGCATGTAAAGCCTGATAACGTCTGAGCCGAACTTGTTAAACATATCCCAAGGATCTGGAAAATTTTTCAGACTTTTGGACATTTTTTTACCATCTTCAGCCAACACTAAACCATTAACAATACAATTCCTGAATGCCGGCTTTTTAAAAAGTGCCGTACTGAGCACCAATAACGTGTAAAACCAACCCCTTGTTTGATCCAAACCTTCACTGATAAAATCCGCTGGAAAATTGGCATCGAATTTTTCCTGATTTTCGAAGGGATAATGCTGCTGTCCATATGGCATGGAGCCGGATTCGAACCAGCAGTCAAGTACTTCCGAAGTCCGTTTCATTTCATTACCACATGTTGGGCATGAAAAGGTCAAATGATCAATATAGTGAGAATGCAGATCTTCAATAGTCTGGCCGGTCAGCTCTTCCAATTCTTTCCTGCTGCCAACACAATGAGCGTGCTTACATTTTTGACAGATCCAAACCGGTATGGGATTTCCCCAATATCGATTACGACTGATTGCCCAGTCTCTTGCTCCTTCGAGCCATTTTCCCATACGACCATTTTTAATATGTTCTGGTGACCAGTTTATCTGCTGATTATTTTCAAGCATTTCGGTTTTTATTTTTTCTACATTTAAAAACCAGCTGCGAATAGTTCTGTATATCAAAGGAGCACCGGATCTCCAGCAGAAAGGATAACTGTGAACGATGGTATCATGCTTAAATACCAGCCCTCTTTCTTTGAGATGTTTTAAAATAACTTTATCGGCATCTTTGAAAAAAAGTCCTGTTACTTCAGGAGCTTCATCAGTAAAATTACCACTATCATCCATTGGAAAAACATGAGGTAGCTTATACCTTTCGCCAGTATTAAAATCGTCTTCACCAAAACTGGGTGCCGTATGCACAATACCTGTTCCTGTTTCAATGGATACATAATCACCCAATAACACTTTAAATGCACCTTTAGCATCCAAATCGGCAAAATAAGGGAATAACGGTTCATATGCCATTCCTTCCATCTCTTTTCCGATATACTCTTCTACCACTTCAACAGTACCTTCTTTTCCCAGGATGCTTTCTACCAAGGCTTTTGCCAAAATGAACATCTCATCTTTGACTTTAACTTTGACATATTCAAGTTCGGGATGAACGGTTAAGCCAAGATTGGAAATCAATGTCCAAGGTGTTGTTGTCCAGGCCAGAAAAAAAGTATCTTGTTGATCTTTCACAGGAAATCGGATGGTAACCGATGGGTCTTGTGTATCCTTATAACCCTGGTTAACCTCAAAATTAGAAAGCGGCGTGCTGAGTCTGGGGCTATAGGCAACCACTTTTTTGCTTTCATAAATCAATTTTCGATCCCACAGCGTTTTAAATACCCACCAAATGGATTCCATAAAATCGACTTCCATAGTTTTGTAATCGTTGTCCATATCCACCCATCTTCCTAATCGGCGGATGGTTCTACGCCATTCATTGGCATATCGAAGCACAATACTACGGCATTTTTCATTAAATTCAGCCACACCCAAGGCTTCAATATCGGCTGTTCCCTTTAATCCAAGTTCTTTTTCAACTTCAAATTCTACTGGTAGTCCATGACAATCCCAACCGAATCTTCTTTCAATTTTTTTGCCTAGCATTGTCTGATACCTCGGCACCACATCTTTGATGGTGCTGGCAATCAAATGACCGTAATGAGGAAGTCCCGTCGCAAAGGGCGGACCATCGTAAAAAAAGAATGTTTCATCATCAGATTTTTCGTCGATCGATTTTTGGAAGATAGAATTTTCATCCCAAAAATCCAGTATCTCTTCTTCCAGCTTAGGAAATTCGACTTTACTTGTTATTGTTTTAAACATGGTCATTCCAGAATTTAATAGTTGACGACAGTGCAATCCTCATAGGATAGGAAACTATCGTTTCAATTTCGAGTTTATCCTGCACATATAAAAAACCGACTGAAGTGCCCTTGGACAACAAATCGACATTGAACGAATATATCATATCCGATCGTTTGTGCAATAGAACTTATAATGGATGCTAAAAAGATAAACTAAATAGGACAGTGCCTTTTTTAACAACAGCATATCATTTCAAAAAATCCATTTTATTTAGGTAGTTAACTAAACCTTGGCACGTTTTTTAGATGATGTTGGACATTTTCCAATTTATCATCAGGTCATCCCGTTTGAATAAAATACTGCCTAAAAAGATTAGTATTATTGATTCCAAACCATTTATTCAATGAAAAACCTGTGGACAGACTAACCGGGATTAACAGTTGGGTAAAGTAGGGGGGATTACTCGCTGTAAGTCTCGTAATCTCAGGGATACAAAACCTCTTTGATATCACGCGGATTATTCAGATCGAAGCCGCAAGTTTCACTTCTCATGACAAAAGTCATGCAATTCATCTACCACTCTAATCTGGTTGACAAATTAATAAAACCAGACCCGATAGACAATCATCTCATTAAATGGCTAAATGAAATCCGTACAAACGTTCTTGTCTATAATCGGCTCTATTTTTCAATGCCTGTTTGGTCTCCCCATACACTTTTTTAAGAACAGTTAGTTCCGCCGGATTTAATGAATCACTGTTGTCCAGGTATAATCGCCTGACATAATCAACAAACGGTCCGGCTACTCTAATATCATTATGATAAAGGGCAATAAAAAAAAGCAATCGGGCGCTTCTGATAGCAATCAGATTATTGGAAGCGTTTTTGAACAGATCATCGGCAGCCACTCTTGCTTGTTCGAGATACTCGTTGGCTTTTTTTTCTTTACCGTTGCTCATCAGTATTTCGGATAAGGTCAACAACAATGTCACCACCTGCCAGTCGAACGATTGATCCTGATTCATCTTCCCCAACACCCTGTACACCTTAATAGCCAGCTTATATGTCTTGATAACCGTTGGCAGAGTCCGCTTGATACTGGAAATCTCTTCCATATGATCTTTGAATTTTGACTTCCTCTGATCGGCATCCCTTAACCATAATGTTTTAAATAATTGATTTTTTAACGCTTTTGGTGCCGGATCGTTACTGTTTTTTCGAAACATGTCTTTTTCCACACTGGCGAAAAAACAATTGGGACACACTAGAACCTTAATTAAATTAAAATCGATATAATCCTGTCCTCCCAAACTTTCAAGATATGTGGTAATTCCAAAAATATTTCTATTGGGTTCCTGACTATGTGGCTTTAATTGGAATCCCTTTACTTTGGTAGATGATTCGCAAATATAACACTCTAAATCACGATTGAGTATAGAGTTGTTATCCGGATTAAGCTCTAAAGGTCCATGGGCTTGAAGTGATTGAATTCTGGATCCCAATTTGCAGCGTGCGATGAGTGGATTTTTATTCTGTTTCCAGGAAATACCTCGGTGACACCAATCAATTGCCTTATCTAAAAATGCATCGGACATATCACACATTTCTGCAATGTGTTTCAGATGAGTCTGTTCTTTATATGATAAAGACTCATCGGCAGAAACAATCAATATCACTTCAAAAAAAATAAGCAATAAAATATCCTGGGAAATGCCCGGTGGACTAGTCAATGGCGGTGCCATTTTATTTCGCACATAGCCAACCAATCGATGCTGCTCCTTTTTGTTATCAACAAACGACATGGCTGCCTTGAGAAACTGCAATTCCGTGTCATCAACCAAACCATCCAACATGATTGTGGCTATAAGTGATTTGGCATACCAACCTTTTTGCTCAGAATTCAGCTTGTCCAGGGGAACGTGGAAACTTTCAACATCCCCATCGTCCGAAACCAGAAACCGCTGGTCATCTTTCCATTTTACTCCTTCCTCACCCCAATGCATCAGTTCTGCAAAGTAGCTTTCATCAAAATTAAATAACCGGGATACATTTTGAAGATAAACTTTTTCAGACTCAGCAAAATCCAAGTCTGAAATCATTATTAATATCAACTCAATAAATATTGCAGCCAGGATTTCTTTGCTGATTCCCTGGGGTGGAGTTAGTGGTGGACATTTCTTGGAGCTGATCATTTGCATCAGCTCTCTTTTTTCATGGGGATCATCGACAATATTAATGACTTGTTTCAAAAAATCGACTTCCGAAGGGCTGATCTCATCATCGGCCAATATCGCCCCAATGACGAATCTGGCATACCATATTTTTTGATCTTTTCTTAGGGAATGAACCGGAACACTCATTTCATCGTTCTAGGAAATACGTTGTGCGATTAACACACCATCACTAAATGGAAAAAAGTTGCATAAAAAGCCTGGATGTCGGGAGATTTTTTCATTGAACTCTTTCAATGCCGCTACTCCCTTGGAATATTTTTTTTCTTGATCAGGCGTTAAACCAAACACTTTGCCATTAAAAAAAACATTGTCCACGATTAACAATCCACTTTCTCTCAAACATTGATAACACTGATCGATCATCCCTGCATATTCTTTTTTGGTGGAGTCTTGGATAATCAGATCATATTTGGATTTGTTTTCCAAAAAAAAATCTTCGGCCCAAATGTGTTTCAGCTCTACTTGATCTGAATAACCGGATAGTTGTAAATAGTTTTTACATTGTTCTAAACGATCCTTATTGCTATCCAATGCAGTAATTTTACTACTATGATACCCCAAAAGCATCCAATGAGTAGCATAAGAGATGCCGCACCCTATTTCAAGAACGGTTTCAGGTTTTTTCAGTGAACAGACCAGCCTAAGGAGTTGTCCCATATCATCCCTGACAATGGGTACTTTTCCAGCAATACCATCATTTTTGATAATCGTCATCCATTCCGGCAAATCAGGTTGGAGAGATTCCAGGTAAGCCATCCCCTTTCCGTACAAATCAGTCATAAATATAGTTTGTTTTAATATTTAAACCAGCCAATCATTCTCACGACCCTCAGCTTGGCTCATGCTCTAGTTAACAGATGCGGAGCGTTTCAATAATCGTTCAGATATTCCAAGATTTTGCAGTTTAGGGATCAGCTTTACAATTCCGTGCAAGCAATATGGATTGGCGGCAAGAATGTGCCCAAGTCAGCGTTTTCCTCGTTAGAAGACCACAAATCCGCTTTTTAACTCAGGTTTTCCCCAGATTTAGGACTACAAAAACCTGTCCACAATTTGACAAATCATCCGGTACGATAGAAACGATGCTTAGTTTCAATGCAGCAACAGCGGACTCTGTCACTTGATCCGCTTTTAATATGAATGATACCACTATATCATAAATTTGAACAAAGCGTGTAGATTAAAAAAATCAAAACGCATCAACCATCAAAAAAACAAATTGTGACGCCATCAGGGCGCGAAGAGTTAATGCCGGAAGCTTGACTAAAACCGATTCAACTGTGTTTGTTTGAGTTTTAGTTTATATTGGATCCTTCTCAAATCTTTGGCCAATTGTTGAATAGCTTTTTTGCTTTCGTTTCGATACCTGATAAATTCCTTTTTTGAAACATAATCACTATCGGTTGATTCGATTTCAGCAGTTATTTTAGGTTTTTCGTTAGCTGTCAACGACAAAAGAATCATTTCCTGCCCTTGTGAAATTTTCTTCATCTCACTTAAAAATATGTTGGCTCCTAAAAGCAGAATAACTAAGAATGCGACAACAACGATCAGAGATACGATTTTAATACGTTTGTCAAAATTGTCAGGTTGTACACTTCGTTTATACATAAGTTCCTCCATGGTTGGTTACGGAATTTTTGACGAACAGATGGAGATTGGACCACTACGTCTTGTGCATGGTGTTTGTCTACTCTTATAATCTGTTTACATTTCCATGTGTTGAAGTGAATTATATGTACGTTTGTAAACCGGTTGGTAAATGCAAAACTGGAGTTTGCTAGGTGTGATTCTTATATAAGAAATTAATAAAAAAACCAACGGTTATCCAAGCAGGGATAATCTTTTAACAGATTGAGTTTATTAATATCCTTCAGGCTTTATTAAAATATCGATACGTCGGTTCAATTGTCTTAATGATGGGCTATCATTGGCAACTTTCGGTCTGGTTGATCCATACCCGGCTATTTCCATCCGGTTGCTTTCGATTCCGTATTTTTCCAATAATCTGGCAACGGAACCTGATCGAGCACCGCTTAATTCCCAGTTTGAGGGAAACATCTCACTGCTGATCGGTACATTATCCGTATGGCCTTCAATAATAACTCTATTGGGAATGGCATACAGGATTCTGGAAAATTTTTCTATAGCATCAATTCCCTTTGCCGTCGGATCTGCCGATCCCAGTTCAAACATAGCAGTATCGCTGAATGAAACGGCAATTCCCCTATCATCCACAGTAATATCAGTCACTTCAGCAATATCTGCTTTTTTCAAGGCAGCTTCCAGATTTTCCATGGGCGTCGGCATACCGGTAAATATAAACGGTGATGCAGGAGGGCCCCCTCTAAATGAAGCGGAAACAGCTTTAAATTTTTCTTCATCCGATTTAGACATGGCAAAAAGAAGCACAAAAAAGCATAAAAGCAGTGTCACCATATCACCATAGGTATAAATCCATTCAACCCGCTCTTCACCGCAATTACAATCAACTTCTTCTTCAACGGCCATTATTTCCCCTTATCGCTGCTGAACTTAAGCTCTTCATATTTAGCTTTCAGTTCGGGTGACAAATAGTTCATTAAGTCCTGTTCGATGAATTCAGCTCTTTCGTTTTTTTCAATAAACAGGACGCCATCCCGAACCATTTCATAAAGAACCAGTTCATTTTTTCTAGCCGTATCCAATGAGGTGGCCCAAGGCAAAAATATCCCATTGGAAAGAAATGCCCCGTATAATGTCGTAACCAAAGCAATTGACATATTGGGACCAATAGAGTTTGGATCACTGAGATCTGCTAACATCAGGATAAGACCAATCAGGGTTCCAATCATACCAAATGCCGGTGAATATGTTGACATCAGCTTAACCACTTCCTGATCCAGGGTTTTTTTCTGGTCGGCATATTTCATTTCCGACATCATGATATCGGTAACCAATTCTCTGTCGACTCTGTCAACCACTAATCGCAGACCGTTTCTAAGAAATTCGTTTTCAATACTGGGCAAAGAATCTTCAATAGCCAGTACGTTTTTTCTGGCGACCTTGGCCACATCGACAATAATCACCAAAGTCTCGATGAGGGGAATCGATTTAGACTTAAATACCCTGCCGATGGATCTGGGTAATCCTGCAATTACTTCCATTGGATAAGAACCGATGGTTGCGGCAAGGGTTCCCACAAGCACAATAACCACACTGGGAGCATTCCACATAAGAACAATCCCCCCAAGGTTACTAAAATTGCTCGAAGATCCCATAACGAAAACAAAAAAGACACCTATTGTACCGAGAAGAGCTGCTAAATCCATATTAATAATCCAATATTATCTAATTAGAATAAAAAAACTGGTATTTTCATTTTATCTGGATCAACCACTTTGCTCCTGATTAGAACACTTTATGTCTTAACATTTTACCGAAGGTCATGTAAAGCGGGTTCTTAGATATTTTAAAAAAGTCAACTCATATCTTTTATCAGAAACTTATATTAAAACCAATAAATAGATACCGTCTGAGGCGGATTTAAAGAATTAAAGCCCTGATTATCCTAACTATTATTTCTCAATTGAAAAACATAGCCATCACAGGTTTTATATTCCCAAGATTTCAACCCACGACCAAATCCCCAAGCATGTATGGAGAATGGAAACAAATCCTCGGTGTAAAGATTGCATTTATACCTAAAAACCTCTTATTAAGTGAGATTACACACTAACAAATTGTAAAAATTACAGTAAATAACTGCTACATCTTTTTCTGCTATTGTTTGAATCAGCCAATGATTATCAGAGTTCATATGAAACAGATCTTGTATGTTTTATTAATCCCGCTTTTGCTGTCTTCCTGCGAATGGTCCCAGCAAGCCGGGCGTCAAAAAAAAGTTGATATTCAATGTGCCGAATTGCGTTTATCATCCAGCTTTGAATTTCATAACAAGGCAAAAGATTTTTTTCGTTCCTACTATAAAACCCGGAAAGAAAGTGAGCTGTTTTTTGCCTGGTACGCTTCGGAAGATTCCATTTACATGGCAAAATCCATAAGAAGATGTTTTGACAAAACAAACAAGCATTTTCATGCTGTCAGAAATCTTTTTCAAAAAAATATGGTCCTTCAAAGACTTATTGTACAAAATATGAGACACGATTCACAAGCTCAACTTTCTGAACTATACTTGGATGAATACCGCGATATATTTGTCAGGGATATTCAGTAGAATTTCCCCCTGGAGTTTAATATCCATTGTTTATACTTTAATGCCTGCAAAACGCAGATAGTAACCGCCTTTCAATGCAAATCGATTATAATGACACCATCGTTGGTGTCGCCACAGCACCTGGGGAAGCCGGGATCAGTATCATCCGAATCAGTGGAGATAATGCAGTATCAATTGCTGGTCGCATATTTAGAGCCAGACACTACAAAAATATCCAGGAGATTAAAAATCGTTATCTCACCTACGGTTGGATAGAAAAAGACAGCAAAACCATTGACGAGGTGCTGCTATGTATAATGAAAAAACCGCATAGTTTCACAGCAGAAGATGTGGTGGAGATTCATTGTCATGGCGGCAGTTTTATCACCGGAACCATACTAAATTATATTCTGGAAAAAGATGCCCGCCTAGCCAATCCGGGAGAGTTCACTCAGCGTGCTTTTTTAAACGGAAGAATCGATTTAACACAAGCCGAAGCTACCAACGATTTGATCCGAGCCAGAAGCACAATGGGCTTGAATATGGTCATCAATCAATTAAAAGGTAAACTTTACCAAAAAATCTCCAAGGTAAAAGAGGATATTGCATGGATTCTATCATTGGTTAACGCTGGTATTGATTTCCCCGAAGAAGACATTGTTTTTGCCAACCTGGATGAGATTAAAACCAGGTTGAAACTGGCAGAAAATACACTGGCCCAGTTAGTGAAGTCGGCCGATATCGGCATAAAAATCAGAGAAGGATATAAAATTGTCTTAGCCGGTAAACCGAATGTTGGAAAATCCAGAATTTTAAACGGGCTTTTGGAAGAATCTCGTTCCATTGTTAATCAAATGCCTGGGACTACCAGGGATACCATTGAAGAATCCTGTGCTATCGAAGGTATTCCAGTGTCTCTTATCGATACAGCCGGAATACATGAAACCGGTGATGAAATAGAAAAGGAAGGGATTACCAGAGCATTTTCAGCCATTGAGAAAGCAGACCTGATTTTATGGGTTATCGATATGTCAAATCCCTCATTCACCATCAAACTAGCTGAACTGGTAGATATATCCAGAGTGCCCATCCTTTTGGTGTTGAATAAAAGAGATCTTTATGGAGATGGGGATATACAAATACCCAGCCAATGGCAAAAAAATGAAAAAATCAGGATTACTGCACTCGATGATCGTGATATACAAAGATTAAGAGAAAAAATATTCAGCTTTATTTCTGGCAAACAGGGACAATTATCCGAAGATACAATGCTGACCAATATCAGACAAAAACAATCGGCTGGAAAAGCATTAAACTCATTAAAAAAAGCCATTGAATCGGTTGGTATGGAAGTTGGAGAGGAACTGCTAGCTGTTGATTTATCACAAATATTAAATTATTTGGGTGAAATTGTGGGTGAAACAACCCCGGATGATATGCTTAACCAGATTTTTTCGGAATTCTGCATTGGGAAATAGATTAATATATAAAAGCAATATGACCAACTCATCCGACATTACCATTAAAGCACTGGTGAAAAAGAAAAAAGAGCTTTTAGATCAATTACTGGTCTGTTCGATTCACACAATCATCGATTTTCAAATGAAAGAATCAATTCTACAAAAAAGAGTGTCGTTGTTATCTCAGTTGCAGAAAAACGATCAGGCCATAAAAACTCGTGAACAAATTATTGGTATTTCCGCAGTCCATTTGGAAAAGGATAAATATCAGGAAATAGAACGACTACTGAATTCAATTTTTGAAAACAATCATTCGGCCATATCAAAATTGGAAACGGACGAAAAAAACGCTGATGATGAGAGAGTTACATTGAATAGGACAAAAAAGCTCTCGAATTATGTTCAACAAGCCAAATCCTATAAACCCAAACTACCCATAAAACATTCAATATTTTCCAGCCAATCGTTAAAAAGAGTGTTGTAAGTATTGTTAAAATTTGGAGGTCGTATGAAAACCGATCAAGTAGCAGGAAACAAGACATTGTCTTATGGTGCCAGAGAAAACACCAGGAATGAACCTAAAAACGTTAAACGTGAATTGGTAGATGAGACCAAATCCTCAAATCCCGTCAAAAACAAAAAAGAACGAATAAAACTGGAGGAAGCCGTCATCAATAATCCCGAGCAGGTCAACAAAATGATAAAAGACAATATTCAGTGGCGAGAGATGAAGTTTTACCAGCGTCATGAAGGGGAACAAGTATATATTGATGTTGTTGATAAAGAAACAGGCGAACTCCTCCGGACCATACCGGATACAAAATTTGCTGATTTTGCAAAAAATCTGAAAAACGCAACCAGCAAATCAATTCACATCAGTGGATAATGGCGTGAAAGACTCGTATCGAATTAGTAAAATTCTACAAAAGCTGACAGGCTTTAAATTCCTAAGTCAAAAACATCAGCCAGATTTGTCCCAAAAGGGGCAAGAACGGGCAGCTGATTATTATTCCGACAAGCGTATGGTTAAAAACATTAAGAAAATTGATGAGCTTTCGTCAAAGAATGCGGGCAAGTATATCCAGTTTCAGAAAGAAACGGAGGCCGGTCGCCTGTTAAAAAGTGATTACAAACCTAAAAATCCAGGGAAAATATTAAAATTGCCGACCAACCGAAGCGAGATTAAACTTAAAGAATAGTATCAAAATTGATGTTTAAAAGCCAAATTCCGCCAGTACTTTATCCACATCATCCTGCTTAGCCACTTCTTTTCCAGTCTCTTTATTATCCCGTGGACCATGCAGTATGATTCCATCCTTCGTTTCAACACCAAACAATGGTGATATAACAGCATCATCCTCAATTTTAGGTTTCGTTGCTTGAAACCGACCACTATATTTTTGGAGAATCTGAAGCAGTTTAAATTCAAGTTGTTCAATAAATCCGATAATCTTTTTTAGTGTTTGACCGGTGATATCCTGAAATGA
Source organism: bacterium (assembly GCA_041556995.1). Classification (GTDB taxonomy): domain Bacteria; phylum SAR324; class SAR324; order XYD2-FULL-50-16; family XYD2-FULL-50-16; genus JAHJTV01. The sequence continues at coordinate 3,947 of JBFFHJ010000118.1, read as the reverse complement.
TTGGTTGGACATGATATCAAAATACTGGGCTTCTTCCTCTTTCAGTTCATCCGCTTGATGTTTTAGATTATCCAGAATGCCGGATTTCAAACCATCAATCACACTATCGATATCATCGGCCACACCTTCCCCATGTTTCTCCTTCAATTCCACCAATTGCTTTTCCAGGAAACGACATTTTTCCAACATGACATTATTGTCCGCCAGCTTTTTACTATTACTATCTAAAAGCGCTTCGACATCATCCAGAGTTGAGTTGGCAGATTCTTCCATACGCTTGATCACCAAATTCAGCTTGTCAATGGCATCCGGCATTTCGTCCACCAGATTCGGTTCCAATTCCTCAATCTCCACATGAGCACTGAAATCTTGAAGAGAATTGTATATATCACGCACCATTCGACCTATATCATTGATCACCAGGTAGCTCTCTTTGCTTGCCGTCAGATAGTGAATATGGTTGATATGACCTTCCATATCAAGAAAATCCTTTCGCACAATGGATTTAAAAAAGCTGGAGATTGCCTTTAACAAAAGCTGTATCTTTCCCACGTTATGGGGGGGGAGGAGTCGGACAAGATAAAAGACTTTTTCTTCAATTTCCCTTAATTCCTCTTCGACTTTCTGGATGCTTTTTGACAGATCCATGTACCCGTCGTTTAATGTAAAAAAACCATCCTCCAGATGATCAGGGATTAAAAAAGTCAGTTTTTCACCCTTAAATTTCTTAAGAGTAGATTTTAAATAAGTGCCAATGATCTCCATGGCTTTGACATTGACACTACCGAATTCCAGTTGACTAATACGACTTTTAATAATTCTTTTTATCTCTTGGGGATCTTGCGTAGTAGCATCTGAAACAAGATTGATCAGTTCATCATAATCCTTAATTGCATGGTACAGCTGTATAAAACTATCTAAAAAATCATTGCGCGAGATGGTTACTTTATTATTGATTAATGCTGTCATTTTATACAAATAATGAATTTATTGGATTGAATTGAGTCTTTCTCTCATCCTTTCAATATTTTTTAGAACCTGTTGATTCCTGGTAAATGATTCCGCTTGATCCAACATGCCCGATAATTGGTCAACATCCGATGCTTGTATGGTTTCACTGGCCAAATTATTTTTAACATACTCCAATAATAACACAATAACTGAGTTTCGTAACTTATTTCTTTGCATTAATGCACTATATAATTGCGAATCTTTTTCAGCCAGTAAAGCGGCTTCTTCAAATTGCTTAATGCTGTCCAGAAGTCTTTGAATTTTAGGAATGGTTTCTTTTATGGTTTGAGATTCCTTGTGTGTTTCCGTAGCCAGGATGTATGCCCTGTTGTATTCGGATTCCTTCTTAATAACTTTAGAAATACGTATCTTTTTAAACGACTTTTGCTCGGCTTCTTTGCGCTTTTTAGTTTCAAGCAACATTCCCCGACTAAGAACACTTTGATCCACCAAGTTAAAGAAATTCACATAAATGGAATTTTGACCGTTTTTGTAAATAATCGGTGGAATATCCATAACCGAAGGATTAAAAGCGGCTCTTAAGATCATTCGTTTTGGGAATACCGGATCTTTAACAACCTCGATGTTATGCAGATATTCCAGATTTTTAATCACTTTTACATCAAATTTTTCTTCACTGTTGGGAATGGTAATATCCAAAATAAAGTCTTTTTTAAATTTTTCTTGACGCTTCATATACTGGGTACGCTCATATATCGAATAAGGAAAGTGCTCCCCTTCCAATTTGATAGGCTGATTGAATTGAACCTCGACACCGAACTGCGAAACACCGTCTTCCGAAGGTTGTTTCGAATGGGGAAGAATTCTGGTAACATGATAGGCTCTTTCAAATGTTTCATTGGAAAATCGTTTCTCCTCCACCAGCCGATTACTTTTTTCTACTCGATAGGCGTTTTCATAAGTCAGCATTTCCCGAGTTCCATTAAATAAATCAATGATATATCGATATTTACTGCCGTTTTTATCTCGACCAAAGGCTGTTTCCGTCGGGGAAATCAGGCTAAAGGTTTTGATTCGAAATCGGAACTGTTTGCCGTGTAATGGATCACCTATGGGATACTCTTTCAAAAAAACATTTGCTTTTAACGCCATTCTGTGAAAATTATTCTTATTCAACACCACAAAATGAGAGTCATAGGGATTCAAAAACAGCAATGCCTGGTTATCACTTAAAGACAGTTTGTCATCTCTTGCCCACTTGTAAATCTGGTCTATATACCACCTCTTTGCGCTACCGTCGCTTAAGATTACCGATATATAATAGCTACTGACATCCTCATTCTGAACATAGGTTGAGGTAATGGTATATCGTCCAAAAGTACCATTATCCAGAATTTTAGCCAGTTTAAGGGCGGTTACCTTATCCGTATATTTAGGGACAGCGTATGCGGTAGAACCGACCATCAGCATTGTAAAAAAGACTAAATAGATAAAAAACACCTTCGTTTTCATTTTTCATCCTTGAAAAATTGCTGATTATCAATACAAAAATTTATAAAAATCATTGCTTTAAAATCAATAAATATAAAAAACGGTAATCTGTTCCAGGAGACTATTTATAATCTCTTCCCAGGTAAATTTCGATATCAACACCCATTTTTTCCTGCTGGCTTCTCATTGGAACGAGTTTCTGGTCTCCTTTTATCAGTTTTGCCAGTAAAAGGGCGGATTTTAAATAATTGCCACGGAAATAAATGGTTGAATGCAAATGATTCATGTTTTGTGCATTGGAAATATTGACAATTTCCATTTTCATCCCCAATGATTCTTCAATATATTCTCTTTTCAGGGTCCCTAAAAAAACCGATAATTGATAGGCCCTTTTCTGAAAACCACTGGCATTCAATATGGAAACCTGCATAATACTTGGTTTATGATAGTGCTTGAGGATCTCTTCTACCGATTCTTTGGCCATGGTTTTGGCCACTTCTTTTTTCTGTTCAAACGTCGGTTCTTTTATGTCCACTGGTTTTGGTGCCACCTTTTTTACTTCCTCTTTTTTCTGTGGTTCCTCAACGATGGGTTTCAAAGCTATTTTCATAATGGATGAAGTGATTGGTTTTTGAGTTTCCACCTTGAACTTTGTATCAGTTTTAATCATCAAGTCTGTTACAAAAACAGGCTCATCCGCTTCTCCTTCAATAATTTTTTCATCTATATTGACAGTAATAACAGAACTCCCATCCTTAAGCTCAATTACTGTTTGTGGTTGTTTCTCGGGATCAACCAATACTTTGGGCATGGAAATCCTAAAATTCGAACTCCCTTCCACTTGCTCAATGTTTATATCGTCCAATTGTTCGGGATTTAGCTTCCCTTTTATTTGCAACACCAGTTGACCCGTTTTGGAAGACATTGAAATATCTTCAATAGTACTCCACGGCATATCCGTAGCGGAACGGGCAAATATTGACGATACCCAGTAAAAATTAGCTATAATTATAGTTAGTAATAATATTCGATGCATCGAAAGCCTTGTCATGTTACAACTCCGTTGGAGAATTGAATCGTCATTCTTTCTTATTTTCTAGCATTTATGTTGTTCCAGCTAAATGCATAAAAAGGACCATATCTAACGATTATCTCAATGAATCAGAGAATAAAATAATCTCATTCTTATGATCAAAGTAACAATTATTTAGAAAAACAAGCAACATTATTTTATAATGATGTGATACACCAGCATCAAATGTCATCAAAAAAAAGAGGCAAAGATATATAATAATCATAGCAAATCAATATGAAACGGATCCCATCAAAACACCCCTTATCAGTTATCTGATTAAAATGTAAAACTGTTGTATCAAAAACAGTCCATACAAATCACCTACCATTTTGGTAATGGTTTATTAAATAGGATTGGTGTTATGTTTATATAGATCATTATTTATAATTAAGAAAACATAAAATAGCGG
>JBFFHJ010000117.1:0-18604 GCA_041556995.1 bacterium | reverse complement strand
GGCCATTGCTGGGTTCTACAGAACCAAGGATAGTACAGAGCAGTGTTGTCTTTCCCACGCCGTTGGGGCCGAGCAAGGAGGTGATGGAACCCTGCTCCACCTGTAAACTGGGCTTCCACAGAACCTGCATGGGACCATAACCGGATTCAATTTTTTTGACGGATAACATGACATTCATTCCTGATTGTCCTTTTTTAAATCAAGCAGGTTACTTTGGTTTATTTGCAGAATGGCCCAGGTAAACCTCGATGACCCGGGGATCAGTCAGTGCCTCTTGCGTTTCCTTATCCACCAGTTTTGCTCCCTGGTGCATCACCAGTACTCTTTTTGCCAGTCCCGCTACTGCTCGCATAATATGCTCAACCATGGCTACAACGGCAATATTTTCTTCCTCTTTTAATTTTAAAAGAAATTGTACCATATCATCGATATCCTTTGGATGCATCCCGGCCATGGCTTCATCCATTAGCAGCAGTTTTGGTTTCATAGCCAATGCCCTGGCCAATTCCAGCATTTTTTTTTCAACCGGGGTCAAGGTTTTCGATTCCTTTTCCTTTTTTGCTTCCAAACCAACCAAGCTAATATAACGATCGGCAATTTCCATCGCTTCGTCGACGTTGACTTTACCTGACAATGTTCCGAACATGGCGCCGACCGCAATGTTCTCACGAACCGTGGCAGAACTGAAAGGCCTGGGGATTTGAAAAGTTCTACCAATACCTAATGGCGCCCTTTTGAAATCTGGAACTTTTGTAATATTTTTTCCATCAAAGAATATTTTACCTTTGTCAGGTTTATAAACTCCACTGATGATGTTGAACAAAGACGTTTTACCGGCACCGTTGGGACCGACGATAGCGATTAATTCACCATGATCGATTTCCAGACTTATGTCATCCACTGCCTTTAAACCGCCGAATGATAAAGAGACATTTTCCAGTTTTAGTAACGCCATATTTAGATAATGAATTTTTCCAAAGGTGAGTCTTTGGTGAGTTTTTTAAACAGTCCGACCAGTCCTTCGGGAAACACAACAATGACCAATATAATGACAGGAGCGAAAATCAATAACTGGAAACCGGGTAAAATGACAGCCAACCAGTATTTGGAAAGCCCGTAAACCAGACCTCCGATGACCGGACCCAGTAATGTACCGGCACCCCCTAAAAGGACCACTACAATACATTCAATTGTGTAATGGATGACAAAAACATCACCGGGATATACATGTGCTAACTTGACACCCCAGGCAAATGCTCCGACGGTGGCACCCAGTAAACCACTGGTTAGAAATGCTAAAGTTTTGTAACGATTGGCATTGATCCCCATTACCCGTGCTGCGTCTTCATCTTCTCGAACAGCGGTTAACGCATATCCGATTTTTGATTTCATATAATAAATATTTAAAATTGCAGCCAGGGCAGCCACCAGAAATACAACAAAATCAGACCAGAAAGTGGCCAGATTATTGGAGAGTTCTCTTCCCAGGGTTGAGGTCAATGCTCCCGAGAATAACATGCCTTCTGAACCTCCCCAGATTTTGGCACCTTCAATAAAATATCGGACACCTTCATTAATACCGATGCAAGCGATGGCAAAATAGGCACCTCTGAGCCTCAGGGCTATAAACGCTTCGAGTAATGCCGATAAGGATGCCAGGAATAATGCCAGCAACAAGCCGATAAATATAACACCAATGCCGATGCCATCGATTTGGTGGAAGTATGTTATACCCAAAGCCATGCCATAGGTTCCCAAGGCAATAAAAGTAACGTAACCAAAATCCACATATCCCGTCATTCCCATAAAAATATTCCAGGATTGTCCCAAGGCACAGTAAAAGGCGAGTAAAGCCACCATTTGCCACATGCCTTCAACAAAAAAACCGATCAAGAACATGATTATGTAGGAGCTTAAAACAGGAATTAACGGGTAATATTTCTCCAATTTTGCATTCACTCTTTTTTCCCAAAAAGTCCGGTCGGCTTTACAAGCAACAGAAAAAACAGCATCCAAAATGCCAGGGATACTGTTAACGGAAAAGGCGCGATCTCCAGTTCAAAACCGAATAGCGTATAAGTGATGTCTGGAATCAATGCGAATAGCACATATGCCCCGTTTTCAATCAGACCAAAAATTAAACCAGCAAAGAAGGCGCCATAAGGTGAGCTAAGCCCTCCCAAAACCGCAATAACAAAGGCTTTTAATGTGTATAGTTCTCCCATATAAGGATTAATTCCCACCGGGATAAACATGGTTAGCAGGACCCCGCTCATCACCGTTAATCCGATGCCAATGGAAAAACTAAGGGCAAATATCCACCCCACGTTCACACCACACACCCTGGCGCCTTCACTGTCTTCAACAACTGCTCTTATAGCTGTTCCCAGCCTGGTTTTGCTAAACCAAATATATAGAAATAACGCGATTAATACGCTACCGCAAAAAGCATAGACTTTGCTAAGCGGGATTGTGGTTATAGGTAGCCGTAATTTACCCAAGCCCCAATTATATCCCAGGAAATCCGCACCAAAAATAAGCTTGGCGATCTCCTGTAGCAAAATACCAATGGCAAAGGTTGCTAATAGAGATGCCAGTTCGGGAGCTTTGATCAATCGCCGCATAATAGTATAAAAAAAGAAAAATCCCAGGGCCATACCGATAACCAATGCGACCGGGATAGCAAAAATGGGGGATATGCCGAGAACCGTGAATAACATCAAAGTGACAAAAGCTCCAATCATGATAAATGCACCATGACCGACATTCACTACATTCATCACCCCGAAGATCAAACTTAAACCCATTGTGGCCAATCCATAAACAGCCCCAAGCAATAGACCGTGAATTAAGTTGCCCGCCAACATTTCTAAAACCATTTTTTCCTTTTTATCCAGAAATGAATCCTCATAAATAATCTATTGATATTTACGGAAATATTTGTTTTACATTGTTCCTCAAAAACGATGTCAGTTTAAAATCTATCAACGTAAAACTCTATATGGGTTTTATTTCTTTAGAATCGTGGTTTCGGATATTTGATTTTGCCAGTGGCAGCTTCCAATGGCCAGACAATGACTCTTTTTCCATTTTGCCATTGCATATCTACCATGGAGTGACCGATTTGCATGCCTGTATCATCTATTTCCCAGCCACCGTAGAAAGACATGAATTTTAATTTGCCCAAAGCAGCTCTTACTTTTTTCTGATCAAATGATCCGGCCATTTCAACCGCTTTTACATAAGCCAATACTTGTGCTCCGGCTTCGGCAGCATGATAATCCGGTATCATGTCGGTGTTTAGTACTTTTTGAAAAAGTTTGACAAATTCATCCTGGTCAGGGCCAATCCAATCCAGACCGATTTTCTTTGCCCCTTTTTTGGAGTATGTTACGCCATATTCCCAATGGGAAGGTCCCATAACACCTTCGGCGATTTTTCCTCCCAATGCTTTATAGTATTTCGGTAATGTTGCAGAAGCTACCAGTGATAAAGCTTTAACATTGATGTCCAGATCCGACATCTGCCGACAGAATAACTGACCATCTTCATAATGTCCGCCTCCGATAACGGCATCCGGTCTTCTCATTTTAAGATCAGATAATAGCGGTGTCAGGTCAGCAACCCCCTTGGGATAAGTTCGTTTAAAAACGACTTTAAAACCGAGTTTTTCAGCATGCTCTGCCGCACCTTGCATCGTCATACGTGCAAATTCGGAATCTTCATAAGCCAGTGCAATTCGTTTAATCTTGGGATCGAAATGGCGAATCATGTTCAGTGTCCCTACATGATATTTACTCCCCGGTCCGATGGTTTGCACAATAAACCGATACCCCTGTTGAAAAATCCTGTCACTGGCACCGCCATGATCCATATACACCATTCCATATTTTTCGGCCACTGGAGCCCCGGCTAAAGTCAGTCCGGAACTATAAGCGGAAAAAACAACATTAACTTTGTCAACTGTTATCAATCGTTCCAGTAAACTGGTAACAGATTCTTTACGGGATTCACAATCGTAATATTTGTAATCGATTAAGTACTGTTTACCGGCAATATGGATGCCGCCATATGTGTTGTTAACCCAATCAATGCACGCTTTAATTCCGCCGATTGCCTGCTCACCTGCTTTGGCATACTTACCGGAAAGACAGGCTGGATGCCCGATGACTGCTTTATTGGCACCAAAAACTGATATCGGCCCAAGAAAAAGGAGTACAATAAATATTAAAATACATTCGTACAGCATCTTATATGTTCTCATTGTATTCTCCCTCATGATCGTTTGTTATGAATCATTCACAAAATCTTTCCAATGAATCCGAAAAAAAACCTTAGCCTCCTTTGCGCATACCAGCTGATCTGTGGCATGTCAAGCAAAAAGGTAAAAGATAATAGAAAGTTAGATTACTCAAAGCATAGAATGATACTACTGAAATTTTTTAAAATCAAATATTTAATCATAAATACTACCTGCCTGTTCCAACATTTTTCCAAATCTATATTTGAATTTTATCCAACAAACAACAGGTCAAGGCATTAGTCTGAACGAAAACACATTATTTTTGTTCTTTTTCATTCAGAATTGAGTGGTAACAGGTCTGTGAGGCTTGCTGTAAGAGAAGTCAAAATTGCAACGATGCATTCCTGTTAGAGGACTTACATTATATTAATATAATGGAGAGTTGAAATTTCCAATGAACCTTTTATCGGATATCGGCTTTTTAACAAGATGACAGGTTTTATACCAGATTTGGGAAATCTTTATTAGATGCTGAAGAAAAATCAAGTTGTGAGTTTTTTTATTAAATGTATCTGTGTTCATGACTATTTTCCAGGTAGCAGTTGTTGATTGAAAGTAAATTTTAATTGAAAACATTGCAACTGTTTGTTAATATGGTTCAATTCAATCTGATATTATCAAGGATCAAAAAAAAAGGAGAGGATTATTTTAACTTTTGTTACAATCTTGACAGTTGAAAGTTCTCATCGTCATGCCGAACTTGATCCGGCATCCAGAGAGATACCCTGAGCTAACAATAGATTCCGGGTCAAGCCCAGAATGATGTCGCAAGTGTCTAAAATAAACTATAATAACAAATGTGTATACGATAACTCTTAACTGTAGAGTTACAATGATGCCTGGACAAAATTGTGTTATTTTTACTCTTTGTCATTTTGAATAAAATAATCGCTGTATTGTACGGTTCATAGTATGAGTTGCTAGACTTACGGTTTCGATTTGAAGAATCTTGGTTGTTAAAAGGATATCTTTTATTTTAGGCTTTTCAAGATGGCAGCTGAAGCTCGAATCTTTGGAGTTTTTGTTCATATACAAAATATCGCTGTTAACACCTGAGTGAGGAATATCATGGCGGCCAGAAAGCTCTTAATAGTACATGAATCAACAGTTATCAGAAACCTTGTTAAGGGATATATTTTAGCGGAATTAACAGATATAAAGATAGAAGAATTAAGGACAGGACCAGAAGCAGAGAAGCGGATTTTTGAAGACAAGTATGACATTATAATCAGTCCCGCTTTTATGCGTGACTATGATGGTGTTGTCCTCCAGAAGAAGAAAAAAAGCTCGGATACCAATGCCGATACTCCGTTATTAGTTATAACGTCAACTGACACAAAGCTCCATCTAAGCGAACTGAAAGAAAATGGAATCGAGCATTTTTTAGTTGTTCCGTTTTCAGCTTCTCAACTTCGGGATAAAATAAACGAATTGTGTGATCCCAGGCTTCTTCGTCAGCAGGAACGATACAATATCCCTGGAACCAGTGCATCTATTCATTTTGAAAGCGGAGATATTCAAGCCAATGTCATCAATTTCAGTCTTAGTAGCATTTTCTGCGAGTTTAACTTACCTAAAAACAATCCTGATCTTATGCAGAGTGTATATGTTTCTCTTCAATTCCCGGAAGAATGTAAAAAAAAGAAAATCGGCGGTATTTTCTGCAAAATCCTATCCGTCAAAACTGTCTCTTGGGGGCCGAACGAAACCCCCGAGAAAGTAAGAGTCATCTGGCTATTCAAGGAAATCCCCAAACACAAAACCGAGGAATACAACCAACTTATTGACGATATAGAAAAAAGAAATAAAGAAGCAGAACACAATTTTATGATGAAATAAGAAATGCTACCTTATTGAACGGGTATAATTATTGGTTGTGGTTGAGAAAGAACTTGAAGGACTAAAAAAACGTTCGATAGTAAAGAATCGAATATAGAAAAACCACATAGGATTCGTGTGGTAAGTCACTCATTTTCTTTTGCAACTGGCTTAAAGCAACACCCTAGTAAAACTGTAAATCTGACTGAGTCGATTTATTTATTTAGATCTGGTTGGTTGAGCCGAAATTGAATTCGATTAATTAACTTTGCTCCAACACCTATAATTAAAAAGGCCAGAATAAATGAAAGAACATGTCGTTTAAAAAAGAATACAATAGTTCCTTCAAACACCATTGCTGGAAATATAATGGCATAAGTAACGGTATATAGTGCAATGATATTCTCGTTTTCAGAAATTAAAACAGGTAGCACCTTTTCCAAAATTGAGAATATAAAACCCAAAATCAGAAAACCAATTGCGACTCCTAATGTGCGATGATAGATATAAAATACGCCCCATCCGGTTGGAGCATATGCCGTTTTCGAGGGGGGACAAGCTGTTTCGCATTTAATTATATTGCATCCAAAATAAGTCTCTGGTTGATATGAACCTCTTGTTAAAAGGTTATTCCAAAATGATATTTCATTTTCTTTATTTGGTGACTCATAGGCAATTGTTGGAAATAAAGCGCTGATACCTGTAACACGGTTATAGATATAGATTAAGTTCCTGGAAGTAAAGGCTGTTTGACTAGATTGAATTACGCGTGATTTAAAAGTAGAAACTTCAAATATTTTGTTAGAATTGATATTGACACGATAAGCATTACTTAGAACAAAAATAATCGGGAGTCCCAATGTGAATAATATTGTACATAAGACTAGTAATTTACTTAATCGGTGTCTAAGACTTTGGTTATTAAAAATGATGTAAAAAAGTATATGAAATAAAAAAAGAAATCCCCAGATGAATCCAATTTTCCATCCCAAAAGAATTAATGAAACTCCATAAATAAAAAATGATAATAACGATAAATAATATTTAATTAAATGTTTTGAGCTTAACCCTTTATAAATTGTCAGTATCAATAATATGAGTGTTGTGTAATCAAATAAATACCAACAATATTCTGCTATTTTACTATTTGTTTTTACTGTAGTTGGTATGCCAACATTAAAATATTTTCGAATACAAAATGAGGCGAAATTGAAAATTAAAAAGAGGATAAATGCGCTTAAAAACGAAATGTTAAAACGGATTGATATAAATTTCTTGATTTTAAAATTCCTTATAATAAAGAATGGAATATAAAAACAAATCATACCGATGAGAAAAATTAAAAATGTATCATTATAATAGCTTGAATTAAAAAAAACATTGGATCTATTTTGGGGAAGAGGAATTAATACACTTAGTTCTGGATGTGTTCGAAATATAAAAAATCCAATAAAATAAGCAATGAATGTATAGGAGAAAAATAAAAAACTAAAGTTATATGGATGAGGTTTTAGTTTTGTCAATATTAAGATTGAAAAAACGATATATAAGCCTAAAATAAAGTATATATTCATAAATTTTTTCTCAAAATATATTAAAATGTATATAGCTCTATACTGTAACCAGCTGCCCTTGATGATTTTTAGGATAAAGAATGAGTATGGTTAACCATTTGTGCATTAAGGTAAAAAATACTGGAATACAATTATTAGTCAACCCAATATTTTAAATTTTATGCATATTAAAAAATTTAAAACTTCTATTTATATGATAAATCATGATAGCTTAATTAAATATTGATTTTTCATTGTGTGAAAATATTTGATAAAGAAATATTAAACATAACAATAATTGCAAATATCAAATCTGATTTTTATTAATAATTGGATTTGAAATGTAAATTATATCTTAAAGTTATTCATCAATTCGATAACATCAACCATTTTATAACGTGCTTGCCAATTCAAGTCTTTTGCAGCTTTCAAGGGATTTGCCTTACTTATTTTTAAGTCTGCGGGTCTCAGAAGTGACGGGTTCAATGTAACATGGTTTTTCCAGTATAAACCAACTTTTCTAAATGCAATATTAACAAATTCTTGAAGTGAATTTGTTTCTCCTGTTGCAATGATATAATCATCAGGCTCATTTTTTTGTAACATTAACCACATAGCTTCAACGTATTCGGGAGCCCATCCCCAATCCCGCTGAATATCGATATTACCTAATTCCAATGTTTCTTTACTTCCATTTGCTATTCTACAAGCTGTTGAGATGATTTTTTGTGTTACGAAACGTTCTGGCCTAAGGGGGGATTCATGATTAAAGAGAATACCGGAACAGGCAAAGATATCATAAGCTTCTCTATAATTTGCCACTTGCCAAAAGGCAGCCGCTTTGGCCACTGCATACGGGCTTCGTGGATTGAAGGCTGTTAATTCTGTAGCAGGTTTGTTTTTTGTATCTCCAAAGCATTCGCTTGAACATGCATTGTATAAGCGAATAGGTTTTTTTAAGAAACGAATCACTTCAAGTAGATTTAATGTGCCAATGCTTATGCTTTCAAGTGTTTCGACTGGTTGTTGAAAGGATAGTCCAACAGAACTTTGACCTGATAAATTATAAATTTCGTATGGTTGAATTTTGGAAATTGTTTGTAATACACTTCTGAAATCATTTAGGGCGACTGATTCAACTTGAATCATATCTCTTATCCCCAATGTTTTTAAATTATTGAAAGGACATATCTCAGCATCACGAGATGTTCCAAAAACGTTGTAGCCTTTCTTTAAAAGGAATTCGGATAGATAGGCTCCGTCTTGACCAGAAATGCCACAGATCAATGCTTTTTTCATGAGTTGTTAGTAACAGAGTATTTAAACTTCAGCTGAATAACATTTTGTAGACTTTTTCAGTCTGTTTTGCAGTTTTTTCCCAAGCAAATTCATTTCTCTTTTGAATGGCCTCTTTTGACAACTTTTCTCGAAGATCACTATTTTCAGCGATGTTTTGTAATGCATTTCTTATAGATTCAATAGAATATGGATCGACATAAATCGCAGATTTTCCTGCAATTTCCGGTATTGAAGAGATATGAGATGTTATTATTGGTCGTCCACATGACATGGCTTCAAGAACCGGAAGTCCGAATCCCTCATACAAACTTGGGTATGCAAAAGCAATGGCTCCAGAGTACAGATTTGAAAGATGATTGTCTTCAATAAAGCCCAAAGGAATAATTCTGTCTTTTTTGTAGCTTTCTATAGTCTCATCAACCCCTGAATCAAGCCATCCTTTGCCTCCAACTAGAACTAAACCAATATCTTCGAATGCGGAATTTCGTTTTAGCTTTCTGAAAGCTGTGATAAGATTTCTCAAGTTTTTTCGTGGTTCATGAGTCGCTAATGACAAAAAGTAACGTTCAGGTAAATGGTATTTGATTTTAAAATCTTCAATTTGATTGGTAGGAGCTTTCTGAAATTTATCTGATGCTGCAAGATAAATCACGGATATATCGTCTTCTTTCAATTTTGGAAAAACCTCCAACAGATCTTTTTTGGTTGATTGTGAATCGGCTATAATGTGATCAGCTTTTCTTGTAACATTTGTTATCATCTTTTGAGCAATAACCATGTGTTTTTTAGTAAAAAACTCTGGATGTTTAAAAACAATAACGTCGTGGATGGTTGAGACTCTTTTGCACTTGGAATTTGGCAGCAGGTTAATGGAGCTGCTATCGGTTGAATGGAAGAGATCGATGTTATCCAGTTTTGTTTGGAAGGGGAACAATAGCATTGATCTTAATACTGTGCTTTTTATACGCGAAGTAAGTCCTTTTACAGCTTTTAGGTTCGTGTAAAGCAATGCACTATTGTCTGTATTTGGCGATGGATAACCTAGGTAAGAGAATTTATTCCTCTCCACCAAATGCTGAACCAGGTTCATGGTATATCTTCCAATTCCGGCATATTTGTTCGAAAAGGTGTTTAAATCAATACCAATAGTTGGTTGTTTCACGTTAATTCTCAAATGGTATATATTAACAATATGTTATAGGAGAATATCCAGTTTTTAAAATTTCGATTGTCCTATTAATTTTAGTATCTTTATTAGAGTGAACGATGTCAATAGGATACCGAGGAAAGCCAGGATGATTACTTTCAGGTGCCAGAACTCCACTATATGGGGCATATACTAGGTTGAGGCAAGCTAGTATTACCAGTAAGAAAAATAGGTTTATTAGAGCGACTTCTCCGGCTGCTGGAGACTTAAACTCGGGGTCAACAATTCGAAGGTGAAGAAGTCCGCAAGCCATTGTTCCCGTTACAATGCCGTAGATGGCGACTGTTCTTTCCAGACTATCTGAAACCAGTCGTTTTCCTTAATATAGGATGATCAGGGTTGTTAGCAGTCCGTTGGCAATGGATATACATGAAATTGGTGAAATATATTTCCAGACAATGGAAAGTTGGACAGCTGGAATTGTGGCGACGATCATAAAATCCACTGACTAGTTAGTAACTCTTTTCTGAACGCCCGCATCTGTCAAATACACCAATCCAATTTTGTCTGCTACCCATCTAATGCCAGCGGCCATTCCGAGGCCAAAAAAGAAAAAAACTTCCCGCATTGTTTTGGCAGTGTTTAGAGAAAAAAGCAGCCAAGTGGGTTTTAGGTTCTTTCCCGTTTTTTGTCAAGTCGTTGAACGGAATCAAGAAATAAGTTCAAAATAAGATAAAATCCTGGATGGGGCAACTTTGTTGTTTTATCATTATTGATCACCTACAGGTAAAAAGGTTCGATATCCTAATCATTTGGAAAGTTAATGAACCGGGAGAGTATTGTCAATAGCGAGGACTAGCATAACATATTAATATTTTTATAAAGGTGAAATTATTAGTTACTCTTATCGTTAACATCATGAAAGCCGGATATTAAGCAATTCAGTTGCCATAAACCCCTGGATGTGAGATCTATCTACTCAGCTTATAAAAAAAAAATAACTGCGCCAGGTTTCACATGTTTTGAGTATCTGTTTTTTTAAGATAGGAGCCGAAGCAAATTGAGTTAATGAAATGAGAAAGGATGTCATGAAATCTATCATAGATCAGGGGTTCCGAATTACTTATTTTTTTGCATATCGTATCATGAAACTTTACTGGGCAATTCGTCGTCCCAAAACAGATGGTGCGTTGATCGCTATTTGGTACCAGGGAGAAATACTTCTCGTACGGACATCTTATCATGGATATTACAGTCTGCCGGGAGGTTATATCAGGAACAACGAGACAGCAGTTGATGCGGCCATTAGGGAACTGAAAGAAGAGATTGGCCTTAAAACAACAGCAGATGAACTGGTATTGGCTATTGAAACTCAGCATAGTTGGGAAAATCGGAATGATCATGTAACGATTTTTTCCATGGAAGTGAATGAAAAGCCCCGGATCGAAATAGACAATCGTGAAGTCGTATCAGCCGAGTTTTATTCGCCGGGGGAAGCGTTAAAACTAGATATTTTTCCGCCGATTAGAGATTGTATCGAGAAATATAAAACAAGCAGGCAGTAAGGGGGTTGAAAACATGTTTTATCGATAGCAATAATTTAAGATATGTAGTGATTTGTTATAACACTTGACAATTGAAAGTTCTCCTCATCATACCGAACTTGATCCGGCATCCAGGAAGAGATATCCGGAGCTAACAATAGATTCCGGGTCAAGTTCGGTATGATAGTGCAATTATTTAAAATAGACTTTAATTACAGATTAGTACCTGAGAACTCTAAAGTGTGGAGTTATAAAACCATTATGGCGAATTATTGGATGATTAAGAAATCAATATAATAAAACGGAGAAAGAAATTGTTTAATAAAATTCAAGCTGCAAAAGATAGAATCAAAGGATTTACCAATATTACTCCCATTATGACATCCCGTACCCTTAATCAGATGGTTAACGCCGAAGTGTTTTTCAAATGTGAGAATCTCCAGAGAGTTGGAGCGTTTAAATTTCGGGGAGCGCTTAACAGTGTTACCCAACTTTCCCAAGCTGAAAAAGACAAAGGTGTCATTACTTATTCTTCCGGAAATCATGCTCAAGCTATCGCCCTTGTAGGAAACATGTTGAATGTTAAAACAACCGTTGTCATGCCCGACAATGCGCCTGCAACAAAACGAGCTGCCACAGAGGGGTATGGTGCCACAGTTATCAGTTTTGATCCACAAAAAACCACTCGGAAAGAAATTGCACAAGATCTTCAAGCCAAACGAGGTTATACTTTAATCCCGCCTTATGATCATATTGATGTTGTAGCTGGCCAGGGAACGGCTGCCTTGGAGTTATTTGATGAAGTTGGTGAGCTTGATATGTTACTGGTTCCATGTGGCGGTGGCGGTCTTTTAAGCGGTTCTGCCATTACCAGTAAAGCAGTGTCCCCAAACTGTAACGTTATTGGTATAGAGCCGGAACTTGCCGACGATGCCACAAAATCTTTTTATACAAAAACGCTTCACACAGTGAAAAATCCACCAACCATTGCCGATGGTACTCGGACCCCTTCATTAGGAAAGATAACGTTTCCACTGGTTCTGGAATATGTGGATGATATGAGAACCGTGTCGGAAGAGGCGATTATAGAAGCTGTTAAGTTCCTGTTTTTTAGAATGAAATTAGTGGTAGAACCTTCCGGTGCATTGGGATTAGCTGCTTTATTGAGTCAGGCGGTTATATCGAAAGGCCGTGTGGGTGTTATTCTAAGTGGCGGAAATATTGATTCAAATACCATGATGACGATTTTGAATGCCTGAATCTAAGAGTAATTTTAATAAATAGTGAGCGAACAAAAAAAGGATTGGAATCTATTTTCAAACTATCTGGGACAATCAACAATAGGGTTACTTGGGGATGACTGAGTGGTTTTATACAGTTGGATAAGGTAAAGTTCACTTTTGAAGCTGCTTCATGAATTCGTTAAGTGATTTCTCTTAATATCTTGGGGCATTCTTTGTTTCTGATGTGCAAAATTCGAGGCTAAAATTGGATTCCCCATAAAAAACAGGGAATCCATATTTGAATGGGAATTTGATATTATGTTGCCGGGGGAGTGTCTGTAGGTTCGGTTTTTTCCGGGGTTTGTTTCCAGAGTGGTAAACCAAGTTCTTTACGGGCGATATATTCTTTTTGAGTATAAAAATCTCCCTCTTTATCATCGGCCATTTTACCAATTCTAAATATTTTCATATCTGGAGAGCCCAGTTTATTGATAGCATTGATGGCTTTTTGAGTATTTTCTGGAATGAAATTTGTTTTATCGGATTCAGATGCCACCAGTTCTTTAACAAAATTCCGGTTGTCTGCGGCTTGTTCCGGTAAGTATTCCATTTCTGGTTCCTGTTTTTCTGTAGCTGTTGGCACACCTTTGTTAATCGATGCTCCTTCTGCCGATACTGCAACGTCATTTGCCGCTGCACTTGCAGCCTGTTCTCTCTCTGTTCCCGGTTTTACGATTCGTCGTTTCTTTTTCTTAACCAGTCTTTTATTCGCACCACCTTCGATTTGTGCTTCACTAGCTGAGCGGACAGCTTCGGATTCCGATTTTCCTGCTTTTTTCCCTCTTGCCAGATCCTCACGGTATCGTCTGGCTTCCTGGGGAGTTAACATTCTTTGTTTGATAATCGGCTCGTCACCAAAAAATCCGGCAATATATTCTCTAAGAAGTTTACCTCTTTTTTCGACAATGCCAAGTAGTTGACCAGCTTTAAGATCTCCTCTTTCCATGGTACATGTCTCCTTCATTATTTTGAATAGATCGATGATTCCTATTGATAGCGTTCTGTCAGCTATCACAGGCAGCCTTATTCTTGTTTAAGTCATTATAGCATAAAATATCAGGCTTTTTGAGATCAATGACTACACTCTAATGATAAATCATCGGTTTGTCACTCAATAAAATTGCAGTGTCAGTAGATTTGGTAGATAATACTTCCCAAACACTCATGATAGATCGCTTCTGGATGACCTGGACTTAAAACGCTATGTACTTCCATGGGTGTACTGAATGATTAAGTGAGTCTTTTTTGATCTTTTTCGAAATAACAGTTTTACAAAATTTCTGGGTTAAATAATAAAATCAGTGTAAAAGGTGAAATTCATGATTCCAATTACTTTACAGGATATTTTACTCTTCCTGTAAATAATGCCATCCATTTCTTCCTAAATTGATTTTTCCTTTTTCATTAAAAACAATTCCTTCAGCTTCAAGTATCTGTTTTTGAATAAGATCACCTTCGCCATTTTTTCTTAAACTTATCTCTCCTTTGGCGTTAATCACCCGATGCCAAGGAACATCACTGTCAAACGGCAGCGCTGCCATGGCATATCCCACGTTTCGGGCTGAACAGCCGCCAGCGATTTTAGCAATACGTCCGTAAGTTGAAACTTTGCCAGGAGGGATTTTTTTAACTGTAGCGTAAATTCGTTGGTACATGGAATCATTTTTCGAAGATATCATAATACTTTTTTCCTTGCTAAGGGACGTCTAAAAATCAGTTCACATTCTGTTCCAGATTATTTTAAATACTCATTGACAACCTGGTTCCATTCAAAGGTTTTGATAATGGTTGAAAACATGTTTTCCAGTGGGGCTTTAATGGTTATATGCGATTGTGTAAATGGATGAAGAAATGAAAGTTTAACAGCAGCTAGTAACAAGCCGCTGCAATTTAAATGCTCTCTAAAATATCGGTTGTGTTTACCTTCTCCGTAGGTTGTATCACCGATAATCGGATGTCGGATGTGTCTCATATGGCGGCGAATTTGATGTCGACGTCCGGTTTCAGGTTTGATTTTAACCAGAGAATATCGGCTGGTTGGATATCGGTCAACAGTAACGGGTAGTTCAATCTTTGCCAGACATTCATATTTGGACAGGGCTGGTTGTGGATCTTTATTTGGATCGGCAAACATATCAACTATTTTATCTTGGGGTTCTCTCAATGGTTTGTCTATTTCTCCTTGATCGTTTGTGAATCCACGTACAATAGCCAAGTATGTTTTTTCCACCTTTTGTCGAGAAAATGATACCATGATTTTTTGTGCGGCTTCCGGACTGAAGGCAAATAACAATGCTCCAGCAGTTGGTTTATCCAATCGATGGGCAGGGTATATCCATTTCCCGGTTTGGTCACGTGTCAATTGCAGAGCAAATCGGGTTTCCTTTCTATCGATCGTACTGCGGTGAACCAATAAACCTGAGGGTTTGTTGATGGCTACAAAAAATTCGTCCTGGTATAGAATTTCAAGGATTTCTTTCGTCATGAAGCAAATTGCTGTTGTCTGAAGCCTGGAATTTGGTTTTTTTATTCAACTTAGCGTGAGTTTACGAGTTATCAAAATGAATTTTTGTAACTATTTGTATTTTTAGCGTTATTGACAACAATATATCCATCAACCTTTTTAAAATCAAAAAACTTTAAGTTGTTGATATTATTATGTTATTACTTTTGAAAATTATCAACTTTTAAACTCACGTCAGGGATCGTTAAAAAATTAGTCAGGTACTATTCAATATAACAATATGAGGTCAATAAATTTTAGCTTAAAAGTATTGGCATAAAACCATTCTGTTGCATGTATTATTAGCTAGATATGATTACCTTTCTAAAACCACTAGAATATGTCTTTTCAGATTTTATATGGCTGGTTTTATAAAAACACTTATTTATGTAAAATTATTGGCCATTGGATAATAACCGAATCATGTAGATAGTATCAATAAGCGTTCTTAATTAGTTTTGACTATTACTCCCTACCCATATATCTTAATGTCTGATTTGAGCAATCTCTATTAACAACATGACAATAAATCTCATGTTTTCAGTAGGTTTGGCTTAATATTGAACCAGGCATCTGTGATATCTACGCTGCAAAATGTTTACCCTTCATTGGTTCTATTCAATATAAAATATAATAAACAAAATCAGAAGGAGGAGCTGATATGATTATATTAAATCCTAAATTGGAAAAGTATGAGCACCTTGATGATAAATCAAGGGAAATCATGCTGAAAACAATCGAATTTTTTGAAAAGAGAGGCAAAATCAATTTGTGTGATGATTACAATAGTCGGGAATGGTATTCTGATTTTCTGGATTTTGTAAAAGAGAACAAAGTGTTTGCCACGTTATTAACACCCAGCAAATATGGAGGTGAAAACTGTCGCTGGGATACTCGGCGAAATTGTGATTTCAACGAAATCCTGGGTTTTTATGGTTTGGTCTACTGGTATACTTGGCAGGTAACTATCTTGGGATTGGGACCCATTTGGATGGGAAAAAACGAGGAGGTCAAACGTAAAACGGCTAAACTGCTGGAGGAAGGCGGTATTTTTGCTTTTGGACTTTCGGAAAAACAACATGGGGCCGATATTTATGCCAGCGATATGTCGTTGATACCATTGGGTGATGGTAAATATATAGCGGAAGGAGGGAAATACTACATAGGAAATGCCAATAAGGCATCACTGGTTTCGGTTTTTGGTAAAAATTCCGAAACTGATGAGTATGTCTTTTTTGCTGTCGATTCTCAACACCCCAATTTTGATTGTGTTAAAAACACAGTATCCTCCCAGAATTTTGTGGCAGAGTTTGCTTTGAACAGTTATCCGGTAACTGACGCAGATATACTTACTGAGGGAAGAGAGGCCTGGGATTCCTCACTGAACACCATTAATGTGGGAAAATATAATTTGGGTTGGGCGTCCATTGGTATTTGCACTCATTCGTTTTATGAAACCATCAATCATGCATCCGCCAGGAAATTGTTTGACCATTATGTCACCGATTTTCCGCACATCAAGCAGCTAATCGTGGATGCTTACTGCCGACTCACGGCCATGAAGCTGTTTGCATTGCGAGCCAGTGATTATATGCGAAGTGCTTCCAAAGATGATCGTCGCTATCTGTTATACAATCCTATGGTTAAGATGAAAGTCACTACCCAGGGGGAAGATGTGATCAACCATTTGTGGGACGTGATGGCAGCCAAAGGATTTGAAAAAGATCAGTTTTTTTCGATAGCTGCTATTGATATCAGGGCATTACCAAAACTAGAGGGAACCGTCCACGTGAATATGGCATTGATTATAAAGTTCATGACTAATTATTTTTTCAATCCTGGAAAATTTCCGGAAATTCCGGAACGAACAGATACCGCCAACGATGATTTTCTGTTTAATCAAGGGGCTACCAAAGGATTGGGGAATATCCAATTTCACGACTATAATATCGCATATGACAGCTTTGATTTACCCAATATTAATATTTTTAAAGAGCAAATCGTTGCATTTAAGGAGTTTATGACCAAAGGCACTCCTGACGAAGCACAGAGCAAAGACATTGACTTTCTGCTTACTGTGGGAGAGCTATTCACTTTGGTGGCTTATGGGCAGTTAATTATTGAAAATGCAGCTATTAAAAATCTTGATGAGGCATTGTTGGATCAGATCTTTGAAATATTTGTCAGGGATTTTTCAAAATTCTCGTTACAATTGTATGCCAAACCGAGCAGTACGCAAAAACAGATGGATATCTGTTTGAAAATGATTAAAAAATCCAGTAATGAATCGGAGCAATTCAATTACCTTTGGGAAAAATATATCATTTCTCAAAAGCAGACATATGAAATGAATCCGTAAAAACCTATCTAGGTATCCTACTTTTCTAAATGGCCGAGACCGCTTAAATATAGAGGTCCGGTCATAAATACTTTCAATTAAACAATCCGGGTAACTATTCAGCACTATAATTGAAGAATACCTGCCTCCCTTATAATCTCTTAATGATATTGTGCGAACGTGGGGACCCCGTTAATTAAACCGTCAATTTGTTTTTGGCAAAATATCGTTGTTTTTTGCGGGTATGATCTAAAACACATCTCATTTCCTCACTTGGCCGGTGGCTTTTTGCCAGTCCAGATATGCGCTTAAATAATCGAACACAGCGCTGTAATAGTTCAGGTGGGCCTGTTCCAGGAAGATGCGGGCGTCCCTGAGTTGCAGTTGGGTGATCAGACCGTTTTCCGATTGCACTTTACCGATGTTGTAGGCCTTTTCTGCTGTTTTGCGAGTGGTTTTGGCTGAGAGAATTCGCTGTTCTGCTTCAGTTAATCGGACATAAATATTGCTAACCTCCGCCTCAATTTCTCTCCTGGTTTTTTCCGCATTGATATGGGCCTTACTCAGTTCAATGCTTGATTTCTTCACTTGGGCTGAGGTATAGCCGCCACTGAAAATCGGAATGCTCAGGGTGAGTCCGGCAATGACACTTTCGTTTTCGTTTTCCATCTTTTGTTCGTCGGAAGCCGCATTATATGCATAGATTAAATTTGCATCGAGAGTTGGCCAGTGATCCGATTTTTGAGCCGATACATCGGTTTCTTTGAGGTCCCTCTCCATCAGGATAGCTTGGTAATCGGACCTGTCGGCCAGTAT
>JBFFHJ010000116.1:0-18711 GCA_041556995.1 bacterium | reverse complement strand
CGAGAGCCACCAATGCATAAATACAACCGATTGAAACCCCGGTAATGACGGTCTGTACTAACTCTATGACTTCCATAGTCATCCTCAATTGATTCGTTTTCTTTTATTCAGATATCAAAACTCACATAAAACCATGAATGGCGATTTTGTCGATATCCGCAAAGCCATTACAGTTTACAATATCGCTCTGAAAGATCTCTGGCAGGATAGTTAGCTAATTAAAACATAATAGAATCGCATATTATTAATTGGAAAGGTCAAAGCAACCAGTCAATAGTATCATTTAGCTGAAATCGCTTATAAAAATACACGGGCCAAAATTTTCGCTATTATACAGAAAGTCAAATCCCTGTCAATGGTGTATAAATTTTTTTTAAAACAATCACCTGAAAATCACCCTTTTATTCGACTATCAAGTTAATTTTAACAATGAGGTGATATTATAAAATGTAGGTAAATTACCTACACCGCCAAAATGCTTTTTGAAGTAGAAACTCCAGAAACCAGCACGTTTACATCTTAATGCCATGTCTGTTGTTTTCAAAGCAGGGCTAACAGAAAGAGCATTTCCATTTCTTCGGGCGTCATGTTCGATACGATCATTTCGTACAACTAGACTGATTCATTATGGTGCGCTACTATTTCCAGATCACTGACCCTTGAAAGGAAGTCCTTAATGAGATTTTCAACTTCTTATATTAGAACATATGAACCTGAATTCCGGTTATCAGTTTTGACCAAATAAAAAATGACAAAACCTTCTTTACAAAAATCCCTATGAAAACGATATTTAGACAAACTCCCCTCTACAAATTTTTATACTTTTGCAACAACAATCAGTTGGAAAACAATATATTGGATTGTGGTGCTGGCGGTGATTGTCCACCTTTGACTCTTTTTTACAGCCAAGATTATGATGTTCAAGGAATTGAATTGAGTCAGTCACAAATAGACAAAGCCGAAACATTTTCCAAAAAACATGAAATAAATCTAAACATAGCCAAAGGTAACATGTTGAATATTCCTTTTGAAAATGAATATTTCAGCTATGTTTATTCATATAATACCATCTTCCACATGAGCAAAAATGATATTCATAAAGCTGTTAATGAAATCAAGAGAGTTTTAAAACCAGGTGGATTGTGCTTTATAAATTTCCTTTCATGTAATGACGATGAATACGGAGAAGGGACCCAGATAGCTGAAAGTGAATTCCAGCAAGAGGAAAAAGGAGAAAAGGTATTGCATTCTTATTTTCAAGATGATGAAGCTGATAAATATTTTGTAGAGATGAAAATATTAATTAAAGAAAACAGAATTTTAGAAATCTTCGATGGCAGTAAACGTGTAAAACAAGGCTTCATTGATTATATTGTTGAAAAAAAGGTGGGTAAGTGAAAATTGATCAAATCATTTCTCTAAAAAAGAAAAACGGTTGACAATATGGAATCTGCAATAGATATTCAAAACTATCATTATGAAAACCGGTTCCTATCGTTTTCTAATTTCAACGCTTAAAGGAGATAAAAATGAGTGAAGTCATTAATCGTAATCTTTTTTTCGTTAAAGAGCACGTGGGTATGTTTAAGGCTGCCAATAACTATGACATTTTAGATCCGGAATCTCAACAGATTATCATGGAATGCCGGGAAGAGAATCTTGGTATATTTACCAAAATATTCCGGTTTCACAAGGATTACAAAAGAATGACTCCCTTCAACATTGTTGTTAGAACGCCCGATGGAAAACAGGTTGTCAGAATCTCCAAAGGCATCTCGTTTTTTGTATCAACTGTAAGTGTTTTTGATGAAAATGATAAAAAAATTGGGGGTTTCAAACAAAAGTTTTTCTCTATTGGCGGGAAATTTAACGTACTCGATGCAAACGAAAATCCCATTTGTATGTTAAAAGGGAAATGGACAAGCTGGGATTTTAAATTTACACAAGACGAGACAGAATATGCGCATGTGGCAAAAAAATGGGCTGGATTGGGTAAAGAACTTTTCACCTCCGCAGATAATTACATCCTGGAAGTCAACGATGCCGCCCCGAAAGATTCCGATCTTAGAAAACTGATAATCGCCGCTGTTATGTGCATAGATATGGTATTGAAAGAGTAGAATAGAGAGACACAGTACTCATAATTTATCGGTATAATTACTGAGCATCACTGGGAACATGGTCATTATCTTTGCTACCATTTGATTACAGATACATTCAAGAAAACACAGGATAGAAAATATTGATGGAAAAATAAAAATTATCCTACCAAGTGATGTCAGCTAAGTTCATGATACCGCCGATTAATAAAAATACTCCGATTGCCATTGCCGTGTATCCGACAACATATGAGATGATTTTTTGTGATGTTGTCGGTTCTTTAGCGATAAGCTGATTTAGTCGGTTGGTATTCTCCAAGCGCTCAATCCAGCTGATTTTCTCATGACGTAGAGTTTCTAAACTGGTATTTCCGTCAAAAATGACTCGATCCATTGGGAAATTATGTCTTCGAAAATGAGCGATCAAAAAGTGTATGATAAACACATGAGCCATAGCCAATAAAGCTTCAATTCTATGCAACCAAAGTGCGATGTTCAATCCCCAGCCAGGTATGTACCGAGTGGCAAAAATTTGAAATGAGAGGACGAGTCCGGTTGAACTTAGTATGATCATTCCCCAGAACACAGCCCAGTAATCGAATTTCTCCCAATACGTCCAACGATCGAATTTTGGATGTTCTGTAAGCCCCAAAAACCAACCAACATGTTGAAAAAACTCGGAAAAATCTTTCAAACGAGGAAAAATTGAATCTGGTCCCAAGATGCTTTCAGCTGGTTTTCTCCATTTTACCTTGCTGAAAAGGTAGATTAAGTGGAAGAAAAAAACAACAAGCATCAAAATGCCGACATATTTGTGCAACGTAAAGGTTGATTCATATCCTCCGAAAAAGTTGCACAATCTCCGCCCCCAAGCTGTTTCAACAGACAGTCGTGCAATACCGGTTGCTGATTGAAACAGGAAAGTTAGCAAAAGAATCAAATGAAACAGGCATAAAACGGGGCTAAATCGTTTAATTTTCTTAATTTGATCCGTATTCATGGCAATTCCACTCCTTTATGAAAAAGTTTTTTCACTCCCGGCATTAGATTTTCTTTAATTAACCATATCGCCGTATGAGGTAAAAAAACCACAAATGCACCTACCGCAATTAAAACCAAAATCCAAAAACTATAAAATAATTCCGGAAAAGACTTCCTGGTTGTCGATAAATACGGGCGGGGTTCGTGAATAACATACCCGGCATAAGATGCGTTGGCACCTTCATGGCATTTTGCGCATACATATGCATGTCTACGTATTGGATTCATCGGTGAATAAAAATGTTCAATACTTGAAATGGGTTCCCGACCGTGACATTGTCTGCATGTCACATTTACTCTGGTTGTATGTTTATCACGTGCTTGATCGGGATGACACTGTTGACAGGAAATATTGGCATAAAATCTTATACCTTGGTGCGAATCAGTCAACCTGGTCCGTATTCTGACACTTGACGCAGTCTGGCTCAATTTGAACGGGTAACGTCTTATCTGACGTTCTTCTATCAATGGCCTTTGGTGTTGGGGCAATACTTCATAATTTTCATAATATCCCGTACTGACTTCACGATCTTTATATCGACGAAAAGCCGAAGCCGTTTCTTCTTGAGCCACCAACGGTTCCCATGTCATTATTAACAAGACGAGCAACGCCCACCAAGACCATCTGAAAACACCATTACCAGGTTTTTTTCGGTTCATGGTTTTCTCCTTGCCCTAACGGGAATAACGATAATTTATCGGTTTAACAGTCTGCCCGACCGGTTTTGGAATCTTGGTAAGGACTTCCCATGCTTTATGCAACTCCTTTAAATTCTGGTTTTTATGTCTATGACAGGTTTGGCATGAGTTAGGTATTTTGGGATTCCGCAATGTATCGGCAGGCAGCAATGTCACAAAAACATGACTGTGAATATCGCCCGATTCTGCACTTTTTGCAATTCTTGGCATGTGGCAACCAATACAATTGGCAAAAGAGTGAATAGAATGTGACATATTGGTATTGACTTGAACATGACATTCAAGACACTGTTTTGATCCGGCGGAAAGTGTTTGCGAACGCGTTGGTGGTAAACCGATCTGATGAATATAATGGCAAGAAGTACACGTAACCCCCTCTTTGGCATGCTTTGATTGCTGCCAATCAATGAATTGCTGATGATGTCCCTTGGAGAATTCATTGGCATAAACATGTTTCACATCACCTGCTTGGAAAGATGTTGATGTGTAATATGCTTCCAGGGATTTTCCCGGTTCATAACCGACAGGCCAACCGGCGCCTTTATGTTGAGTCGCACTACCTCTATTGTGACATGATCCACAGATTTGAACAGCGACTCCCATAGTTAGCTTGGCTGGATTAATGATTGTCTGACGTTTTTCGAAAACAGCAGTTTTGGGCAATGCGGCGTGCCAAGATCCTTTTCCATGGCAAGATTCACATGATACTGCCAGCTCACTGTATGTATTTTCCTCCAGATCGACTCCAGTTGCATGACAACCGCCGCATTTTAAGAGCCATGGCCTTTGTTGCCAATCATGCTCATGATAGTTTACCCAACGGTGAGTGTCAGCATTATATTGAATCGGTGAAATATACAACGTTCCTTCCTTTTCGATAATATATCGCTGTTTCCATTGGCTACCGATGGTAATTTTAACTTCTTCAATTTTTGGGATATAGATTTGATCCGAAGGAACCTTCAGCGTTTTTTCCAGCTTGGAAAGATCTGCTCTTATTTTAGTTTCATCAAACGGTACGATGATAACATCTCGGTTTAGCTGTGCATCTTGTGTCATTCGACTGTGCATTGTCATTTTCCATGAGTCCCAATGCTCCAAATGACATTGTTTACAGACTTCAGACCCAACAAACATTTTGGGTTGATTGGTCACGCTTTTCACATCAACGGTTGGCTGATTGTCACATGATAAGATTCCCAACATCAGTATTCCAATAGTCAAGAGAAAACGTAATGATTTCGGCAACATAATTCCTCCTTTTATAAGAATTGGCTACATTAACAACCAAGAAATATCAATAAATTAACTTATAATATGCTGATTCCTATTCGAAATGTATATAGCAACAAATCTATCAGTTTTTTGAACAACATGCAAAATAAAAATAATTTAATAAACTTTTTATTCAACCATCATCACATTTCACAGAGTTACAAAGATACAGTCATTTAAACGAGATTTTTTCAACTATAATAAGGTATAAAGATGGATTTCAGAGCTTGGGTCAGGGCTATCGCACAAAAATGTTCCACCAGCCCATCCAGAGGAGAGATGACGAAAGATCTCTCAAGGTCAAGGAGCAAAAGGTATTATCTAATACAGTTGAAATTTAATATCTGCATGTTTTGTAAAATCTGTAATAAAGGATCTATCTGTAATTAATGAGATTTTTCATGTTGTTTGGGATCAACTCAGAATGATATTTTTTTTAAAGCGATCGCTCCAAAGGTTGGGTTTAATCATTTGAAATCACATCCTGAACTTGTAACAATAAATTAATAGTTATAAAGCTTAAACTATAACTATGAAGTAAATTCCGATTTGCCCCTTCCAAAAAAACAAAAATATGACCACAAGGCATTAGCCGGACGATTATCCTCCATCTGGTCGGTTATCCGGCTGTACAATCTTACTCCGGCCATAATCCATATCAAATTTTGAATTCATTTCCATTTTTCTTTGGCTATACTTTGATTTCTAATGAAGCTCTATTTGATAATGATAAAGTGAAGTCAAACAACAATGCAATTCCGAGATATTTTTCCAGGTTAAATTGAAGATGGATCAAGAACTGAACGCCGTGATTTTGCCCAATGGATCGATTCAACTGGAATGGAATTCCACGACCGTGAAAATAAATAAAAGCACAGGTCTTTTACAAAATGAAATCCATCAACAATTTCTGTCTGATTCGGATACCTGGCTTCTTTTCTTAGGATTTGGCGACAAGCAGGTCAAGCTTTCCCCATCTTTGGACTTCTGGCGCGATTTCAGTGCCTTTTTTATTCGTGAACTAAGCCGTACACCCGATCTTGAGTCAATCCGTCACCAAGTTACTATTTCGTTGGATGAAGAGCGGATATCCCTTGCTTTGGAATCCGCACCAATGATGACCGGTGTCGAGTACCTTCATCCGGGTCTGTTGCAAGATGTTTGGGAAAGACTGAACAAAATCTTCAGTCGGCAGATTGAATTCTATTCAGGGTCGGTCGAAGAATTCATAAACGCCTACAGTCCGGGTATCCATCTAGTAGGACGTATATTTTTTCATCTGGTTGAGAATAAAAAGTCCGAAGACCCTTTTGCTTTTTTGGCTACTTACTCAACTCGACTGGATAATGAAGGAGCTTCAAAACATCTGCCTTTAAAACATGCCCTGGAAGAATATGAAGATGATAAAGCCAAACTACTGGAACTTCTGGTAACCGTTCATGAGGCGGCCAAAAAGAGCCAACTGGTGGGAGAACTTCTTGATTCTGGAGAATTGTTTCATCCCCTTTCCTGGTCTGCCGAAGAAGCATTTGTTTTTTTAAATGAAATTCCTATTTATGAAGAATCAGGGATCTTGTGTCGCATCCCCAACTGGTGGAAAGGTACACCGTCGAGTATTGGCTTAAATATCAGTCTGGGCGATTCTGCTCCGTCTGTAATCGGGATGAACAGTCTACTGGATTTTAGCCCGCAGCTCCTGATAGGTGAGACTGAAATCTCGGAAGAAGAAGCCCGGCAATTACTAAAGGAATCCCAAGGGTTGGCGTTTATCAAAAATAAATGGGTGGTAGTCGATCCTGAAAAACTGAAACAAACACTTGATGCCTACCAGAGAGCCCAAGATATTGTTAATAAAGATGGTCTAAGTTTGCTGGAAGCCATGCGGTGGCAATTGAGTCCGCAAAAGCTCTTGAATCTGGAGGGAAGTAACATTCCAACAACCATCTCTAATGGGGCATGGTTGACATCGGTTTTTGATAAACTTCGATGTCCGGAAACCGTCCCCAAAGCTAAAACAGGTACAACATTCAAAGCGCGGCTCAGAAAATATCAGCAAAAAGGGTTAAACTGGCTGACTTTTTTAGATGAGTTGGGGTTTGGTGCATGTCTGGCGGATGATATGGGATTGGGTAAAACTGTCCAATTGTTGGCATTTCTGGATGTTTTAAGAACCAAGAAAAAGGCATCGCCAAAATCTACCAAAGCATCTCTGTTGGTAATACCAGCGACATTGATATCCAACTGGATTGGCGAAATTCAGCGATTTACACCTAAGCTGAATGTTTTTGTTGCTCATCCCGAAGCTCACCAGGGTAAAAAATACTCGCCGCCGAAGGAGTCGCAATTAGATCATCTGGATTTGGTGATCACAACCTATGGTCTGCTCCAGAAATATGAATGGATTCAATCATATACATGGCGATATGTAATCCTGGATGAAGCGCAGGCTATTAAAAACCCGGGAACCAAACAAACCCGAACGGTTAAAAAGCTGACAGCCAAAAATCGTATTGTTTTGACCGGGACACCTATTGAGAATCGTCTGTCGGATCTCTGGTCTCTTTTTGATTTTCTAAATCCCGGTCTTCTGGGGAATCCAACAGAATTCAGTCGATTTTCAAAAGGATTAAAAGATGATCCCTCCGGATATTCCAGATTGAGAAAACTTATCAGTCCCTTTGTCCTCAGGCGCTTGAAAACCGATAGAACTATTATTTCAGATTTACCGGAAAAGGTTGAGATGAAAACCTGGGCACCGTTAAGCAAAAAACAGGTTCTATTGTACGAAGAAATTATAAAAGATATAAAGTTTACCATTGAAAATAAGGATGGGATTCAAAGAAGAGGTCTGATTCTTTCCGCTTTGACCAAATTCAAACAACTCTGCAATCATCCGGACCAGTACCTCGGAACGGGCAATTTTCTGGAAAAAGAGAGCGGTAAATTTGGTCGGTTACGGGAAATCTGCGAGACGATATACGAAAAACGGGAAAAGCTCCTGGTCTTCACTCAATTCAAGGAGATGACTGAACCGCTCAACAGGTTTTTAAATAAAATATTTGAACGAGAAGGTTTGGTCCTACACGGCGGCGTTCCGGTGGGCAAACGAAAAAAAATCATAGAAAAATTTCAGAGCAGGGAATACGTTCCTTACATGATACTGTCGCTGAAAGCTGGCGGTGTTGGGTTAAATCTGACGGAAGCCAATCATGTGGTCCATTTTGATCGCTGGTGGAATCCGGCTGTGGAGAATCAGGCCACCGATCGAGCGTTTCGTATCGGCCAGAAAAAAAACGTGATTGTTCACAAGTTTCTCACCAAAGGAACGATTGAAGAAAAAATAGATGGTATGCTGGAAAAAAAAGCTCGGCTATCGGATGAAGTAATTGTGAAAACCGGTGAAAACTGGATAACTGAAATGAACAACGACGAACTGATCGAACTTTTTACATTGAGTTTATAATGGTTTTTTTATTAAGCTAAAAAAACTATGTATATATTGAGCCTTATGGGCGAGAGTATAATGATAAATCAAGGATATTATGGCTTATTGGAATTATGCCCCTTATGTATCGGTTGGAGAACGAAGAGCAAAGGCCGAAAGAAAAATTAAACAACTTAAAAAGAAAAACCCGAATATCAAACCAATCGTTATATCAGGCAATACCCTGGCTAAAACATGGTGGGGTAAGTCCTGGAATAAAAATCTTGAACGGTATGCGGATTACAGCAACCGTATCGGTCGGGGAAGGAGTTATGTTCGGCATGGTTCCGTGCTTGACTTGCAGATAAAACCCGGCAAAATTGAAGCCTTGGTCCAGGGGACGAGATCGGCACCGTATCAGGTGGATATTCACATAAAAGCCATAAAAAAAACGAATTGGGTAAAAATAAAAAAAGCTTGTGAAGGTAAACTGGAGTCTTTGCAGGAACTGTTGACCGGAAAATTTCCCGAAGGATTGGCAGATATTTTTATGGCCCAGGGCGAGGGGCTTTTCCCCACTCCCCAGGAGATAGAATTCAATTGTAGTTGCCCTGACTGGGCCTATATGTGTAAACATGTGGCAGCGGCTTTATACGGTATTGGTGCAAGATTGGACGAAAATCCGACCCTATTCTTCGAACTACGGAACGCCGAGATCGGTGATCTCGTGACTCAGGCAGTTGAAGATAAAACCAAAAAATTGCTGGACAAAGCCAAAAGGAAAAGTTCGCGCGTTATGGAAGACGCTGATCTTGGAGATGTATTTGGCATCGTTATGGAAGAGGAAATAAACTATAAAAAGACAAAAAAAGCAACTGTCAAAAAATCAACCAAGCGCCAACAAACTAAATCAACGGGTAATGTAAAGAAAACACAAACCAAAAAACCAAAACAGAACCGTATCGTACCAAAAACCGATCTTACCAAGACCGTCAAAAAACAGCATGTTCCTAAAAGAAAGCTGACGGAGCTGGAGATCACTAATCTTAAACTGGAAAACGCCACCAAAGAGCTTGAAAAAACTAAAAAGGAACTGAAATTTACTAAACCAAGTAAAAAGACTTTACAGAAATCCATCGATTTGGTTGCGGATATTATCATAAACAGTAAAAAAGGAATTGGTATAGCCGAATTAAACAAAAAAACTGGAATCGAAAAAAACAAATTATACAGTTTTGCCCATCGTTTGAAAAAGCAGGGAAAAATTCGAAATAAGGCCTGTGGTATCTATGAAAAAAACATGTAAATGGGCATCTTAACTAATCCATTTCCATAAAACCCTGGAGCATCGGTTTTTTTTATCAGGTCAAATCGATTTGTCGATTTCACTTTTATTGGTCGATTGGGTTCTATCGCCCTGGCATCGGTGAATATTAGCTTGTCGGTTATGTTAATATCGGGGGAAGATTGGGCATTGGGTGAGGATCATTTGCCCTTCAGACAATCTATACTGCTTTCCTGCAACTACAGTTAAGGTCGACTCAAAAATAATTTCCATAATCTGTTTGCAAACGTTCCAAAATCACTGGACATTTTGCAAACAGAATGTGAATTAATTTTTGAGCTCCTTAGGATCGGCTCAAAAATAACTTCACATAGTCTGTTTGCAAAAGTCCTAAAAACACTGGACATTTTGCAAACAGAATGTGAATTAATTTTTGAGCCGATCCTTAGCACATCAATTTAAAGCTAGCCCATATTGAACTCAGTCAAGGTATCTTCAGGCCGAGTAAAATAATCAATAAATACAGATCGATAATCGATTTAAATCATTTTTGTTGACTATTGATTTCTTATTTGGCAATTTAAGAAAATAAGAGATTGATCAGGAGACCATATGGACAAAAAAACAATTGCAAAATATGAGGAACAGGCAAGGATTATCAAAGCCCTATCGCATCCCAGCCGACTGATAATAGTTGATGAATTGAAGAATGATAAGAGATGCGTCTCTGAACTGACTGAATTAGTCGGTTCGGACACTTCCACTGTTTCAAAACATTTAAGTGTACTGAAAAACGCCGGTCTTGTATTTGTCGAGAAAAAGGGAACCACAGTCTATTACAACCTGAGAATGCCTTGCATTTTGGACTTTTTTAACTGCATCCAATCGGTAATCGAAGCAAATGCTTTTGGACAGATGGAAACTGTAATCAGCTGTAAAACAAAAATATAAGGCTTTTTTTATCCATATATTTTCCTTTTTGGCCAAATAAGAATTTTTAGATAAAGGAGTAATTGAGATGGTTTGGAAAAGTGAGTGGAAGGCATTGTTGTGGATTGTATCCGGATTTCTGGTTGCCTTTTTTCTGCCGATCGGAGCAGTTAGGTTTGACAATGCAATATTAGAGGCTTTTCACTTGGTCAAGTGGTATGCTCAGGAACATGTGATTTTATGCCTGGTCCCCGCTTTTTTCATTGCAGGTGCCATTGCCGTGTTCATCAGCCAGGATTCCGTGATGAAGTACCTGGGGCCGATGGCCAATAAGATTGTTTCATATGGTGTATCTTCGGTTTCCGGTTCGGTGCTGGCAGTCTGTTCCTGTACAGTCCTGCCACTGTTTTCAGGTATTTATCGCATGGGTGCGGGAATTGGTCCGGCTACGACCTTTCTTTATTCAGGACCTGCTATCAATGTTTTGGCGATTATCCTGACGGCCCGTGTTCTGGGAGCCCCTTTGGGTATCGCTCGGGCTGTGGGGGCAGTTTTATTTGCTATTATCATTGGGTTAATCATGCACTTTCTGTTTCGAAAAGAGGAGACGAAGAAAAAAGTTGGGATGATGGCAATGCCGGAACCTGAAGTCAAGCGTCCCCTGTGGCAAAATGGTTTGTTTTTCGCACTGATGATTGCGATCCTGGTGTTTGCCAACTGGGGGAAACCGGATGGAACAACCGGATTTTGGCATCAAGTGTATTCACAGAAGTGGTTAATCACTGGGATTGCAGCCATCGGACTGGCATTTGCCCTATATCGCTGGTTTGAGATAAAAATCTGGAAACTGGTTTTGATTGCAATTCCTGTGATCATCATTGCGTATACTTTTCCCACACATCCTTTGATAGCGTTTGCCTTTGGAGCCGTCGGCCTGGGAACTATTACCAGCACAGGTAAGGGAGAAGCTGAAGAGTGGTTCGGACAGACCTGGGATTTTACCAAGCAGATTCTACCAATGTTACTGTTTGGTGTTCTTATCGCCGGACTGCTTTTGGGAAGGCCAGGAGGCGAGGGGATCATTCCATCCAGTTGGGTTGACTGGGCAGTCGGAGGTAATTCGCTCTCGTCCAATCTGTTTGCATCTGTGGTGGGAGCGTTTATGTATTTTGCCACTTTAACTGAGATTCCGATTCTGCAAGGACTGATCGGAAACGGTATGGGAAACGGTCCGGCACTGGCACTGTTATTAGCTGGCCCGGCCCTGTCCTTGCCTAATATGCTGGTTATCCGCAGTGTAATGGGCAACAAAAAAACGTTTGCTTTTGTATCACTCGTCATCATCATGTCGACATTTGGCGGCATGATTTTCGGAAGTTTTTATTAATTCATCAACAAATTGAACAGGAGTTGAAAAATGAAATCGATCAAAATACTGGGAAGTGGTTGTGCTAAATGCAATAAACTCTATGAACAAGCCAATCAAGCCGCAGAGCAGCTGAGCATTGATTATGAAATGGAAAAGATAACAGACATGAATAAATTCGTTGAGTATGGGGTTATGATTACCCCAGCTCTGGTGGTTGACGGACAGGTAAAGATAACCGGATCTGTTCCATCCATTGAAAAACTGAAACAACTGATTAACAGTTAATAAAAGGGGGGACCATGGCTGATTGTTGTAAAAGCGAAAAAACAATCTTGTTATACGCCTGCTCAGGCGCTGCCGATGTTGGGCAACTTGCAGATAAAACCATTCGTCGCATGGCAAGAGACGGATTTGGAAAAATGACTTGTGTTGCTGCCATTGGAGCTGGCCTCTCTGGTTTCATTGAATCAGCGAAAGAAGCGACAGAGAATATCACGGTTGATGGTTGTGATAAATGCTGTGCCAAAATGAATCTGGAAAATATTGGTGTTGTTTCAAGGAGTTATGTCCTGACTGACATGGGTTTAAAAAAAGGAGAAACAACCATTACTGACCAGTTAATTCGCTCGGTCAGACAAAAAATCGAAAATGTCGACTTATCTCATGAGTAACCGGGATTGAAGCCCCGTTCAAAGCTACCGGAAACAATCAGGACATCCTGGAAACGTTTAGAACTACCAGAGTCGATATGAAGAAAGCATTCTATAGATTTTACCAGGGAGTCTGGTAGTTTTAACCAGATTACAGCAACCAGAGAAGTTGAGTAAAACACTATCTGGGACCGTGGGTGTACTACATCCCGATCGAGCTGGAATTGTATTTAAATATGGAGAGATGATTATGGCAATTAAAGCGTGGTCATGGGGGAGAATCCTCCTAATGCTTGTTGTTTTATTAATGGGTGCCATTTTTAGTACGACAGGCAAATCACAAACGGCACAAAACAAACAAATCCCAGCTGCGGGAATGCCTACAATACTCGATCTGGGGGCAAAGGCCTGTATACCCTGTAAAATGATGGCTCCAATCTTGGAGAAACTGGAGCTGGAATACAGGGGGCGAGCTGCCGTCATCTTTGTTGATGTCTGGAAAGATGCAACTGAAGCTAAAAGATTCGGTATTCGCACAATACCCACCCAGATATTTTTTGATATAAAGGGAGAAGAGGTTTGGCGGCACGAAGGTTTTTTGGAAGAGGATAAGATCGTAAAGATTTTGGATTCTTTGATAAAAAAATCAGGAGAAAAGAAGCAGATCCAAATCGAGCAAAAGGTGGTAGAACCTACCCCACAAAAGCTAGAAGAATGTAATGATTTGTTCCAATTTAATGCGCTGACCGCATTTTATATTGTCGGCGTATTTCTCCTTTTCATCGCAGGTTGGGTCATTATTAATACAAGAAGAAAAAGTCGTAAAACACAATCATAAATCAGGATCAGTCTTTAAACTCTATAAAAAAGATCAGGTTATGATGATAGGAAATACTTGCTTGACTGAGGATAAATAATGTTGGATTCGATTTTTTTAACCATTAATCAATGGATCGTAAACGGTTCTATGATCGGAGCTATCGGAAGTTTTGCCTGGGGTGCGGTCAGTATCCTGTTCAGCCCCTGCCATATTGCATCCATCCCATTGATCGTCGCTTACATTGGAGGACAACAGAATACTCTTAAAGTAAAAAAGGCTGCCGTTTATTCTGCATTTTTTACAACCGGTTTATTCACTATGATCACACTGGTAGGTATTATCTGTTCTCTATTGGGAAGAATGCTGGGTGATGTCGGTAATTACTGGCAAATTGTGATTGGTGCGATTCTAATCTGGGTGGCTCTCGGAATACTCGGGGTTGAAAAATGTAGTGTTTCTGGAAGCATGCTAACCCGTATAAAATTAAAAGGTCTTTCCGGGGCTTATTTGCTGGGGATTGCTTACGGTATTTTATCTGGGACTTGTACATTCGGATTTATCGCTCCGATCTTGGCCATTATTACAATCCAAAAGCAGATTGAAACTGGTATCTTATACTTACTGCTATTTGCTGTCGGTCACTGCCTGCCGATTCTGATTGCCGGTAGTTCCACCGTCTGGGTGCAACGACTATTGGAAAACCGTGCATGGCAAAATACAGGGATTTGGTTCCGAAGAGGCTCTGGGAGCGTTATTTGTATTTTAGGGATTTATTTTATCGTCAATCCGTTTTTTTCTCCATGATCATGATTCTTCCATCTTATGAATTTTGACAACATCATATCAGGATTTCTGACTTACCTGGCTAAGAATCGGCTAAAAAATCGGTTCACATTCTGTTTAGAAAATGTTTATTGTTTTTGGGACTAGAATGTAAAGTTACTTTTTGACGATCCCTAAGAAGTTAAATGAGCTACTTGTTATATTTCATGAGATAAAGCCACTGACTGTCTTTTTCAGCCAGTAACAATTTGGAGGGCCCAATTTATGATGATAACCGCTTAATGATCGAAAGAACCTGCCGTGCGTTTGCAGATACCGACTAGCATTAGCATCAACGGTACTTCGATCAATACTCCCACTACAGTTGCCAATGCTGCACCCGAAGAAAGGCCAAATAGCATAACAGCTGTCGCAATAGCGACCTCAAAATGGTTGGATGCGCCAATCATCGCAGCCGGTGCTGCATCTTCGTATTTGAGCTTAAGAAGTTTTGCCGCCCCATACCCCAATCCAAAAATAAACATAGTCTGTGTAAAAAGTGGTATGGCAATCCACAATATAGTCAAAGGGTTAGTAATTATTACTTCACCCTTAAAGCTAAAAAGTAGGATCAGAGTAGCCAACAGTGCAATAATCGTTATGGGTGTTAATATATGCAGAAATTTTTCCTTAAACCATTGTTCCCCTTTTGTACTGATAATCCATTTCCTGGATAAATATCCAGCTGCGAGAGGTAATGCAACATAAATAGCAACCGACAACAAAAGAGCCTGCCAGGGGATTGGCAGTTTACCGACACCTAGAAGAAACCCACCAAGTACTCCGTACAATACCAGCATGGTCAGCGAATTGATTGCAACCATCACCAATGTCAAACCGTCATTCCCTCGTGCCAGGTATCCCCAGACCAGTACCATCGCAGTGCAAGGAGCAATACCCAGAAGAATACATCCGGCGAAGTAGCTTCTCCAAAGTGGAACCTGCAACATCTTGATCCCTTCAACCAAAACAACGGTCCCAGCCCCATGGCTGGCCCCTACAGGAAGATCCAAGCCAAATGGCATTTTAACCAGATCAATAGCTTCAGGGTCGATAAACCCCTGAAACAGAAATCCCAGGAAAAATAAAGATATGCCATACATGGTAAATGGCTTGATACACCAGTTCACAAATAACGTTAGAAAAACCGGTTTGCCACTTTTACCGGCCTCAATAACACTAGCAAAATCAATTTTGACCATAATTGGATACATCATCAAAAACAAACAAATGGCAATGGGAATTGAAACCACGGGCGCCCCATTTACCACAATGGACATACTGTCCAATGTTTTTGCCAGATCAGGTGCCAGTTTCCCCAATAAAATGCCACCAACGATACATAACCCGATCCAAACCGTCAGATAGTGTTCGAATATATTAGTCATTTTTCGCTCATTGGTGGGATTTGCTTCATTACTCATTTTATACTCCTTATTCAAAGTGATTATCCGAAATATCAGTTCAATTCTCAACAATCAAATCTTACGTTCTTTTATTGCCGACAAAGGTCATCAAGATTACACGATACAATATTTTCCAGGTTTTCTCTATCTTTCTTGACTTCAGTTGAATCGAATATTGATTCGGCAAGCCATTTATAAAACGTCCTTGAAAACGGATCTGCGAGGCGATAAAAAAATCAGCGTCCTTTCTTTCGGTTTTGAACAAGCATGGTCGTTTGAAGAATGCTCGTGTGACGTGACACGGTGGCAGTTGCCAGTCCAAGCATCTCTTTACGCTGACATACATAAAGCTCATCTCTCTCCATCAACGCTGCGATCACACACATCTGGTTACCATCCGCCAAAGCTTTTGCAATGTGAAGTATAGGGATCATTTTCAATTGTTATATTTAGATATTTAGCGAAACATGAAAATAAAAGGTATCTATAGATTTGTCAATCCATTTCACTGGAATTCACATTGCCGTTTCCGAGACGAAAGATAATTAAGTTCTGTTTCCATAATTTAACAAAAA
Organism: bacterium; assembly: GCA_041556995.1. GTDB lineage: Bacteria > SAR324 > SAR324 > XYD2-FULL-50-16 > XYD2-FULL-50-16 > JAHJTV01. The sequence continues at coordinate 2,316 of JBFFHJ010000116.1, read as the reverse complement.
ACGATACTGGAAACGGGATGGCTAGGGATACAACGATCATGGTATTTGACTTCACTAATTATAGTGATACGGGGAAAGCCCCACACGACCTGATTATGGGAAGATGACATTACCGGTGGTATTTTCCCGGATGACACTGCCAGTAAACCCTTAACCAAAGACAATGAAGAAAGTTTGAGATACGCAGAGGCCATTTGTCATAATATTTTAGTTGAAACCAGGACTAAAAAAGAGACAATTTTTATAACACCACAGAGGAGTCCCTACTCCAGTGACACAGCCAGAGTGGTAGATATGCCGGATGATAATCTGCAAACAGAAATCAAAGGGTTGTATTTTTTTGATGTCAATATTTTCCCGGAATCATTGGATCGTCCCACAGTATTGACTATTATTGGCCATGGAAAAAAACTGGCAAGGTTTTTGATAAATGATATGAATTGATGTAAACCTGCTCTGCTGTATGTCTTATTAATTATATTCGATTGTCCTGGGATTTGTGCTCTGTTTTTTTTCAATAAATCGAACCACAAATGAAATTAGGGGAATCAAACATAAAAAGAGAAAACAGCCCACAATATATATCCAGCGAATGTTCAAAGTTGAGGCCACAACACCGCTACATAAGGGGGCCAGCATCCAGCCTACGGCTTTGGCTGATCCTGCCCATCCAAAAACAAATCCTCGTTGCTTTTTTGGTGTTACTTTGGCCAGCCAGATTTGAAAGATCGGATCCAGACCACCGGAGAAAAAGATCATGCCGAAACGAGCTAAAAAGATTAAGAGGAAACCCCGGGCCAGGCCATGGGGAATCATTAACAATCCGGCAAAAAGGGCGCTGGTTTTACCCAGTTTTTGGGGATGAATCGTATCCGCCAGTCGTCCAATGATAATTCCAGATAACAATCCGGCAACACCGGCTACTGCGCCTAAAGCCCCGGTAATAGAAGCGGCACCTTTAATGGACCCCTGAACTTCCTGAATTAATAATGGTAAAAAGGCCACATCGAAATGACGAACAAAAGATATGGCTAGCAACATGATCAGGATGGGAGCAGATGGACCGATCTGCTTGAGCCAGTTTTTCCCCAGATTTGAAAAATGTTTGGTGACTTGTTGGGTGTCTTCCGGTCGATGAAAATGTTCGTTAACACCAAACATTACCAGTAATCCGGCAGTCAGCAGCAGAATCCCGGAACCAACAAAGGCCATTCGATATCCATATAACTCTGCAAAAATACCACCGGCAAAGTTCCCGAACATCATACCGGAGAAAACAGCAGCACTTAATATTCCCAATGCAAAACCATTACGATTTTCTGGAGTGCTGGCCGAGACCAATGTCTGACTGGCTGTCATGGTTCCAGTGAAAACACCTTGCATGGCACGCAATACAATCAACCATTTGATATCCGTAACCAGTGCCATTGACCCCAGAATTACTGTCCCTGCAAAATTAGCCCTCAATACCATGATACGTCTGCCGAAACGATCAGACAGACTTCCCCAGATTGGCGAGAAAACCATTAGGGTCAAAGGAGCTGATGCGCCAAATATGGATACCCAAAAATTCAATTCGATGGGATCACTTACTCCAAGTTCCTGCATAAAATAAGGCACAAAAGGTATTGAAAAAGCAAATCCGGCAATCGATAAAAACTGAGACAACCAGATAAAAAGCAAGTTTTGTTTCCATTCAGTCATTTTAAGATGCAAAAAGATGGACATGTTTATTCGTAACAAGTTTTTGATGATGAAATAATCGAAACAACATGATCAGGGGGATTAATAAGGTATCCTATCATTAAGCAGAACTGATATCACCATATTTTCAATCGCTTTCTATACAATCAGTTGGCTAATCCATACGCTATCACAATAAAAATGGAATTATTAGATATCTATTTGTAACCTGATTGTTCATATATATAAACAAATGGAGTGAACCATTGGGATCATCCAGTGAGATAATATTATGTTCAATTTAAATACGATGTTTTTTTCTTTTTATAATAGATATTCTTTAATATATTGATGTATAATCACTTTCATTTGAAGAAGGAAAAACCAAGGAGAGTGTGCGGCACTCATTTGGTCGATGATTTCTTGCCGGGTATTGCAAGAACATTTGATTACTTTATGTTATGTAAAATCTGGAATATGTATCGAGTATATTGTAACTTGACAGTTTAGAGTTCTCCACGGCTATGCTGCTTTCGGAAGCTTAATTTTAAAGGATCTTCTAAACCTTGACATAATTATTCGATAAGTCGCGGTATTCTTGAAACTGCGAAAATTGTGATAGAATTCTTGTTG
>JBFFHJ010000115.1:0-19167 GCA_041556995.1 bacterium | reverse complement strand
GGCAAGGCTTTGTCCACCCTACAATTCTGCTTTAAACGCTTGTTGCATCAGGGATTTGAAATTGGTTTTCAGTTTTTATACCTGATGGACAACGCCTTGTCCATCAGGTGATTAAAATTTGTTTCGGATCGTAGGATGGACAACGCCTTGTCCATCTTTTTTAATATGAACTAATTGCCCCGGTCTCTTATCAAGTTAAACTGCCAAGGGTCAATGATGAGAAAACAGAGTTCCTGACACCAGAGCAGTTCACAGACTGTGGGATGTTCTTGAAGCAGAACCAAACATCCAAGCTGCCAACATGATGAAGCTAGTACTCTTCACCGGACTGAGGAGGGGAGAACTGTTCAGATTAAAGTGGAGCCATATTGATTTCGAGAATGGGTTCATTAACCTTGTAAATCCCAAAGGCAATGTTGACCAAAAAATCCCTCTGAAAGGAGAAACTGACTCCCGAAACTGCTGGGACCTGTGGAACGGTTAAACCCGGGAAATTTGTGAACGACCGTTATGACTGGTCGGGGTGAGAGGAGTTGAACCTCCGGCCCCTGCCTCCCGAAAGACGAAGACAAGGAAAAACCAAGAATCTCTAAAGAGTAACAATAGTCAGCAATCCCTGTATTCATAAGGCTTAATTAACCGATACAGGGTGTCAGGAAAACTTCGTTTCAAGTCCGTTTTGATACGTCAAAGTACGCTTGAAAACATTTTTCTGTTACTATTTTGTTACTAATTCGGCATTCGGAAAATCCCGAATGGTGAACCTTTGGAGAGAACATGAAAAAATTTTTGTTACTATTTCTATTTCTTGCCATTGTTTCCGCTTCCCTGTTTATGATTATGGAATCGGGAGAATATTACGCCACGTTTTATCACAATAAAATTAAAGGATACTGGGCAGCTTTTTTGGTGAACGCATTCCTGGCGATTGCGGCCATGCTTCGGCTGGTCGGTAAGAAGAAGCTGAACCTGTGTATCAAAATAATGATGATTCCGCTATTCCTCGTAGTTGTCTGCGGCGCTTCGCTTAAAATTGTGGCACCTATGATGAACGAACTGGCGCAAGCCAACGCCCAAAGCAAGTTGTTGGACTTTTTGGATGCCAAAAACCAGCGGAGTATCGCGCATTTGGCGCTATTTGAAGGTCAAAAGACTAATACGGCATTAACGATCAAGCACCAACGGCAAGTATCCGAACAACTGATTGCTGAACTGGAAAAAAACAAACAATGCCTTGGATGATCTGGGTTGTGATTTGTTTCTCCACCTTCCTTCGGCTCTCGGTACAACTTGCCAATCTAGTTTTTGCCCATACTCTGGGTGAGTTGCTACGAAACCGAAATCATTCGGAGAATGCCAAGCCAAGCAACTCCGTACCGTCGCCAACCAAATCAAACATGCAAATCAAGTATGAATCCATTATCCAATTCATTAAGCGGAATGGCGGAAGCGTTACGCGCTCCCAAATAATGAATTCCAAATTATTATCCGGAGGAGCTAAAGAATATGATCGCCTGCTTGGCAGATTGGAAAAAGCAGGAAAGATCAAGGTTGATCGGGAAAAGGAGTCAAAGCAGGACTGGATTTATTCATTGATCACGCTTGGATAAGGTACAGATTTTATAGCTGAAGCGGTCGTCTGGATGCCGTTTAACTTACCTATTTGGGCGATTTTGGTTAGTTTATCAATTTTGACTGCTATCTTTTGAAATGATCAATAATCTCGTATTTGACGAATTAAGAAATTATTACTAATATCAAAATAGGTAATAATTTTAAAACCGGAGGTTAAAATGAAAGCATATGCCATTACACCCAAAGGTCAGGTGACAATTCCTGTTTCTTTGAGAGAAGAACTGGACTTAAAACCGGGTGACAAAATCATTTATGAAAAATCATCAGGAGGAATCCTAATAAAGCCTGCCAAGAAAAATATGTTGGATGATTTCGGTTTCATGAAAAATCTTGAACCTAAAAAGACCGATATCGGGGATATCCGAAAAGTCGTTCGAAGCAAAATTGTCAAAAAAAGGTCCTAAAATGCAAAGAGTCTTTTTTGATACAAACTTTCTGTTGAGATATTATTTAAACGATATTCCCCATCAAGCCCAAAAAGCAAAGACCATAATAGAGGCGGCTATTAATGGTAATCTTGAACTGGTCACGGATCTTGTTGTGATTTGTGAGATGGTATGGGTTATGGATTCTTACTACGAGTTAGATAGAAAAATCATCGTTGAAAAGATTGGTAACCTTTATCAAACCCCTGGTGTCAATATTCTTAACGGTGACATCATTCCCAGGGCCTTAACGGCCTATCTTGAAAAAAATGTTGACTTTACAGATGCCGTATTAGCGACCAGAGCGATATCAAACGATATAAAGTATATAGCGTCGTTTGATAAAAAACATATGAAACGCTGGGGTGATTCCGGACTGGAGAGAATAGAATCCATCGAAGATTTATGAAGTTAGGCGAGCGCAAAAGACGCAGACCATTTTATTAGTTTTTAGCAAATTGCGAAAAATAATCTAAAAAACGGGAAATAGGTGGAAGAAATTTATCAAGATGGTATAACAGTCAATAATTCAGTAAAGGCGAGTAGTTGATGGAAAAGAATATACCGTTAAGTATGGATCCCAAATATTATCCGGTACTCAGTAGAGTTTTTTCACCCGCTGTAATCGACAAAATAGTCTCCACTGGGAAATCAGCTTATTTGACTGAAGTCTGTAAAAACTGTGATATCTTAGATCAACTCTCACTTTCCACAAAGTTGAGCAATTTCCTTGATCTTATTTACGCTTTCTTGTTTAAAAATTATCGAAACGAATATATCTATAAAAACACTATCGCGAACAAAGTGTTACTGGGAAAACACTCGTTATTAATGAATTACGTTTGAACTTCTTGTCCCGAAATGTCATGATATTTCCATTGAGTACAGGGGGAAGAGCAGGGGGAGAAAATTGAGTAATAATCTTCCTCTAGAATGATGATCTGGAAAATTTGTAGGGGGAATACGGCAACAAAAAGGCATAAGACGAAATACCCAAGTGTGTTTTACATTATCAACAAAGAGGATGATAAAATCTTTGACTTTAGACCTCTTCATGGTTTAAGGCATCATTATGCAACAATGATGGCCAGTTCTGGTCGAGTTGACCTGTATACGCTCCAGAAACTACTCAACCACAAAGATCCCCGCATGACACAACGCTATGCCCATCTTTTGGATAAAGCACTTCACCGAGGGGCTACCACTAATCAAGAGTTATTAAAGGATTTGACTAACAAGCCTAGCAAGATTGTAAGTTTCACTTAATCTATTCTATATGAATCGCTTAGCTTTTTTGCCTGAATTTATTGGACTTGACAAGTCAGCCCAAACTTCTTATTTTAGGTTAACGCTTAAATTAAAATAACTGACCTGCTTATTTTAAAAATTGAAATAAGGAAATGGAAAGAGGCCTTCAAGGACATTATGTTCCCATCTCAACAGTAGGTGAAAATGCAGAAGCATTTGTTCCTAATCCACTACCACCATCACCAGCCATTGAATGGTCAGTAGATCTGAGAGAGAAATTTGACCAGGCATTGTTAGCTCTAGGTCGACTAGATAGTGTATCTTTGTTTTTGCCAGATACGTCGCTTTTTTTGAATATGTATGTGCGTAAAGAAGCGGTATTGTCATCCATGATAGAGGGAACTCGTTCCTCCATATCTGATCTCCTGATGTTTGAATCTGAATATCAATCAGAAGTTCCACTTGAAGATGTTCAAGAGGTCAGTAATTATGTGGCAGCACTTAACCATGGATTAAAACGTTTAGATGAGGACTTTCCCGTTTCTCTGCGACTACTGAAAGAAATTCATGCGATACTTCTTTCCAAAGGCAGAGGGGAGAATTTGGATCCCGGTGAATTTAGGAGAAGTCAGAATTGGATTGGTGGAAGTAGACCAGGAACTGCCAAGTTTGTACCACCTCCACCGGAAAAGGTTCTTGAGTGTATGGGGCAATTGGAGTTGTATCTTCATGATCAACCAGAGAAAACACCAGTGTTGATAAAAGTAGCACTAGCACATATTCAGTTTGAAACGATCCACCCATTTTTAGATGGAAATGGCCGTTTAGGACGGTTGCTCATAACACTTCTGCTGTGTTCCCACGGGGTTTTGAGGGAGCCAATGTTGTATCTGAGCCTTTATTTCAAATCACACCGAGATCAATATTACCAACTGTTAAATGAAATAAGTGTAACCGGCGATTGGGAAAGCTGGCTTGATTTTTTTGCAGATGCAATTATTGAAACAGCCACTCAAGCAGTTTCGTCCATTCAGCAATTGATGAAGCTCTCTGAAACCAATATTCAAAGAATTGGCAAGTTAAAGCGTTCATCTGGATCTGCATTCACTATTCACAAGGCAATGCTTGAACGACCCATCGCATCACCAAACTGGATACAGGAAAAAACCCAGTTGTCTGCTGCTACCGTCAATTCTTGTCTCCGGGAATTAGAAAGTCTAGGGATTCTTAAAGAGATTACGGGTCGAAAAAGAGGTCGTCTTTATTCCTATTCCCGATACCTTGATATCATGAATCAAGGTACCGAACTCCCAAGATAGCCTGGATTAATACACTTTGTTCTTTTTTTGAATCTCTCAGTTCCTGATATTGGCCATTGGTGATGATCAATATTGCAAATTCGGTACTCACTGCGTCCCGAATTGAATGACTTGATTCTTATTTTAATTTAGGAGCTAACCTAAAATAACCTATCCGTTATTTTAATAATTGAAATAATAACTGCTTTGAATTCATCTCCCTTGTTTGTAAAACCATACAAGTGCCCATTCGGTTGAAGGCCAGACCCACTCATCACAATTTCACTTGATCGGTGACTTAGTCGACAACATGTTCGGTATCTTGTTCGGTGGCTTATATAGTGATCTGCACGATACCATGCAGACAACTCCTATTTTAAAAACTGAAATAGTGAGATAAAGCAGGACAGATTCTGGTTGATATTTCTTGTCTATATACTTTTGTCAACTGTATAGTTTTAGGAGTTTTAACAATCCTACTTTACGGCTTTTTGGATGAAGTATGTATCCAATTGATATGTTTTTGAGCCCTTTGAACTCCCGATCAATCAAATCATTTAATATTTCATCAGAATCTACTGGAGATTTTCCTGCTTGAGGATTTACAATAATTACACACTTCACGTTCTTTTCTTCTAAAGTTTTAACTGTGCGAACGATAGTATTAAAATTACTCTTCACTGGTTCAATGATCGGTATAATATTACTGACAGCCAACAAATCTGCATTGTCTCTCAGCAATATTAACTCAAACTGTTTACCTCTCAAGTAAGGGAAATATATTGGATTATCCATCATCATACCTTTGTGGAAAGACATTGGGCTAAACGTCTTTCCAAACATAAAGTTAGATTTTTAATTTGTTGTTTGTTAGTTGCACAACTTAGAACATACGATATCAGTGAAGATGGTATCTCTTGTATGTATTCTTTCAGAAGAAGATTGTTTGCTCTATCTCTAAGAGTGTCTATTGTTAATTTGTAAGCAGTTTTTAAAGGGATTTTACAGAACAGTTTCTTACATTCTTTGAACATACGAGTATTTGGAAGATTGGGTAATTCTCCATAATATTGACTAATTATTGAGATATACTCGTCTTTTCTTAATGAATTAAAAAATGTTTCTAAATCAATATTTTTTTTATTTGATTCTGCTTCACGGATCACCTTTATAGTATTACGGTTTGTAAGTACAAGAATCCCAACTTCATTTGAAAGTATTGTCTGCAATTTTTTAACCTGAGAGTCTGATGTAATGACATTGATATAGTCAAATACTTTACGATACTCAGAAATCTGCCCCTCCAAACGTCTAAAGGAGTCATATTCAGATTTTATTTCGTATACTGTCGTTGATCCGTTTAATACAACAACATCGGCTTTACATTTACCGACTCTAAACTCATTTAGCATCTGTGCTGTGTTCAACGAGTGTTTCCCTAGTATCACCTTATTTGCGATAGTATTCTTATAAATATATTCGTTTCGATAATTTTTAAATAGGAAAGCATAAATTATATCAAGGAAACTTCTCAACGATTCGGATAGAGAGAATTGGTCGAGGATACCGCTATTTCTGCAAACTTCTGTCAGATAAGCTGATTCACCTGTGGCAACAATCTTATCAATAACTACAGGGGAAAACACACGACTTAATGCGGGATAATATTTTTTGTTAATTTCTATTGGTATGTTTTTTTTCATTTTTCACTCATCCTTGATAAATACCTCAGCCTTTAATTTAGTTATAACATTTTCATGATTTTATTCTACTCATTTCCCATACTTTTTTCAATTTACAGAAAGATATGGCCTGAGATTATGAAAGATAACATTCATCAACCATTCACTGTTAAGTGCCTTCATCAAAACTCCCTTATTAAATCCTTTCTCACCATCTGTCAGTTCACATCGAAACAAATTAGCTAGTTGCAATTCTATTATTCAACTCATCAATCCGTTTCACTATTTCTTTGACTGTATCGATCTTCCCGGCAAAAAGGCTGGTGATACTACCATGTTTGTTGAAGGGGTGATCATTTAGTACATTTTTGTCCAAGGAGCCGTTGTCTGCCACATGATTGACGATCAGAGTGACGAACTCCATTTGCTGGCTGTTGAGCGATTGGTCATTAATAAAATCGGAAAACAGTTGGTTGGCTGCTTCTCGTTCCAGCCCGACTAAACCGGCAACCAGTTTGACCAATGGTTCGTCTCCAAATGTTTCTTTATAATCCTCTTCGGTGCCCAATTCCTCCCAGAGTAGTTTCTCCAGGTGCTTGATGTCTCTCTCTGTGAGTTCTTTATTATTCCTCAGTTTATAGACCACCAAGTCATCCTGATGCTGTTTCAGGTAAGCGTTGACTTTTTTCCGGTAGCTTTGCAGGTCACTGACTCCGTATTCTCCCTCGTTTTCTGCCACTTCCATCACTTCATCTGTGAAGTTGGTATAGTAGATTTCAGTGTTCTCTTTTTCCAACAGCACTGTTAGATCCCTTAAAGTTTCCCTGACTTTTTCATGTGAGAAGAGATCGGCATTGTCCCAGTAGTCATCGGTTTGGATATGAGCAATCAGTGTTGCGTGTTGTTTAACCTGAGCCAGGTTTCCTTTCTCTGATAGACGTTCAGCCGTTTGGATGACCCTTGCTTTGGGTTTGCTGACAGGTAGTCCAGTCAAATAGGCAAACTCAATGGTATACATCAGGTGGTCAAAACGTTTGGCCAGTTCATTCTCATCAATGGGGACAATCAACACGGCTACCTGAACTTCAAGCTCTCTGGCCATGGTGTCACCGATATTCTCCCAAGCCTCAATCCGGTTGTATTTGTGGATAGTCTCGATCCTGAGCTGGCTGGAAAAACGGGTTTCATCGATACTGCAAACCGCTTTATGTAATTCATTCACCAACTCTGTTCGGTGAGTCTGATAGGGGTCGGTTTGGTAATCCAGATGTTGCAGAGCCTGAGCGATTCTGACCCGGACATTGAACAGGTTCTCAGTCAGGGATTTGACCATCCTGGCTTCAATCCCGTTCTTGTTGACCCGGAAGTACTCAAAATTTCCACAATAATCGAAGATCAGGAAGGATTCCTTATGCATCCCAATGCCGAACAGGTTTTCTCTGAGCCTTGTACCTCTTCCAATCATTTGCCAGAACTTGGCTTTGGATCGGACTTTCTTGAAGAACACCAGGTTCACCAATTCAGGGATATCGATGCCGGTGTCCAGCATATCTACTGAAATAGCAATCTGAGGCTTCTTTTCCGGGGTGGCCAATTTCTCGATCAGATCATCCACATATTTAATGCCGTTGTAGATCACATCGGCTTGTTTGCCTTTGTACTCCGGATATAGCTTGTTAAACCGCTCCAGAATGAAGTTGGCGTGTCGGGTGCTCTTGGCAAAGACGATTGTCTTGCCAATGGTGTCTCCCCCTTCAACGTGAATTCCCTTTACCATCAAATCCTGGAGCACCGTATCCACGGTATTCTCATTAAAGAGGAACTTGTTGAGGGCTTCTCCCGATATGTCTTTGACATCATCGTCAAAAGTATCCTCCCATTGCTCCTTCTCATCTTCCGGTAGATCGTCATAGTGGATTCCCTGCTCCATGAATCTCATTTTGGTTTCGATGGTGTTGTAGGGGACCAAGTACTCTTCGTCGATGGCCTCATCCAGCTCATAGGCAAAGGTAGGAACGTTATTCTCTATATCAAAGATGGAATAGGTATTTTTATCAATATCGCTCTTGGGGGTAGCTGTCAGTCCCAACAGGCATCCGTCAAAATAGGTGAAGATATCCTGATACTTCTTATAAATGGAGCGATGGGATTCGTCGATAATGATCAGATCAAAATGACCGGCAGTAAATAGCTTTGAGCCGTCTTTACTCTTGGCAGAGTCGATGGCATTCATCATGGTTGGATAGGTGGAGAAGACCATCCGGCTATTGGGATCGTCCTTGCTATCCAGCAGGTTGCAGATACTTAAACTGGGCAGCAATGCAGCAAAGCTCTTTTTGGCCTGTTTTACAAGTTCCCTTCTGTCAGCCAGGAAGAGGATATGTTTAATCCAACCGTTTCTCTGTAACACATCAACCAGTGAAATGGCTGTACGGGTTTTACCTGAGCCGGTAGCCATCACCAATAACGCTTTCCGTTGACCACTTTCCAGGCTATCACAAACAGCTTGTATGGCTTTTTTCTGATAAGGTCGATCAGCAATACTGTCATTGAACTCAACAGAGTTAATAGGCTGTTTATTCGACTTTCGGTAGTCAACCCAATCCAACTCATCCTTGGTGAAGAAACCGGAGACGAGTCTTTCAGGATAATCCACATCATCCCAGAACCAGGTTTCAAAGCCGTTGGCGTAAAAGATCAGGGGACGAACACCGTGTTCTTTTTCCAGGCAGTCAGTATAGAGTCTGGCTTGGGTTTTACCTTTTCTGGGATCTTCAGAAGTTCGTTTGGCTTCAATAACGGCCAAAGGTTTACCGTTGTCTGCATAGAGTACATAGTCCACATACCCTTTGCCCGATGTATTTGGCATGCCGGAGACTTCCACTTCCTCAATACAATTGGTACCGATTTCCCAACCAGCCATTTCTAGGGCAAGGTCGATGTAGATCTTACGGGTTTTAAATTCACTGATATCGGAACAGACAAAATCCTTGGAGGCTTGGTTCTCTTTCCGTTGTTCAGTGGCTTTCTGTCGTTCTTCAACCGACTTCAGCAGGTCTTCCAGTTTCTTCTTCTCTGCTTCCCAGGCAGCCTGTTTAGCTGCCAGCTCCTGTTGCATCTGCCGGGTTTTTCTTTCCAGAGCAGAACTCTTCACCAACAGTGAGGGATTAAAGGGAGCATCATGGATTTTTGTTGAATAGGAGAAGTCTATCCAGGAAATGAAGTCATAGAGATTGCTAAGGGATTGAACGGCTTGATCCCGGCTGACGGGCTTTATAGTGTGGGCAGCTTTATTTCCCAACGTAATGATGAACTTGATCCGAGGGAATATCTTCTCATCCAGGATCTCTTTGAATTCGTAATGGTGAACCAGGGCAGACAGTTTATCATTATAGGGAACGGAAAGGTCGCTATCATATCGATACGTCCACTTAACAGCAATTTCCAATGCTCGTCTGGTTTGCACTGCTGCTGTTGAGTTGGAAACAGAAATCGCTTTCTCCGCTTCCATACAGGCTATAGCGATCTCCTTGTATTTTGGATCTTTGTTAAGAAATGAAAAATTGGATGCCATTTACCATACTCAGTTTGGTTAAGTCAGTTTATTTACTCAGATTATATCGTCAACCCCGCGAAGGCGGACATCAACAGGATTTAGATGCTGCTTTTCAATATCGCTATATTCCTGCCTGCGCGGGAATGACAGGGGCACTGGGTACCTGTATTGAAATCACTTTCGGGCAAATGCTCAATTTTCTTTAGGTTTATCAAAATTCTACAAATCTCACTCTTCTTTCTGCTCAAGCTGCTTAAGCATTTTGTCAAAATCACTCTCGAATAGTCTATCTTGAACAATGCGATACTGTTCAAATTCACTCTCGGCATGAGCTTTTGCTAATTCTGCGGTTACTTTTCCGGCGTCTTGAAGAATTTCCCGATCCCAAAGCTTGAGAAATCCGCTTAACCGCTCTTCCCAGTCTGCCATAGTCATAGGAATTTTGCGCATAGCCTGCATTTCCGCCATGTCAAGGTAAGCCGACACAATTCGCTGCATCTGCCCAAGTTCAAACTCAGAGAGATAATTCTTAGCAATGGAAACATCGTATTTGTGGATTTTACCGTTGGGTGCTCCATCCCAACTGGTCAACCCCATGTTGTCTTTCCTGTGATCTGCCCGTTCCACTATTACTTCCGCTGCCGTATTACCATGAATAGCATAGTGCATCTTATTTTGAACCGCAGCAAAGAAACGTTTGGTGGCTGTGGCAGTAGGATCATAATCCAATGCTGTTGCGTAGATATCAGTGATTTTCTGATAAAATTTTCGTTCGGAAAGGCGGATCTCTCTAATTTTTTCCAGTTGGCGCTCAAAGAACTTATCCGTCAGGTTACTGCCATGCTTTAGACGTTCGACATCCATAGCCCAGCCCTGAATCGTATAATCCTTAACGATTTGATTCGCCCATTTACGGAACTGTACCGCCCGTTCATTTTCGATCTTAAAACCAACCGCGATAATAGCCTGCAGGTTATAATGATCAACTTCACGCTTTACCTGCCTATTGCCTTCGTTTTGAACTATTAAGTATTTCTTAATAGTTGCCTTGCGCCGAAGTTCGTTATCGGCAAAAATCCGCTTCAGATGCTGATTGATGGCGGGAACCGAAACGTCATAAAGGGCAGCCATCATCTTCTGTGTCAGCCAGATGTTCTCGTCTTCATAGCGCATTTCCACGCTGGTTTCCGAACTACCGCCGGCTGCCACATAGGTTAGATATTCCGCTGCCGATGAGCGGATGATCTGGTTTTGTTTCTGGCTCATGTTCTAGCTTCTGTGCTTTATATGAATTCGGTACTCATCGAGTACCGAATAGAATATTATGAACGCAATGCGTTCACTTTCCTAAACCCTAACTGGCTGATTTTATGCAATAAGATTTGTGGCGCAGTGAGTCTCGAATTGAAATGTGGAACTCAGTGAGTTCCATTTTCAAGTTTTCTGTTAATTTGTGTACTTGTCTTTCAAAACGTCACGCATTGCGTGACCAATTTAATCTCTAATGGCATTCTGGTTCTTTACAATCAGTCCTATGTCAGTTCACCTTTAAAGGCTTGTTGCATCAGTGAGTTGAAGTTGTCTTCCAGTTTACCTTGAGACTCAGCCATGGCTTCTTTTTGTTCTTCAACTTTTCTTAGGTGTTCAGCAAATCTGCATTGTAAATCGAATGATGGAATGAGCATCGGACATTTTTTAAGCTGAGTGATGTTAATTGATGCTATACCGGTTGTCTGCTTTGCTGCCTTCAGAAAATACCTTTTACCTCGTGGACTTCCGATTAACATTGTCGCATATTCGGGAGACAACAAGTTCTGATCCAATCTAATTCTAAAGATGTGATTCTGGTGAATACAGTTGTCAATTTGCCCATTCCATATAGCTCCTCGTCCAAGTTTATCAGGATCACCTCCCTCGGTTAGCAATAGGTCATTTTTCTCTAATCTATACTTGGAAACGTCTGTAGGTAAAACTTCAATGTTAGCTATATCATCCATTTGTAAATAGCCATCCTGAACATTTGCGACCCTCATGTAAGGTACAAATACCGTATCCTTCCCTTTCAAATTTCGACCTTTAGTAACACCGGATTTAATTTCAGACACTTCCTGCAATTCCGCTTCATTCCAATTTCTGGGGTTAGACACCGGATCACCGAACATATCGTAGAAGAGGCTTTGGATCAGTTGATCCATCAGGGCTATCTGCTCTTTCCGTTTGTCGATCAACTCCTGAGCCTGATCCAGAAGAGATACAATTCGTTTTTGGGTTTCCAGGGGAGGGAGGGGGATTTTTAATTTTGCAAGTTCTGTAATTTGAATATGTTTAAGTGCTCCACCTTTCCCCATATTTTTCAACTTTTGTAGCATCAAAGGATCACGGAAGTATGCTAGCAAATATCCGGGTATAACTTTTTTGTGGTCAAATTGGATTAAGGCAACAGATTGGTTAATACAAAACATTGAATTGTTTTCAACAATTGCACTTCTACCAAGAGTTCCATCTTTAACCATTAAAATATCACCTTTCGTGGGTTTGCATTTTCTGTCAACTCATTGAACTCATTAATATCTGCATAATGGACGTTATTGAAATCAATACGTCCATCCAACACATTTTTACCAGTAATAATTGGAATTCCAGTTTCCAAATGAATCATTGGTTTTGTGAATCCATAAGTTATTCTGGTTGTGATATCTTTGATGGAATGAAGGGTTGTTTCATTAGTTTGCATCAACCATCTCCCTCAAAGCTTTCACTCCATCCATGATTTCTTGTTCCAATATCATCACTCTGTCCAGAATCTCAGAAGGAGGGTCGTACTTCACTTCCTCATACTCAATCTCTTTGTACCGGTTGATGGAGAGGTCATAATCATTCCCAACAATCTCAGACTTGGGAACTATGAAGGACTTATCCGTCCGTTTTCGTTCTGATTCTTTCTCCAATTGATCCCACCGGGAGACGATGTCTGGGATATCGTCTTTCCCGTTCGGTTGCCGTTTATCATCCAGACTGAAACCATCAGCCGTCATATCGTAGAACCAGACCTTGTCGGTTCCTCCGATGTTGGTTTTTTCAAACAGGATCACGGCTGTGCTGACACCGGCATAGGGTTTAAACACACCCGACGGCATAGAGATGACTCCTTTCAAATTATGATTTTCAACCAGCTCCTTGCGTAGGCTTTTGTGGGCATTGCTGCTGCCGAACAGAACACCATCCGGTACGATGGTAGCACATCGACCTCCGGTCTTTAGCATACCCAGCATTAAGGCAATAAAGAGCAATTCCGTCTTCTTGGTCTTAGTGACTTTCAACAGATCATTGGAGACGATCTCATAATCCAGTGACCCTTTGAAGGGCGGATTAGCCAGGATGAGGGTGGCTACATTCCGGTCTGAATTCTGGTCGGATAGAGAATCCCTGTATTGAATATTGGGATTTTCCACCCCATGGAGCATCATGTTCATCGCTCCGATTCTTAGCATGGTTCTGTCCATATCGAAACCGAAGAACATACCATTGTTGTAATGATGCTTCAGATCAGCATTGCCGAACAGATCCTCATGGTGTTCCTGGAGGAACTCTCCGGATGCCACCAGAAAACCGGAGGTTCCGGCAGCAGGATCGATGATAGTATCCTGTGGAGTGGGTTTCATCAGATCCACCATCATTTTGATAATATGTCTTGGGGTTCTGAACTGCCCATTGGTACCGGAGGTTTGGACTTTGGAGAGCAGATACTCGTATAAATCCCCTTTGGCATCCTTGCTGGTCATATCCAGAAGATCGATGGCTGTCACAATCTTTTCCAGCATGCCGGAAGTGGGAATCATGAAAATAGCATCGCTCATGTATTTGGCAAAAGCAGAATTCTTATCAGTATGTAGCCCTTTGATGAAGGTAAACATCCCATTATCCGTATCTGTAAAGAGCTTAAACATCTCCTCAGCCGGTTTCTGTCTGAAGTTTGACCACCTGAGATCCTGTTGATTATCGCTAAAGATCTTTTCCGCTTCCAATCCTAATAATTTTGCATCTGCTTCCAGGTCGTTCTGCCGGTCATCCAATCCTTTGATGAACAACATATACGTGAACTGCTCAATAACGGTTAAAGGATTGGTAATCCCTCCCGTCCAGAAGGTTTCCCATAGCTTATCAACTTTATTCCGTGTTTCCCCGGTTATCATTTATATTTTTCTCCCTGTTATCTGATTTATAGACGTATTTCATTTGACTAATGGTCTCTCAAGTTGCTCCAAAGCAAGCTATTAGCTCTTGCCTGAGTTTTAACTATTCTGAAGGCAGCTTTAACAACCCTTGATCTTTCATGTCTGTGATTAATCTGTTGAACTGAGCCTTAGCTAGTTTGGATGGTTTTGTTTTCTGATTTTCCCATCGATTGATGGTTGCAAAACTGACACCCAACTTCCGAGCGAGATCTTCCTGGCTGAAGTTTAATTGCTGCCGAACTTCCTTAACTAATTCAGAAAATTGCTGAGAATCCATTAAATTTTCCTGCTTTGAATTTCATCATTGATTTAATTGTCGATCTGACGATGCGTTGTTTATATAACATCTGATATAACATAAGCAAGCTAAATCCTGAAACTATCTAATGATAAAAAGCCATATTTTCAATGGCATAATAAAATAACGCATACTTTTTTCTAATCTGCGTACACAAAAGTGACCTGAAAGCCTTGTTTAGTGAAGAGGGGAATTTTCCTCTCATTTTCACGAACCAATATAACGAGGCTAAAATGGCTAAACTCAATGGCAGCCCACCGGAACCAAAGTTCCACTTGGCTACTTCGAGAGTAGAAAGCTATGTTCGGGATAATCTTTTAGCGAACTTCAACCGAAAAACCCAGGATTATTTGCTCCACCATTTTGAATCGATGAAATATGGATTCAAGAATGATCCACAAGGAGCAATTCCAATTTCATGGTCATATTTGAGGAAGCACTTTCGAAGAATGGTCGATCTGAAAGAACTGGGAGTTCTCCAAGAAAAAGTGATGGACAAAAAGGAGAAACTGACTCCCGAAACTGCTGGGACCTGTGGAACGGTTAAAACCGGGAAATTTGTGAACGACCGTTATTACTGGTCGGGGTGAGAGGAGTTGAACCTCCGGCCCCTGCCTCCCGAAGACAGTGCTCTACCAGACTGAGCTACACCCCGACTTTTTTGGTTTTAAGTGGTTGGATTACTAGCGGTTTTGAGTGGGAACAGTCAAAAATGTGATGGAATTTTGTTGTTCCGTAATAATTTAACCAGTCTAAACAAAACTTGATGACATTTCAAGAGCTGAAAGCAAATTTTATTTAGATTAATCATGTCTTTTTATTCGTCCGCTTTCTGACGGCTTTCTTTTTCGTCCACTTTGGACTTCATGCGCTCAATCAAATCGATCTGTTCATCGATGTCTTCTCCTACTGCGCGGAAATCTTCGCGAATCTTGTGCATCTTCTTTAATTTCGGATCCATGTCATGGACGGCCAGTTTGGCTTTAACTTTTTGATCAAGTTCATCCATTTTTTGTTTGATAGCGTCTTTGATGCTCATAATTGTATCCCTGGTTTGTGTTTTTTCCATTATTATAGGTTTTATATTCAGTTTGAGCAAATGGGCTGGTTCTGTTTTTGATGAGATGCCTGAGTACTTTGATAATTCAGTATAAAACAGGATAACAGGACTAACGGATAAAAGATAATTTTAAGGGTATTGATAACACCGTTCAAACCGATTTTAACGCCGCCAGCTCATGCCAGAGATCCGTGGAAATCGGACCGAAATCAGGTCGTTTTTTCCGAATAAGGAAAAAGTCAACTTCCATGTTTATAAAAGGCTTGGTGTTTAGCTCGGTTAAATATCCCTGGTTAAGCTCTTTCAAAACTATATGTTTGGGCATTAGCCCCCAACCACAGCCCGACAATAACAGGCTTTTTTTGAGGGAAAAGTTATTCACCGTCCAGTGGATTCCGTCCTTTAACACACCAACGGTTTTTTTTTCCAAATGTTGACTGCTGTCACTAACGATAATCTGGACATGTTTAATCATATCAGATACATCTAAAGGTTTATTTATCTGAGCTAATGGAAAATCGGCCGCAGCCACCGGCAGGAACTCTATTTTGGTCCAAGGTATGGATTCCAGATTTTCATTCCATTCCATCACCTCCGAAAGTGCGATTTCAGCGTCATCGTCCAATAACCGTTCGATTGATCCGCCGAGATTTTCCAAATTTAGAAGAATCCGTGTCAGTTGATTGGACTGTGAAAATCGTTTTATTACATCAATAATATCTGAAAGCGGACATATGGCGTTAATGGCCAATCTGATCTCCACTTCTTTCCCTGCTGACAGGTGTTTTCCCAGGATCATAAGCTCATCAGCCTTCGTTATAATCTGTTTTGCCTTTTGACAGACAGCTTCGCCTTCTTTGGTAAATTGGGATCGATATCCCTCCCTGTCCAGAATTGTTATGTTCAGCTCGTCTTCCAAATTCTTAACGGCGTAACTGATTGCAGATTGGGCTTTGTGCAATACTTCCGAAGCCGACCGAAAACTCCCGGTTTCTTTAATAGCTTGTAATACCCTAAGTTGATCCAGTGTCATGGTTTCCCTCGTTCAGTTTTTTAGAACAAATTGGCCTAAACTTTATTCTTTTTTCTTCTCATACAACGGGCTAAAATACAATAAATGGAAATTAATTCCAGAGCAATGTCGCAATGAATCTAACTGTAGGAGGCCAAATGTTAATATTAGTTTATTAAGGGATCGTAAAAAAAAATAACTTTATATTATCTGTTTACTAACCCGAACATTTTATAAACAGAAGGTGAACTGATTTTTAGCCGACCCTAAGGTCAAACTGCTGGTCATTCTGAGCAACCGAATTAATTAAAACATCTCTTTTTTTTGTTATAAGAGATGTTTCGGTCGAAACTGTAATTTTTGGTTCTCATTCTATTAAACAACTTTAGTTTATTTACAATAATATCAATATAATGAAGAATTCAAGGTTTTTATTAACAATTTACTGAGTTTTGATAGACAGATGTGTTGGCAGATCCCTCAGTAGCCACGTAGAGCAGCCCTGTCATTTGTTCTTGCTTCAATCAACTTCTGCACCTCAGGATGGCAGCAGGTGGAATATTATCATGTGATTGTCATGGATTAAGAGCTATAAAGAAACAAACCCTGTTATTTTAAATCGAACAAAACGGAGTTAAATATGGGTTATTTATTAAAAGGAAAATGGGAGGACAAATGGAACGTCACCCATCATAACAAAGGTGCTTTCGTAAGAGAAAAAGCCAAGTTCCATAACTGGATATCTGTGGATAAAAAATCTGTTTTCCCAGCCGAAGTCGGTCGTTATCACTTGTACGTCTCACCAGCTTGTCCCTGGTCTCATCGGGCAATAATATTTCTTACCATCAAAAACCTGCAAAATATCATATCAATGTCTCTGGTTGAGCCTCACATGCTGGAAAACGGCTGGGAGTTTGCCTCTGCCGGAAACACGGCTGATCCTATTAATGGATTTCAGTATCTTCACCAGGTTTATACTACTGCCGATCCCGAATACAGTGGTCGGGTTACAGTTCCGGTCCTTTGGGACAAAAAGAATCAAACCATCGTCAACAATGAATCGTCTGAAATCATACGTATGTTTAACTCGGAATTTAATCATATTACCGGTGAAAGAAACAATTTTTATCCTGAAGGTTTAAGGGATCGTATTGATTCTTTAAATACATTTATCTATGAATATATCAATAATGGTGTGTATCGCGCAGGCTTTGCCACTACGCAGGATGTATATGAAAACGCTGTTGTTTCTCTGTTTGAAGCTCTGGATGCCATTGAGGCACGTTTATCCGGACAAAAATATCTGTTTGGCGATCGTTTGACAGAAGCTGATTGGCGGTTGTTTCCCACGCTTATTCGTTTTGATGTTGTGTATTATTCACATTTCAAAACAAACCTCTATAGATTGAGTGATTATCCGAATTTATTCCGATATACATATGACCTCTTTCAGTTTCCTGGAATAAGGGATACAACAGATTGGTTTCACATAAAACAGCACTATTTTTACAGCCACCATACCATCAATCCGACACGAATTGTTCCCCTCGGCCCCATCCACAACTTTGATACGTAGCTCATTCATGTAACAAACTGAAGAGCCTCTATGATAAATTCAGAGGTTCTTCCCTGTCCCCTGCTTTTTCATTTCAAGAGCGGTTTGAACTAACTGGTTTTGTTCCAGATGTGAGTATCAACCATGGTGATATCATCGAAGGAAATGGTTGGTCCATTGATTGTGTTTTTACTCCAGGGCATGCGCCTAACCATATGTGTTACCGGTTGCGGGAAGAAAACACCTTATTGAGTGGTGATCACATAATGGGATGGTCCACCAGCGTGATATCGCACCTTCTGGAAATATGGAGGATTATTTGAATAGCCTTGAGTTGCTGCAAAGAGGATTATTTGAATAGCCTTGAGTTGCTGCAAAGAAGAGATGATGAGTTTTACTGGCCCGCCCACAGACCTGGGATAGATCATCCCAAACCATTTCCGATGTATTTGACAAACGGATCACCGTAAAAGCTCATACCGACCAATAATAGCACATCCAGTGTTATAATTTTCGGTTCCATAGGTCCTCAGTTTTGGAGGCATTCTGATATTGGATGTTATGTTGATGCAGTATTTTCAAGTTTTAGCAAAATACGTCAGTTATAAGAAGACTTATTAGGTTTTTCCACTAAAATTGAGCAGAAAACATCAAGACCATTGCATATGAATCCCATATAATTTGATATATGTTCAACCATTATCTGTTTTTTTTGTTTTGGTCGAATTACTTTGTCATTCAACATTTTTAATATCTTTTATCAAGGAGAATATCAATGACCAATCAATCGGATCAAAAAAACAAGCCATTTGAATTAAATGCAATCGGTCATACCGAAGGACCGGAAGAAGGATTTCAATTGGTTATTTATGAACCTTATCGTCCGGCATTATATCAACTCGATCTATTCAGCCATGTTTTGGCTTTCTGGTGGCTGGATCAGCATGATGATAAAAAAAGCAGGCAATGTCTGCAATCTGAATTATCCTATGCAGAAGGTATCAGTGCCGGTGTTTTTGCTTGTCGATCAGACTATCGCCCCAATCCAATAGCCCTGACTATCTGTAAAATATTGGATATTGATCATAAAAACGGTATTGTTCAGATCGATTATATTGATGCCCATGCCGAAAGTCCTCTGATCGACTTAAAACCCTACATTC
>JBFFHJ010000114.1:0-19339 GCA_041556995.1 bacterium | reverse complement strand
GTTATGACAAATTCATAATGCCAGCATTGATTTCACATATTTTGTGAAGTATTAAAAAGTGTGCTTTTTATACATGAATGCTTGTTCATATATTTATGCGTAAATCATTTTACTTTGTCAACCCTCTTTTTCGGCTTAAAAAATCATTGCATTCACCGGCTCTATAGGCCCGCTTGAAAAAAAGCTTGACACGAGGAAAAAACCGGAATTAAAATAAGACCGGTTGGTATTTTTTTAAGTATTTGGAGTTATCATGGAAACAAAAGGGGTTTTAACCCGCCGGAATATCGTTAAACAGTCGTTGCAGCTTTTTTCCGTCAAAGGGTATTATAACACGTCAATTAATGATATTCTGGAAGCGACAAATCTGACCAAGGGTGGGCTTTACGGTCATTTTAAAAGCAAAGAGGATATTTGGTATGCTGTTTATAAAGAAGCGGCTGCCATCTGGAAGGATATTATTTTTAAAGATATGTGGGAAATGCGTGACCCCATTGCCAGGATAGAAAAAGTTATTGAAAACAATATGAAAAATTACCTGGCAGCCCATGTATTTGAAGGTGGATGTTTTTTTCTAAATATGCTGGTGGAACTATCCGGCCAGTCAGCCCCAATGTGTCGGCATATACTGCGAGGTTATGTGAGGTTTTCAAGAATCATGCGGGATTGGTTGAAAGAGGCAGCTGCCTTGGGTATTATAAGAAATGGGCTAAATTTCCGAGATGTTTCCAGTTTCATTGTCATATCATTGAATGGGGCATCTGCCCTTTATACATCGTCCAGGGACCCTCAAATACCGAAACAGACAATGACTCAACTAAAGTTTTACATCCAGCAATTAAAAAAATGATCCAAATAAAGGATGTGTTCAATAATTCTAAAATATACCAACCGGTCTTTTTATAAAGTATGTTTCTGTGAAACATACTATTCATAATTAGCAAAAGGATTTGATTTAAGAGGGGAAAAAGATATGTCTGTCAACATAGAATTGTACGAGCCCAAGAATAATGTTCGACTCATTACTGCTACAGCACTGTTTGACGGCCATGACGCATCTATTAATATTATGCGCAGGATATTGCAGGATACTGGTGCCGAAGTCATTCACCTGGGTCACAATCGATCTGTCCATGACATTGTGGATGCTGCTATCGAAGAAGATGTTCAAGGAATCGCCGTTTCAAGTTATCAAGGCGGTCATATGGAGTATTTCAAATATATTGTTGACCTTTTAAAAGAGCGAGGGGCTCCCCATATTAAGATATTTGGCGGTGGTGGTGGCGTAATCGTTCCAGAAGAGATCAAGGAGTTGGAAGAATACGGTGTTTCAAAAATATACTCTCCTGATGATGGCACGCAAATGGGATTGCAGGGCATGATCAATGATATGCTGAAGAATTTGGATTTCCCCACCGTGAAACAAACCGAATTCGATTTAAGTCAACTATCTAAAGACAATCGCCCCTTTCTGGCCAACATGATTACTGCGCTGGAGCAGAATCAAGGTGGCCCAAACGCTTCGATACCCGCCAATAAACTGGACACTATTCGGCAAAAGCTATCGAAAAAAATCAATCTCAAAAAAACACCTGTTTTGGGAATCACGGGAACCGGTGGTGCTGGTAAGTCATCCCTGACCGATGAACTTATCTTCAGGTTCTTGCATGATTTCAAAGATTTAACAATAGCTATTATTAGCTGTGATCCATCCAAACGAAAATCAGGTGGGGCTTTATTGGGTGACCGAATCAGAATGAATGCCATCGGGAGTTCCCAGGTTTATATGAGGAGCCTGGCGACAAGAAAATCACACAGCGAGATTCCAGATGGTTTAAAGGATGTCATCGACCTGGTAAAGGCAGCCGGTTTTGATATTGTGATAGTCGAAACCGCTGGCATCGGGCAGGGTGATTCTCACATCATCGATCTGGTGGACATCCCGATGTACGTCATGACCAGCGAATTCGGTGCTGCTTCCCAACTGGAAAAAATTGATATGCTGGATTATGCCGAATTGGTGGTGGTTAATAAGTTTGAAAAACGAGGGAGTGATGATGCGCTGCACGATGTTAGAAAACAAATGCAGCGGAATCTGAAACTATTCGATCAACCCCTTGAAAATATGCCTGTTTTTGGAACCATTGCCTCCAAGTTTAATGACGATGGAGTGACTGCTCTCTATCATGCTGTTTTAGAAAAAATAGATTCCAAAATAGGATTTAAGCTGGATTCCAGCCTTCCAAAACCGGGTATTAAAACCTCCTCTTCAAAAACCATCATCATTCCCCAGGAACGAACTCGTTATCTTTCTGAAATTGCTGATACAATAAGAGCCTATCATCAAAAGACAAAAAAACAGTCGGAAACCGTGAGGCAGGTTTGGCATTTAAAAGAAACCCAAAAACAATTTGAGTCCAAAAACGGCAATGATACTTCGGAGTTGCTCACTCAGCTTCAAAAAGAGATCAAGGCCGCTGATAAATCAGTAGAAATTGAAACCAGGCAGATTTTGGAGCAATGGGAAGAAATCAAAAAGATTTACAGCCAGGATGAACTGGTCTACAAAGTTCGCGACAGGGAAATCAGGGTGCCTCTTTATTCCGACTCATTATCACATTCAAAAATTCCCAAAATCGTACTTCCCGGTTTCAGTGATCCGGGTGAAATATATCGTTGGATGCGGGAAGAAAACCTACCCGGTTATTTTCCATATACTGCCGGTCTTTTTCCGCTAAAACGGGTGGGAGAAGATCCAACCCGGATGTTTGCCGGTGAAGGCGACCCCGGAAGAACCAATCGGCGCTTTAAGCTGTTGTCCGGTGATTATGAAGCAAAACGACTGTCTACAGCCTTTGATGCAGTCACTTTGTTTGGATTTGATCCGGATGAACGTCCCGACATTTTTGGAAAAGTGGGAACATCCGGTGTAAGTGTCTGCTCACTGGACGATGTTAAGATACTTTACGACGGATTTGAACTATGTGAGCCTAACACATCGGTATCCATGACGATTAACGGACCGGCTCCCATTGTTTTGGCTATGTTTTTAAATACGGCTATTGATCAGCAGGTGGAAAAATTCAAAGCAGAACAAGGTCGTGATCCTTTAACCCAGGAATATGAAAAGATTCGGTTGAAGGTTTTAAACAACGTCCGAGGAACCGTTCAAGCAGATATCCTGAAAGAGGACCAGGGGCAAAATTCTTGTATTTTTTCCACTGATTTTGCATTAAAAATGATGGGGGACATTCAGGCTTATTTTATTGAAAATAATGTCCGTAATTTTTATTCTGTATCTATTTCCGGCTATCATATTGCCGAAGCCGGAGCCAATCCTATCAGCCAATTGGCATTTACCCTGGCCAACGGTTTCACTTATGTTGAATATTACCTTTCCCGGGGTATGCCTATCGATACATTTGCCCCCAATCTGTCATTCTTTTTTTCCAATGGCATGGACCCGGAATACACCGTTATCGGAAGAGTTGCCAGGCGCATCTGGTCCATAGCCATGAAAGAGAAATATGGTGGATCTGCACGATCTCAAATGTTGAAATATCATGTGCAAACATCCGGGCGTTCTTTGCATGCACAAGACATTCAATTCAACGATATCCGAACTACTTTGCAGGCACTTTGTGCCGTTTATGACAACTGCAACAGTCTGCACACCAATTCTTATGACGAAGCCATTACCACCCCTAGTAACGAGTCTGTCAGACGGGCTCTGGCCATTCAAATGATCATTAACCGGGAATGGGGACTGGTGAAAAACGAAAACATGAACCAAGGTAGTTTCATTGTGGAAGAGCTGACACGGTTGGTAGAAGAAGCGGTTCTGATGGAATTTGACAGAATCACATCACGAGGCGGTGTGCTGGGTGCCATGGAAACCGGGTATCAGCGAAGTAAAATCCAGGATGAATCCATGCACTACGAAATGTTAAAACACTCGGGTCAATTTCCAATTGTTGGTGTGAATACATTTGTTGATCCCAGCGCAGATCTGGAATCAACTGCCTGCACCATTGAACTGGCCAGGGCCACGGAAGATGAAAAAGTATCCCAGTTAAACCGGCTGGCAGAATTTCAGAAAAGGAATGAAAAAGAAGCGTCAAAAGCGTTGAAACAGTTACAAAACGTTGCGCTATCAGGAGGAAACGTTTTTAATGAATTGATGAACACGGTACGATATTGCAGTCTTGGCCAGATCACCAGAGCCTTAAATGGGGTTGGTGGTCAGTATCGCCGAAACATGTAAATCGTAACCAACGATTAAACCATCACTTTTTTATGTGTTTTTAATCCCAATGTCTGTCCTTAAACCAATACGGCTGAAAACAGGTTTAACGACAGTCACCTGTTTTTTTATAATAATGAGATCGGAGGAGTAAAAAATGGATTTTGCATTTACAAAAGAACAAATTGAAATTCAAAAGGCAGTAAGAGGTTTTTGTAAGGGCGAATTTACAAAAGAGTTGGCATACGAACTGGATGATAAACATGAATTCCCGAAAAAACTCTTCAAAAAAGCGGCACAGTTGGGTTTTATCGGCATCGGTTTTCCTGAAAAATACTCAGGACAGGAGTTGGGTGTGATCGAAAACACCATTGTAGTGGAGGAGTTTTGCCGCGCTGATTCAACCATCGGTTCCGCCTTGTCACTATCTTATTTTGCATCCGAATGTATCCTGAATTTTGGAAGTGATGAATTAAAAGAGAAGCTACTTCCCCAAGTGGCTGAAGGTAATATGTTATCCGCTGGTGCTTTTACAGAACCGGATCACGGTTCCGATATTACCCGCATGGATACCACTGCCGTTAAAGACGGTGATGAATGGGTAATTAACGGGACAAAGGTTTTTATTACGAATGCAGCCCTGGCTGGTTTCTTTACGGTTCTGGTACAGACTGATCCCGAGGCAGTTCCCTCACACAGAGGGATCAGCATGATCCTGGTAGAATCAGACCGGAAAGGAGTTTCCACAGCTGATGTGGGTAAAAAAATGGGAATTCGCTCCACAGCCACCGGAGAGGTGGTTTTTAAGGATGTGCGTGTGCCATTGTCCAACCTGGTCGGGGAAGAAGGAAAAGGATTTTACCAGGTACTTCATTTTTTTGATGAAAGTAGAATCATGGTGGCCGCCCAGGCTTTGGGAATCGCTGAATGCGCTTATGACAGGGCTCTGGCTTATGTCAAAGAAAGAGAACAATTCGGCAAAAAAATCGCTCAGTTTCAAATTACACAGCACAAAATCGCTGATATGCATACAAAAATTGAATTGGCTAAACTGATGGTTTACAAATCCGCCTGGAACTTTGACCAGGGTCGCATCGATCCGGCACTGACCTCAATGGCCAAAATGTATGCCGCTCGAACCGCCGTAGAAGTAGCTGACGAAGCTATTCAATTATTGGGAGGGTACGGTTATATCACCGAATACGAAGTGGAAAGGATTTACCGCGATGCCAAAATTACAGAAATATACGAAGGCACAAAAGAGATCCAGAAAAACACCATTGCCAGTCAAGTTTTAGGTAAACTTAAATAAACCCGGATAAGAGCCTAAAGCACCAGCAAATGGAAAATCCATAATTTTTTCCGATTTGCCCGACGGCAAGTCACATTTGTTACTCCGAACTTGATCGAATTTATCCGGGGTTCATGGATATTTATAGATTCTTCACTTTGTCATCCCGGACTCGAAGGCTCTGTCATAATCCAAATCCAGCTGTATTTCACAAGATTTTAGCAGTGCATCTTTTCGGCAGAGGGTTTTAGCGCCCGCTGAAACCCATGTTGGATTGGGGATTATAGATAATCAAAAATATTTGAAAGGCATTGTATTACCTGTTTCTGATCATTTTTTGATGGATGACCAATTTTCCTAAGGATAAATCTATTATCGAGAGTAAATAACTTCATTCTTACAACAGATGGTGCTGTCAAATCGGATTGTTTTTTATTTTTAATCAGACAATCCAGTTCCTGGACATCACCGTTAATAACAGTTTGGAAAATGTCTCCAGGTTTTTGGGATGCCTCGTCTTACCGGAAAAACGAAATTTGCCTTTGTTATATGCACTTCTCAGCATGGAAACATACTTCCCCCTGAATACTCTGGATAAGGCTTAAATCGAAAACAGGAGCTTATATCTGGCCGGAATCCAGGTGCCATCCTCCTTTTTTTATAACAATATTTGCATGTCTGTGTGACGCCGATTCGCCTGCCTGTAGCCACGTAGGGCCGCTCTACTGTTAATCCTATCGGTTTTATACGATTATCCTGCTTACCCCCAATCAGGACAATCGCATAACAATTTCAGTAATAACGTGTAATCTCAAGGTATACGTGCATCTGACACAAAATGACGAATCAGCTCTATCAGAAAATTTTTTATTCCAAATACAGGATCAATACACTTGAATTCAAACAACGGCGCTAATCCTGTATTACCAATGGATTGTCATGCGATTGCTCTGTATCTCCAACAAGGCTGAATTGACAAAAACAGGGATTCATGCCCAAAATTAGCACTTTGACAAAGCATATCCAATATGTTCATGTGGCCTATAAAAAAACTGCAAACGATGGTAAGAAATGGTAAAAGGCCTTACTCGACGAAAATTTATTCAACAAATGCTTGTGGGCAGTCTTTCTGCG
This sequence comes from bacterium, assembly GCA_041556995.1. GTDB lineage: Bacteria > SAR324 > SAR324 > XYD2-FULL-50-16 > XYD2-FULL-50-16 > JAHJTV01. The sequence continues at coordinate 12,671 of JBFFHJ010000114.1, read as the reverse complement.
CCGATTCTGCTGGAGAATCTGACATTGGAGCTGCGGGCGGACGAAAAGCAGGAGAAACAATCAATCATATGGTTGCAGGGACAAAGCTCCGGTATCCATAGAAGTGGTATATTTAGTCTGCCCGGATTTAATGAATTTATAGACAAACATTTTGACGTAATATCGGTAGATGTTCCCGAAATTGAGTCTGTAGCCATCGATTTTTCCGATGAGAGCAGAAAGCATTTGTTGATATTGGATGGGTATTTTTCGAACGATCCTGATGATCCCATTAATAATCTGCTAAAAGATTTGATTGTCATTTCCAGGGCGGTCATTTTATTAGGAAATGAGGCGGCTTATAGTTCGAACAAACCGGATGGCTTTTTAAATCTGGAAAGCGAGCTTTTGCACCTGGTAGAAACCCTATATATTAAATTACCCGGGCATCCGGTGCCTGCCAGACATTTATTGGGTGTTTTAAATCACTTGATTTTCTATGAGTCTCTTCCGGAATTCGATGAATATAAACGCCCATCAATGTTTTATTCCAAAAAGATTTGTGATCGATGTGAATATCGCGGTGATTTTGAAAATGGTCACTTTGTTCGACATTATGGCCATCGAGAGGGGTGTTTATATCTGCTTGGATGCAAAGGACCCATTACCAAAAACTCGTGCCCGGTTGAAAAATGGAATGGCACATCCAGTTGGTGTGTCGGAGTAGGAAGTCCTTGCACGGGTTGCTCTGAACCCGATTTCCCAAATCATCATGGATTGGGTATATATGGACAGCTCTCTTCCAATACGGCGGCCATCAACTCATTTTTTGTCCGCAATGCCGCTTTCATCGCCCAGGGGGCTTTGGCAATAACAGCAACCGGTATTGTGTTGCATGCCATATCCAGAAAAACAGCAGCTCCCATCAAAGACCAGACATTTTATAATTTTGAGGATGACGAAGAATGAACAGTGTTATAATGGAGAGGCTACCGCGAGTGGAAGGTGTGATTCGAGTGATTTTATCTCAAAAAACGTCCTCCAAATCGGTATTTCTACAAAGCGGAAGATCGACGCATTTGGAATCAAAACTCATCAATAGATATCCCCTTGAGGCAATTCATTTAACCCAGGGACTTTCCGAAAAATTATGCATTTCTCATGCGGTGGCAGCGGTTTCAGCGTTGGAGGATTACTTGCAGCTATACCCAACGGAAACGGCACTGCGAATCAGGCAGGTTTTACTTCAGTTATCCGCAATCCAATCCCACATTCATCATTTTTATTGGGAGGTTTTGCCGGATTATCTCAACGTTGAGCATTTTACCGAACAGAATTTGACACGATATATCGGTATTGCCCCCAAAGCGAAAACCAGGGGGGATCTATCAAATAAAATCGGCACTCGGATACTGAAAAATGTTGGTAATGCAATGGACGTTCTGAATACTATTCAAAAAGCATTGGCTTTATTGGGTGGTAAATATCCTGTCATAATGAATCAAATCCCGGGCGGCCTTACAAATTTTTCCATTTCGCGGTCGGTTACCATGGATATCGTTCGCAAGCTGGAGCAAATTAAAACATTTGTTGAAGTATTGTGGCCCAATGATATAAAAGCATTTATCAAAGATAATCCGGGTACGGTGACTGTATTGGAAAAAAACTCCAACCTGATTAGTTTTGGCTCTCTTGTCATTGAAAAAGACAAGGGAAAAAGCTCTTATTACTCCGATGGTGTGCTGCTGGACAGAAAAGTTGAACCGGTTAATGAATTAAAAATAACGGAATCATTACACAATACTTTTTATAAGCCGGTGGATAAAAACAGCGGGAAAAATGCCGTTCTTTACGATTTAAAAAAACCCAAGGCTGAAACTTGGATTAAAGGCGCCAGATACGAAGATGAACCGATGATAACCGGGGCGCTTTCGCGAATGCTGGTTACCCATTTTGGTGGTGGAAACCTGGAAATTAGCGACAGGGTGGGACAGTTGACCGATGACTTGGGATTGTCATCCGGATCTCCGAATTGTATTGCCAGTCGTTTATTAGCAGAAGTGTTTGAGGGGCGGTTCTATTTAAAAAATGTCTTGAAGAACCTGATGGAATTAAAAAATGAGAATGATACTATCAGCAAGTCCTCATATAATTTTTCAAGAGAAGGTGTGGGAGTCGGTAAAATTGAATCACCGGCCGGTTCATTGATGCACCAGATATATATTTCCAAAAACAGGATTACTCAATACCGAATAGTGTCACCTATGAACTGGAACCTATCACCCAGTGATGAAACAGGTAAATCCGGGGTTGTGGAGAAGGAACTCAACAGGCTGCTTGATTTGGATAAACTGACCACCATTCAAGTCTGTAGACTCCTTCATTCATACAATATCAATGCACTAGACGGCACTCAATAGCGGAGTAGAGGGAAATATGAGCTTTCGATCCATAATGTTGAGAATATATCCGGCCATACTCAAACGTATTCACAGTTGGGGGCTTCTTTTGCTGCTTCTGTTTTTGTACGTTTCAGCATTTGGTATTAGAAGTGAAGCAGTTTTAAGTTTAATCTCCAAAATCGGGATATTATCGTTTCATGTCTTTTTGGGATTCATCCTGATTTTGGTAATTGTTATTTTAGGCTATGACCTCATACTCGGTATTCTGACTGTTCAGAAAAAAACGAATAGTCAAAGAGGCATCCGTCGATTTTTGGGTAATTTGAAAAATGCGGACAATCGCACCTTGATTAACTATTTGTTTTATTTGTTTCTTTTTCTTATCAGCGGTTTTGGTTTTTTGCTGTACTTAATAAAGACATACTCATTGAACAGTCTCGTTTTTAACCAGGTTGTTATTGCCATTGTGCATGAAAGCATGGGGTGGTTGTTTTTATCCATTCTATTGGTAAAATATTACCTGGTGATCATTAAATGGTTCAGTGAATTTAAGAGATATTTACGGGAGTTTTGAGTCGGGGTCGAACCTTTGTATATACATCGATTAACAGATTTTGGGAAATAATACCAAACACACACAGGAAGGGAATGGATGAGTCCTTTAGAACTTACAGGCCGGGTGCGAACGCATATTACTCAATTGGAAAATCCACGTTTTGCAGTTCATCCTGAAACGGCAGATGCTTTTTTTTCCATGAGAGAAGCGGCAATCAAAGAGGGGATTGACATTTCTCCTTTTAGTGCCTTTCGTGATTTCAAAGCTCAACTGACTATTTGGAATAAAAAATATGAAGGAAAACGGCCACTATATACCCAAGACGGTGTAAAAAAGAACTTTGAAAAACTAAACGAAAAAGACAAACTTTTCAGTATATTAAGCTGGTCCGCCTTACCAGGAGCCAGTCGGCATCACTGGGGAACGGAAATTGATGTTATCGATGGAGCTGCCATTTCGGAAGGATACAAGGTAAAGCTGCTACCGGAGGAGTCTGATCCCGGCGGAGTATTTTATAATCTCCATGAATGGCTGGATAAAAATCTAAACCGATTTGGTTTTTTCAGGCCTTTTGATTTATATCGAAACGGTGTGTACCCCGAACCATGGCATATAAGCTACAGTCCTGTTTCAAAAATAGCCATGGAGGAATTAACATTGGAAATGGTAGAGGCTACCATTCTTGAGGCAGATATCAGAGGGAAGGAACTGATTTTGGAGTTACTCCCAACAATATACCATCAGTTTGTTCGCAATGTTGCGAAAAACGTATAGCAATATATGGAGTGACCGATAAAACGACGGACTTATTCCTATTGAAAATCCGGGAAGTTGCGCAATCCTGAAATTAACCGGAACCGGTTTTTCCATATAATCCCTGTTGAACGGGACCATGTCTATTGCTTGAATCTCTTTCCTTCAAAAAAAGGACTTGATATTATTCATAAATTATGAGTTATAGTATCCAATTTTAATACAACCCATTCAAACAAGCCTATATAGCAGCTAAAAAAGAGAAAAAAGCTTAAACTCATGGATAGTTGACTCGTTGATTCACAGACTCCATATTTCATAGATTCCACAACATCAAACGTTTGTATTCACCGGACAGTCCTTCGCGCTTTTGGGCCTATTGTTGCCCAACAATTCACCACTCATTGCGGCTTTGATTGAATGCGGCATGGACTACCCGTGATACTGATATTATATTCACAACAACCAACTTAAAAAGGAGTATTTTTTGAAGAAAAACAGAAAGTTTTCAGAAGGATTGTTAAATGATGATTTGATACTACGTTGTTTAAATATCAAATCTGGTCAGACTGTTCTTGATGCCGGTTGTGGTAACGGATACATGACGAAAAAGATTTCAAAATTACTGGGGGATAAGGGGAAAGTGTATGCTCTTGACTCAGAGGAAGAATCAATTAGAATTCTTAATGAGCAGGTTAAAGAATCCAATATTGAACCCATAGTTGACGATATTACAAACGTAACCAGATTAAAAAATAATTCCATTGATTTGGTTTATCTTGCACTTGTTTTTCATATATTTTCAAATCACCAGATTAATGGATTTGAAAAGGAGGTGAAACGTATTCTAAAACCAGACGGTCAATTAGCTATTGTTAATATTAATAAGTCTGATACCCCCTTTGGTCCTCCTTTAGAAAAACGATTTTCTCCCGAAGAGTTGGTGAAGAAGCTTTCACTTTTTCCAAAAAATCTTATTAAAATTGGCGATCATTTTTATATGCAACTACTGGCAAAGCAATAATTCAAATGAGGATTGAAACGCCCCCTGTGGTCGTTTCGATCCTTACGTGAGTTTACGAGCTATAAAAATGACTTTTTGTAACTATTCGTATTTTTAGGGTTATATGAAAACCATAGGTCTTTTGGGCGGAATGAGTTGGGAGAGTACGGTCGGTTATTATCGTGCAATAAATGAGGGTGTAAAGAAGTCACTTGGTGGCTTGCATTCGGCAAAGATCATTCTCCACAGTGTTGATTTTGATCCTATTGAAAGACTCCAGCATGAAGGAGATTGGGAAGGTACAGCAAAAATCCTTTCAGAGGCTGCTCTCAGCGTACAGGCCGCCGGCGCAGATTTTTTGCTGATCTGCACAAATACAATGCACAAAGTAGCGCCTGAGATAGAAAAGGGTATACAAATTCCTTTGCTGCATATTGCGGATGCAACAGCAGACTATCTTTCCAATAAGGGTATTAAAACTGTCGGTTTATTAGGTACTGCGTTTACAATGGAGCATCACTTTTATAAAGGGAGATTGACCGATAAGTACGGACTAAAGGTTCTTGTACCAAATGCAGCGGACAGGAAGATTGTTCATAATGTAATTTATCAGGAACTTTGCCTGGGTCAAATGATAGAGAGTTCTAAAACGGAATATATTCGGATTATTGAACACTTGTCAAATCAAGGTTCAGAGGCAGTTATACTGGGATGTACAGAGATTGGTATGTTAATTAATCAAGCCGATACGAAAGTGGAATTGTGTGATACCACTGCCATACATGCTGCAAAGGCAGTTGAATATGCACTATAACGATTTTCTTTATGGTACGGTTCTTAGGGGGAAAGAGGCAGAGATGCCTTTGCCGTCAGATATTTTTGTTGAATAATGAATTAAAAACATCAGCCTGTGAACAAACAGCTTTTTTAAAAAAGTGAAATCACTCAGCAACGTTTTTGTAATAATCATCCGCCATTCTTTTTTAGTTTGCCAAGGATTTGAAAAATATTTGCATCATTTCCGTTCATTGTTTTCAGCTGAATATCCTCTTGATGAATTACGTGGAAATCGGATAGAAGGTTATGTATCCATTCCATGTCATGGTGGCGCACAATTCCGTCGTCCGCGAGGCGGAAAACGCCAAATGTGCCGAATTCATCTTGAAATTCTTTGTAACGTGCCTGGTTTCTATCATCGGATTGAAACGGATAGTCACTGACCAACAACACACCATCTGGTCGTAAGACACGTTTAATCTCGTCCATGATCCCTTGTTGTCCGTCATTTGTTGGTATGCATGTCAGCACGGCCAATAGTGTGCAGAAGTCAAATGAATTATCTTCAAAAGGCAATAATCGACCGTTAAATTCCCGAAGGTCTAAATTCGGATTTTGAGTTTTACCTCTTTTAATCATTTGTGAGGAAATATCAACGCCTATTACATTTTGAAAGCCGTTATCCATTAGTTCAATACATGTTCGGCCGTAACCGCAACCTACGTCCAATATTTTTCCATAAGCAGGAAGAATAGTTTTGAATTTTCCCCACGGCAGCGGATGTGTGAATGTTTTTTGATTGGCTACTTTATTCCAGTATTGGGTTTGTATATCCAGTTTGTTCATGTTGGTTTGCGTTTATTGCTGCTGATAAGTTAACAGGATCAATATGATAGTCCCAAATAAATCATTCTGATGTTCCGTCCTGATTGAATGGCGTAATATGGTTCATTGATTGCTTCAATCGAGCATCTGAAACTCAGAATGATAAAGAGTAAGATAAACAGTTTTTCGCTCAAGCTCTAATGAAAATATCTTCATAATCCCATATAAATCATCATAACAGTTGTTTTATCCTTAAACTAACAACATCAACCATCGAATTATGATTGAAACAACAAAGCAGATATTAAGTTTTATTGGATTGGCAGAGCGGTTAAAGTCCGAGCTAAGGCATAGTTGGTTATCCGACGGTAGAAAGGAGAGTGTTGCCGAACACTGTTGGCAGATGGCGTTGATGGCTATATTGCTTCACAGACATCTGCAATATCCGGTCGATCTTGAAAAAACACTGAAAATGGTTATCATTCATGATCTGGTGGAAGCATTGACCGGGGATATTCCTTTTTTTGAAAAGAGCAAAAGGAATGAAATAAAAGCAGCCAAAGAATCCGAAGCCATAGATAAAATCCGGTCTATGCTGGACGGAGACACCGGCAGCGAAATTTACAACCTTTGGTGGGAATTTGAAAATGGTGTTTCCAAAGAAGCAAAATTTGCGAAGGCACTGGACAATCTGGAGGTTCAAATTCAACATAATCTGGCGGATTTCAGTACATGGGAGAAAATAGAATACGATCTCGTTTACAGTAAAATGGATCAACATTGTTCCCACGATGATTTCCTGAGCCAATTCTGTGACGCTGTTAAACATCAGGCGGAAAGTAAAATGTTGAGAAATCATATAGATGTTGAAGGCATTAAAAAAAGAATAAAAAACTGATCCATTTATTTCAGTTGTCAGATCTTCATTAATCAGTATTGCACCGCATCGGTAAACGCGCCGGGCAGCAGATACTTAAACGGATGATCCCAGCTTATCCTGATGTTTTGCCTATATTTCTCCCTTCAAAAAAATTATTTTGTAAACTTTTTTCACTTACATATCTATCCTTTTAAAAACCGTATCTTTTTGTCATGTTAAATCAAAACCTCTTCGGCTGGACGACGTGGGCTGGGGAGCAGCTTCATGGTCGGATAACCGATCCTGAAAGGCATCAGTGTAACCCAGGTGGGATTTTTAACAATACGCTCTAATATTTTGGCTGATTTTGGTGGCAATCCCAGCATAGTCTCCCGATCAACCCTTTCCGGCAACTGGTTGATCGGCCCCATTCCCAATCCCCGGATAGATCCCCACAAATGCATACGTTGCCAAAGCATTCCGCCTTTAATCCTTTGGGTAAGATCACTACTGTCTTTTACCGTGATGATACCAAATAAAGATGTATTGTTCTTTAAGCCTTTCATGGCTTCAAGAAAGTATTTGTCAGTTGTTTCCATATCCGCCTGGGGCATAATTTTGGCCATGACTTTAATAAAATCGGGGATAGGTGCCGTATCGATACTGATACCGTCTTTTTTTTCCTGTAACTCATCCCATGATCCTCGACCCCATTTAAAGCTTTCACTTGATTGCTCATGGTCCTTTATCAGATCTTTCGTGGCATGATAATTTTTTTCCGCAAAGCCGTTGTGACGTTCCTGGTCTGTTAGCCAGACAATTGATACGTCATTGGAGAATGTATTTAATTTATTGAGGGATTGAATTGTCTTCGATGAAACTGATCGGCTTAATACATGCCCCCCTCGGTCTGTATGACGATTTGGAATGGCATCGTATAAATCCGTCCGTTGTGCTTGCCCCTTTTTCAGATCTATTCCGGCAACATGAGTTGTATCGCCGGGTGACGGCATGAGGGTGAGTTTATAATCATATCCTTCTGCTTTGGCGGCCAAAAGCAGATTTTCCAGTGCACATCCCAACCCAATGTACATTTCCCTGAGATAAGGATCTATGGCTCCAAGGTTGCGAGAGGTAACAGCAAAAAGGTCGATCCTGGATTCAGAAACACGAAAAGACCAAGGCTGACTATTATGAGGATTAGCTGCCAAAATTGCAGCTTTGACCAGTTTCATTATCGGCTGGTCGGCCTCTTCCTGCCAATTCTTCCAGGCTTCATACGCCGGTCCTTGCCCCACACTGAATACTCCCTGATCAGCTGCCCGCCAAACGACTCCCCCAGCTAGAACCACAGTGGTAACACCGGTTCCCTTTAAAAAAGATCTTCGATTCATGGTTCCTCCGTTTATCTGTTATTACAAATTAATGATGAACTTATGCTTGTTTTTTTATCAGTATTATAAAAAAGCTTTGGTTTGACAACGATAATTGGAAGTAAGAATTTGATACCCGGTTGCACATGAACATCTCGATATCAGTATTATACATAATGATTCATTGGGTTTATAAAAGAATGGATATAAATGGAAATTTTGCAGGTTGAAAAAAAAATGAAACCCATACCCGGCAGGGGTTTTGAAAAAGGGTTATTCCACGTATTTTTCCAACTGAAAGAATCGAGCAAAAACTTACCATAACGAGGGAGGTCGTCAGAGATAGTCACTCGATTGTTTCTTTGGCCGAATTCGATATAGGCAATAACCGGCTAACTTTTGGTGTATGTTTATGGAGTGCGGTAGTTTCGAGCTAAAAACCGGTCACGTGTGGAGCGTGGCAATCACATGGCCAGGTCGGGTAGACGGGCTTTTTTGCGAAGTTTTGATGTTTGAATAGATGCATCAACAATATCCCTGGGGATGTGTGGCTGTTCGGATTCCGGTTTCCGTTTCAGGGTCAGTGAGCCGATCGGACTTGTTTCATGACAGGTAATAATTGACCTCGATGTCATCCCGGATTTACAAATACTTATTTTCCAACAACCAGATCAATGATTCAGCCCTTGCTTCCGCTTCGGTGTCTTTTTCAATGGCCGGGAAAGTTTCCCATTCCACATTTTCGAAGGACGACAGAAACCAGATATAATAAAACTCATCTTCCCGATTCCCAATAGATCCATGCAAATAGTAGTCATCATCTTCCAAATGAATCACACTGGGTAGGAGCACTCCCAGTTCAGCCACTGAAAATGCTGAATAAGATTCCATGTTCTCAACAGAACTGCTGATTAACAGATCGGTGCTGTTCCCGGTGACAACCCACTTAAAAAAGGCGTCTTGTTTGACCCCCAAATCAGCCAGTTTTTTCGCCTGATCAATGGTACATACTTGTTTTTCTATTTTCATGGCTGTTTTTTGCTATTTTTAAAATCTTACCTGTTTTTATTGGATAAAAAGTCAACATGAGCAATATCTGAGAGTGCTTTGTGATTGGAAAACAATTGATTTTTGATATTCCTGGCATTTAGGAAATTATGATGATAAATCAATCCAATAATAGCACGTATCTTTTTCCGAATTTTCATTTTCCAGGATACCATGGTTATTTTCGATTATCTTACGAGAAGCGATGTTTCCAATACGACAGGTGAGTAAAACAGGACCTATTGACATTTCCCGGGCTTTAGCCAGGGTAAGTTCCAGAAGCAAATTCCCAAATCCCCGGCTGCGATTTTGTGGGTGAATATAGTAGCCGATATGTCCACCTTCAATTTTTAGACTATCCGTTAAGCAGTGGCGTAACCGACTGATGCCAATGGGATGGTTGTCCTTTGAAAGCCAGAATGTGGTTTGCGGTACATAACCGTCCGGCAGATCGATGCCTTTGGCATGACTCACCAATGTCTGAAGGTAGTCTTTAAACTCTTCATATGACAAACCAAACGAAGGGTTGGTAAATCCGCTATCCTCTTTGCCAATGCTATTATGCAGGTCAAAGATCGCTTTTCCATCATGGATGGATGCTTCTTTTAATTGCAGTATATTTGACATTTCAGTGATCAATATTGGTTAAATAGGGTTGTAGGGCATGTTATAAGAGTTCTTCCTGCCATAGCGGGCTTCCAGACTGTATCATAATGGTAAAATCCGTTGGCTTAACAGTCTTGTTACTGATTGTTTTTAATGAACGTTCCCGGCGGTATACCCACCAGTTTTTTGAACACCTTGCTGAAATGGCTTTGATCGACAAATCCAACAGTAATGGCCGTATCTGAAATATCGTTTGATTCCAACAGCATTTTTTTCGACTTCCTGATACGATATTGCATTATATAATCGTGAGCCGATATTCCTATGGTCTTGATAAAAACCCTCTGAAAGTGGAATGGGCTTAAAGAAGCCACTCGGGATAACTCATTCAGGGATAGATTATTTGTATACCGGGTGGCAATGTAATCACAGACTTTTTCCATGGATTTTTTTTGTTCCCCAACCGGACCTATTTCCAACGGTTTCCCGGAAAACCGTAACAGCAGATCCGACAAAAACAGGTTCATTTCACTTTCAATTTCCAGGGAGGAGCTTGAGGCTTCGATAAGCATGAATAACCTGAGAAATGACTCGGAGAGGATTTGATCCGTATAACGAACCGTATGGAAATAGGTATGGCGTTCCACTTGATTTGAGATTTGGCCTGCAACGGACGTCATTTTATCCAGTGGAACACTAATGACTTTATATGAATGGCCGGACGGATTAATCGATGTGCAGGTGTGGACTTGATAGGGATTCAGGACAAAAACCTCACCCTGTGAAATATTAAAAGTCTCCTTTTTATGGGTAATGACTCGTTGACCGTTTTCTACTGCTCCAATAGTGTACGTTTTATGAATATGGCGACGAAATACGTTTGTAACATTGTTCCCTGATACAGCTTCGACGCCGTCTAAAAAAGGGAGTTTGTAGAATTTTATATCCGTAGTTGAATGCTTCAATCAATCTCCCTCAAAGTAACAGTGGTTTTACAACAGCGCTGGAAAGAATTTAGCCATAAGCATCAAACCGTTGTGATCAGCTTGGACCGAGTGGTTCATTCCTTTGGGAATAATAGCCATTTTCCCCGAAAAATAATCCAGTTGTTTTTCAGCCAGCTTTAAATAACCGGCACCCTGAATTACTTCATGCAATTCCCATTGCGATTTGTGGTTATGCGTTTCAAGACAACAATTATTCTCTATTTTTACCAGATGAGAACTGAAAAGACCATGAGTATCCACACCTTTGATCATATGTTTTAAGAAAACACCCGAAAAAACCGGGTGTTTTACCCATTCCAGCTCTAAAATCTCTTCAGAACGATCAACATAAAAAATACTACCGCTGGTAAAAACAGTTGAATAATATTCTGATTCCATAATCTATTCTCCAGATATTAAAATAATATAAAGGATCAAAAAAACAGAATAGCCAATACAGCACAAGAGATATTGTACAATCTTGCTATTTTTTCCATTCATTCAACATTCGGTATTCGTTTTTTTTCTGTGCCTTTGCTCTTCAGAAAAGCAGATCATTATTTATGCCTTATGATCTATTTATTTCTGAATGATAAAATAGTCTGTAAGTCTCGTCTCTGAGGGCGGGGGTGTATTAAACTACTATTACTGTGAAACCCGGATGTGAAGATGACCACAAATTGACTGTAAAACCTTATCACTCGGGACTTTCATCCATTTATACCTTTTGAACCGGACAGGGTGACCCATTTATCTTATTATTTATTCCCGATGTGATTATAGTATTCCTCTTGCCTTCAATCTTTTTCGGGCCAGTTGGATTTTATAATCTTCTTCGGTGCAGTCTTTATTTATGACATCTGCAATGGTACACTGATCTTCCACATTTCCGAGGGGTGTTCCTTCATATATAGGATAACCGGGGTATAATTTTTGATGGGATTGCCTTTAATGGTGAAGATCTTTAATTTGGCCAAACCACGAATACCACTAACATCTTCTATTTTGTTTCGATGCAATCCAAGTTCTTCCAATTCTGTTAATGAAGACAGTAAAGGCACCTTTTCTATCTGGTTATCAACCAACCATAGTATTTTTAATTTTGTAAGACCTTTTACAGCATCCATATTTTTTATTTTATTTTCATCAAGTATTGCCTATTTTAATGATTTAAAATTAGCCAGTATATCAATATTCTCAATTTTATTGTATGAAAATATTATATTTTCTAATTTCGTCGATTCATTTAAAGCGCTAATATCCACAATCTGGTTTGTTCGAATATCTAAAAACTCCAAATCGGTTAATCCATAAAAATCTTTTAGATCAGTTAGTTTATTTTTATAAAGATGAAATTCTCTTAGTTTTTTAAGTTTGTTTAAGGGACAGGTTTTCTCGATTTGGTTTAAATTAGATTTTTCAATTTCCAAATTTATGAGATTCTGTAAGGGGCAGATATTCTTAACAGAACAATTGAAAAGAGACAAATATCTGAGTTTTGTCAG
>JBFFHJ010000113.1:0-19777 GCA_041556995.1 bacterium | reverse complement strand
GGGGATTTATCATAGAAATCTGAAATGATTCTGACTTGTCGAAGATAGGCAAGTCTGGTACTTTCGCTTTTACCATTGAGAATGATGGTGTCGCTCATTTGTCGGCAGAGTTCCGACGCGTAGAATTTATACATAACTCGTCTCCTTTTCGAGGATTGTCAAAAACAAGAAAAAAAGATGAGTTAAAGCAAGAATGATGGTCAGCGGGGATTATGCGGATTTATACGATTGCCGCGCAGCGGCTTCCTTGAACAATCAACAATCGCATACAGACCGACAGCCTCCGCCGCTCGTTTCTCGCTTTGGGGTCTGCGGCTGATGCAGGCGTTGATCTAAGCCGCAAGCGGCAGCTGCCTTATATCTACAATATTTTGAAGTAAAAAGGGGGAAAAGAAAAGGTATCTCTAAAATACTGAACCCCTTTTTTATATGATTTATGAGGTGTGCAAAATTTCCACCTGTCACCCCTCCCATAGCTCGGGGTCCACCACACCTATTTTGATGGCATATCGTAACAGTTCCATACGATCCTGAATACCAAGTTTGTTGGAAATGGCGGTGCGGTGCTTTTCAATTGTTTTAGGACTGACATGCAGTATAGCAGCGATTTCCCTTATGGTTTTCCCCTGCACCACCAGGATAAAAACTTGCTTTTCACGTTTGGATAAGTGTTCATAACCAAGTAAAACCGGTTTGTTTTTAGACTGGTTAAGATAGGTTCCGATAACCTTTGCCCTGATTTTTGAACTCAGAAAATATTCACCCTGCCATGCAGCCCTGATGGCTCGAAGGATGTCGTCAGCATCGGAAGCTTTAAGTACATAACCCAGGGCACCAACATCCAGCACCTTTTGGACATAGTTCTCATTGCCGTACATGGATAGTACTACGATTTTCAGATTAGGGAGTATTTCCTTTGCCAAACCGATCACTTCAAGTCCGTTTAGTTTGGGCATGGCAATATCCAATAAAAGTACATCCGGCTTTAGTTCTTTAATTTTTTCAAGAGTCTGAATGCCATCTTCAGCTTCTCCCAGGACTGCCATATCCTCCTGGCTGTTAAGGATTTGTCTTAATCCTTCTCGAACCACAGTATGGTCGTCAACAATTAGAACTCCAATTTTTTTCATGGTTTTATCATCTATTCAATTGGTAATTCTACATTTATTAAGGTTCCTTTGGTTTTTGAAGATTGGATTTTAATTTTTCCTCCAAGGACAGCTACTCTCTCTTTCATACTTAACAGTCCAATTCCAGATACCTTGGTTTTCTTTGGCAGATTAACTTCCTCAATATTGAATCCGATACCGTTATCTTCTATTCTCAGTTTGATAGTTGAATCGGTTTCCTTTAATTGAATACGAATAAGGTTGGCTTTAGCATGTTTGGTAGCATTATTAAGTGCTTCTTGAAATATTCGGTAGATGGTCAGTTCGATGTTGGGATTAAGCCTTTTTTTTAAATCAGTTGTTTGAAAATCGATTTTGATCCCTGTCTTTAGTTCATTTAACTCATTGACCTGAGATCGAATGGTGGGAGTTAATCCCAGGTGATCCAGCAGTTCCGGTCTCAAACGGGATGTAGTTGTCCTTACACTGTCACCCAGCTGTTGTATTCGACCGATCATCTTCCGACACCGTTTTCTTTGTTCGATAAATTCAGGTGGTAAAGATTGCTCGATCAGTTTCAGATCAAATTGTAGCGTGGTAAGGGCTTGCCCGAATTCATCGTGCAGATCAGCAGCCAGGTGTTTACGTTCCTCTTCAATTACTTCAATCAACCTTCGTGACAGTTGACGAACTTCTTTTTCAGCCTGTCTGATTTTAGTGATATCGATGAAATTACCGATCACTGCTGGTTTACCCTGGTAACTTCCATGGGTACCAAATAGGTCTACCCAAATTAAACTTTTATCTTTTTTTATCAGCCTTAATGAATAGTGCCTGGGGAAAGTCTCGGCTTTTTCCCGGGCCAGGCCGGTTTTTTTGACAAATTCCCGATCTTCAGGATGAACAAAATTCCAGAATGAGCAGCCGAGTAACTCATCAGCACTGCCATAGCCAACAATTTCCAGCAGGCGGGGATTAACATAACTTAGTTTACCACCATCTTGAAACATGTAAATGGCCGATAACGAACTTTCCAAGACCGTTCGATATTTTTCTTCCGCAGTTCTCAATTCGATTTCGATTCGCTTCTGATCGGTCACATCTAGAATTATACCTTCATACCCGTGTGTTACTCCGTTTGTATATTCAAGTGCAACCAGGCTTATCTTTACGTCCAGGATTTTGTTATCCCTTTTCCTAATTTGGGTTTCAAAATCTCGAAGGTATTTCTTCGATGTCGAAATCTCAGCATATCTTCTTCGATCAGCCGATTTTACAATTAAATCAAATATAGATTTCTTTTCAATAATATCTTCAAAGGAAGCATAGCCGATCAGCTTAATCCCCGTTTCATTGATATCGAGAATCTTCCCATTTTTATCAGTAACAAAAATAGCTATGGGAGATTTTTGAAAAAGATGCTTGTATTCCTGTTTTGATAGCTGCAATTTTAACGAATCCATTCTGGAATTTCCTGGGTTATTGTTTATATTTCGCATTCACTCCACCAATTGATTCCAGATTTAAATTTTTTTGGTCTATTTTTCTGATATATTTACATTAAAAGACTCTTTCTTCTTCGTCTATCATAATAAATTCCAGTTTAGTAGTGGCTAAATTCTATATTCTCATGACTGTTTTAACGTTAATTAAGTAATCACATTGTAAAATTACTCGGCATAAAAATGCATCTCCTATTTGTCATTCTGATGGGAGTCTAAGGCGACCTGAATAGCCTAAGCGATATCCGGAAACAACTTGATTACATGAATGCCCCTCTACAGCAAATAAACCAGGTTGTTTGTACACAGCTCCATACGATGTTAAACGATATCAATTGCTTTTGGCCTTGAGAGATCCTTCGTTGTCTCTTCTCAGGATGACAGGAAACTTGCTTACTGACCGACTAAGAATCCGTGGTCTTTGGAGTAGGATAAAAAACCTGAAATGTGAGGATTAATAACTTCGGAACGAGTTTTAACAGGAAAGTTATAATCAATTACGATTTGTACTCAGATAATAAATCGTAAAAGTATGATGTCTCATTATCCACATTGAAACAATAGAAAATCCGGGATAATCAGTTGTTCATTTGGAGGAGAAAACAGGATTAACAGGGGTATTGGTCTCCTAACCCTGTTTGTGGATGACAAAGTCCGATATTTAGGGATCGTTAAAAATAACTTCACATAGTCTGTTTGCAAACGTCCTGAAAACACTGGACATTTTGCAAACAGAATGTGAATTAATTTTTGAGCCGACCCTTAAGCCTTTTCTTCAGCCTTCAGCAGTTCGATGATCGTTCTCACGGGAATACCGCTGGCGTGTTTATCCAAGTATCCATTGGCAGCATCTTGATAAGACGAACCGGCAATGTCCAGATGAATCCAGGCGTTATTTTTTTCAACAAATCGTTCCAGGAATTTAGCACCGGCAATGGTGCCGGCTTTTCGATCTTCAGTTCCGTTTTTCATGTCGGCTACTTCACTGTCCAACGCTTTATTAAAGGCTTTATCCATGGGTAATTCCCAGGTTTTTTCGCCACTGATACCGGCTGCTTTCATGAAACAGTTTGTCCAATCGCTATTATTAGACATCAACGCCGTATATACGTTTCCAAAAGTAACAAGGCATGCTCCGGTCAGGGTGGCCAAATCGATGATTTTAGAAGCTCCCAGATTTTGAGCATGAACCAGTGCATCAGCAAGGATCAGACGTCCTTCGGCATCAGTGCTGATAATCTCAATGGTTTTGCCGTTGGCAGCGGTTAAGATATCTCCGGGATGAATAGCGTCTCCCCCCGGCATATTTTCAGTGGTAGGAACAATAGTCAATAGATTCACTTTCAGTCCCAGTTGAATTACTGCTTTAGCCACACCCAAAGCAGCAGCGGCACCGGCCATATCGGTTTTCATTTTGTCCATACCCGAAGCCGGTTTCAAAGAGATTCCACCGGAGTCAAACGTAATACCTTTTCCAATAACTGCATAGGTCGGTTTAGTTTTGGCGGCTCCCTTATAGTTTAAAACAATCACTTTGGCTGGTTCCTTAGCACCTTTGGCTACTCCGAGAAAAGCGCCCATTTTTAATTTTTTGGCATCAGCGACGGATAGAACTTTCAGGTTTGCCTTGGCACTGATTTTTGCGATGGCAGTGGCTTCTTTTACCAGGTATGACGGAGTAACGACATTTGCCGGCAGGTTAACCATGTCTTTGACCATATTCACTGCTTGAGATACGGTAGTGACCTCGTCGATTATGGTCTTGGATTCCTGGACATCTGAGATCAATGTTACTGATTTTAAAGTGTTATTTTTACTCTTGTCTTCTTTCTTATGCATACCTTTGAATTGATAGGCAGCCAATTCGATTCCTTCCACAGCTTCTTTGGTTAGTTTTGCAGAACCAGGAACAAAAGCGGCTAATGAACCGACTTTTAAAATATTGGCTTGTTTAACCGCATCGTATAGCAGTTGCCGGGCTTCTTCACCCTGGGTCGGTTTTTTCTTTCCCAGGCCCATCAACAGGATTCTTTTGAAGTTTTTTATGCCCTCCAGTACAAGAATTTCCTTGGACTTCCCTTGAAATGCATAGGTTTTGATTGAATCGGTTATTTTTTTCTGAAGCGGTTTATCCAACTTGGCTGTATCCTCTATTTTTTTACCGGTTTCCAAAACATAAACACATAATAGGTCGGCAGTTAGCTGTTTCAAATCTTTTTTTACACTTGTTTTTATCACTTTTACCTCATTTGTCCAGATTTACGATGATCGTATTAACAATGTAAAATTTTACGATGTTTAGCAATATTAACGATTCTAAATAGCAAACCCCATACCGTCAATTCAAAGATTTTATTTTTGACATAAATTTGATATTGGCTTTGGGAAACGGATAGTTATCTATTTCATCCCTTATAATCCATTGATGATCTACAGGACCGAATAAACGCACTTTACCGGAAATATACCGACAAACAAAGACATCCATTTCAATTTTAAAATGGGAATAAGCATGTTTCACCCGTGTCAGATGGGTGATAATTTCTATTTTCAAATTTGTTTCCTCTGCGACTTCACGTAGGCAGGCATCCTTAGCCGATTCATCTTTTCTTATTTTACCCCCGGGGAATTCCCATAGTCCGCCCAGAAGGCCCTCTTCTTTTCGTCGCGTAATGAGCATTTTATCACCTTTAAAAATAACACCGACTGCGATTGGTACTATTGGAACGGCAGGTTTTTTTTTACGTTTGGGATACTTTTTTACCAATTTGTGGGTTAATGCTTTGCAGAATGTTTTAATTGGGCAGGCGGAACAATCAGGATTGATGGGGGTACACACCAGTGCTCCCAGTTCCATCATGGCTTCGTTGTGACGACCGGGTTCACTGCTGTTTAAGAGTTTTTCCGCTTCAAGATTGAATGTTTTGTGAGATTGGGACTGGTTTATCGGGTGATCGATTAAAAGAAGTCGGGCCAACACGCGTTTTACATTCCCATCCACTGCTGCCAACGGAGCGTTAAATGCGATGCTTTGCACCGCAGCGGCAATGTATTCGCCCACTCCGGGTAGTTTTATAAAATCCTCACTGTTATCCGGGATCTTGCTTTTATGTTCTTCTACCACTATCTTGGCTGCTTTGGCTAGATTCCGGGCCCTTGAATAATACCCTAAACCTTCCCAGGTCTTAAGAATCCTGTTTAAATCCGCTTCAGCCAGGGATTGTACCGTTGGGAACTGGGTGATAAACCTTTGAAAATATGGAATAACCGTTTGAACCTGAGTTTGCTGCAACATCACCTCGGATATCCAGATAAAATAGGGATCTCGGCTTTGTCGCCAGGGCATTTCGCGCTGGTGCTTGTCGAACCACCGGAGTAGTTGGTTGTGGAATTTTATTGTATCGATCAACATAAAAATTTTAAATGTCCTTTGTTTTGCTCATATATTTCAAATAGTCGGTTCGGGTAATGATTCCCAACAGGCTTTTTCCCCGTACAATTGGCAGATGGCCAATGTTGTTCTGAAAAAGCAGTTCTTCAATTTGGGTAATGGTCACATCTTTAGTAGCTGTTACCAGGTTGGTGGACATATATCCCTTAATGGTTGAATTCATCTGGTTGTTTTTTCGACCTTTCATGATATCACGCAATGTCAGGAGTCCAATAATTTCACCTTTCTGAGTTAATACCGGTGCACCGGTGTGATTAATATTCTCCAGGAACATGGAAGCTTCCAGCAGGGTCATGTTTTCTTTTATCACTTCAACGCTGCTGACCATGATGTCTTCTGCAACGATGGCCGGAGCAATCGACATTTTTAGATGTTCCTCCAGGTTCGCAAACACCATCATTCCCGATTGATCCTTGATCAGTGCTGAAGCTGCGCGTTCATGTCCACCACCGCCAAATGTTTTTAAGATCTTATTGAGTTTGATATCATCATGTTTAGTTCGGGCGATAATCAAACTGTTTCCAGTATCTCGAAAATGAAAGACACAAAAAATGGCCTCTGAACGTTCGACATCGAAAATTTTTTCAATCACCGCTGCCAGACCGCCGATTTGGCTGTCCATTTCCAGATAACTTAGCACCATGGTGTGCCCGTTGATGTTTTTATGGGTTAACCGGTTTAAAATCTCATGAAAAAGCGACACCTGCTGCTTATCGATTAAAGACTCTTGCAGCTTTTTTACCAGTTTAATAGATGCATTGTTTTCAATAAGATACGACGCCACTTTAAAGTCCTCGTTGGTGATATTTTCATGCTGGAAATTACCCGTATCTGAGTAAATTCCAGTCAGAGCAATAGTGGCGTCCTCCGGTTCGACGCGAATACCTTGTTTCATTAATTCCAACCCGATGAATGTAACATTGGCGCCATACTCCCCTGTATTTATAACAGCACCTTCGATATCATTTTCATCACCGGGATGATGATCGTAAACGATAATTTGTCCGGTAACATTCTCAATATACTCAAAATACTCTTTCACCCTGTTTTTTGATCGGGTGTCAACAATGACAATATTTTCAATCGTTTGCCCCTTGAGGTCTTTAGCATTAATAAAATTAAACCGATAGCGATACAGGTTAAACAGGTTTCTGGCGGCAGGATGAACCAAATGGCTTTGAACCAGTTTATAGTCGGGATATAGATATCTGATCAAGGCCATGGAACCAAAACAGTCCAAATCCATGTTTGTGTGGCCAATAATTATATTCATACTTTTCTCGAATCCATTAATGTCGGCAATAGCTGTTGCTGGGTAAAAAACAAATAGTTGCAGGCAGGCACAGTCTGTATTGATAAAGGGAGGAGGCTGTAGGCTGGTGAATCACTATATTCAAAACAAGATCCACAATGTTGGTTAGAAGAATCAAAAATATTGAGTTTTCCCTATCTAAAAAACACAAAACCATTTTACCTATTTTAATAAGTTTAGGGTACTGCTTTTTTAAACTTGAATGGTTTGTTTGAAAAATGAGGAGTACTTTTTGCCAAACTATGCCGTATATAAATAATTGATATAATGAGCCTAATATATAACACCAAAGAAATAATGAAGCAATATCAATAAATAAGACAATTTTACAATTATTCATTTGATATAATATTAAAACAATCCCCCAAAAACAGAAAGTTTAAAGTGCATGGAGAATAGCAAATAGAAACATATAAAGCGGAGTATAGAGTGTTATTGTTTTTTAGAATGATAAAAAACCACTTTTTAAACAGTCGAATATAAATTAGTCAATGGTTCCATCAATAGTTGGTTGCTGGTTTTTGGTGAACGGTTTACAATCTCTGATTATAAAACATAAGGAGGAAAAATGAGTTTGGAAGTGTGGGTAGCCTATACATTGGCTGCCATTGTTATATTGATTATACCTGGTCCGACCATCCTATTGGTAGTTGGTCAAGCGCTAACACATGGGCGAAAGTCTGTTATTCCGTTGGTAACAGGAGTTATTCTGGGTGATTTTACTGCCATGACATTATCCTTTTTTGGATTGGGTGTTATCTTGTCAACTTCTGCCACCTTGTTTACAGTTCTAAAATGGATAGGTGCAGCATATCTGATCTACTTGGGAATCAATTTATGGCGATCAAAACCGGAAAATGACCAATCCCCCGAAACCGAAGATAAAGTGGCCGGGAAGGTGCTGCTCAAACGATCCTATATTGTCACTGCTTTGAATCCCAAGGGTATCGCCTTTTTTACTGCCTTTATGCCACAATTTATCAGCTCACACCAACCGGCTGTTACCCAGTTTATCATTCTAGGAGGGACATTTTTGATTCTTGCCGGCATCAACGGAACATTGTATGCCATTTTTGCAGGCCGGGTTCGTGTGTATATGAAACGTTCCAGCACTAAAAAATGGTTTGATCGCTGTGGGGGTGGGGCATTGATTGGTGCAGGATTGGTTACCGCAGCCATGGAACAATCTTAGGGTCGGCTTAAACATTAGTTCACATTCTGTTTACAAAATGTCCTTTGTTTTTGGGACTTTAGCAAACAGATTATGTGAAGTTATTTTTAAACGATCTTAGGGTCGGCTTAAACATTAGTTCACATTCTGTTTACAAAATGTCCATTGTTTTTGGGACTTTAGCAAACAGATTATGTGAAGTTATTTTTAAACGATCCCTTAGTTGTTTGGTGGATGTTTGCTCCCCTTCTCAAGCTTTACTCTTCACATTTGTCTTTTATTATATTCATCTCCCGGAAAACTAAATGACTAAGCAACAGCAGTCGGCTGCAACCTGGTTCAACAGGATTTTCGTTAATAAAAACATTTTTTACCTCTGGTTAGGGCAGATTATATCCCAGTCCGGTGATTCCATTTTTGAGATTGGGCTTTTGTGGCTATTGCTTGAATTAACAGGTTCTAATGCCATGACCGGTATAATAGCCATGTCTGCTTATTTGCCCACCCTGTTATTCGGGCTGTTCAGCGGTGCCTTGGTTGACCGCTTTGACCGGCGACGTTTGATGATGTTTTCCGATGCCATTCGGGCGGTTATCATTTTGATTATTCCATTGTTGTACATTTTGGACGGTCTGAATGGATTGGTGCTGGGTCTGCTGACCTTTGCCCTGGCATCATTTAATACTCTATTCAATCCAGCCAGAGATGCGTTGGTGGGGCAGATGATCGATTCTCATCAGCAATTGGCGGCCAATGCCATGATTCAAACATCCTGGCAGTATGCTATGTTTATCGGGCCTGCTATTGCCGGTGTTTTGCTTTCCCTTGTGGGGGAGGTCCATTTGATCAGTCTCGATGCATTAACTTTTCTACTGTCCCTGTATTTTATTTATAAAATTAAAACCACTAAAACCGGTGTTTCGGTCCGCCTCAAAAACCTGCCCAAAGAGTTTAAAGCCAGTTGGCAGGATATGATCGTGGGATTAAAATTTGTGAAGGCAGATCGTTGTATCTGGGTGTTGCTGCTTATCACTGCGGTTGATAATCTGTTTTTGATGGGACCTGCCATTATCGGTGCGCCCATATTTATCAGGGAAATCCTAAAGGAAGGGGCCGGAAGTTATGCCTTTGTTCAGGTGGCATATGCCGTCGGTATGATCGTGGGAACCATTTTATTAAGACGTTTTGGTGGAAAATTTCGCAACAGCCAAATCATCCAGTGGGGCATTATTTTGGACGGTTTAACCTTTGTACCATTATTTTGGGTAGACAACTTTTGGATGATGTTTTTAACCATTTCCATTCATGCCACAGCCATCCCCATGATCATCGTAGCTCGACCAAATATCATTTTCAACATTGTTCCACCGGAGATGCAAGGTCGCGTATTCAGTCTGATTTCTGTTTGTGTTTTCGGATTTACAGCCCTGTCAATCGCCATTACCGGCGTTGTGGCAGAGATCGTCCCCATGAACGTCATTTATGCCTATATCGGTGTTATTGCCGCCAGTACCGGCATTATCGGTTGGTTTGTGAAAGAATTTCGTGAAATGGCTTAAGTGGTCAGTTGTAGAAAATCTCGCAATAGGTTTTTCTGCGGTCTCTTTCCACTCGGATGGTTTTGGTGTTTGGATTATAAATGTAACTTAAATAAAAAATCAGCTTGGGATCGGATAAAACAGTTTCTTTAAATATCACAACATTATAACCCGAATAACGAGCGGACGGTACAATGAGGCCAGGATGACCTTCGGACTGCACCCGCTTTCCAACGGATTGGGTAAAGCTGTAATCGTTACTCACCAGATTGGGAAATCTGCTTTTTTTCCGGCTAAGATCAATCAGAATTGCCCGGCAGGATACCTGGTAAACCGCTCGTTCCCGCACGACATTTTCAGTTACACCTTCAACAGCTGTTTCAGCCCGATACATATGATAGGCGGTTTCATGGATGGTGGTGTCCTGTTCCAGGGAACCATACCAGGCTGGAAAAGAACCATCACTATAACGAGTGGCCATAAACGGCTGGGTTTCAAAAGGATAACCGATGGAGGTGGTATAATGAAAACTGCGATTAATCAGGCCGGATGGGATATTTCGTTTGGCATAGGTTTCCGTTTGTGTTGCAATGAGAGATAATTCCTCATCACCGTCGGTCAGGTCATCAAATAAACCCACAGATTTTCTGAGTGAAACGATATTTCGATAAACAAGATTATCAAAATCTTTGGTACGGTCATAAAGAGCGGCAGCTACCATCAAGCTCCCCGTAATTGATCAAGGTAGCGTGAAACCTTAGCCAAGCCGATAATCCCCTCTTCTTTCATAATTTCAATCGGTTGCCTATTATCGAACATTTTGTTTTTTCGTTTGATCCAGGTATAGCGTATCGATTCGTTGTGCGGATATAACAAGCGGAGGGATTTATGAATGGATAGCAACCATCCGGCACGATCAAGGGAATCCATGGTATTTTGGATGCCGGATTTACCGGATCTGTATTTAGATAACATGGCTCTGCTGCTGGGACTCAAACCCAATAAACAAAGGCTTGATATGGAATCCAACTTCCAATGGTCAAAAAGTTTTGTAATGAGTTGCGCCAGTTTTTTACGGCTGTCTTCCGTGAAGATATCCACTTCGCCGAAATTGTGATTTTCCAGTGCTGTCATGTCAAACCCTTTGTTCAGGTTATTTAAGTTTACATATATACGCCATATGTTTATGTGTAAACAAATATATCTAATTTGTCAAGAATAACCACCTTCCCCATGTCAAATGAAATTCATTTTATCGGTATCTTATTAAAATAGGTGACGAAAAAAAATGGATAAAAGTAACAGGTTGTACAAATGAAAAATCACAGATTGAACCGAGTGGTAAATGGCGTTTTTTTATAAAAACAATAGGGGCTGTAATTCATTATAGTGGTTAGGATGACGGATTTTTTCGAAAGCGTTTCCGGCATGGCAATATTTATCAACAGAATGGTTAAAAGAAGATAACATCGTGCCGTGAACTTCGTTGCTTTTTTATTCCAAAATATTGCCTTTATCAACCGACTAATCCGGTTTTGGGCTGTATGCTTCAATGATGGAATTATAACTATCCGGGTTGCCATTATAAGTTAGATCCCCCGGTTTAAAATCGATCCAGTGCTGGGCGCTTTGCCGCCAAATATGCGCTGCCGGCTGCAACCAACTGGTATCGTCCAGTGTTCCTGGTTTAATGCTGATCATTTCAGGATGATCGGTTTGACGATGAAACACTCGGGTGCCGCAATCCGGACAAAAATCGCATGCCATCTCACCTCCTTTGGATAACTGCCGTATCCAGGTTTTTACTGTACCCGATTCCATATCCAGCTTTTCCAATTGAATCCATAGAGCCATCCCAAAGGCACTGGCGGATTGCTTTTGGCATTCTTTGCAGTGACAAGTGAAGAGTGTCAAGGGTTTACCTGTTACCTTATATCTAATTTTTCCGCATTGGCATCCGCCTTTGAAGACATTTTTCATATTATATTCTCTCAATTGTCATGGATTTTTTAAAGGAGACGCTTCAAATTGATAAGACCGCGCTCAAGATAGAAACCAAGGTGGAAAAGAAACACGATGAAATTGATTTTTAGAGAGATTTAGCTCCCACAGGCTGAAACACCTTTATAAAAGAGGTGGCACACGGTCCCTATAAGAATCAATCAATTTGGTCCATTGTTTTATACAAGATGCATTAAACCTTGTTTAATGCATCAGCTCCACCAAGGTTGGTGTCCATCCATATCACCACAAGTATACCCGCTAACATAGATGTTACCATTATTATCAATTGCAATATTATTCATTATATGGAGATCCAAAAAGCCTGGTCCAATTAAAAGGTTTCCATGCCAGTTCTTTATTTAGATTTCGGGTGTATCAGTTCTGAAAAAATTGTAGATAATATTAAAATCAGCACTGTTAGGGGTATTAATTTTTTTCTCCTGTTTTTATTAAATGAATTTATTGGCTTCCATCTTCTAAAAACTTGGCAATGAAAATATCAGAACTTCCCATATTGTATTGTCCATCTAAATCTCCGTAGGTATCTCCGGTAATATAGATATTTCCACTACTGTCATTTGTTATCTTTTTTCCAGTATCTCCTTTATCAGTACCAATCAGTTTGGTCCATTGTTTTACATCTAAAGAGTTATGCTTTATTAAAAATATATCTCTCCAACTCTGATTTTGTTCACCATCTAAAGATCCTCCAGTATATCCGGTAATATAGATGTTGTTATCACTATCAACAGCGATTCCTGTTCCTCCTTCTTCAGCAGATCCAATAAGATCAATCCATTGTATATACTTTATTATAACAATAAATTAAAAGCTTATAAAATCTGACAATTTTAGATTTTGACAGTCTGTAGAGCCACATCTTTTACTTTTTAACTTAGAGATTAAAATGTATGGTAAGAAGAGGGATTCATGTCGTATTCTTTTCTTCTAAATATAGACTGGACCGGATGAAAAGCAATTTCTGAAAGTAATTAAATCGTGATTCCGAGAGTAAATTGATAATATCTTGAAATTAGTGTTATGATGGTTTAAAATGATGACTATGCTGTCATACTGAAAAGGAGAGGCAGTTTCCAGAGGGATTATACCAGACCATATAAAAAACAGATACTTAAGATATAAAATAAGCAAAATATATCGGGAATAGCGTGCACAACCAATATATCAGGAGCTGATATGATTTTTAATAGTATTAAAAAGCGCATTGCATTAAAAATCTCTATTTATATAGTTATTTTTATTTTAGTATTGCAGATGTTTTCAGGACTATTATCATCTCAAGCACAAACATGGTTGATCAACAAAGTATTGGATGATATTCGGCAAAACGTGCAAACGGGCATTGATGAGCAGAAAACCGCTCAAATAAATGATCTGGCCAATGTCATTGAATTTAATACCAAAACAGTTGCCGCCGCTGTTTCCACCATGTTGTATAACTTTGAAGAACTAGATACGGTCATTGTCCCATATATGGAGATTCAAGAAATTGTAGCCATTAACGTACTCTCTGATGCTGGGAGTTATGCAGCTGTCTGGCGGGATGGGACGATTAAAATAGGAAAGCAATTACCTGAAGGACTCTCTTTGAAGGGATTACTTTTGGTGGAAGCGGATTCCATTCATCAGGGAGAACAAGTGGGTAAGGTTAAAACATTTTATTCAACCGAATTGTTAAAGAAAAAATTCACACTGTATAAAACAGAAACCTTTAAAGATTTTGATGAGATGAAGGGAAATATAGAAGGCTTAGAGGCAAAAATACTATATTATCAAATACTTGGGCAGCTTATCCTGGTTTCCATTTTTATTATACTCATTTTTTTGATTATTCGTAGCACTATTCGGCCATTAAACAATCTGGCGGATATTATGCTGGAGGTTGAAAACAGTGGGGAATTTAATCAGCAGGCAAAAGTCAGAACCGACGATGAAGTTGGGGCTATTGCCAATGCATTAAACAGGTTGTTGAATAATTTACGGACATCCATCAGCAATGTAAACGATGTAATGAGTTCGGTAGCGAAAGGAGAATTATCAAAACGGGTGGTTGGCGATCAAAAAGGTGATTTAAAACATTTAAAAAACAGTATCAATGATTCTGTTGAATTGTTAAGCAATACTATTATGCAAGTTGTCAGTTCCAGTAGTCATGTATATTTTGCCTCGCAAGAGTTGGCCAATTCCTCGCAGAGTTTGGCAACCGGGGCAACCAACCAGGCAGCCAGTCTCCAGGAAATCGCCTCTTCCATGAACGAGGTCGGTGCACAAACAAAAGCAAATAATGAAAATGCCAACAAGGCACAGGAACTGTCTAACCAGGCT
The DNA here is from genome assembly GCA_041556995.1 of bacterium. Lineage (GTDB taxonomy): Bacteria > SAR324 > SAR324 > XYD2-FULL-50-16 > XYD2-FULL-50-16 > JAHJTV01. Next base: position 5,344 of record JBFFHJ010000113.1, on the reverse strand, counting down.
CTTCAGGTTGTTCAGCGGGGTAACGTCCAGATGGAAAGTATGCTTCAATCCATCGGCAAAATAAATGAAACCAGTAGCAAAGTATCTAAAGTTATTAAAGTCATTGACGAAATTGCATTTCAAACCAACCTATTGGCATTAAATGCGGCTGTTGAAGCTGCCAGGGCAGGAAAATATGGAAAAGGATTTGCTGTTGTCGCGGAAGAGGTGCGAAACCTGGCCAGTCGAAGTGCCGAAGCAGCTAAAAGTACTACTGATTTGATTGAAGCTTCCATGAAAGAGGTGGAAAATGGCGTGAAGAATGCCGATCTAACCGCTGCCGTGTTGAACGAAATCATTAACAGTGTGGAAAAAAACAATGATCTGGTAAAAGAAATTGCAGTAGCTTCCGAAGATCAAAATAGAGGAATTGGCGAAATTAACCAGGGGCTTAATAATATCAATGATATTGTTCAACAGAATTCGTCTATATCGGAGGAAAGTGCTTCGGCATCTGAAGAGTTATCGTCCCAAGCTACCGAATTGCAGTCACTAATGAGGAGATTTAATGTAGGTAAGGGAGAAACCAAGACTAGAATGATCAATCAACCAGTCTATCAACCACGAAAGCAAATTGCCGCACCGGAAAAACCGCACCAAGAGCCTGAAATATCCATGGAAAAAATAATTGCAAAAAAGGTCGGAAAACGGAAAACCATTACATTGGGAGATAATGAATTTGGTAAGTACTGATGGATTGACTACCCGGTTATTGGGATCCAGTACTAATTTTGAATCGACTAAAACTCCCAACCTCCCATTACTCATACTATAAGTTTTTTATCCTACGCCAATGACCGTAGATTCTTGATCCGTCGGTTAGTAAGCAAGTTTCTGGACGAAGGATGAAAAGAGCTTAATTTATTGACATTATGTCTTTGCAGGAACGATATAGAGTCTGGAGTGATACTGAATAGTTTCTTGAACTTTTATGTTTCCCTCTTACAGTACAGTACGACAAGTCATTATATTTTTGATTAAATCAATGACATCGTATATCAAACTTTTATCGAATTCTAACAAAAAACTAACACAAATCTAATCATTTTATGACATTTCCTCTTGCAAAGTTAGGTTACACTGACTTATATCTAAAATACATCGGATATTTCAAATAATGATACGATAGCAATCTTCTTCTCTCCAACAACCTTGTCCGTAAAGAATTAATCAAACTAAAATTTTAGTAAAAAAGCCAGCAGCCTCAAGGTTTTACCTAGTGGTTTGTAATAATTAATGAATATATGTAATCTGAAGAATGAAGCGCGCTGATTTCAATAAAACTTATGCTAATATGCTTATTGGCTATCATGTCTTTCCTTGTTATGGTAAGAAAGTTCAATAATATTAATAGTCGGTGAATATTTTAGTGTTTTTGGATTCCATTTCGGAACGTATCTATTTCTAAAAACCCTTATTTTTGACGTTATGTCTCAAACAAAAACTCACTTAACAGAATTGGTTAGTCTCAAACAGGTAAAAGTGGATTCAGATGTATTGAATTGGCTTATCTTTTTTTTTAGAATCATCTTGATTTTATGTGTGTTGTATGTCTTCCTGCTCAGTGTAGGTCTGATGGGTGCTGGATTTAAGATATTCGGAAAGGATTTTGCGAAAACCCTGATAGAAACCACCAACAATCCCTTTATCGGTCTTTTTGTGGGCATTCTGGCAACGGCTTTGATCCAAAGCTCCAGTACTACGACCTCAATGGCAGTAGCATTTGTTGCGGCAGGAACAATCAGTGTTCAAAATGCGATTCCTGTGATTATGGGGGCTAATATTGGAACTGCGGTTACGTCGACTCTGGTTTCCCTGGGGCATGTTACCCGCAAACGGGAATTTGAACGTGCTTTTGCTGCGGGGACTGTTCACGATATGTTTAATCTGATGGCGGTATTGGTTTTATTGCCGATAGAGCTGATGACGAACTATCTATCCAAATCAGCTACGGCATTGACTAACATGCTGGCCGGTGCTTCGGGATTGGAATTTAAAAGCCCGTTAAAAGTGGTTACCAAACCGGTTTACAAAGCTATTACCGGCTTCATTTCATCTTTCGGTTTTCATGACATATTAACCGGTACTCTGGTGGTTTTGTTGGGAATTGCTTTAATGATTATCAGCCTGATTTTTCTTTCTAAATTACTTAAATCATTATTTTTTCAAAAGCTCCAACGTTTTTTCCAAGCCTCCATGTCCTCAAACGGAATCATCGCCATTCTTATTGGAATAATCTTTACTTCCATTGTTCAATCCAGTTCTGTGACTACATCCTTAATGATCCCTATGGCAGCGGCAGGCATTATGACTTTGCAGCAGGTGTTTCCAGTGGCTTTGGGAGCAAATATAGGAACTACCGTAACCGCTTTGTTAGCATCATTGGCCACAGGCAGCCCGGAAGCGTTGACGATTGCCCTGGTTCATCTCTTATTTAATATTTCCGGTATTCTGGTGTTTTACCCAATACCCATAATGCGCCAAATTCCTATCAAAGCCGCATCTACACTGGCTCATAAAGCATCGGGAAAGCGTTATTTCGCTATTATTTTTATATTGATCGTTTACTTTGTGATTCCTGGATTGGCAATTTTTATAACTTAAAAAACGGTAAGACAAATGTTTAGTAAGCTTCTTTTATTATGGAAAGGTGATTCGCCGCTTAAAACCGAGTATGAAGATTTTGTAGAAATGCTGAATATGGCACGTACGTTGTTTCTCAAGATTGTCGAAACTTTGCAGTCGGGCGATAACATGAAAGATATTGAAACGATAGTATACCAATCAGATATTAAAATCAATAAATTAGAGCGAAAAATAAGAAAAGCCCTAGTCACGCATCTTTCTTTAAACCCCGGTCGGGAAATACCCGGTAGTTTGGTGCTGATGAGCGTTGTCAAAGATGCGGAGCGCTTGGGGGACTTCTGCAAAAACCTTTATGAAGCATCAGCTTATTGGTGTCGGGAGTGTGGCGACATGTATTATGCAGAACGAATCGGCGAATTCAGGCAATATGTCACCGATGTTTTTGATTCCACTATTAAAGCCTTTGAAACGGAAGATGATGTTTTAGCCGGCGAAATAATTCGAGATGAGGTTAAATGGAACAAGCGGTTTGATAATTTTATCGGAGAACTGGTGGAATCCGATATCAGTACCAAAGAAGCCGTTTGCACGGTGTTAATGATCCGATCCCTAAAACGTTTGCAGGCTCACCTGTCAAACATTGCTTCATCGGTCGTCTTACCCGTACATCATATCGATCACAGACCGGCGGAATTGAGAGATTGAAATAAAAATAGGGTGGATCACGGAGCGTTGGCGATTGATCCATCCTTGGCGGGAAAGACAGATCCATATCACCGATCCACCCTACATTTCATGCGGGAAGATTCATCTTTTGCAGGGGCGAACCTATGTTTCAACCAATAAAAGTTATGGCATCACCCCAATAACCAGTGTATAGCAAGTACCATCAAAGGAAAAACATGTTTTCCGCTTCCGGTTCTGTTTTTTTTACACTTCCTGCATCTGATAGACGGCTTTTACCTCCACGGGACCTTTAAAACCGGCCAGTTTGTCAATTTGATGATTGGCACCAAAAGACATAACCAGGAAGCCAATGTCTCCCTTCATATCCTAATCGGGGGATGAAGGTGGGTTGATAGTTGTATCCTCCCTGTAGTTGTATATTTTCCTTTAAATCAAACTTGGCACCCAATTTAGGTGAGATAATATCATCTAATTCGGGTACGTCAACAACGTTTTGCTTTTTACCGGCAGTAACCCTGCACTCGTACTATTGCTGGTATTTCAGCTTTAAAGGAAATCATCAGTTTGTCTGTGATCTGGTATGAACTTCCCAGGATAAAAGCATAGGGTTGATAATAACCCAGAAGGGACAATGCCAGGTGCGTGTCAATATTACTAGCGTTCGTAGCAGCCACCGTATCAAAAGTATCTATTTCCAGCTTGATCTTCGATCTCATATAGGGGTTGCCTGATCAGATCCAAATTTCAAGTGGAAGTGGGATCAAACAATTTACTACTCTTGCGTTGGAGGTCCTGTATCATTTGGTTGGTTTCGGAATTTACAGCCAACTGTTGAATGTTGAATATAACTAAATCATCCCTTCAACCGAATTTCCCGTGCCAAGGTTAGTTTAGTATGGTTTGTATTATTAGGATCGATCTCGTTTTTGTTAAAAACGTTGTTACCATATCATTAAAGAGTTCATTGATAACCGCTCTGTTAATAGTGTTTCAGGCATTTTTAACGTTCCTTGGCCCTGAAACAGGCTCATTAGCTTAACCCATCAGCTTCGTTCTGTAGAAACTTAGCATTGTTGGACTCCTTAGTAATATTGTTAATAATATGAATCAATTGACTTCATTCATGTCATCTTCCGATGAGATACTAAATAGTCGATCTGCGGCATTAGCCGTTTTTAAAAAGGCGTTCAAATCTCTTTTGCCATAACCATGTAGATTGTTAATCAGCATTTGACGGGTGTGATGTTCAATTTTACTGACAATGTCTTCTCCATCCGGCTCCAGATATAAAAAAACGCTACGCTTATCCGCCTCATCTTTTCGTCGCGCAACAAATTTTCGTTTTTCCAAACGCTCAACAATACGTGTTAAGGTGCTGATGGGAATTTTCATCTCCCTGGCAATGTCCCCCATTCGACAGGAATGATTTCGTGCCAAAAACTGCAACAAGAACAATCCCTCATATTTTAATCCAAAATGAGCAACCTTGGTTTGTTCCAATTGATAAATAGTTCTTAAAGCTCTGAACAAAATATCGTCCAATTCATGCCGAGAAACGCATAGCTTTATTCGTTTTCCGTTTGATGTTTTAAACTTCATAATTGTGATAACTTGATCAAAAAACTTATAAAGCCGTTGATTGGTTTATACATGAAGTCAATCAAATACCTACCATTTATATTTGCATGTTGCAAGTATATTATTTGCAATATGCAAATAAAAAAGGCTCTTTTTCCACCGTTAATCCTTAATTACCCTTCCTGAAAAGAAACAAAAAAAATCTTTGTGTTTTTAAGTACAATATTTTTATTGTGTCTATAGAAGAGCTTGATTCTTTCCTGGTCAAGTTATGAACCTGTTGATTTACTCCAAATTCAGGTAAATGCGATATTATAATATGCTGTAATTATTGCTATATAATTTTAAGATTCAAAACTAATCCAACTAAATCAACAGGTTTGGCTATTTTAAACGGCATCATTTGCTCTTGGTTTTGAGAGATTCTTTGTCGTTCCTCCTCAGAACTTCGCCT
>JBFFHJ010000112.1:0-19942 GCA_041556995.1 bacterium | reverse complement strand
GTCCAACAAGAATTCTATCACAATTTTCGCAGTTTCAAGAATACCGCGACTTATCGAATAATTATGTCAAGGTTTAGAAGATCCTTTAAAATTAAGCTTCCGAAAGCAGCATAGCCGTGGAGAACTCTAAACTGTCAAGTTGATCGGTAAAATTTTGAATTTTATATTTAACCTTTAAATCAACTTCAATTGTAATAGAAAACAATGAGAAAAGAAAATCCCTTTTTTGAAATTTTATTTTATGGTAAACAACACTCGTTTGAATAGCGGTTTATTCGGGAGAGCTTTGCTTCGGTTAACAGATCCTTTAAACCTACGGGGGGAGTCAATGGTATTGAGCCATGTTTTGTTCAGATATTTTAACCCAATCAGATTAAACATCTCACAATGAATATCCACAACATCATGAGATGTTTAATTCTTATTCAATCCATTTGGTTGGTTCGAGTGACCGGGCGATCTGCGGGTCAGTATCCAGGGACAAGCAATAGTCACCTTTAAACCGTTTGTTCTTTGGCCCTCTTACGACTTCTTCAACAAAAATGGAATACACACCGTCAGCCGGCAACGTTGCCTGAATAGTGACAGGCAACTGGCTGAAATCTTTTTTAAAAAATCTCACATGGTGGATGTTATCCCTAATTGCCAGGCTAGCCTTTTTTCCATGACCATCTTGAGCAGGCACTGCTTCTAAACTGATGGTGATGTTATGGCCGGCCAATCCATTTATTTTAAAAACATCCCAGTCTGGCATAAATGGGAGCTTATTGTTCCCCAGATTAGAACAGATTTGAGCCGCAGGTGCCAAATCCAAACCGATGATGACCGGATCATGATCAGACGATCGATAGGCATCGGCCGTGTAAAGCGCCGGTTGATTGTGATCGTTATAATCCAACGCACTGGGCTCGTCTGCATTAATATGCCAATGGGTTACGCCCGTCACCTGGCTCACAAGATTTGTGCTTGCCAGCGCATGATCGAGATATCCTGCCTGACCGTCATATACGTAGGAATATCCTCCACCAATTATATCAATATAACCGGCTGAAGTAATTGCTGAAATTGGATCTTCCATGGCATAAGCATTCAAGTCACCGATTATCAGGTAATCTTTATCTCCAACACCGGTTGGGTCACTGGCCAGCCAGTTAACCAGGGCCGTAGCAGCTGACGTCCGGGTTAGATTACAATTGCCTTGACCGTCACCCATATCCGGATCACCCAGGTCATCACAATCCGTTCCTTTTGACTTCAGATGGTTAACCGCCACTGTCAGCATTCGACCGGTTGAATTCTCGGCAAAACTTTGAGCCAAAACAGGGCGATTTTTGGTATCGATAAACGTTGGGTCAACAGATGAATCCAGAATAGCAAACGAACCAACCGGGCTAATCAACCCAGGTTTATAGATAAATGCCGTTCTGATTTCATCGGTTCCAACCAGTCCGGTGTCGATGAAATCATAAGTTCCAGCGCTAGTGGCAGCGTTTAATCCGGATACAAGATCTTCAATAGCACTATTGGGTGTCTCGTCGTTTTCGATTTCCATCAAACCGATAATGTCAGCATCCATGGTAACAATAGCGAAAATGATCTTATCCCGTTGTCGCTCAAATTCTTCCAAAGTATAGGCACCCCTTGGAGTCGGGAAACCGCCGCCAAGACCATCACCATTAAAATAATTTAATACATTGAAACTGGCAACTTTCAGCCTTCCGCCAACATCCTCCGGAGCCGATTCTCGGTAGTTTTGACGAGTAAAACTAACCGGTCTGGTAGGATGAATCTCATATTCTCCATAACCATAACTTAAAATACCGGTGACTTGTGATGTGGTATCACCGGCCCTCAAAGTATTGTCAGCACCGATATAGGGTGGCAACGGCATGGGATTTTCCACCAGGCTGCCGTCTTCCAATTGGATACGTTTTAAATCATTTGCTTTCTGCAAGGCATTAGCTGGATCACCGGGGGCCACTACATTTGTCGGATTATACAATCGATCTTCCGCAGACAGAATGACTTCACCCCACCGTCCCTGGTAATAATTACCGGATACGTAGAGTGTCTGTGGAATGGTGATCAGCATTCCTTCATAGGTTTCCCATTCATCAATGCTGGAAACAGGCAATGATACGGTGACAGGCGTCACACTTCCGGTTCCGCAAACACGGATATTGGTCAGGGTTCTTAATTCCGTCAGCCCGTAGAATTCGACTACTGTTCCTCTTACTCGTACGATATCGCCAACATTTACGTCCAGCATACCATTATCGAAAATAAAAATGCCCTCTGAAGTAGCGGGGTTCATATCAACATCTTTGTCCTCTTCCTGAAGGTAAAAGCCACTCAGCTGGTTTGTGGTATCCTGGAAATCACCGACCACCACCCCTTCTACAGAATGAATATTGTTTAATTCGGGACTGGATGAGCCGGAACCTTGAATGTTGTGGATATATGTAGCCGGATCACCGCACATATCGCTGACAATAGTACAGCCCGAAAACATCGTTCCATCAATTCTTCTACCGGTTGAAAAAAGGGTGCCACCCGAACCGCTAGCCAATGAGTGCTTTTCATAACTGCCTCCGGTAACATCAGGATCTAAGGTTAAAGACTGATTATCTCCACCTTCCGAGCCATAGACGGCGATCGCTTGGTCACTGGTTCCGTTGTTCAGGGTGATGGTATCACCACTGTTGTTTAACCCCAGCGATCCTGTACTGGCAGTCTGTACGATCACACCGCCAAAATCACCCATAGGGCTGCCACCGCCGAAAATAATGATGGCGCAATTGGCCGCAATGATAGTGCCGCTGTTAAAGATATGTCGCACACTATTACTATCAGAAAGGGTCCAGCCGGAGATATCAATATCCGAATCCGAAGAATTAACAATTTCTACAAATTCATCATCTGAGTAATGAACGATTCCGTCCATGTTAGCATCTCCATCGGTGTTGTCGGGATCTGCATGAATTTCGTTAATGACCAGTGAAGATAATACTGTGGGGCAGTTGTTATCAGCTGCCGGGGTAGGACTATCCTGTATATACGTATCCGTATTTCTTGAACCACCTGAACCATTGGCACATCTTTGGTTGGAATGCGAGTCCTTATCTCCGGCACCGCCCTCGTTAACCTGCGGTTGTCCGGCATTGAGTAAAACCAGTAAACCGGAATCATCAGGATCACTGGTATCATAAACAATGGCATCCACCAGATTGGTGGTGGTGATGGATGTTCCATTTGGAAAATCGGTATCATTTGCGGTATAAAGGACAATCGCATCCGCTCCGTTTTGCAGCCATCCACCGGAACCGGGGTCCATCCAGATATCGGCTCCCGAAACACTACCGATGACAAAATACCCATTATTATCTGTGGTATAACCATCCAGATCAATGGCTAAATAACTGGTATCGCTGCTTCCGTTAAACAAAACAACGACCAGACCATCTAAAGCAGTATAACCTGTTCCGCCATCATATAATTCAATAAATTCCAGCTCGTCGTAGGAAGCCGTATCCGCATCCGTTTCGTTGATAACGATATCAGCGCTGACAAACGATGCAAAGCTGATAACAGCAAATATTGCAGTTAAAATACATCTAAAACTCTTCATTTACTCTCCCTCCTTATGCGTTTGGTGTTATGGTGTAAAAGACCGGGCAATTCTCATCCCGCTGGAAAAAAAGCTGAGTGACTGTTTCATATTTCATCTTTGTGAAACCGGTTAACAGCTATTTAAATATATTATTATAGAGAGACAAACATTGAAGTCAAAATTTATAAAAAAATTGTTTTGATTTAATAATGATCGGATTAGTTAACGATTATTATTGATAAAAGTATCTCTTTTGGCATTTGATATGACTGGATTTTTCCCAAACAAACCGAAAAGCAACCAATGTGCCCGGGGAAAGCGTAAAAAAAAATGTCATTCTGAGTTTATAAGCCAGTACCCGACAAAATGTTTATTAGGAACTTCATTTTGTTTGGAGCAAGTACATTGTATTTTTTACAAAACTTGAGATAAACATATGTTGCAGGACTTGATACGGTATCCAGAGATAACTACACAGAAGTGGCAACAGATTTCGGACCAAGCCTTGAATAACGAAACGACCATTCACATCCGGTCCAGGAAATATAAGTTTCTTTAATTTTTGAGTATTAACTCAAGTTCGCTAACAGGGCAGCATAGCGACAAGAAGAATCTCACTGACCAGTTATCTGGGGGAGGAGGCCTAAATGACACGTGGAGTTTTATAAACCAGGTGGAATGAAAATAAGGTTCTAATGAACCAGAGAGCCAAATCTTCCAGAGTAGATCTGTATCATGCTCTGGTCAAAACTAAATTTGCCCCAATGTCACCTTCGGCTGTCATCCTGGGTAACGGATGCTGACTGGTGTAACAGCAAACGGTAGGGCGGCTCTATAAGTGTTGCATTTCCAGTCAATGTTTTTCGCTGGGGGATATCGGAAAAGATGGAGGCATGCGATCTATACATGCTTTGTGTGGGTCAAAATGCAGGAAGTGATAACAATTTAATGTCCCTCAAATTCTTTTTATGCACCAATACTTAGCTCCTGAATTCTCTCGCTGCCGATCATGATGGCTCTATCTGTTTGATTGACGGATTCCTCATTGGGGCAATTCAGCATGGGCTGACCGTCACGGACCAAGCCCAGCGTGGTGTAGTCGTTATCCACACTCCACAGCAGCAGTTCCTTATATTTCCATTCTTTCATCTGTTTAATGGGGACCAGGTATATCTGTTGTCCGAAAGTATTGCTCAACATTTCTTGTATAACATCTTTAATTCCTGGGTCTTGAAGTTCCTGTACCATCAGGTTGGTAGTGATGTCGGAAATGCAGACCGTATGATCGCTACCGGCCAATTGGAAATGTTTTGTTTTTTCCGGGCTTAGGACTTCAACAATGGTGATGATATCCGCTTGCATATTTTCCATGACTAAGATGTTGGTCAGGTTTTGATCATCGGAATGAGGATCTTCGTGATTTTTTACCAGGATGATAGCATGGGTTGCTTGTTTAACGTTGGCTCTTGTCAGGGTTTCTTCAAAGGTGGGATTACCTTTCACAAAACCTATCCCCAGTTCAACCAGTTCATTGGGAATTTCGGTCAGAACATTATCTATCAAACAGATTCGTTTGTTTTTAGTTGACTCATCAGACTGCAATTCGTTGGTTATTTTTATAATCTGCTCTGTATTGGTGAAATTAATGATCAATATATGATTTTCCCAGGTTATATCCATCATGCCCTTTAGCTTTTTTGAATAGGTTTGAATGAGTACTTTGGCCGCTTCAGAAATAATAAATCCGATTAGTCCGATTCCAAAAATCATGATCGGAAAACCGATCAAATATTTACCACCCAAAGTTACCGGAAAATAGTCACCATAACCAACTGTTGTCATGGTAACCAACGACCACCATAGTGCATCCGACCACAACAATTCCGGTTTTCCAGGACGTTCAAAAAACATAAAACCGGAACTGGCATACCATAATATGCCGATGGTCAGTGCGACCATCTTGATATAAGCTGTTCTTTTGGTGACAAACGAGTACTGTTTTAACCAGATGCTTTTTAAAAAATATAACATTATTTGTTATTCTCCATCCTATCGAGATTTAAATGCCTGCTGCGCTCTTTTTCCCATTCCAACACAGTTAGGAAAATGAATTAAATCGAATTGCTGAAATACAAGCATAGATCTACGGTAGCGGGGCTACAGTCCCTGCCGGATTATATTGTCTGAAATATATGTGCCATAAAGTCAAAATATGCTTTCTGGTCAGTACGGTCGCTGCTAATTGACCTGATTTTTATCCAATTACCTTGGTTGTTGTGGTCAATGACCATGACCCAATTCTAAAAATTAATCACCTGGAATGTAAAATAGGAAGATGTGGTGAAAATAATAAAGATGACGATCCAAAATAGTTTGTTTGTTATGGGCCGCATAAGTCTCCATCCGGTTGCTGCTTGATGATTTGTAATTTCCAGATATCATGAAGTCGTTTCGTCCGATTAAGACATTAGATCTTCATTCCCTTTTAATCCAAATACTTCAACGTTTCTTGGCTCAACATTTGTGTATCGATAAACCTTGGTTGTTCCGTCTTCAAATCTTTCGATGTTGATGGAATGGTTGCCGTCTTCTGATTTAAAATCCCAGTAGTACAGTTTTTTAGCCTTTTTTTCATCGCCATCGGGATAAAAAACAGCTACATCGGAATCTTCATACAAATAGGTTCTATCGTTATAGGTAATATCGCCCTCTTCTTCATCATCAATACGTTCCAGATCCCTGGATGTCATCCCCAAATCTCTAAGGATCAGCTCTTCCATCTGAACGGACACTTTTAACGTGTTCTCTGTTTCATATTCAAGGGTTATCTGTTTGGTACTGCTTTCACCAACTAATTCATACCATGTGCTATCCCCGGATTCAAATCGATTTTTTTTGATAATGATAAGATCATATTCATCCATGTCTTCACCCACAAAACCCAAATGAATAACGCCGCCGACTTCAACATTTTCAAGTTTCAGGGACGTCTTATCAATAAGAGGCTGATCTTTTTTGCCGGATTTTCCAGAATTTTGACGTGATTTTTTCCACCATATATAAATCAATACCAAGGCAATAATGTTAGCGACAATAATTAATGGTTCCATATTTTTATACAATAGGTTTTATCTGCTATATATCTCACTCAAAGGATTTCTCACTTTAACCGATTGTTTACTTTCGTTCAAATACTATTTTGCATCCTATTACCGTTTATCATATAATTTTTATAATGTTGATACCCCGCCGCTGGCGGCAGGGTAGTTTGTCAAATTTCCACAACAAACTCTCACTACAGTATAAAATAATGCCACCGTCTGGAGATTGCCACATTACCAGTGAATGGGTATTGAGTTGTCGGTCACTACTGATTAACGCAATCCCTCACTGTTTTCAATAATAAGAAGCTGCCAGATAGCAGGTCTCCTGACACTGAATCCAATAACCGGTTTAAGGCCGGAAAAAGTGTAGAATCAACTTAAAAATTGACATTTAACTCTGAATAAACGGCCATTAAAAGCAATAAACAGATTCTTTGCATTCCAAAAAAAGCTTGAAAACAGACAGGAATGCCCAATAAATAAAGATAATTAGCATGCCATGCCAGGGGGCCTAAATAAGCAACGGAAGAGTTTAATAAAAAGGAGGGATATTCGATTGATTGTCAACAAAACAAAAGCCGCTTTTAAAAAAATATCTCGATTGGAATTATTCGTTACTGGGCCAGGATTATTTGATACTGGTCAGGAATAAAGAATTAGAGTTTGGGTTAGGATTGGAATTATGTTTCAATATTTTGATCAATATTGACTTATTTTTTCAAAATCGTCTTTTTTGCCAATCCCTACTAATACATCCCGGTTTGTCACAATTTCTTTGGCGGAAGGGTTTGCTATTAATTTAGGTCTGCTGCTGTCATTTTTATCTTCTGGATATCTCTTAATAGCAACTATACTAATATTCAGCTTCTTTCTTAAATCCAGTTTTAAAAGGCTGTTTCCTATAAAGGTGATCGGAGGAATGAACTCACTGATAACATTCTCCTCATCAAAAAACCGCATATCAATGACATTTTTCATCGCAAGCCTATTAACAAGCATGCCAGCCATATCTTTTTCCGGGTTGACTATTTCATTGGAACCAACCTGTGTTAATATTCTGCTATGTAATTGGGAACTGACTCTGCTGATAATTCTTCGCACGCCAAATTGTTTTAAAAGAGTCACAGTAATGATACTGGCTTCCAGATTGGGGTCACCAATAGCAACAATAGCGATATCAATCTCACTCCAATTGATTTCACTCAATGCATCTTCATTTGTGGAATCAATAATCAGAGCTTGACTGACCAGGTTCTTAATTTGTTCAACAGATTCTTTGATTTTATCAATAGCGATGACAGTGAAATCATAATTGGCCAACTCTTTTACAACATGCATTCCAAAACTGCCCAATCCGATAACGGCGATTCGGTTTCCCATTGGTTTCCCCCTTTTTATCCTATCATAATCGATTCTTCAGGATATTGAACTAATGATACTCTCGTAGCAACGAATAGAGATATAAATGTCAATATATTAACTCGACCGATGAACATCAAAATAACGATTAAAAATTTACCAAAATCATCAAGTTTGCCTGTTGCGCCTATTGATAATCCAACTGTGCCAAACGCGGATATTGTTTCAAATACAGTTTCGGTCAATGATAAATCCTGACTGGTTTGAAGAAATACGGCAATAACGAAGATCACGGCAATGGAGGTCATAAAAAGAACGCTAGCTCTTATTATAAGTAGTGATGGAAGTTTTTTTTCAAACAGTATTGTTTTTGACCGCCCTTTTATAAATGATACAATTATGGCGAGTAAAACCCCGACAGTAGTTACCTTGATACCACCTGCTGTTGAACAGCTTCCGGCACCTATAAACATAAGTATCCACAAAAACAGTATCGAGCTACCCGACAACAGATTCATATCTACGGTATTAAAACCGGCTGTTCTTGCGGTTACTGATAAAAAGAAAGCGTTTAGATGCTTTTGAAATAACGTAAGACCGGCGAAACTGCTGTTAAATTCTCCTATAATAAAAAAGAAGTATCCTAAAAATAGCAACCCTCCGGTAACTATAAGTGACACTTTAACCAGGATGGGAGTTTTTTTCGATTCCGTTTTTTTGGTTAAAACTTCAAGTATATGTGAGATAACTGGAAATCCCAAACCGCCAATTATGATTAAAAAACAAATTGTGATAGGAATCAAGTAAGTTTGATTGTAATTGACAAGGCTGTTGCTTTGGAGTGCGAAACCAGCATTACAAAAAGCACTTACTGCATGAAATACTCCTTTCCATAGCGATAACAACCAATTTCCTTCCTGAAAGTGAAAGGCCAAAGTGAGTATTATTGCACCAACCATTTCCACAAACAATGTTATAAATACAATTAATTTGATAAGGTCGTAAACCAGTCTCGGTCTTTTGCTGCCAACGATATCTCCAACAATATATTCTCTGCTTATTCCGATTGTTTGACCTAACAAAATACTTACAAATGTCATAATGGTAACAATTCCCAAGCCACCGATCTGTATCAGAACCAAAATAATTCCCTGTCCAATGGTTGAAAAGTCTTTGTATGTATCAAGTACGACCAGACCGGTTACACAGACAGCGCTTGTGGAAGTAAACAGGCTGTCAATGAACGATATCCCCTGTTCGGAAGATGAAGAAAAAGGCATTGAAAGCAAAACAGAACCCAGTATTACAATTAGGGCAAAACTGCTTATAAGTAGTTTGTAGGGATTCTCAAACAACAGATCAATTAAAAGACGATCAAATTTGATTTCATGGAGAGGAAAATAAAGAAGAAATAATAAATACAAAAAAGTAAGTAAATAATTGATTTCATTAAAAATAAAATAGGTGGCAACTAAACCCAGGGAACTAACAAGAATTCCTGCGAATCTGCTGTAGTTTTTAATATTCCTTTTGAAAATTTGCCTGTAAATATAAAAAAAAATGTATAGAATCAAGTAAATCAAAATTGATATACGATTCCACGTATTGTTAAGAAGGCCAAATTTGGTTGAAATAGTAAGAAGGCTCAGAATCATTAAATTATGTAAAATAATAAAATGCAGAAACTGGATTTTGTTATCTTCAATTTTGTCTTCATAATAAATAAAATATAAAAAGAAAAACAGAGCGATCGAGATGATAATTGTTTGAAGAATATAGTCTTTTGCATCCATGATGATGAAGATGACAGAAAGCGAAATGCAAATAGCCGCCACCAAAACCTTGAAAAGTATCTTGCTTTTTTTATAGATAAGAGAAGCTATTACAATTAGAACTGAAAAACCGGCAAAAATACCTCCGCCTATAGTTGTCATAGTTCCATCAGGTCCCAATATTCCCTGGTGATTGGATGTCATTAAAAAGGAAATGTTTATTATTGGGATTAATAAAAACAAAATAGATGACACTTTAATTGAAAAATGGCTTTTTTTATTGTAGTTTTTCATCACTTGGATTTGGTAAGTACAATTGTGTATCCGATCTTATTAAATCCCCGATCTCTTAAAATTGAAAAATTCGAATTGTAACCGACGCCATCAAAAATAATCTTCGGTTTTTCCTTCTTTTGAATTAATTTACATAATTTTTCTTCCAGGTTTCTTTTTGAGTCATTTCTCAAAATACTTCTTGCTTTTTCATTAGAGACGACAATCCGATATCCAATATCAAAAATAAAAAGAGGATCTGTATATATTTCTACTAAGGCGGACAGTAAATCTCTTTGTTCAAAGGCGTAATTAAGAGTTTTGGATTGAGTAGTTGCCTTAAAGTCCAGTAAGTTATTGATATGTTCTGCCAATTCGCCTAACTCACCATCGCGTTTTGAAAGTCTAATATTTTGATCTCCAAGTTTAATACGGCGCAATTTTAGCAGCATCTCATAAATAGGCTGTGAAAAATTATGATGAATGGTTCTGATTAAATAAAAAATTGATATGAAACCAACCAATGCTAAAAATATCATCCAGATTGATCTGCTCTTGGCCAAATATCTGGCGTCCTCATCAGCGGAGATAATTGCTTGATTGTTAATTGACATTAATTGTTTTATCAAATCAGCGTTTTTATTAAATAAATCTGTTAACGCCCGATTGTTATTGCTGCTGGATTCTCCATTCTTTAAGGAATAAACCGTTTCTCGATATCTTCTGAAACTGATTTCAATCTCTTTAATGATGTCTCCTTCTCCACTGATAGTAATATTGTTTTTTGCCTTTATCAGGGCTTCGGCAAAATCATGCGCAAGATTATCAATTTCACCACTATATTCTTTAAAATCAGATTCCCGTTTATTCACTATCAGCAGATGAATCTGTATCAAGCTTTCAGACATTTTCTCCCCGGCCAGCGCTGAAGGAAGATTTTCTTTTAAAATAATATCAATAGCACCGCCAAGCTGGAATAGACTGATGATCGAAACCATCGCTACAAGCAACAGCAAGAAAGAGATATAGTAAAATATCATATTGATATTGAATTTGTGCTTCATAATATGACCTTGAATATTTTGCTGTTCTTTCACTAACAATCTTATAAAAGTATTTCTTTCTGTTTCATAACAGGGAATCGGTGAAAGTGTAAAAAGTTTTTTTGGGAATATTACTGTATGTCAATAGATATCACAAAAACACTCGTTTTTTTAGATCGATAACAAGTAATAAAAGGATTAATATTTTTAGTGCACAAATGTACTTTTTAATCCATTTATCAACATTTTTTAGAATGTAATGGGATTTGCAGTTAAAACGGTATTTATCTAAGAGTTTCAAAGGATGAACAAGATGTTGGCAATCAAAAGCTTACCGTTTATTGTACCTCTAGAACTATATTTGAGATCAATGAATTTGTTTGGATCACAATTTCATCTCGCAAGCCCAACAAAGAAAGGGGGATTGAAAATGTTGAAGCTGCATTAAAGTTTGTTTTTCGCTTAATGTCACCCAAAAACGTTTCTGGATTCCCTTTTCAAGGTATTCCAGAAACGATTTATATGGATAATGGACCCGTTGCGAAAAGCAATGTATTTCAACAGGTAATGAAATATTTGGGAATTAATATAAAAGATCCATATGCCGAGAAACAGGGATGAAAGAAGAACGGCAGCCAAGTCCAAAAGGAAAGTTGAGCGACCTTTTAGAACAGTAAAAGAAATGCACGTAATTCTGGCTGACACATTTTTATAGAAACGGTTAATCCTGGTCAAAAACCAATCTTTAAACCAATCCAAGCACATTTTTATTCCTGGCCGTTACACCTAAAGGTCGGTTGCAGAGTCTTAAATATAAGATCTGGCCTGAATTTTCATTGATTTCAGGCCATTGATCTGTTTATTCCCCCTCCAATACGTTTCCGAGGGGGATTAAACATTACAGATTGGTGTAAAGTGAATCTTTAATACCAAAACCAAATCGGATTGTATCAGTGGAATTATCGGTCATGGTGAATCCGCAGAATCCTCCCAGTGGGTCAAAAATGATAGCTAAGCCATAGTTTGGATCTGTGGCGGCAAATGTCCCACTACTTTCATGTGCGTTTTGAACAACACTGGAGACAGCAGCAGAATTTCCGGATGCAGTAGCAAATTGTTCCATGATTGGCGTGGTTCCTCCCGGAGATTCACCAGCTGTCAAATCAGCAACAGCTGTAAGATCATCACTAAATACCGGACTGTCTGTTTCTGTGTTACCGTTATATGGAAACACTTTTATATGAGGGCTGGTAGAAGAAATAACAAGTTTCATTGGCTCGACGCTGCTAGTACCACCTACTTTATCCGCTTCATAAACGAGTAGAAAATATGTACCGGAAGCAGTTGCAAGCGAAACATCCGATTGAGGTATGGCGAGCCCCATTCCTCCCCCTGAAGCCGGGCCAAAATCCAGTATATTTGTACCGGATTGTGTTCCTGTAAGGGTTATGGCATTGTCCATATCGCCCACGGCTCCTCCCCACATGGTATTTGCTATCAGCGCAGTATTTTCCTCAAATAATGTGACCTTTTGTATATCCCCGGAATTAATGTCACTAATAGTATCATCATAACCGTAATATCCGGCACCGTAAAGCAAACCTTCATTGGAGCTTGCATCAAAGGCAGCAAACCCCACTTCCATCTCTGAATCAGTCGCAGTTGATGCATCGATTTCGAATTTCATCCAGTTATATGCTTTTTCATAATAGGAGTCTATATCTACCTTTTCACGTAGAACAGCATACACAGGATTACCAACAGCATCATTCGATGCATCAAATAACTGATAAACAATTGCAGTATTTGGGAATTCGGCAAAAATAACATACTCTCCACCGCTAAGTTCAACCCTGTTCTGATTTGAAAATCCCTCTGCATCAGCAGCCGCGATTTTGGTATAATCAAGCCACCCGCTATCTTCATCTGGATCTGCTGTATAATTTATATGCCGTACCTTTGAATTTGTTTTATCAATTTGAATGACAATGAAATCTCCCACCGGATCACTACCCGCATAGTTTGTTATGGTATTTGATGGAGGATCATCGTTGCTATCACTACTACTACAGCTAGTCATGCAGGTTAACATAATTAAGATCAAAGCGATTATTCCCATTCCTTTTTTCATAATATTTCTCCTTATTTTTGATAAACTGCTTAAAAACAAAATACCTGTCCGATCCTCGCGGATCATTCGGAAATGAAAAAAACAACCTCCAGCAACCCAATGTCATTCAATTAAGCTTTGTTACCTGTCATCCTGAGGGTGAGGCGACGTCCTGAGAAGGAACAAAAATGGATCAGACGAAGGATCTCTCAGAACCATGAGCAAATGACGTCTTTTAAACTTATCTTGAGTTTTCCTCAAACAACTTGATGCCGAAGGGGCTTCATGCAGTCAAGTTGTTGTTGAATATTGATCAGGCTTAAGAATGACAATAAGTGAACAATAATCTTTAACTTAGGATCTGTTAAAAAATTAGTTCACATTCTGTTTACATCATGTCCATGGTTTTTGGGACTTTCATAAACAGATTATGTGAAGTTATTTTTTTTCGATCCCTTAATGACATTGTCCAGCACCTTACTTTGCGGTATATATACCAAACTTCACTACAATGAAAGAATAAGTATTGCTATTATCTGATAACATATGGCGTTTTTTATTCACTTATTCAACGTTTTTTAAAAGTGTGTTGAACTATATAAACAAATTGCATCGGATTTTTCGACAAAATTGTTGACCTTTTATGATGAGATAGCGGAGAAGTTGGGCTAAAATCAGTAAATTATCAATTGATCAATCAGCGATATTGGTCTATATAAATGAACAGCTTTGAGTTAACGGCTTTTTTGCAGACATAATTTCCCACCCCTGCCAACTACTGAGTTCATTGTGGGAAAATTCAACATTTTTCAGCTGCAAGCCGAACCCAAAAGCCTATTTGTTCATCCTCAGGGCTTCGCCCCACTCTCGGGATGACAGTAAACTTGCTTATTGATTGACCAGAAATCCATGTTCAATGAAATAGGACAAAAAAACCTAAAATGTGAGAATAATGAATAATCGAATATTGGGATATGATTTTGCCAGAGCCTTTGCCATATTTGGAATGGTCATAGTAAATTTTAAAATTGTCATGAGTGCTTCAACCGGATCGAAGTGGTTGATTTGGGCCGCAGGCTTAATAGAAGGACGTGCAGCCGCGACATTTGTTATTCTTGCCGGGGTAGGTATATCGCTAATGACTGCCAAAGCGAGACTTGATCTTTCCTCATCACCAATGTCACGACATCGGTTGTCTCTACTTAAGCGCTCTATTCTTTTGATTGTACTGGGTTTGTCTTATTCTCCCATTTGGCCCGCTGACATATTACACTTTTACGGCTTTTATATCGCAATAAGTATCCTTTTATTATCTGTAAAAGATAGAATACTTATTTTGTGCTCAATTATCTCAAGTTTGGCCTTTGTTTTATTGATTATGGTCTTTGATTATGAGACCGGTTGGGACTGGATAACTCTTACTTATAATGATTTTTGGACGTTATCTGGAACGGTTCGACATATTTTTTTCAACGGATTCCATCCGGTTTTTCCATGGGTTGCATTTTTGTTTATTGGGATGTGGATGGGACGGCTGGACTTGTCGAGTTTGCACCTCCGACGCAAAATCATGCTTGTATCGGCGATCTTATGGGTTGGAACAGAACTTCTGTCTCATCAAGCATTGATCTATTTGGACAAGAACCCGTCATTTATTTCTCCTGGTGAAGCACAGGCCATATTTGGAACGAATCCAATGCCTCCAATGCCTCTATATATGGTATCAGCGGGAAGTGCCGCCTTTTTCTTTATAATGCTCTGCATTTCACTCACATCAATGTTTGCTGATCACCGTTGGGTGGACATTTTATGTAAAACAGGACAAATGTCGCTCACGTTTTACATGGCACATGTGGTAATAGGCATGGGGGTTCTGGAATTCATCGGTGAACTGAAAAACCAATCCATTGAATTTGCCCTGGCTTGCGCTTTGTTATTCAATATTTTGAGTATCATTTTTGCCTATTTTTGGATGTCTAAATTTAAGATAGGTCCATTGGAGAAAATATTTAGAAAACTATCGGGCTAGCATTTCCTTTGAGCCGCCTGTATTCCCTGCGATCTAAACCAGGGTGTTGAGTAAAAACCGGTAGTGATGAATCAAACTCAGATTTGTGAGTCTTTGAGTGAATTAAAAAATAATATAAAGATCAATTTTTCAGATTAATTGTACATAAAACTATTATGATAATCAAAAGGGGACGCAGAAAGCTATTTTTTACTGATTACCCTGTCAAAGCAGTGTGGTATTCTGCTCCTTGACAATACTTGGATATCCAAATATACTCTGTATTATGATGCACCCAGAAGAAATTATAGCATTAATTGCAACCATTAGAGAAAACGCCAATAAACTTATTATTCAGGAGCTAAAAACCGCTGGAGTGAAAGGTATTGTCCCTTCGCACGGCGCTATTCTGAAAATTCTCTATATGCGCGGAACAGTTCCCATGACTGAAATGGCCAAGCTCATTCATCGTGATAATTCGACCGTGACGACCTTAACCGAAAAGTTGGCGACATTACAATATGTCAGTAAAACAAAAGATCCTTTTGACGGACGGATTACCAATCTTTGCCTGACGGAAAAAGGTAAGGCCCTACAGCCTGTATTTGACAAAATTTCGCACAGATTGTTGGACAGATTGTATCAAGGCTTTTCGGAATTGGAAAAGGATATATTGATTCGTCTATTGGAAAGAATGGTTAACAACTGCTAATTTTTTTTCACTATTACTTGGACATCCAAGTAAATTATTAAATCACCTGAATTTAATGGTAACTGGAGGAAAATAATAATGAAAATTGTCGCATTTAATGGAAGTCCTAATGCTGAAAAAGGAACGACCCACGTTATGGTACAGGAGTTTTTTAAAGGAGCTCAAGAAGCCGGGGCGGAAGTTGAAAACATTTTTCTGGCGAAACAAAAAATCAATCATTGTCGGGGATGCATGAACTGCTGGATTAAAACCCCTGGAAAATGCATTTTTAAGGATGATATGCCAAAACTATTGTCAACATATCTGGCAGCAGATGTTGCAGTTTTTGCCACACCTTTGTACATCGATAATGTTTCCGGCATGATGAAAACATTTATGGATCGGTTATTTATGCCCATAGAAGATCCTCATTTTGAAAGGGATGAGGAATTCGGCGAGTGCCGTCATGTCAGACTTTATAATAAACTTCCAAAACTGGTGGCCATGTCCACCAGTGGAAATCCGGAACAAAGTCAATTTCAAGTTTTGCGAGTGTTATATCAACGTTTGACCAGAAATTTTAATCTGGAGTTAGCAGCAGAGATTTACAGAGGCGGCGGCAGTATGTTGCTTCGAGAAGGAATGGGGGTCGAAGCATTGGCAGAAGAGTACAAACAATTACTTCGGCACGCTGGAAAGGAATTCGTAGAACAGGATAAATTATCAAACGAGACAATCGACAGACTCGAACAACCAGTTTTACCCGGAGAAAACTATGTAGATCGTTATACTCAGATCATTGAAAAGATGTTCGATGCAATTTCTGTATCCGCCAGTGCTTAAGGAAGTCTCTATGCCTTTGCATGTGGAAGAAGCTCTTTTTTTTCCAGGATACTAAGATTTCCTTGAGTACTTGGGTCGATACTCAAAAAAAACATCATGGATTAAGGGGATGGGTAATCGACTGATCAATTGTTTTTTGATGGTTAGGAATTAATACGTTAAACACCCGGTATAATTTAAGTATTTTTTTTTGATTTTGATGAGGTGGAAAAAACTGACCGAACAAAAAGGACTCTTACCGATTCGTCCCCAGTGGTGAAGAAAAAGAAAAGGTTTATAATTCTTTTAGTCGACATTGAGGCTCCCTACTGGCCCCATCAAACTCACACGATTGCCCTGAACAACAGTCATTCCATGGGTTGCTTAATTGTTTTTTTTTTTCTATAATCATATCTAATTTACAGAATGAATGTCTTCAGGGCGGGGTGAAATTCCCCACCGGTGGTAATCTTACAAAAGAGAGCCCACGAGCGCTTAGTTTTTAATTAAGGTCAGCAGATTTGGTGAAAAGCCAAAGCCGACGGTGAAAGTCCGGATGGAAGAAGACACATGTGAAAAAAGTTCAATGTCAATGTTTAAGCGGGACAGAGGATTCCTTATTCCAGCAACTAACCATGACAACGAACTTCTGCCACTTGTTATTAAATCATATCATAGTGTAATCAAGCATCACAGGCTTGATTACTCTCGCCCTGAGTCATCTCTTCTTCATACCTGATCATAGCATTGATGCGGTATTGTTTTTAAAAAAAATTAGGGAGAATTCTGTTCCGTTTTGTTGGAAAAGGGTAAACACTAATTTGTTTATCCGATGCAAATGGCTCAGATTCAACAATGAGGATAAAGAAATGACAATAATTTCAATAGAACAAGCCATTAAAGATATTGCCGACGGGAAAATGGTAATTTTAGTGGATGACGAAGACCGAGAAAATGAAGGCGACCTGACCATGGCTGCTGAAGCCGTAACACCAGAAGCCATCAACTTCATGGCAAAATACGGCAGAGGATTGATCTGTTTGCCGTTAACCGGTGAAAGAGTGGACGCACTTGAACTACCCATGATGGTCAGTGATAACACATCCAAATTTGAAACCGGATTTACAGTTTCCATTGAGGCCAAAAAAGGTGTTACTACCGGTATTTCAGCTGCAGATCGGGCAACTACCATTCTTGCGGCTATTGCTGATGATGCCAAGCCCCAGGATCTGGCACGACCGGGTCACATTTTTCCATTACGAGCCAAGGATGGTGGTGTCATGGTTCGAATCGGTCAAACCGAAGGAGCAGTGGATCTGGCCAGATTAGCCGGGAAAAAACCATACGGTGTCATCTGTGAGATCATGGATGATGATGGCACCATGGCTAGAATGCCCTCACTAAAAAGGTTCAGCGAAAGACATGGTATCGGTATCTGTACGGTGGCCGATCTGGTGGAGTACCGGACCAAGACCGAAACTTTTATTAGAAAAGCGGCTGAAACCACCATCCCCACCAAATATGGGGGGGATTTTAGGATGATCGCCTATGAAAACGATCTTGACAATCTTACCCATGTGGCCATGGTAAAAGGTGAAATAGACCCGGATAAGCCAACGCTGGTCAGGGTTCATTCCGAATGCATGACCGGCGATATTTTTGGTTCCCAACGGTGCGACTGTGGTGACCAATTGCACAAAGCCATGTCCATTGTCAATGAAGAAGGCAGCGGCATCATTTTGTATTTGAGGCAGGAAGGTCGCGGCATTGGATTGATCAATAAATTAAAAGCATATGAACTGCAATCCAACGGTTGCGATACGGTGGAAGCCAATGAAAAACTCGGATTTGATGCTGATTTGCGAGATTATGGTATCGGTGCCCAAATACTGGCTGATCTGGGAGTAAAAAAGTTAAAGCTGCTGACAAATAACCCTAAAAAAATTATTGGTTTGGAAGGGTACGGCATGACCATTGTGGAGCAAATCCCAATTGAAGTGGAACCGGGAAAGCACAATCATGGGTATCTAAAATGTAAACAGCTTAAACTGGGTCATATGTTAAACGTAGCAAATTAAAGATTCAGTGCTTTGTCATTGACTTCCCCATACTGGCCGATTTGTTTTAAGGGTATAGCTGGGCAATTGTGTACCGATAACCTTTTCCGCCATAGCAGACGCTTCTAACAGCAGGTCAAAATTAATACCGGTGGATATGCCCATCTCTTCCATCATATTCACCAAATCTTCGGTGGCGATGTTTCCCATAGCACCTATAGCCGTAGGACAACCACCGATACCTCCGACGGAACTGTCAAAAATCCGTACACCAGCCTGGAAAGCCGCATAGGCGTTTGCCAGGCCGGTCCCCCTGGAGTTGTGAAAGTGGACAGCGATGGCCATGGCAGGAAAAGAACCAATAATGGTATTAAGAACCTCTGTCACCTGCATGGGATTGGCCATACCGGTTGTATCACCAAGAGACACTTCCGATACTCCCATTTCCTGATAGGTGCTTATGACATTTGATATCTGATCAATAGAAATTCGTCCCTCATAAGGGCACCCAAAAGCCGTTACTACGTATCCTCGCAATCGTTTACCGGCGTTCAGTCCCATTTCCGCCACCTCTTTCAAAGCTGCCAAAGATTCCCCCACACTCATGTTAACGTTTTTTCGGTTGTGGGTTTCACTGGCGGAAACAAACATGGCCAACTCATCGACGGGTACGGTTAAGGCAAGTTCACACCCTTTGACATTCGGTATTAATGCGGAATAAACCGTTCCTTCTTCTCTTTGAATCTTGCTTATTACCTCCACAGTATCCGAAAATTGTGGAATTACTTTCGGATGAACAAAGGAGGACATCTCAATTCGTGTTAAACCTGTTTTTGAAAGCAAATTGATCAGCTCGATTTTTTTATCGGTTGGAAAAAAACCTCTTTCGTATTGTAATCCATCTCTTGGACCTACTTCTACTATTGTAATGGTATCATTGGATGCCATGATGAATTCTCCTCTAAAGTGACATTTACTTGAATCGTTACATCTTCAATATCATTAACATAAGCTCTGAGAAAAGGAAAAAACATTGGGGTCAGGCTTGCGTTATTGCGTTTAGATTCCTTTCGGAATACAATAACGCAAGCCT
>JBFFHJ010000111.1:0-20181 GCA_041556995.1 bacterium | reverse complement strand
GCTTTTTTGCGTTTGGCGTCGTCCAGGACCTTGGTGGCAATAGATTCCGGGGGCATTTGGCAGATTGTCTGGAGTTCCTGCAGGGAGTTTATTTTTAAACCGGTATGGCTGCCTGCTTTGGCCTGGGTTTCAGCCAACCGCATGTTGGCCAGGGCCTTGATATCTTCCCTGCTGTCCAGTTTGGCTGGCAAACCGACTTTGGTGCGGTCTCCTTTGGGGAATTGAGCGATGACCTGATCATTTTGGCGGGACAGATTCTTCAGGTCGTCAATGGTCAGGGTGCCATCTTTTGCTTTTTGTCTGTAGACCGTTGTATTATCCAGTATTTTCTGCGAAAGGCGGATGTTTTCCTTGAGTTCAGCAGGGGCATCGTTGTGAACAAACAGTTTATCTGACATAACTCCTGTATTGGTTTATCAATTGTGCCTGGTTTTAAATTATAGTTTAAAGACTCTTATTGGGTAACAATATCATTTGATTAAAAAAATAGTCCTGTCATTAGGATGACAAAGCGTAACTGAATGACATTGAATGGTGTATTATTATGATTTCAACCATTTGTAAAAAAGCAAACGCATTAATTAATATTGGTCATCATCCCTTTTATTTTGAAAGCACTGGAATCGGTGCTGCTGGTTTCGTCGACTTTGGCGTTGTTCATCATGGTTTTATGTTTGATCTCTTCGCCGGCGGTATTGGTAATATCCCCACCGGAAATATTTGAAACCAGTAGTTTTCCTTCGTGATTAATTTGTTCAGCCGTGCTGACTATCGAATCTTCCGAAGAATATGCCAATATCGTGTCTGCCAGTTGGGTAAACGCTCCCCCGGATTTATTGTTCATCGAGGAAATAGCCGTATTGATCATGGTGGCGCCGGATAAGTTGCTGATTGCACCACCGGCCACTTTGGCAATACCGCCCAGGGACAAGCTGGATATATCGCTTCCGGCCGTGTCGCTCATTGGTCCACCTGTTCCGCTGATGATACTGCCACCGGCGGCGGTGGTAATATTATCCGTGGCATTGATGGTTTCATCATTGATGGTGATAATCAGATCCTCTTGCACCTCAATATTCAGATCATGACCCACTTGAAAATGGAGATCTTTTTTGGCATTAAATTCCAGGTCTTCCAATTCGGACCGGTCGGCAAAGGTAATCCGATTGGAATCTCCGTCTCCATCGCTTTTGATCATTCCGGTAAAAGGTTGGGACATCGGTAATTTGTACGGTGGGTTGATTCGTGAATAGGTGCTGCCGATGATTAATGGTTTTTCAGGATTCCCATCCTCAAAGGAGACAATGACCTCTTCTCCCACCCGTGGCGTGAATATAAATCCCCTTTGCCCCCCGGCAGCGGGTTGTGCCACACGAACGTATGCGGATGTATGGCTTGAATCGCCAGGAGAATAATGATCCCAGTGAAACCGGATCTTTACCCTGCCCAACCGCTCGGTATGAGGTTTGCCCGCCTCTTTTTCCCCCACAACCAGGGCGGTTTGCGTGCCAGCAATGATGGGTTTCTGGATGTTTTTTTCAGGAAGCGGCAGATAATGTTGTCCGGCGGGTAAAACCACAAACTGGTTATTATACGTTTTCTCATCAGCTTCGATGGTCAGTTTTTTGATCAGGTAATCCCGGTCATGGAGTTCCGGCAGGGTAGGGGCAACCAATTTAAACCGATAACCGGCCGTAAAGGCGCGCACTGTGGATTTACCATGAAACGTGCTGATTTTCCCTTGTAACGCCTGTTTATAACGAACCGACTTTTTTTCACCCTCGTTTTGGGTAAAAAAATCCGCCGGATAGACAAATGACGGAAGAGAGGCGGCTTTGTTGGTGCCCACTGACTTCAAGACTCGTTTGACAGGCACACTTTCCCAATTATAGGATGCGATCAGGTTATCTTTAACCGGCATATAAACATCTTCCCGACAAAAAGCGTTCACCTCATCCTGTTCTCCCCACGAACGGCCGGCAATTTCGGGCACGTCTGTGGAATCGGAACTGAATACCAGCGTGTGGCGGGTCTCTGAATGCTCAAATCGCCAGATAATACCATCTTCCTGCATCAGTCGCTGAATAAAATTGCCGATTGTTTCGTTGTACATTACCGTATACTCTCTTGGCGGAAGAACGCCCCTGGTTTCATTCTTAAAATCTCTAAGATTGAGTTCCTGCAATAGTCCGGTAATGATATCCATACTGGTGCTGCCTTTTTTCTGGAAAATACGGCAATCCCTGACATATTCCAACTGTTTCATCCAGGAGGATATAACCAGTTCATAACGCCAGATTTCCGGCATCAGCGGTGCCCTGCTGTTACCCAGCTCTCTCAGCTGGTAGACAATACCATTTATGTATCGTATCCCCGGTTGATGTGTTCGGTCTAAAAATCGGATGCCTGCTGTTACCGAATTCCCGATAAATCCTTCCATCTCTTCTCTGGTGAGTCGTTCCAAAGAACCGACGTTTAGCCGATAGTTAAAATCCCCGCATATCTCTTCATTTCCCTGAACATGATGGAGTTGGAATTTATGTTCCCTACTTACCGTGGTATCAAATGGTGTTTGGATGGATAAATAGCTGTTCATGGTTATCCTGTTTTCATTGATCGATTGATGATTATGGACCGATGGCCGTATCCCCCTTGATCAGGGAACCGCTTGTTTCAGTCGTGCTGACCAGTGATACGTCGGTATTTTGTTTGTTTGTTTCGTTGACGGTCATTTCAGAGGCCTTATTGATGATAGTCAAAGCAGATTGCGTTTTAATCGATTCCGTTCCGGCATTAACAATGGTGGTTCCCGTATTTGACAGCACCATTTTGGACATATTGGCCACCATTCGATCCGATTCCTGGTTGATGCCCTGTGTCGATGTGTTGGCGATCATAACGCCGGAAGCATTCATGATAGCCCCCCCGGCTTGACTGGAAATAATATTCAGGGCAAAATTGGTGATATTGTTGCCGGCGGTATTGGTGCAACCGGCTCCTGCCATGTTGACAATGGTGGCCAGGGACATGTTTTCGATGTTTTTCCCGGCCAGAATTCTGATTTCACCCCTGGCTGAAATAATGATATACCGGGCTTTAATGGAGATGTTGTTGACCACATTGATGTTAAAGTCGTTGCTGATGTCCATTTTCATATCCTTTCTGGCCACTATCTGTATGTTTTCGCCGTTCGGTTTATCATCAAACAAAATCTGGTTGGAATCCGGGTGGGGACCGTTCCGAATGATACTGGTAAAGGGTTGAGCTCCGGGATCAATGGGGGGCGAACTGTGTTTGGAGTAGACACAGCCGATTATAATCGGTTTGTCCGGATTACCGTCCTCAAAATCAACGACCACCTCTTCATCGACCCTGGGGACAAACACAAATCCCCTTCGTGCACCGGCTGAAGGCATGGATATTCGAATAAATGCTGACGTATGATTGGCGTTTTGGGGGGAGTGATGATCCCAATGAAAGCGAACTTTCACTCGCCCAAAATGATCTGTTTGAACCTTTCCCTGACCTCCTTCACCAACAACGATTGCTGTTTGAGTCCCCAACACTTTCGGTATCTCAAGTGCTTCGTCCGCTTGCAACAAAAATGGTTGATTTGAAGGAATGGCTACAAACTCATTTGAATAATTCGTTATAGTGGCTTCTATTTTCAGCTTTGTTATAAGATATGAATTCCCGTTCAGGTCCGGCAAAGTGGGGGCCGAAAGCACAAATCGTTTTCCGGAAATAGAGGCGCGCCAACTGGATTGGCCGCTATAGGTATGGATGCCTTTTTCCAGGGCCATGCTGTGATGCCTGGCTTTGGTTTCACCTTCCGATCTACAAGGAAATCCCCCGACATATTTAAAATGACTCAACTTGCCTTTTGCAGAATTAACCGTGTGCAATACATGATTCACCGGTTGGTTTTCCCAATTGTAAGATGACAAGGTGCAGTCTTTCACCGGTATCAGGTTTTGTGTTTGACAAAAGGACTGAATAACGTCGCTCTTCCCCGTCGCATCCGATCGAATTTCAGGAAAAGAGGTGGAATCATCACTGAACACAAGAATATGTTTGTTTTCCTCATGCTCAAATCGCCAGATAATTCCATCCGCTTGTGCCAACCTGCGAATAAAGTTGCTAATTGATTCATTATATATAACCGTATATTCTATTTGCGGCAAAATCCCCTTCACCTCATTTTTGAAATCATGACATCCACATTCATGGAGTAATTCGGAAATAATTCGCATACTGGTGTTGCTTCCCTTTTGAAATATACGACACTCCCGGGTATAATCCAGGGTTTTCAGCCATGATGATATATCAACCTGGTATCGCCATATTTCGGGCATCAAGGGGGCACGACTGGCTCCTAACTCCTTGAGTTTAAAAACGATCCCGTTTATATACCGAAAACAGAGGTTGCTTTTTTTATCCTTATAACCAATACCAACCGTAAGCCATCCACCAATCAACGTTTTTATTTCGGCGTCGGTAAGCCGTTCTGTGGAGTTGATCCGTAAT
This sequence comes from bacterium, assembly GCA_041556995.1. GTDB lineage: Bacteria > SAR324 > SAR324 > XYD2-FULL-50-16 > XYD2-FULL-50-16 > JAHJTV01. The sequence continues at coordinate 15,654 of JBFFHJ010000111.1, read as the reverse complement.
GAATAATAGAAATTCTCACAAATCCCCTCTGATCCGATAATATGCTGAATAGTGAATTTGCACTCCCTTTTTACCGAATCATCCAGGGGAGATTTAATTGTTAAATACGTTTTTGCCATTTTTTACTCTTTGTAGAGATTTTGGTTACTAATTACAATTTCTTATACCATTCTTAACTAATTGATATTACCAATACTTCATGTTTTTTTTGATCCAATGTCTGATAGGGGATTTTTAACTGTGTGCCTCAAGAAAACCAATCCCTGACCTCTAAATTCTAACCCGTTAAATAAGCTATTTATTAATCACCATATCTCCCTGGTTTTTGACCATCATTGCTTTTGTTTTACTTTCGTCACCGATTTTATTGGTCTCATTTTTTGTACTGCTTAATATTGCCAGTTTGGCTTCTTGTTCAATCTTACCGGGGGCAGCATTATCGATTAGATCGGAGCCGGTGTTAACGACCATCATGCCTGAATTTTTCACCTTCTCTTGCCCGGAAAGAATGATGTCTCCGGTGGCAGTGTTAAAAATCATGGGACTTTTCGACACCGTTGCTCCCCCGGACGTTGTGTTCATCAGGCCCAATGTCAAATTTACCGTATTACAACCGGCCTTATTATCACTGACTGACCCGGCTATTTCTGTTGCTGCCAACCTTGTCATGTTACTGATTTTTTTTCCTGCTTCAGTGTGTATTCCCAAACCAGCCATGGAAATCACGTTACCACTATCAAAATCTCCGGTTGCTGTAACATCCAGGTTTTTACAATTCACATTCCAATTTCGGTCTGCATTGATTGTTAAATTTCTTCCGACCTTAATATTCATGTCCTTTTTGGCTCGGAATTCCAGGTTTTCGGAACCTGTTTTGTCGTCAAACAGGATGCGGTTGGCATTGGTGCCGTCTTTCGGTTGAATGATACTTTGATCAGGTTTCTGACCGGGTGACACCGGGGCCCGTTGAACCGATGAATAAACTCGGCCCATAATCAGTGGTCTGTCGGGGTCACCGTCTTCAAACTTCACTACCACTTCATCCCCGATATTGGGATTAAAAATAAATCCCCGGTGATTTCCGGCAGCTGGCATGGCATTTCTTACAAAAGCGGAACCGGTATTGGGCGGGGAATGATGATCCCAGTGAAAACGAACCATAATACTACCCAGTTTGTTGGTATGAATGTTGGCAGCGTTCTTTTCCCCGACCACCATGGCGGTCTGGTTGCCATGGATAACCGGTTTGCTGCACCGATCGCAGAACTCATAATAAAACCGGTTCTTGGACGGCATGGCGGTAAATTCATTGCTGTAGCTGTCTTCCGTAGCATTAACAGACAGTTCACGGATCAGAAATGACATCTGGTGAAGATCGGGCAGAGTGGGAAGATTAAGTGTAAACCTTTTTCCGGCTTCCAAAGCACGAATACTGGAAGCACTGGTATAAAGAATTTTTTCGTCGGTCAAGGCAGTTTGTAATCGATCCATTTTTGATTCACCTTCCGAGCGATCTATAAAATTGCCGGGATATTCAAAATGTCGAAGTTGGGTCCCGGATAAGCTGTCCGGTTTATTAACTACCCGAACCGGTGGGTTCTGGCTATCAAATGAAGTGGTTTGAACCGCCTCCACCGGGACATGCGTTTCCTTTTTACAGAAATATTGAAAATCATCCCCGTTTGCCCATTGGGTTGATGATAACTCTGGAAGCATGGTGGAATCATCACAGAATACCAGTGTGTGTTTTCCCTTTTCATGCTCAAAACGCCACAAAATCCCCTCATCCTGCAACAGTCGAACTATAAAATCAAAATAACTTTCATTGTACATGGTCACGTATTCACGTTTGGGATAGGGGATTCTGGTTTCGTTTTTAAATGCGGGGAACCCCAATTCAATCAGTAGATCGGAAATAATGCTTAAAGCCGTATTGCTTTGTTTCTGAAAAATTCGACAATCTTTAGCTGCCTGCAATTGTTTCAGCCACGAAGAGATCTCTACCTTATATCTCCAAATCTGCGGTGCCAGCGGAAAGCGACTCATCCCCTTTTCCCTTAACCGATAGACCAAACCATTGATATATCGCTGTCTGAATTTACCGGATGAATCTCGAAAACTGAAACAAACAGTCAATGGGTTACCGACCAATTGATCGAACTCACTTTCTGTGATCCTTTCCCTGGTGCTGATCTCCAGATCGTAGGTAAAATTGCCGCAAAGCTTTTCCTTACCGACAATACTTTGGATCTCAAATCGTTCAGTATATCGAGATTCTTCGTCAAAAGGGGATAAAACCGATAGATAGGATTTTTGTTCTGTAAACGATGGAGTTATTTTGGGATTTTTCATAGTGGTTTTTGAAAACACGGTTATGGTTTTTTAGAAGAGTTTTGCATTCAAGGATAGATTGAATATTTATTGTTATAAGATTTAATTAGTATATGAACAAATATGCTGTGAATTTCATCGGCTATTTAAAATATATCATAATGGAGATTATTGCTTTCAACCATCAACTGAAAGCTTTCCGGTTTAATCTTGATCTTTAACTATGGACCATGATTTATAGTAGGTAATTGTTATTCAGATACCAATTAACCATCTATTATTTATTGGGATAAATGAACGATCAAATCTAAAAACCGGGTTAATGAATAAAAAACCTGACGTTACAATCTTTTTATCATATTGATTATATGTATAAAATGATTCTAAATGAAATGGGAAACAGAAGTTATTGCTTCAACCCGAAACATGATCATAAAGTCGAAAAAAAGTTATAGCGATAATCTCCAGAATAAACCTGTTTTACATTTTTTGTTGATCGCATAGGAAAAAATGATATTCATATGTCGGCTTGAATTATATAAAGATAAAAGTGATTTATATTATACCAGACCATTTATCCATCGGGCATTATCATCAAAAATCATTAATGTTAGACATAAACACATTCATCTGGAGCGATTCATTTTTATACTGCTTTAATTGGACAAGCTCGCAAGAACTAATAAAAAAAAATAATAGTTGATGAATAAGCGATTTTCAATGCTTTTTTGGGGGTATCCTTCTCAATCATAGATGAATAGTCGTCTGTCACCCAATAAAAAAAAGTATGATGAACCTGATTTTTAAACTGAATGTATTGCGATATTTGCAGGATCGATTATGAAAAAAATGACTTGCATTTTTCCGTTATTTTTCAAAATTAGATATCTTAAAATGGAAAAATGAATAGGGTTGACTGGTGTAACTATACAGAATGATGGAAAGGTGGTTTTTTTTCATCAACCGATTAATCGGTTGATTGAATTTAAAATGGATATTGATATTTGATGATTGTTTCCTTTTTTAACAGAATTTTTGAAAATTTCTTAACAATCACCTTGTTCAGATAACAGAAATCTGAAAAGCAATACAACATATTAAAATAAAAGGATAATCATCGCACTTTTTCTATACCGTTTTTTAAAATTGAACAATGATGAATGACAGCTTTCCCCCGGCTCGATCCATGGCGTAAAATCTTACATATATTTGTAATAATAAAACAAATATAAAACCAACCGGAACTGTTTTAAATTTTTCTGACAATGATGTTTTAATCAACAATATTATATTAAAGCATCATCATCTCTTTTCTTTTTACATCATTATATAAATAATATAAGAGATAGTTTGTCTCTGTGCTTCTCCGCTCTAACTCTCATCAACCTCTTCCGGTTCTCGTTCCTCCTCCTGTAATTGCAGCTTTTCTGCTGGCGTCATCAGGCTGTTTTCCACATATAAAACGATTTCATCCGCCCGTTGGGTGCCTGGAATCTGGTTGGCCGGATTGACAATGGACAGGTTTTCGTCCCCTTTAATAAACTCTTTGCTCACAATTATTGAGAATAGCCGGACACCTCTTAATGGTACCAGGAATTCGTTGCCTTCGATTGAGTTACGGCGAACCCCAGATATTCTGCGTTCTCGCATGGACGGTAAAACCGATTCTGAACCGATAACACATTTGCTTACCCATTCTTCAACTTCCGACTGGTTCATACCCGGTTGACCTCGTACACCAATGATAAGTTCTTCTGTTATCCAGGAGCGGTCCAGTTTGACATTGTAGCAGAATTCCTTTGGATTGTAAGAAAAGGTGAGGCAGGTGTATTTTTCCTGGATTCCCTGTTCGGTGATACGCATGATGTAGTCATATGAGGTTTTAAAGACGTCGTACAGATTATTATGATCATAGGGTTCGGGAATCGGTGGAATAAATCCCGGATCTAACGATGAAATCTGGCCAGAAAGAACAGCCAGGGACTGGTATAACAAAAACGGGTGCAGTTCTGGCGAATGCATGATGACTTCAAATTGGGGCAAGGCGGTAACGACACTACGAATCATATCTTTGGTTTCCAGAATCATGGGGAGACCGGTTGCGGTGGATGTGGCTTTCATCTTTTCTGATAAAAAGCTGGCTTTTTCCCGTAATTGCTGGATCAGCTCTCTTCCCATGGTTTCGATTTTGGGTAGGGCGGAAAGACTGATGCCTGGGGGTACGTATTCGGTCAGCATAAAATTTGCGTCTTTAAAAGTAACCTTGGCCAAGGGAAAGCCGATATACTTGGCGGAAAGCTCGTCCACTATCATCAGGCTCAAGGCGGGTTTCAGTCGCGGAATCAATAGTGGATTTTCACCGGTATTGGCATCACCAATAAGTTCTCCCTTAATACTTTTATACCTGGCCAACTCACCTTTTCCCACTGTTTGATCCAGACTTTGGGCGGGAACCACCAGAAAAACGGTGAGGTCACCTTTTTTTATGTCATCTTTATATAGCTTTAGATCAATCTCCAAATCAGGATCAATATCTTTGGAATGAAACACCTCCAATCCATCCGGCATTACCGCTTCCACCTGATCAACATAAAACTTCCCGCTAACCAGCATACTTTTATTGATTTCCAGCTTTCGAATGCCCCAATAGTAAGGTGCAATATTCTGAAGATGGAAGCTCAATATACCGTCCTGACGCAGAAACGCCTGTTGAAAATGATGCGGTCCAACCAGCATCCCCTCATGCCATTGAACCACATGTGGAATGGTGTTCATTGCAATTTTTTTTATGTCTTTCATTCTTTCCCCATAAAACAAAAATATCAAAATATAATATGTAATGTGTAAATACTATTGCCCTTTATCAAGCCACGTTTGCCCTTGTATCTGAAACCCGATGATATCTGAATCCAAAGCCAAATCCCTGTTTAAAAATCTTCAACCGGATTTTCTTCGATACGGATTTTAGCCTGTTTTTCCAATTCAGTATGAACAAATTGCCAGTGGATTTCCCATTTTTTTATGTTTAAGTAGGATTCTACCGAAATAATGGCTTTATTCTGATAGATCCAATTGGCTGCCGGATTCCAGTTGCTAGATTTAATTTCCAAATCAAATACTCCCAGATCCTTAAATATTTTTGGATTCATCAGATCGTCAATGCTGTCAGCTGCTTTCGGCAGAACAACGTTGTTGGGTTTTCCATATTTTTCCACAATTTTTTTCACAACGTCATACCATTTCCGGGTGATGGATTCGTTTTCATTTACATCCAGAATGACCATCATTTCATAAAACTTCCCGTCAACATACCGTACATGAATCTTATTGGTTTCAAAGCCGGCAAAACGAGAACCGAATTTTTGTTCAAACAGAGTTCCGTTACGGACGGTTTTGGATTCGAAAAGTTTGAACCTCTTTTTTAACTCTTCGGTCACACCATCGATGGTTTGACCCCACTTCAATCCTGACGGTCCGGTGTAGATGGAACGATCGCAAAGGGTATAAAGATACTTCATCCTATTGAAGACTTCATCGGCAAGTTTGGGGGGCTGGATATAAAAACTGGTTGAGTCCAGCATTTTTATATCGGTAACTTTTCCATCCTTGTCATTCCAGGTTTCCTCGATACATTTTTTCGCCTCTTTACATATAAAAAACGTGTCGTATCTTTTTTTCTCTGGCTGAATATTGACCTTGTCAAGAGCGATTTTAATGTTATAGGAAGATGACAGTGCACCGTCTTTCTCTTTGAATTGTTTGTATTTATTAAATGTGCAGTAGTTATCTGTAAACAAAAACTGCCATTGGTCTTTAGCCAGAAAAGAACTGGTGCTTAGCTGGTACAATATCTTGTTGGCGATGGTTTGTTTGGTTTGGGAAAAAACAGGCGGTGCATCAAGGTGAGCGATCAACAAACCTGAGATTATAATCATCAAAACTCTTTTATTCATAAAACGGTCCATAATAAAATGTTTAATCTTGTATGTGATATGTTGATCCTAACAAACATGCTCACCAGAAAAAATCAATTTTTGATCCAAACTGAGCAATATTTATTCTTTATAACCTGGGATTTACCCTGATACTTGACCAATAACAGCTGCCCAATAGACTATTGATTTTTCATCCTGGCGTCGTTCTCCTCTGTAAATCAGCTGAAGATAGGATTCAAGGCTTTTTGTCAGACCAGCGAAGAATCAACTTAAAAATCAGTTTACATTCTGTTTACAGAACGTCCATTGTTTTTGGGACATTAGCAAACAGATTATGTGAAGTTATTTTTTAACCATCCCTGACGTGCTAAAAAGATGTGTTGAACCTGAATCGTTCCTTTCATTAAAATGTCCAATTCTTTTTCCAATGAATTCTTTCAAAAAACAAAAATTAAATAGTTGTAAAAAACAATTGACCATTGCGATAAAGAAAAAGAATGGATAATGTATAGCAAATATTTATTTAAATATACAAGCAATGGCTGCTTTGATTGAAAAACCAGTCGTTGTGACATACTTGAGACTGAATTATTTCAAGGCGGTTTTATAAAAATGGTGTAAACAGAACGTCAATGGAAAATTAATAGGCCATTGTCGGCAAATCGCCTAAACTAAACCAAAAATACAAAAACTGTCAACTAAAAATAGATCATGTGGACTCAATCAAAATTCCTGGAGAACTTAAATGCGACACTAAAGTCTTTCTCACAGGGTGACTTCAAAATTGATCTGGAAACATTTGCAAAATATAAATCGAAAAAATATCGTATTACGATCGATTTACTTCTAAAGTGTAATGCCGATTTTCAGGAGATTATAAACAACCTGAAAAATATTTCAATCGGCAATTACTCACAAAATATGCTGCCAGATGGTGAACAAAACCAATTTGCCCAAATGCTGAACCAGGTTGAAAATAATGTCTACTTTTTGACCAAAGATGTGGCTGATATGGCTGAATCTCTGACCATGGACGATGGGACTACCATTTTCCCGATTCGGGAAGATCACCCGGAACTCAGGGATGCTTTAAATGATATGATTAAGCGTTTAAGGAAAGAGAACGAGTCATATCAAAACAAGCTGAAAGAACTGCTGGAAGAAGGAAAAAAACTGAAGAAAACGGCTGCCGAACGGAAGGTTTACCTGAGGCAGCTATCCACCTTTGCCATGCAAATAGCCCGGGGAGACTATTCTGGATTTGTTCCCTGGACCCATATCGACAAAGAATTGGCTGAATCCCTGAATCAGGTGAAACTTACCCACGATTCCGCCTGCGAATTTCTGGCCAGAATCTCCAATGGTGATTATTCAAAAGAGTTTTACTCCTTCGGTGAAGACAACCTCCTTGCCCAATCCCTGAATCGTACCCGACAGGTGCTTATTGAACAAAAACGTCTGCTGGATGAAGCCAATGATAATGCGGCCGATAGACTGGCCAAAAAGCAGGCTACAGATGCTTACCTGGTATCGATTTCAGGATATGTCAGCGCCATGGCAAAAGGCGACTATTCCCAAGTGGCGCCCTTTAAAAATGAGCAGAAAGAGCTTTATGAAGCCTTGCTGCAATTGAAGGATACCATCACTGAAACAGCCAATATTGCCATCAGGGCAGCTAACGGTGATTATTCGGCGGATATAGTCCTGAATGATAAACACGATTTGCTGAGATCGGCTGTCAGACAAATGGTGCAGGCGTTTGATACGCTCCAGAAGAATTTAAAAAATCAAGTTGTTCACCTTAAAAAACAAAACGGGGAACTGGAAATTCAACAAAAAGAACTCCTGGATTATAATTTTAAATTCGAAAGCAAATATGATGACTTGGTAAAACACTATGAAGCCAGTGTAAGTGAGCAAAATGAACTGAAAATCAACAATGATCGGCTGAAAAAAAGAAATACAGTTCTGGAAATCGAAAATAGAGAGGTGGGACGAAAAAATACAAAATTGTCAAAACAAATTGCCTCACTAACCTCTGAGAATGAAAAACTAAAACAAACCAATAAACGAAACCTGAAGCTGATTTCAACCTTTATTACCGATCTTGAAAAATCACTTACAGACTGCAACGAATCCATTAATTCTTATGAAAACGAACAGAAAGATAAGGGTAGCGGTGCTGAAAACACCTTGATTTCCAAAATGCAAAAACAATTGACATCCATTTTAAAACGAATTTCTTCCACAGCATCGGATATTAATGCCAAAGTCGATTCAACCACTTTGGTGATTGATAAAATTGATCTGTCAAATTATTTTCGGGAGCTTGACCTGTATTGGAAAAAGTTCGCCCTGGAAAAAGATGTGGATCTGGATATCGTTATTGAAAAATCAGCCTCTGTAACCATTGCGACGAATGAAACACGGTTCAGCCAGATCATGGATCATCTCTTCCGAACCACCTTGAGCAATGCCGGAAAAGGTGCTGTCAACTGTCGTGTTTTCCGGGCTGAAAATAAACAATATGACGGTGAAGCCGTACCTCGCGAAATGATCGGATTTGAAGTCAGAAACACAGTGGGAGATTCACTCTTAAACGGATACGAAATGGTGCTGGAAGCCTTTCAGGGAATGTACGCTGTCAAAGACAGTCAATACGATGAAAATAGCCTGGGACTTACATTGTTAAGAGATCAGGCATCCATTCTTAAAGGCGAACTTCATTTGAACAGCGTCCATGGACAGGGGAATCAATATCTTTTTCTGCTTCCAATTAACTTCAATCCGCCGGAAATTGTACCGGAAGTGGATGAAACCTTACAGTTGGCCCAGAATGCCAATACTCTCATTATAATGGAGGAAGACACGCAATGTGTGGACAGATTCACCAAAACCGTCCAGGACATGGGATTTACCTGTCTTCCTTGTTCCTCCGCCGATGAAGCACTGGAAAAAAGCCAGAAGTGGAACCTGAACGGGGTTCTTCTGGGATTAAAATGGATCGATAAAAAGGGAAAAGATCTGATCAGCCTGATCCAAAAGAAATCCTATCCCAAACGCGTGCCTTTCTACAGTATCGTTGACAACGAAAATCTGGTCCGGGACTGGCAGGATGTACTTATCGGCAATCTCAAAAAATCAACCACCATGCGGGACGTCAAAGAAGCTATGGTACGCATGGAATCTTATGGTAATGCTCCCTGGCTGAATATTCGTGTCGTATATTTTGATAAAAAACCAAACCAGACTATGGAAAAAGTGGTGCGGGAAATAAATAAGGAGGCTGATTTTGTTAATGTCATCGATCTGAGTAATGCCTCCGGGACGGGGTTTAATCTGCTGTTGCTGGATTTGGGCATTGTCGATGATCCCATCGATGTATTGGCGGAAAAGATTAAAAACTGTCAACGCAGTACGCCGGGTTGTCCCATGGTTATTTTTACCCAGGAAAAACCATCCTATAAACAACAAACGTTTTTTAAGCAAATCGCTGATATCTCTTTTTGGGGCAACGATTCCTTTTCCGATAATGCCCTGGATGAATCGATTCGGATGATTAATCATACGCGAGATCTCGATTTCATGGAGCGACAGGAGCTGCTGGCCGATTTTTTTGACCAACGTGCCAGAATTCTCAACGGAAAACAAATGCTGATGATCGCCGATGATGTCTCTCAAACCATGGCTCTGAGGAAAAAACTGAACATGTTGGGCATCGAAATCAAAGTGAACGTCCAGGGAAAACATATTAAGGAGGCGCTTGAAGATCAACCGCACTGGGATCTGATCCTGATGGATCTGATTGAACGTAAAAGCAACACTCGCGATGCAGTCAGTGTTATTAAAAAAGAAAAGGAATTGGCCGAAATCCCTGTCATTATGATGGACAATCACGCCGCCAAAGGAAATAAAGAATATTGGTTCAGCCAGGGCGTTCAGGAATATTTTGCCAAACCCATGGACTTTCAGTCTCTGGTCTCAACCATCAGGGTCTTAATCCATTTAAGATAAACAAACCTGCCGATATACTAACCAGATACAAAGGCAGGCGCATAGATGTGTTTTTGCCGGCTGCCACCTCTATGCACTTGGGGTCGGCTCAAAAACGAATTCACAGTCTGTCTGTAAAATGTCCAGAGTTTTCAGGACGTTTGCAAACGGATTATGTGAAGTTATTTTTGAGCGATCCCTTATGCCTTGGCTACTCTACCCCTATGTGCCTAACCCTCTAAATAAACTGATTTCTGGTTCCTAACTCCCAATCTTTAATAAACAATCCCCCAAAACCATACATTTTTACCAAAATGGTCACCCATAGAATTTCCAATCTCCAATGCCAAATACCACTGAAAAATGGAAAATCGAAAAATGAAAGAGTGACATAATATATTGTAATAAAAAGGAAAAAAATAGATATGGATTCTCAGTAAATACCTTGGATAACTCTTTACTAAAAAACAAAAGGATATTTTAATCCACTCAAAACAGAAACTCGTGTGGCATTATTCCTATATTGATTATCTATATGACACCCTTACCCAAGTTATATAAAAACAAAAATAATCAATAGGATAACACGCTCCCCGTACTGGACTAATTATCGGGTCTTGTTTTAAAAATGTACTCATGTTAGCATTCGTTCTATAAAAAAAAACAAGGCAATTTTTTTCATGCCCGATTCATACTTTTGTTTTTTTCATTCAAGCGAAAAATTCCATTTTTAACCGATTTTTTATCTCAAAAAAAATGGGATAAATAGTCCCGATATTGCATCGTTTGTGCTTTTGAACCAACTCTGAAACTCTCAACCGTTAATTTGGGGAAAATCCGAACTCTGTAAAATAATGAAATAATGGTAAAAAAATATCAATCAACAGAACCTTGATGTTACCGGCAGGTTGATAATGCTTCCGCCATACCGAACCTGGTTTGATTTCCAGGGAAATATCCCTGTAATTTACAGTAAATTTTGAACAGATAAAAGAACCGACAATAAAAGCACAATATAAGTTTCAAGTTAAATAAAAGACAATCAGAAATTAACCGTTTTAAATGGACTATAAATCATTAAAAATATGATTTCGGGGAAAATCTTCTATCATACAATACATGATTCTGGCAGGCCCGTCATTTATATCTCGGACCACTTAAAAAACGGTGCTAAGGGATCGTTAAAAAATAACGTCACATAGTCTGTTTGCAAAAGTCCTGAAAACACTGGACATTATGAAAACAGAATGTGAATTAATTTTTGAGCCGACCCTAAATAACACTTCAGATATAAAAAATGAAATTGCGGCATCTGATTTTTCAGCTCAAGTTAAAAACACATGTTTTCCTGGCATTCTCCCTGCTCCTTTTTTCTTGCAGCGAAGACGTCATAGAGAATATGGCGCCGGATAAAACGGTGGTCATTAACGAAGTTGTTATTTCACCCGTAATAACCTCAACCGAAGCCGTCCCGGAGTTAAAATCCATCTCTTTTGACATCGAGCTGATGTATAACAATAAAATAAAAAGAAAGATCAAATCCCATGAACTCAGCAATATTGATTGGAATATAGACTCCGATGATATTTCCCTGCAAAACGATACCAACAGGCAGGATACCATCAAATTATCCGGTCTGGGTACAGGCAGCGTAAGTATTTTATATCGGGCCTGCCCGGAAAGCGGCCATCGGGACATAGTATCCAATCCAGTTGTTTTATCCACCGTTGAAACCAAACTCGATGCCCTAATGGTTCAAACCGCTGAAAACCACACTATCGGCTGTCAACCCAATGAAAATCCTGACCGGTTGGTAGAAGGGTGTCTGATGCAGTTCCAGGCAATCGCTGTCTACGACAACGACGTCACTGTTGATGTTACCGACCAGGCAATATGGTCGGTTTATAACGAAAGTGTATTCGTTGCATTGGTGGAAAACGTTGATAGTACGACCGACTTTGCATCAAAAACCTGGGTCGATATTGTTTTTAATTATATTAATGAGAACGTTTTAAATCAAAAAAAGGGATTGGTACTTGGGGTGACTCCGGGAAACTACCAGATAGAGGCCAGTTACGAGAATGTCAATAATCAATCAGAGGCGGGCATCTCAACCAATAAAAGCGTAATAAAAACAACCGTAAATAAATTGGTTGTTTCAGCCAACAATAAAGGGACTTCCTTGGATTGTGGCCATAACCAGCCTTGTCAACTCTATACCAACACAATTCAGTATTTCTCTGCCTGGGGAGAAACCGATAATAATATATCAGGAGTAATGACCCAACAGGTATCGTGGTCATCCAGTCATCCGGATCTTATTTCGATTGGACAGAATAACGGGGTGGCGAATATATCTCAGGATGTTGATTCAGTAACCATCACGGCTAAAGCGGGAACCGCCTCCGACACTATTCAAATTGACATTGTTGCAGAGGAAATTGTTGATGTCACCGTCGATTTTCCCAATATAGCCGATGTCATTGATGCCGTAACCAACAGACTCGAGAGTTTCCGTCTCGTCGGTATTTACAATAATGATGATTTTTATGTATTGGATACTACTGCCCGGCAAAAAACACTGAATCTGGAAACCATTGATTGGGATACATCAAACCACAATATTGCCTATTTTGATGATGCCGATGACGATAAAAACTGGGATGATTATAATGCCAAAATCCTTTATGTCAAAAGTGAAGTGGATGGTGAAACATGTGATGTGAGCGCCCATTGGGTAGCGGGTGATAAAACATTTAACTGGATACTATCCATCGACAACAAGGCCACAACGCCTATAACCATCTCTATCAGCCCGTCCGATCCAAGTGGAGACCAATATACAATACAGGGAGGTGTGGAAACGCAATTCACCGCCCTGGCAACCTTTACTAACAACACATCACGTATTTTAAACAGCTCGGAAGTTCAATGGAGTTCCCAGCCGGAAACGTGTCTTATTTATTCCATACCACAAATTTGTATTGATCCGTCGGGGAGATTGACAACTTACGAGCCTGTAACGATCACCGCCACCACTACCATTAATCCGGAACAGAGTCGGAATATAGTTGCCGATTTACCGATAATCGTTGATCCATCGCCCCTTAAGACCATGGATGTCATTCCGAAACATCAGGAGGTGTATGAGGGGACCCAGTTGTTATATACTGCCATTGGTAATTTTGCCAATAATCGATCCCATGATATTAGTAATGATTGTTTGAACTGGCAAATCAACGTTCCCTCGAATATTGCTTCTATTTCTTCACAGGGGTTTTTAACAACCCTGGATGCAACCGACAACATGACCGTTACTGCTACAGTTAACACCAGTGCCTGTGATATACCGGGACGCAGTCTCCCTCAGGGATCATTCGGTGACACACAGCTGACCGTCAGGGCACTCCCCAGGGTAAATTTCTTCCATACCGGGTTTTTTGATGTCAGTGAAACTGCCTTTGAAGTAACTGTAACCGTTGTTGCCGATACCACATATGATGCTGATATGACCATCCCATTCCAGGTATCCGGTACGGCGGAGATCGGTGCCGACCACGATCTCTTGCCGGGATTTTTCACAATCCCCATCGGCAGCACCCAGGACTCTATTACTGTTAACATTACCGATGATGATGTGGATGAATACGATGAAACAATTTTTATCAAAATGGTCGCCAGTTCCATGGTCAACGCAGAAGTCGGAGATGCCACCCCCGACATAACCATCACCATAACAGATAATGATGAAACTCCCGATGTACAATTTCGGAAATCATCCAGTGATACTCATGAGGACTGTGGGGAAGTCTCTGTTTATCTGGATCTGATTCCCAGCGGTACAGTCAGTGGACGTGATGTCAGTATAGATTATAGTGTCACCGGTACCAGCACGGCCGGCACTGATCATACCTTAAGTAGCGGTTCCATCCAGATTCCAGCCGGAGAATCAACCGGTCAAATCACCTTCGATATCTCTAACGATATCTTTAAAGAATCGGATGAAACAATCGTGCTAACCTTGACAGGTAGCAACAACGCAGCACTGGGGAGTAATATTACCCACACCATGACCATTTTGTCTGATGACAGTCTAATGATCTGGGGAACACCCACAACAAGCTGCAACGCTACAGTATCATGCCCATCATACAGTTTTCAACCTTTAACAAACTTGGAAAATATTGGGGACGCAACATTTGACATATGGAATCAACCGGATTGGTTGAAATTTAATACCGACAACGGCCACTTGGAGTACTTGTCAAGTCCTACAGGAGGTAAGTACACAGATATTACAATCTGCGTTGACGATGCCGACGAATACCTGTGCCTGCCAACGTTTGACATTACTGTAGATTAACCCATTATTACTCCAACGGAGGACAGGGTGAACCCCCTGTGGACAATTCTAATGTTGGTGCATAAATATGTGCTATTTATAACAGCAGAATAGATAACCACCAAATGTAAAATGAAAAAAGTAATAACGTTGACATTACTATTGATCGTGTTCATCTCTGCTTGTCAGGAAGACAAACTCTCCGATGTCTTAAAGCCTAAAGTCAAAATAGTGATAAATGGCATTCGGCTGGAGTACACACAATCCACTGTTCCTGTACATAAAAAATTCGTGTTCAAAATTATCGCTTTATATAATGACAACACCGAAAAAGAACTCAGCGATGTGGAATTGGTCGGTAATATCAACTGGAGTAGGTCTGTCGGCGACGTAGCCATGGAGGTATACCCCGACCTGGATGTCAAAATGCTGAGTTTTTCAGATTTGGGATCAGTCACGGTAAAAGCGGAGTTTTTGCATAACAATAGGCGGTTTTACGCCGAATATACCTTTGACGTTGTCTCACCTTCCCTGGTGTCCATCGATATACTTCCCGATGTATCCAATAGCAATGTCGCCGCCTGTTGTCCTGATTTAGTACCTGGCGCCGGGTATATCACCCAGGGATGCCTGAGGCAGTATATTGCTGTCGGAACCTATGATAATGACGTTACCGCCGATCTGACCGATGTCGGTGGCGATGAGGGCGCCATTGTCTGGTCATCCGCCAATCCGGAAATTGGTCTACCCACAGCCTCCTCGCAGGATGTTAACTATACCAACCATGCTTTAACCTGCACCGGAGGGCTCGAAAAAAGCGGACTCTTCTATGCAGCCAGCTCCGGACGCTTTTCCATAATAGCACAAATAGGGAATGTTGTTGGCCGAAGTGGGGAAATTGTTGTCAATTTACCCTCGTTACGTTCCTTTGAAATAGATCAAAAAAATTACCGGATAATTGAAGAACAAGGTCTGAAATACACCGCCACCGGTTTATTTGATAATGAAGCCACCAATGATATCACCGAATCCGTAGAATGGAAGCTTTCGGAT
>JBFFHJ010000110.1:0-20824 GCA_041556995.1 bacterium | reverse complement strand
TCCTCCTCAGAACTTCGCCTCACCCTCAGAGTAACAGGCGGCAA
This sequence comes from bacterium, assembly GCA_041556995.1. Taxonomy (GTDB): domain Bacteria; phylum SAR324; class SAR324; order XYD2-FULL-50-16; family XYD2-FULL-50-16; genus JAHJTV01. The sequence goes on along the minus strand of JBFFHJ010000110.1, from coordinate 20,780 downwards.
AGCTTATATTAATAGTATTGTATTCATTTATAGAAATGATTGGAGGGGAAATTTTCCATTTGTTTTTATTAGTTTCTTTGACCAAGACAGGTGCCAGTTTGTGTCCCCGGAACATTGATATTTTATCCTGTCTGTTCTTGAAAACGGACTGTTCCTATTTTTCCCCGAATGTCAGTATCAATCCGGTTTCTTTTGTGGGAACTAGATTATATATATGAATTCAAAAAACAGAGACAGGAGATATATTCAACCTGGGAGTGGCAACAGTATTCCAATGAGTGTTGACTATAGCGGTGAGAAAAGGAAGCCGGATAATGGGAGAAAAAGAGATTTCAGGTGTTTAGAGGTGTTGCAGAAAGGAATTGAATTCACTCGCTTCATTTTTTGAATAAAATCCAATCTTTTTTGAAGCGAGATCTTTTTCCGGAGTAAGGAAGTCATTTTATTGGAAACATCTACTGTTAGCTTTATCTCTGATTTCTTCCAGGATTTCAGCTTTTTGCTGATCATCTAAAATGTCGTAGAATTCGTCCATAAAATCAAGATATTTAGAGATGCCTTGGGGCATTTTATTCAGTTTAGTTCTGAGCAAGGCGGTTACTTCCTTCAGATCAGGGTTTTCTTCGTTAATTTTGTTTTTAACGGTTGTTTTAAATTCATCATGGGATGCTTTATTTTTGATCAACTCGGCTTCTATTTTTGCCCGGATTTTTAGATATTCGGCATTTTGAGCATCGGTCAGATTAAGGTCTTCAACATGATCGTCGATATGCTCCAGGGCTCCGGCCGGGAAATCATCGCCGCCAAAAGGCCGATGCATACAGCCACTAAAAACGAGGAAAAAAACTGATAAGGCTATTAAAATAAGGATTGATTTTCTTTTTTTCATGATGTTGCTCCTGGCTTTTAATTTCATGGATAAGATCACTTTTTTGGTTACTTCATCCAAAAAAATCCAATTCGCTTTAGGTCAAATCCCTTAAAACGGGGATAAGTCGGTTAAAAGAAATAGAAAACCGGTTTTCCTGATCTTCTATGGCTTCAGAATAGCCGGTAAATCTTAATAATGTTTTTACCATTTGTAAAAAATGTGTAAGATTTATTTAAAACTTAATTCAAGTTACATAGAGTATATTTAAAGAGGTGGAGATAATTGATGAGATTCGAAGTGAAGAACTCCTGTTGAGGATCTTGAATTCATACTTTATGATTATTCAATGTCATTAAATTAAGCTTGGCCACCTGTCACCCTGGGGTGAGGCGGAGTCCTGAAGAAGGAGAGCATAGGATCTGACGAAAGATCTCTCAGAACCAAGAGCAAATGACGTCGTTTAAGCTCATCTTGAGTTTTCTACAAACAACTTGATGCAGAGGGGCTTCGGCTTCATACAATCAAGTTGTTGTTGAATATTGATCAGACTTCAGAATGACAATAAGTGAACAATAATTTTCAATTTAATGATATTGAGTAATTATTCAGTATAAAAAAGCATGACCTATTTATCATTCTGAAGGGAGTCAAAGGCAACCTGAAGAGTCTCAATAAAGCCGATGCGACATCCTGAAATAACTTGATTACATGAATCCCTTTCTGTACCAAATAGACCAGGTTGTTTGCATATAGCTTATACCATGTTAAACGATATCAATTGCTTTTAACCGAGAGATCCTTGATGATGTATGTTCTTTTTCAAGTCTTATGAAAAACATAATGCACTTGTTCCAGATGAAATGAAGATCCTTACAAATATCTGGCCGGAAACCAGTTGCGGGTGTTTTTATAAGATTGTCCTGGATAAAACACTAAATGATTGAGATATGGAAAAAAAAGTATTGATTGTGGATGATGACGCCAAATTGAGATCGTTGCTGGTAAAGTATCTGGAAGGTTATGGATTTATAACTCAAACTCTGGCGGATGGATCAGAAGTATTACAAACCCTCAGGGTGGAAGCACCGGATATTGTAATTCTGGATGTTATGCTGGGCAGGGAAAACGGGTTGGATATCTTAAAGGAGATCCGACAACAATCCGCCATCCCGGTTATTATGTTGACGGCCAAAGGTGAGGACACCGATCGCATTGTGGGGTTGGAATTGGGGGCGGACGATTATCTTCCAAAACCGTTTAATCCAAGGGAGCTGTTAGCCAGGATGAATTCCGTGTTGCGGAGAAGCGAAACAGGGAAAAAAGGTGGATTGGATAAGGATGCAAAAAACCACCTTGTTTCCGGCGATCTGGTCTTAAATACAGCCAAACGATCCTTAACTGTTGGTGAAACGGAAATCGAGATTTCATCCACAGAATATCGTATATTAAAAGTACTGCTGAAGTATCCCAATACGGTTTTCAGTCGAGATGAGCTGATGAATATTGCCAGGGGAAAAGATTTTATGGCCTTTGATCGCAGTATTGACGTGCATATCAGCAATCTGCGCCACAAAATAAGTGCTGTTTCCCCGGAACTGAAAAAGAAAATTAAAACGGTTTGGGGGATTGGATATATGCTGGAGGAGAGCGAATGAAACCTGGAAAACTTTATATTAAGTTTTTTATTGTCTTTTTATTGTTTTTGATGGTGATGGAGATCGCTATTTTTGGTTTTTTTGTTCTGTTTGCTGGACGGGAATATCGCCATTATTTTGAAAAACACAATGATGCCAAATTCAAAATGGCCCAAGAGTTGTTGGGAAAAAACCTGAAGATGACATCTCATATTCCTCTCCGGGAAAATCTTGCGCTTGATGAGTCGGTACAGCACCTGGGAGATGTATTTAATGCTAAAATATGGCTTACCCATGAAGATAATTCACTGATTTTTAAATCCTTTGAAGGTCGTATCCCTTACGATACCATTGAAAAATTCAACAAACGAAAAACACAATCCGAAGAATTTGATTTTCAATTTGCTTCCAGACATCACTTACAGTTTTATATGACCGAACCGCTGGTTGCATCTTCCAACAATAATGTAATTTTGCATATGTTATTCTGGGAGAAACCGTCGACAATGCATCAAGCAGGATTTGCAATCGGACTGGTCAGTATCGGACTGATCGTGGCGCTACTGGCATTCCCTGTTTCTCGGCACATATCCAAACCGATAAAAAATCTGACAGTATCCACCCAACGAATTGAGAAAGGGGATCTGTCCCATCGTACCACCATCAAAAGCAGAGATGAAATAGGCGACTTGGGAAAAGCATTTAACCGGATGGCTGAAAAGGTAGAAAATATGATCAAAAGCGGTAAGGAATTAACAGCCCAGGTTTCTCATGAACTCAGGAGTCCCCTGGCCAGAATTCAAATTGCTGTGGAATTGCTGAAGGATAGATTAGCATCTGGCGATGATAAGGAATCAGTAGAGCATATCTACGAAATTCAAGAGGAGATAGACGAGCTGGATCATCTAATTGGACGAATTTTAGAACTATCCAAACTGGATTTGAGGGAATCGATTTCTTATGATGAACAGTTTTCCCCCGGTTTTCTGCTGAATCAGTTGTTCCAAAAGTTCGATTCGCTAATCAAGAATAAAAACATCTCTCTTTCTTTTGATCTGCTTTCGGCAGATAACATGTCAGGAAACTTGGAATCATTTACCATGGCTATGTCTAATCTGGTCGATAATGCCTGCAAATACTCACCTGCCGGGGGTGCAATAAAAGTATGGTCAAAGAAGGAAAAAAACACTTTACATGTGTCCATTTCAAACCACTGTTCTCAGATATCAAAGGAGGACATGGATAGGATTTTTGAACCTTTTTTTCGAGTTGATCCAACAGAAAAGAGTGGCGGTGGGCTAGGATTAGCCATCACCAAAAAAATTATCGAAAAACATGGCGGCACCATTAAGGCGATCAGCACCGGCCAAGGTTTGGAAATGAGCATTTTGTTACCGCTGGGCACGACCTCATCCTGATCCTCATCCTCGTCATCGGGAAGAAACGTTACAATATATCCAATATTATATGTTTCTTTTTGAAATTCCTCGTCATCCATTGCTTTTATGTACAGTGGGATAGCTGCTTTCAAGGGGGAATGGTAAATTCTCTCACCGCTCTTTTCATATTCTGATGCCCCATCCCTATCCAGGTCGTAAGTAATGAGTTTGGCGATCATGAAATAGCAATAGATAGGAAGATCATATCCCCAATACAGGTGCGTATCAAGGCGAACACCAAATCTGCTTAAGTGATATATGAAAAAAATATCACCAGCTTAAAAGCGCCTTTTTTTATTTGAAATGGACCTGGTAGATTTAAACCGTCGGTGTAAGAAAGAAGAGAATTATATTGATTCCTTTTTATGATCAATATAATATACAAACGACAATCATTTTCTGAGGTTTTTATTACAGTTTTCATAGAATACTGACTGTGGGAAAAGTTATAAATATAAGTAAATTAGATACTTACATATTGGAAAAATTCGATTTACAGAATAACCCTAATATAACTCATTAAACCCATATGACGAATATCAGCATGGATAAACGTCCCCAAAAAAACCTGAAAAATGATATTTTTTAAAAATTTGTTGACTTTTTCGAATTATTTGAAATAAACAGATGACGTTACATAACTTTGGACGCTGTTTGTCTTCTTTTCTTTCCGTTCACAATTTATACGTGATTAAATTCAATGGAGATTATGATGAATATAATGAAGGGTTTCAGGGGATTTGTAAGTATTGTTTCACTGATTGCATTTACTGTACTAACGTCTTCAGGTCTTTCAGCCAAAGAATTGCGTATTGGTATAGCAACCGAACCGTGGGATCTTGATCCGGCGATTCGAACAGATACGGGATCGGGTTATATTACGAAAAACGTGTATGATCCTTTGATTAGATTGGACCAGAAGAACGAACCGACATGTCATTTTGCCTTGTGCACAAGTTGGAAATGGAAAAACAATTCCAGAACCATCATTCTTTATTTGGAAAAGGGTGTTAAATTTCATAACGGGGCCAAGTTTACAGCCGCCGATGTAAAGTATAACTTTGATTGGCAATTGGACAAAGCGAACAATGCCCCAAATATAGGGCTATTAGGCCCGGTCAAGTCGATAAAAATACTCAATGATCATGCTATTCAAATAGATTTTACCGATCCGTTTACTTCGGCATTGCAAAATTGGACAAGGTGTCTTGATGGAATTGTACAAAAAGGCGGACATGGAAAACGAACTAAAGAAAAGGGTGCGGGAGGAATATTCGGTACTGAGTTGAGTCGAAAACCGGTAGGAACAGGACCTTTTAAATTTGTAAACTGGATTAGTGGCTCCAGTATCACTTTGGAGAAAAATAAAAACTACTGGGTGAAAAATGTCCCGGTGGTTGATAAGGTTGTTTTTGAATTCATTGGTGACCCGGCAGCACTGGAAGCAGCATTGATTTCCAATAACATCCAACTTGTAGACAAAATTCCTTTTAGAGATTTTGCCACCCTAAAGCGTATGCCGGGCATTGTAACAAAAAGAATTCCAGGAATGCAAACTCAGCTTATTTATATTAATCTGAGTGCTCCACCTTTTGGAATTTCTGGAGATCAGGTTAACAATAAGAAAGCCATTGCAAAAGCGTATAATTTGAGGAAGTTTCTCTATCATGCCATTGATCGTAATGATATTTCAGAAAGGATTTTTTACGGTATGGCCACCGATCAGTATGGTCCTTGGTATGCGGATAGCGATTGGACATCGCCAAAGCTGAAAAAAATGAAGCTCCACGATCCAAAATTGGCCAAAGAATACCTGGCAAAAGCCGGTTATCCCAATGGTGGATTTAAATTTCGTATGATGGCCACCAATGTACAATGGTTTGTGGACGTCTCCATTGTTATTCAGGAACAGCTGAGAGAATATGGGGTTGAAGTTCAGGTGATTCCTATCGATAAATCGGCCTTTTTCGATACCATGTATGAAACGGAAAACTGGGATACGGGCATGGAAGATTGGGGATTGAGCAATTTTCTGGCCATTTCCTGGCTTTACTCCGGTTATTACAGAAATAACCACAATCACAATCATTGGCACCACGCTGCCCCAGACCTTCCAAAACATTATCATGAAAGTGTCCCCGGTCACAAAAAATTCGTCGATTTGTACGACAAAGCCATCATTGAGCCCAATGAGACAAAACGTAAAAAATTGGTTTGGGAGATGCAGGAATTGGTGACCGAAGATGTCATTCAAATTGATTTGATGTTCCTGGACAATCTTCATGCCTGGCGCGATTCGGTTCAAGGTTATGGTGACGGGTTGAATTCGCTGGGTGAAATCAATTTGAGGTTCATCACCAATTTCACCGGCAACTAATTAATTTCCAGGGCAAGGGTTATGTACCCTTGCCTCACCCCATCATATCACACGAGCCTACACATATGGGACTGTATATATTTAAACGCCTGTTTCTCGCCATCCCCACTTTAATTATTGCCAGTATGATCATTTTCCTCCTCATTCACCTTGCTCCGGGAGGACCGGTGCGGGTGATGCTGGGTCCCATGCAGGACGAAGTTTTGGTGGCGAATATAAGGCATCAATTGGGCCTGGATCTACCGCTGTATGAGCAGTACATCCGATGGGCCGGAAAAGCCATTCAAGGCGACTTCGGCTTTTCCGTGACAATCCAGCGCGGTGCTTCCGTAATGGGATTGATCGCCGAACGGTTTATCGTTACTTTGGAAGTGGCCACCTTGTCCATCATTATTGCGTTGTTGATAGCCATTCCGGCTGGGATTCTTTCCGCTTTGCGGCAGGATCAGATATCGGACCATGTGGCCAGAGTGGTTTCTCTTTTGGGGGTTTCTATTCCCAATTTTTTCCTGGGGATCGTATTAATCCTCATTTTTGGTGTTTACCTGTTGTTTCCTTGGGGGGCCGGTGGTGTAGTTCCTTTTGGAGAGGACCCGGTCCAAAATCTCTTGAGAATGCTTCTACCGTGTATTGCGTTGGGAACAGCATATGCAGCGGTGGTGATGAGAATGATGCGTTCAACCATGCTTGATGTGATGGGACAGGACTATGTGCGTACCGCCAGGGCGATGGGGATTGGTCGATCCAATATAATCCGAAAGGATATTGTTAGAAATGCGATGATCCCTGTTGTTACCGTTATTGGAGATTCCATCGGATATCTTTTGGGCGGCTCCATCGTTACTGAGACCGTATTTCGGCTGCCGGGAATCGGCAATCTGATTATCACGGGGGTTGGTCGTCGTGACTTCCCGGTGATTCAGGGAATTGTTCTTATTATTGTCGTCATCAGAGTGTTATCTAACCTGATTGTCGATCTGTTATATTCATACCTTGATCCCAGGATACGTTATGGGAGTTAATGAAAATCCGCACACTATGGATAAAGAACGACTGGAAGAAATTCAGTTGGGGTTGAAGCCGCATCGAGGATTTTTTGAGGAATTCTCAAAGAATTTTAGAAAAAACAAGTTGTCCATTATCGGTGCAGTCATTGTTATTTTCTTTCTTTTTACCGCTATCTTCGCGCCTTTGTTATCTCCCTACAACCCGGTGAAACAATTCAGAGCACCTAGCGGAATGCATAATCCCTTGCCGCCTTTGGCTAGAAGCAAAGATGGTGATCTGTTCCTTCTGGGGACCGATAAATTCGGGCGTGATATTTTGTCCCGATCGTTTTACGGCACCCAGACCTTACTGCAACTGGCTATTGGGGCTATCAGTATTTCCTTCGTCATCGGTGTTTTTATGGGAGCTGTAGCCGGTTATAACAAAAGTACCTGGATAGATGAAGCCATCATGAGAACGGTGGATATCCTGTTGTCGTTTCCAACCCTGGTGTTGGCCATTGCCTTGTTGGGAGCATTTGGTATCGGTGAAACGCAGATTGGGCCATTTAAATTCAGCAATATGCTTAAAATTATGATCGTCATCGCCGTGACCTATGCGCCCCGTTTTTCCCGCGTAATGCGAGCGGTTGTACTACAGGAAGTGAATGAGGATTATGTTGATGCTGCCCGAATCGCCGGTGCTTCCGGCAGTAGAATATTGATTCGTGAAATTTATATCAATACCATTCCACCCATTATTGTGCAGGCATCTCTTCTTATGGCCACGACCGTACTGGTTAGTTCGTCGCTGAGTTTCCTGGGACTGGGATTGCAACCTCCTCAACCCAGCTTGGGAATTATGCTGAACGAAGCGCGCAACTATTTGTTTCTGGGGGCCTGGTGGTATGCTGCTGTTCCCGGTTTTTTTATTTCCGTGGCCATTTTCGGTTTCAATCTCCTGGGAGACGGTCTCCGTGATGCACTCGATCCACATATGGCAAGAAGAGTACAGCTATGACTTTGTTAAAAATTGAAGATCTTGTAACCCGATTTTATACAGAAGAGGGTGTGGTAAAGGCGGTTGATGGGAATTCTCTTCATTTGGAAACAGAGGAAACCCTTGGAATTATTGGCGAATCCGGTTCCGGGAAAACAATTACTGCCTTTTCTATCATGGGATTGATCGAAAATCCCGGTCAAGTTGAAAATGGAACCATTATATTCCAAGGGGAGGACCTGCTGAAAAAAACGGATAAAGAGATGGAAAGTATCCGTGGCAAGGATATCAGCATGGTTTTTCAGGATTCTCTTAGCTCTCTAAATCCAACCTTGAGTATTGGGGAACAGATCGGTCGTGTGTTGCGGTTTCATACGGATTTCTCCAAAAAAGAGATCAACAACCGAGTGATTGAATTGTTAAAGGATGTGGGTATTTCCGCCCCAGAAAAAAGGGTGGACAATTTTCCCCATGAACTCAGCGGTGGTATGCGTCAACGTATCCTTATCGCCATGGCCATATCATGTAATCCGTCTCTTCTCATTTTGGATGAACCGACTACCGCACTTGACGTAACCATTGAAGCGCAGATATTTGAACTCATTGAACGGTTGAAGGATCAATATGGTATGGGAACCATTCTCATTACCCACGACCTGGCAGTGGTTGCCAGTTCCTGTAGCCGGGTCATCATTATGTATTCCGGTCGTATTGTGGAAGAAGCGGAGGTGAACCAATTATATGAACAGCCCATGCACCCTTATACACGGGGATTGTTGCAGTCCATCCCAAAGTTGGATGAAAAGGAAGAGCGGTTGTTTTCCATCCCGGGTGAGGTTCCTGATCTGATAAATCTGCCCAAGGGATGTAATTTTAGCCCCCGTTGCATTGAAGCCGATGATGAATGCTGGGAAATTGATCCGAAACTGGAAGAGAAAATGCACGGGCACAAAGTGGCCTGTATAAAATGTAAAGCCAATGGAAAATGAATCATTAATACAAATAAAGAACCTGAAGAAGTATTTTCCGGCCGGTGGAGACTGGTTTGCCCAGATATTTGATCGGAGGCAAATCAGGGCGGTCGATGACGTGAGTTTCACCATTCCCAAGGGGACAACCCTCGGTTTGGTGGGGGAATCCGGCTCGGGAAAAACAACTGTCGGGCGAATGATCGCCCGCTTGATGAATCCGACTTCAGGACAGGTGTTTTTTAAAAATGTAGACCTGACCCATCTGAATACAAAAAAGCAAAAATGGATTCGACGCAGTATACAGATGATATTTCAAGATCCCAGTTCTTCGCTCAATCGCCGCAAAACAGCCGGTCAGATCATCAGCGAACCATTGAAGATCCATAAATTTGTGCCTAAAGAGGAGCTGGAGGACAAACTTGTTTCTGTTATGAAACTGGCAGGACTATCCCAGCGGTTTATCAATCGATATCCCCATGAAATGTCTGGCGGACAGCGACAAAGGGTAGGCATTGCGCGTGCACTGGCCATCGATCCGGAATTTATCATTTGCGATGAACCGGTAACGGCCCTGGATGTCAGTATACAGGCGCAGATTATTAACTTGCTCATGGACTTGCAGGATGAGTTGAATCTAACGTATCTGTTTATCGCCCATGATCTGAGTGTGGTAAAACATGTAAGCAAGAAGCTGGCAGTGATGTATCTAGGCAAAATTGTTGAAATGGCAAATACGGATATGATTTTTGCAAATCCGCAACATCCCTACACAAAAGCCTTGCTGGCCGCTATTCCTACACCCGATCCCAAGGCTAAAAAAAGAAAAGTGTTGCATGGTGAAGTGCCCAGCCCTATTTCACCTCCGTCGGGTTGTCGATTTCATCCGCGTTGCCCGGAGTATATAGGTGATATCTGCAAAAACGAAATTCCCCCGGAAGTGACCCAACCCGACGGTGGTTTTGTCAGTTGTTTTCACTATTGTCAACAGTAAACATCGGGTTTTGGTTATATTCAGCTTAATTTAAAAATTTGGGGCAAATTTCCATTTTTGAATTTTCATAACTATAAAAAAGACGATGGTTAAAAATAGGGTGTTTATTTCCTTATTTTTGATCATTTAAAAAAAGGTAAAGATGAACGATCAACAGATTGAAGAAAAAAAGGTCGCCGTCAATGAGGAGCTTGAAAAATTAAAGCCAAAATTGGTCGAGTTGGCGACAACCATCCATCAAAATCCTGAAACCAAATTTGAAGAGGTGAAAGCCTCAAAATGGCTTTCCGATGCGGCAGTAGAAGCAGGGTTCAAATTGGAAAAGCCTTTGGGGAGACTGGAAACAGCTTTTAGAGCCAGTTATTCCGGTTCGAAAAAAGGGCCAAACATTGCTTTTTTGGGAGAATATGATGCACTACCCGATGTCGGCCATGCATGCGGACATAATCTGATCGGCCCGGCTGCGTTAGGAGCTGCTTTGGCAATGGCAAAACATATGAAGGATGTACCCGGTTCAGTACAGGTAATTGGCACACCGGGTGAAGAAGGAGGCGGTGGTAAAGTCATGTTGGCAGAAGCCGGCGTTTTCAACAAAGTGGATATTGCCCTTATGTATCATCCGTCAAATGATAATGTTTTATGGCGACATTCATTATCAAGACGAAAATTGTTTATTGAGTTTTTCGGAAAGTCCTCCCATGCGGCAGGGGCTCCGGATAAAGGAATCAATGCTTTGGATGCCACCATTCAAACATTTAATAACATCAATGCTTTGCGCCAATATATCACCGACGACGCACGAATTCACGGAGTGATTCTGGAAGGTGGTTCTGCACCCAATGTAATACCGGCTTACTCATCTTCTTTGTTCTATATCAGGGCATTAGACGATGATTATTGCGATGAACTGCTGGAGCGAGTGAAGAATTGTGCCCGTGGTGCTGCTTTGGCAACTGGTTCGGAAGTTAAACTTGAAATGCAGGGAGCTTATAAATCTCTCAAAACCAATATCCGATTGGCTGAAACCTTCCAAAAAAACGCTGAAGCACTGGGTAGGACATTTATTGATATTGATCCATTTAAAAGAATAGGTTCTACTGACACCGGAGATGTGAGTCACAAAGTCCCGGCCATTCATCCCTATTTAGCCATTGGTCCTGAAAACATGGCAGGACATACAACCGAATTCGCCGAAGCATCTAAATCTCCTGAGGGTATGGCAGCCATGATGGATGCAGCCAAAGCCATGGCAGCCACCGCCTTGGATATTTTGTTGCGCCCATCACTTTTTGAGGAAATTAAAAAGGAGTTTAAGGGCTGATCCCCTTTCAAACATTGCGGCAACGAGAATCTTTGCCGCAAATCTTCAGATTGAAAGTTGATTACAAGGTAAGGGATCGCTAAAAAATAACTTCATATAGTCTGTTTGCAAACGTCCTAAAAATACTGGACATTTTGTAAACAGACTATATGAAGTTATTTTTGAACCGGCCCTAAGCAGTAAAATAAAGAGACATCTGCCCAGTCATCAAGGTTCCCCAATAACCTGTTCTGTTTATTCTGCGATCGTTGGTAATTTGAAATGTCGATAAAATTTCAATCCTTGTATGGCCTTTAATGTAAAGAGAGGATAACGTCAATCTACCTTCCCTTTCATTATATTGTATTTATGCATCTTTTTATAAAGCAGCGCCCTGGAGATTCCCAATTTTCGAGCCGCTTCGGATCGGTTGTCGTTTGACACCAGCAAGGCTTGACAGATAGCATTTTTTTCAGTTTGAGAAATAAGGGTTTGAAGATCACAACCTTCACTGAACTTGCATTTCATTTCAGTCTGTTGCACTTCAAGTAATGTTCGAATATGCTCACCATTTATTGTTTCCTGTGAGACCAGGATCATCACTCTTTCAAGAATATTTCTCAACTCCCGTATATTGCCTGGCCAATCATGGTTGTAGAGTACGTCAATTGCGTCCGGATTCAGGTTTTTGTGGTAAATCCCATACTCTTTTTTCAAATCATTCCAAATTAAATCGGTCAGCACCGGGATATCAGAGCGTCGTTCCCGCAATGGCGGAATATTGATCGGCAACACGTTCAACCGATAAAACAGATCGCCTCTGAATTTGCCATTTGCAACTTCCTGTTCCAGATTTTTGTTGGTTGCGGCCACGATTCGCACATCGATATTGGATATCTTCTCCCCACCGACCTTGTCGATCTCTTTCTCCTGGATCACCCGCAATAGTTTTGCTTGAATGTTCAACGGCATATCTCCAATCTCATCCAGGAGAATAGTCCCATTATGTGCTAGTTCGAATTTACCTTTTTTCCCCCCTTTTTTGGCTCCGGTAAAAGCTCCTTCAACGTATCCAAATAGCTCGGATTCGAATAGGCTCTCCTGGATAGCCGAGCAGTTCAGCCGGATAAAAGGACCACCGCTTCGAGTGCTCATATTATGGATGCTGTGGGCAAACACCTCCTTTCCAACACCGCTTTCCCCTAACAGCAGGACTGTAGCTCTGGAAGATGCCGCCTTAATCCCGGTTTCCATGCTTTTTCGTCCCAGTTTGGAAACGGCCACCAATGAAGAAAACGTATATTTCGTATCAGGATGTTTCAGGTCAGCTTTTTTTATTTTTTCTTCCAGCCTGGCAATTTTCCAGGTCAGTTTCCTTACTTCTGTAAAGTCGAGAAACCGGATCTTCCCAACCACCCCGACACATTGATCGTCTTCAATGATCGGGGTTCGTGAGACCACGATCTCATGTCCGTTGATACTCTGTATTTCGTCTATTTCAGGAGTCCCTGTCTCTGCAACAATATGCATCCGTGTGTTTTCTATAACATCGGTAACATGCTTTCCAACGACGTCCTTTTCGATAACACCATGGATTTCACAAAAGCTGTCATTTACAAAAATGAGGATTCCATTCCGGTCAGTAACCATCAAACCCGATGCAGAAATATCCAGCACTTTTCTCCAGAACCGCGTATTGCCGAAGATGTTTTCGTCCAAAAGGACCTCTCCTTTTTATTTATTTTTGTCAGTATTTTTGCTTGACGTGTATTTATTCATAACACCTGTCACGAATATGGACATATAGCTGTTAGGCTGTTCCCCTTTGAACTCTTGGCACAAATTGAGTGTCACGTTCCAATACAACTTTCGTTGTATCTCATCCGCCACATACAGTCAACTTGATGCATAGTGGTGTTATTTTAGCATATTACGTGTTTTTTTTATTTGGGCACGTTTAATGAAGAAGGGAGTGTCGTGTTCTACAAGAAAAGTGGAGCAACAGTCAAATTAGAGTTATCAATCAGTTAAAACCCAATCTAACAGATGGAGGCAATTTAGATGGTTAAAACGTTAAAAAGCGTTCTTGCCGATGCTGGAATCCCCATGGATTTTCAAGCTGGTGGAACAGCACCGGAAGAACTGACCGATCGTGAAATTATCAGGACCCCTCATCCCCGTGTACAGAAATTAAAAGATATCTTTATGGATACACTGTCATCTGCTGGCAATGAGTTCCCATACTGGTATACACGTGAGTATATGGCTCACGATAACGACGTTACTGTTGTCAGACGGGCTAAAGCATTGAAGGCTGCATTTACCCATTCTACCGCAACCATTTACCCTGGTGAATTACTGACAATGCGCAAGGCCCCGTATCTGCGCGGTTCCTTCCCAATGCCCTGGCTGTCGGAAGGATTCTATATGGCTAAGGAAGATGAGTTTTACCAGGAAGCAATAAAGCGTGGTTCAGCTTCTGTTGATGAACATTCAAAAATGGGGCAGGGTGGCGGCAACGTTACGAAAAGCTTTGGCAAAGTTGTTTCCATCGCCGGTAAATTCGGTATGCGCCAGGAAGAAATTCCCTGCCTTCTAAAGCTTGCTAAACTATGGTATGGCAAGTCTGTTGACGACTTGGGCAATCGCTATGAAAAAATGGTACCTGGTTATGAAACCAAAGAGAAAATCATGCGCAATATCGTCTGCATGTTCGATTCCGGTTTTACCCTTCCTCAGGGACGAGAAGTCATTAACTACTATTATCCGTTAGAGTATGGCTTTGACGGTATCATTAAAATGGCCAGAGAGATGAAAAACGTTGTTGCCGGTAGGGCCGACGGTGACGGAATGGTTGGAATGAATCGTCTCTATAACTATGAAGCCGTAATTTATGTCATTGAAGGTGTTCAGAACTGGATTATGAACTATGCTACCGAAGCCAAACGTTTGGAAGCACAAGAGACAGACGCAACACAGAAAAAAGAATACAAGGAAATGGCGGAACGTCTTGAGTGGATTGCTCATAATCCCCCAAGAACGTTTATTGAAGCCTTCCAGATGATCGAAACCGTTCATTTGGCAGTACTGAATGAAGATGCCATTTCAGGCATGTCTCCCGGTCGAATTGGTCAGATTCTTTATCCCTATTTTGAGCAGGATATTGCAGCCGGTCGGATTACGGAAGATGAAGTCATTGAGCTTCTGGAACAAGATCGGGTGATAAAAACCTCTATCGACTGTTTCGCTTCTATCGGTGTCGTTGGCGGCGTACTCTCGGGAAATACCTTTAACACTGTTTCGATCGGTGGTTTGGATAAGAACGGAAAATCAGCCGTTAACAGACTTGAATACCTGATTCTGGAAGCCGCTGCGAACAACGCTATGCCCCAATCAACTCTGGCCTTGTTGTATGATGAAAAACTTCCGTCAGACTTTTTAATGCTGGCCATGGAAGTTATCAAAACCGGTGCCGGCTATCCTGCTTTTATGAATAGCCCAATTGCTCAAGATTTCTTGATGTCACAATACGGACCTGAAGGTATGGACATTGAGGAAGCTCGTGCCTGGGCGATCGGCGGATGTTTGGAAACATCTCCCTGTACCTGGAAGCCGCTGCACTTGAACGGTAAGGAATACTTCATCCCTGGCGGCGCGGGACAACCGACCAGCGTTGGTGTTCACTTTGTTTCAATGCCGAAAGTACTGGAGTTGACCTTGTATAACGGCGTTGATCAACAAACCGGTGAAGTTGTTTTTGCGCCTCATAACAAGACGTTCGAAACCTATGAAGAACTCCTCGAGCAATTCCAGGCTTACTGGAAAGAAGCCATTAATGTTCTGGCACTGACCAACAATATCCAGCATGATATCTGGAGAAAGAACAACATGGCAGTGTTTAACTCAATGCTGAAGCCGGATTGCCTGGAAAACGGTCACCTGATCAACGAATTGGGATACCGATATAATGCAACATTTAATGTGGAAAGTGCTGGTACAATCACCTATGTCAACTCAATGGCCGCTATAAAAAAGCTGGTT
This sequence comes from bacterium, assembly GCA_041556995.1. Lineage (GTDB taxonomy): Bacteria > SAR324 > SAR324 > XYD2-FULL-50-16 > XYD2-FULL-50-16 > JAHJTV01. The sequence continues at coordinate 5,170 of JBFFHJ010000110.1, read as the reverse complement.
TTTGACGATAAAATTGTGCGCCTGGAAGAGATGATGGCTGCCATGAAAGACAATTTTGGTTTTAAGACAGCTCACGAAGTCAACTCTTTCTCTCTGGCTGACCAGGAAAAACGAGATGAAGGTGCGGAAAAATGGGAAGAGCTTCATTTCAAAGCATTGCAGGCACCGAAGTATGGCAACGATGATATTTATGCAGACTCAATTCTGCTTGAATGGGAAGAGTTCTTCTGCCCGGATTGTAGAAAATACGAATCTTTGCACGGTCACCCCATGTATCCCTGCCAGATTTCAGTATCAACTCACGGTGCTATGGGGTCGGCTACTATCGCCAGTGCAGATGGTCGACTCGCAGGAACAACCTTTGCAGATGCATCCCTGTCAGCTTTCCCAGGAACGGATAGAAATGGTCCATTCGCCTTGCTGAATTCAGCTACCATCTGGGATCATTCACAATCACAAAACTCCCAATTGAATATCAAAATTCATCCTTCTGCCATTGCTGGACAATCCGGTGCTACAAAGCTGCTTGATCTGACCCGGGCATATATGAGAAAGGGCGGATTCCATATTCAATATAATATTGTTGATTCCAAAGTACTGAAAGACGCTCAGAAGAATCCGGATAAATACCGCGACTTGATGGTCAGGGTTGCTGGATTTACACAGTATTGGGTTGAAATTGGTAAAGGTGTTCAAGATGAATTAATCGCTAGAACTGAATATGAAGGAGTTTAATAAAAAATGGAAAAACTAAGCTATAGAGATTGTCAAAATTACGCTCCGATCGATGTAACAAAAGGTATCGATCTGGTTACGAAAGAAATCGTTCTTGCTGATGATCAAGCTCCGAAAGGGTACAAAGCAGTTGACAAGTGTAAAAATTGTAAAAACTTCAGGAAAGTTGACGCGTATATGGGGGTTTGTGAAGCATCTACTTGTGATCCTAAGTTTTTCGCTTATCCGGACATGATTGCCACAACCTGTGCTATGTACAATGCGATTTAATTCACTGGGAGTTCTCTTTTCAGTAATGTGATTGTCATAGCATCGGTAGTATAGGTAGCAGAGTGAAACTGTCGTCACAAAGGGAAATACCACCCTTTGTGACGGTGATGTCTTGCAGTAAAAACTCAATTATTAAATATTTCCGTGTAATAACGGTGTAGGGGAGAGATTTATGAACAAAAATAGTGTAAAAAGGTTAGGATGGTCGGTTGTCGGGGCATCATGGCTGGCTGTATTCTGCCTGTTCGGTTATCGGGCCACTTTCGCAATTCTGAAAGGGCCGATGAGTACAGATCTTGGCTGGACTCAGGTTCAAGTCACCCTTGGTTACTCCCTGATGATGGTCTTTTATGCCATTACCGCATTCTTTAGCGGGATGATTCTTGATAAATGGGGAACCAAGCCAGTTTATGCCATTGCAGCAGTATTTGGTGGACTTGGTTTCTACCTGACCAGCTTGTTTCACAGCCATCTTTCTTATTTATTCACCTTTGGATTACTGGCAGGTATCGCTACTGGTATGTTGTGGGTAACCTCAACCGTTTCCGTTCGTAAATGGTATGTCGGCAAATCCTATGGAACCATGTGGGGAATTGCGTTTTCGGGAGCTCCCATGGCCCAGTTTATCTTGGCTTACATTACGAAAATGGCGTTGGAAGGTGGTTCCCAGGATGCATGGCGTGGAGCCATGCAACTCCTGGCTGTTATTATTTTCCTTGCACTGGTCATGGCTGTAGTTCTGGCAAAACGAGATCCGGAAGATTATAACGTAATTCCATTTGGAGAAATGCCCGTAGCTTTTGATGCTGCTCCTGTTGCCGAATACGAATGGAGCGTTAAGGAGGCATTTACAAAATATGCCATTTGGGCGGCAATTCTGACGTTCCTGACCAGTATGATGGCTGAATTCCTGATCTGGACCCAGGTCGTCAGTTTTTGGGTGACTGATTTGGGATGGGCGCGGGACAAAGCAATCGGGACGTATGCTGTTATCGGCATAGTCGGAATATTTAGTATGCCGATCATGGGTTGGGCGGCCGACAAAGCGGTACAAGTAATAGGTGATGAAACCAAAGGTCGGAAGGCCATGCTGGCATTTGGTCCCTTTACCGGAGTCATCGCCTGTTTATTCCTCCTGATGTCCGGGACATCAGATGTTTGGGCTTACATTGCCTGTTTTGTCTTTGCCGTTTACTGGGCAATCGTACCTGGTGGTGTCGTCGGTTATGTCGGTTCTGTATATGGCAGAAAAACCCTGGGGAAAATATGGGGTTTAGCAACATTAATCGTCATGGGAATCGGCCCCTTTACAGGTTCCTTTATCGGTGGACTGCTCAAGGACATTTCCGGTAGCTATACCTATTCAATTTATTATGCGCTGGGTTCTTTTATCATTTCCATCCTGCTGGCTGCATCTCTTCCACTGGCAGTAAAACCGGCCGGTGCGCAAGCTGACACATCTGCGGTTCATTGTCGGACTGTATGATGCTCCGATAATTCCAGGACAGAGCTGACACACCAGCTCTGTCATCCTAAAAGCAGATAGCATCACCTTTCTTACAGTTTGCTGAGAACACGATACGATGGAGGTTTAAGTGGATCAACCCGTAAAAAATTCAATTGTCGGCCCAAAACCCGCACCGGAAAAAAATATTAAAAATGACCAACCGGATAGTCAATTACGTGGACTGATTTTTGATGTTCAAGGTCATTCCGTACACGACGGCCCGGGAACCAGAACAACAGTATTTTTAAATGGTTGTCCGCTGAACTGCACTTGGTGCTGCAATCCGGAAGGACGGTTCAAGCGACAAATACTTATATACAAGGAAAGCAAATGCGCCTGTTGCTACAACTGCATAAAGAGCTGTCCGTACGATGCTGTCTCTGTCAGCAAAGAAGGTAAGTTGGTTTTTAACAGGCAAATTTGTGATATATGTGACACGTGTGAATGCATTAAAACGTGTTATCACGAAGGAATCGAGTTCAGCGGCACGTATTATACGCCTGATGAGTTAATGGATATTTTTCAACGTGATCGACAGTTTTGGGGAACCGGAGGAGGCGTTACCTTTAGTGGTGGCGAGCCACTGATGCAAAAAGAGTTTATCCTGGAAATACTGAAAAAGTGTAAAAAAGCCTATCTTCATACATGCGTGGAAACAACCTCTTGCCTGGCCACTGATCACTATTTGAATGTAATGAACTATGTCGATTGGGTTTTTACAGACCTGAAACACATGGACAACCAACAGCACAAAGAGATTACCGGCGTCGGTAACAGCCTTATCCTGAAAAACATCCAGGCACTCGCTCAAAAAGTAGACTGGGACGGGTTTATCGTTCCACGCATTCCGATTGTCCCGGATGTAAATGATTCGGATGATAATATCAAGGCCTCTGCGGAATTTATCAAAGAGATAGGCTTGGAAGTCATCAACATTCTTCCTTTTCATAGACTGGGAGAATCAAAATACCGACAACTTGGGCAAACCTATCAATTTGCCGAGCAAAAGCCGCCTTCAAAGGAAAAAATGGATCGTTTAAAGAAGATCATTGAAAGTCACGGCCTTATCTGTTTTATCGGTCATGAGACGCCGTTTTGATAACAAATAAAATTCATCATTATACCGCACGTTGGTTTAATGATGAAGAATCGTGTTACTGTTGGAGATATTCAGATTATAGTTAGTATGCGGGATCGGTTTAGTTGGTAGGTTGAAACCGACCTAAATGGTAATTACTACCAGGTATATGCTATTAGATTCATAATACTTGCGGCGAAAAAGACCCCATATATACATTGTTTGAAAAAACTGACTTGTTCTCTAAACAAATTTTGATCAATGAAATAATACCAATCCCAAAAGGGTGATCCTTTTCAAAACAGGATCACCCCGGGTTATATTATACGCACGTCGTAAACAGGGAGTTTTAAACAGTCAGTTACTGAGAAACAGCCGCATTTTTAAGTGTACTTACGGACGAATCAAAGTAGGGAGAAAAGATCTCAAGTGGATACATAGAATATGCATAACTATTGACTCCATTCGCATAGTTATTGGCGCCAACCGAGCCTTCAACAAATTGCCAAATTCGTGTACTACCGCCCTCGGGCCCTGTTTGGCTGGTTCCGATTCCCAGTGGGTGGGAGGTGCAACCGTTGGGACTATCAGATCGCGAGTAAGCAGCATGCGTTTGAACCATCCAGCCACCATAATAGCCAAGCACATCCCATGTCAGGTTGACACTCTGATTCCAGGCAAACCCAAGGTGTCCCACTGTTTGGGATAGTGTGTAACCATTTTTGTCGGAAACGGCGGCAAATCCAACATCCCGGCAGAGGTTACCATTATAAAACCAGGATGAAAAGGTGGTAAAATAAAAAGCTGACCATGCTCCATACAGATAGCTTCCATTCATGTATGCAGGTGCAAAAACCCAATTGGAGTGCCAGCTGCCGCTTCCATTTGAAACACAATGACCAGCGGTGAGAACAGCCCTTCCACCAACGGAGGAACCGGAACAAGTGTAATTGTAACCACCTGATGTAAAAAATACTTTTCCGATAGTCTTGTAAGGAAAGGTTCTGTACTTAGAGGTGGGAACATAAAATGTGTTGTGGGGAGGAGGATACGCGAGAGTGGAAATATCGCCACCAGCGATCGCTACCGCTTCCTTCTCTTCACTAAGTGCTGTTGGGAGTCCTTTCTCCCCTTTATTGGCTATATCACTAAGAGAGAGGGATCCTTTTTCAACTCCACCGTTGTTCCCAACTTGAGAATCCAAATTCGATATATCAACTGCCTCGGGCGTGCCTTCCATAACCGGCATTGGATAGGGCATCGCATTTTCCATCATATCACTTGTCCAATACGTATCAGTCTTGGCAGCAAAAGGAGTGGCAGCGTTGGGATCAGTGGATTTCTGGCTAATGAACTCTTCATTTGCCTCATCGTAGGAAATTTTCTCGACATAATTGTTGTCAAGTTGCTCACCCAAGGCCATGGGGACGAACGAAAATGTCAAGAGAATAAAAGAAGCCAACATTTTTCTTAAGTTAATCATAATAACTCCTGAATAACAAAAATTAAATAGTTGCCCCGTTTCACAACGTTTATTGCATTAAAGCAGGAAAAACTGTGGCACGAGCATTTTGAACTGA
>JBFFHJ010000109.1:0-21385 GCA_041556995.1 bacterium | reverse complement strand
GTGGGCAAAGCCTTGCCCACGCAGTTCATATTAAAAAAGCTGGACAAGATACCCAAGAAAAAATACAAATGCTCCGGGGGTTCTTTTGCCCACGTGGTTTATATTAAAAAAGATGGACAAGGCGTTGTCCATCCTACGATCCGAAACAAGTTTTAATCACCTGATGGACAAGGCGTTGTCCATCCAACGATCCGAAATAAGTTTTAATCACCTGATGGACAAGGCGTTGTCCATCAGGTATAAAAACTGAAAACCAATTTCAAATCCCTGATGCAACAAGCGTTTAAAGCAGAATTGTAGGGTGGGCAAAGCCTTGCCCACGCAGTTCATATTAAAAAAGCTGGACAAGATACCCAAGAAAAAATACAAATGCTCCGGGGATTCTTTTGCCCACGTGGTTTATATTAAAAAAGATGGACAAGGCGTTGTCCCTCCAGCGATCCGAAATAAGTTTTAATCACCTGATGGACAAGGCGTTGTCCATCCTACGGGTTTCTATTATGAAATATCGCCGATTATACAGGGAAGGCGGCACCTATTTCTTTACTGTGGTGACTGAAAACCGTCGACCGATTCTAATTTCAAACATTGATAATCTAAGATCTGCGTTCCGTCATGTAAAAAAAAGACATCCGTTTTCTATCGATGCGATTGTTATTCTTCCGGATCATTTGCATGCCATCTGGAAGCTTCCGGAAAATGACTCTGATTTTTCAACAAGGTGGATGTTGATCAAAAAACGATTTTCATCATTCCTATATGACTTTCCCGTTTCCACCATAAAAAAAAGCCGTCGGGAAAAAGGTATTTGGCAACGTAGGTTTTGGGAACATCTGATACGCAATGACGAGGATTTAAAGCGGCATTATGATTATATCCATTATAACCCGGTAAAACACGGATATGTTTCAAAACCTGCTGATTGGCAGTATTCTTCATTTCATAGCTGTGTTCAAAAAGGTTTATACCCGCTACATTGGGGTCAAATAGAACCAGAGAATATTGAAGGTATTGAGTAGGGTGGATAACACTTTGCCCCAAGTGTTTGCGCGTTACTTCGTAAAGATCCCCCAAACCTTCTTCTTTGGTCGAATACCAATCCAATTCGTAGATGTTTTCTACCAGGGTACTCAGGGGTGTAGGTTTTTTTTATAAATGAGGAGGCATTTGTGTAGATTTCCTGGACTTGTCTGTTTCCATAGGAACTTAACGGATCAAACAAATAATTTTTTTATAAAAATTGTAACCTGCCAAAAAAGAATATATCGAAAATCTAAAAAAAGAAGCAAAAACATCTGTCAATGATCAACATCACCCATCACTTCAACAATAAGTTAGCCACACAACCAAACCAAATCCAACAAAAAAGCACTATTTTTCCCAAGCAGCCAGCCACAATACCAACTAAAAACTACAAGAAAAAAATCCCCCATCCATAAGTTCTGAGGGGATTATTAAAAAGTAACTTCACATAATCTGTTTATAAAAGTCCAAAAACAATAGGCATTTTGTAAACAGAATGTGAACTGATTTTTTGGCCAACCCTAAGTTGTTTATAATTCGATGTGTCCAAAGTTCATCATTCCCGCCACCCGAGCCGGAATCCGGGTAAATATATCCCAAACAGCTGCGTTTATATAAATAATAGGGTTTTAGAAGCTATATGTTAAAACGATTCAGGCTCCCTACTCCATTTAAAACAAGCAACCACGTAAGTTCGTACTTGCAGAAATGGATTAAATGAATTCTGTTCGGAATGATTCAAGTTTTTTGATCGGATTTGATCAGTGGGTTACTCAAGATTTTGAAATGAGATTAACCAGGAAAAACTTTCAATATTTGATATAAATTATGATTATAATAATATTTTTTGTCTTTTAATTATCCTGGCATTTTATTTACTTTCAATTAATCATGTTGACTTATCCGGGATAATTACATAAATAAAACTGGACTTTTTTCCTGTCATGTTATACTGGATTTTCCCTTATTGAACGATTGTATTGATTTTTTACATTTTTTTGCCTGATAGGATATTGCCTGGAAAAAGATCTTTGCTACATTATGTTCCATAATATGGTTATATAATTGATGATTTTAGGCTATTTACCCCACATGTGTTTCTAAAGGGGTACAACGATAGAATCCGATCAGATCCGTTTTTATCTATCATTATTATGGTTTTAAATTAGATTCCGATTAATAAGAATGAACCCCCCGGATACAAATTTTTTTTCAGGCTCATTCAAAGCTGAAAAAGATGTATAAATGCTGTATGTTACAATCATACTCATGTGTTTCGCGTTGCATAATAATTTTTAACAATAAATATAATATGTTTATTATATATTGTATTTATTTAAAATATTATTTTAATTAAAAATAATTTTATTGACATAGAATTCTTCAGAGTATTATCAAAGATCATAAACATAAAAACCTGAAGTTTTATGTTTCCCAACCTCAATATACTCTCATTTTTATTTAAACAACCGGATTGCAGGGTTCATATTCCTGGTCAATAACCCATTGTACTGGAAAAATCCTGCTTCAAGGAGAACAGATGCGAAATTGTCAGCTTTTTTCGGCCTTGCCTTTCGTTTTAATTCTATTGATTACGTTTAACTTACGGGCTGAAATACCGGAGCCCGGGAATATCATATATGGAACCGTAAAAATCGGAGATAACGTTATAACGGCCGAAGATACCAGTGTATCCGTGAATTTAAGGATAAACAACACTGTTATTTCAACTTATAAAATGGGAGAAAACTCCCAGGCTGGAAACAATTACATTTTAAAAATCCCCATTGATACCGTGGGCGAGCAACTTCCCGAAACCGCTCGCCCGGGCGATCTGGCAGAAATCTACATAGGTGATTCGCTGGCTGTAACGCTGATTATTGGAGAAAGAGGAGACATTATAAATGCCAACCTGAGTATCAACCTGATGTGTCAGAGCCAGAAAAGCGGACCATTGCTGGATATTTCCACTTACAACGACTTGAGCGGATGTGGAACAGCCGACAATAACTATGTTATCAGTAGCGGCCATACTGTTACCTGGGATGGTTCAAACGGACCGCTGACTGGTTATATCATTATTTTGGAAGGCGGTGTATTCGAAATCACTGCCCCGGGGGGAATCATATCCGGGCAAGTCAATTTGAACAGCGGTACCATTAACGTTCTTGGTAGTACGGAAGTGGCTCAGCTCATTGTTCAAACCGACAATTCAATCCTGTCTATCACTCAAGATCAGCAACTCACAATCTCAACAGCATTGTCCATCTCTCAAGAAAGCTCCCTCCAACTGACTGACACTGGAACTCTGGCAGTTTCCGGTGTTTTTATGCTGGAGGGCGTCTTCATTCCCGGTAGTGGAACCCTGGATGTAAGAGGTGGTTCCCTGGTGATGGCAAATGACCTGAATATGACCGGGGCACAATTTCTTTCCGATGCTTCTGTTGCTATAAACTTGCACAATGATGTCACTATCACCACAGACCAGCCATTTTCCATCGGTGCATTAAAAATGAATGAACACTCCCTGGCACTTGGATCAGCCGATTCGGATCTAACAATAGTCAAAGCCTTCCTGTTGGATCACGAAAACGAACGCCTGTTAACCGGTGACGCAGATGTAACGTTTCTCTCAGCCGTGACTATGATACAGGGAGAAATATCCAGTTCGGGCGGTTCAATTTATTTCACCCAGGGTGGGGAATTAAGTGGCGGTACTATAGATATCTCGGGAACCGGCCTGGTCGCTTCGGGAAATTTGGAAAACAACGGTGTTACTTTTACTGGCAATGGCACAAACACATCAAAACCCATTGTTATTGTTAATGACGACTTTACTGTATCCAGCGGAGATACGGTTAACCTGGATGGAAGTAGATCTTATGATTTCGACGGAACCGTCAGTTCATACCAATGGACACAGATTTCCGGTCCCGATGTTGTGTTGGAACAGGCAAATCAATCGATTACATCATTTATCGCTCCCTTTGTCGGTCAAAAAAATCAGGAACTTGTTTTTAGACTGATAGTTGAAGATAATTCCGGGTTGACCAATGCAAATTATGTTACAGTAACTGTCTTAAGAGAATCCAATCCTGGAACCACGGACACGGATGGCGATCAAATACCCGATTTTTGGGAAAACATATATGGATTAAATCCAAATGATGCCTCTGATGCAGCAGAGGACTGGGATTATGATACCTATACCAATCTGGAGGAATACCAAAACCTGACCAATCCTAATGTGGCCGACACCCTTTACCTGCTCACTCCTTTAAGTAGCGGTACATATAGTTCTGTGACAGATATTGTGGCCAAAGACCATTGTGTGATCGAAACGGATGTCAATGTGATCATCAAATCCGGTACGGAAATAAGATTTCAATCCGGTTTCGAAGTCAAGGCCGGTGGTGAACTGCATGGCTTTATCGATGATTAAAAACTTTTTTACCACAAAAAACACCTTTTTATACTCTTTGTGTATTTAGTGGCTGGAATTTTTAAAGTTAGGAATCGGTAAAAAATAACGTCACATAGTCTGTTTGCAAAAGTACTAAAAACACTGGACATTTTGCATGCAGAATGTGAACTGATTTTTGAGCCGACCCTTAATAAAACAAGTGATCCATTTAATCAGTGTTAATGAAAGGATATTATGAAGTACCTGGTCTTTTTCCTTTCCTTGTGTCTTGTGGTTAGTTGCACAAAAAATGACAAGGAGAATCAAAATTATATCGCAAAAATCGGTGATACTAAAATCAGTCAAACCGAATTTGATCAGTACATGATGTATCGTCCTATATCAGCCGGGAAAGAAATCAATGAAGAAGCGGTGAAAAAACGTCTGGATGAAATGGTTGTTTCGGAAATTTTGTACCAGGAAGCAATTCGAAACGGAATTGATCAAGATCCGGCAATCAGACGCCGTATTCAGCAAATTTTGTCCCAAAGATTGATGATTGAAAAAGTGGAAAAAGCAATCTGGAAAGATAAAATCTCTAATCAGGAGATTAAAGAATACTTCAACCAACATAAATATCAATTTGTCAGACCCCAGGAAGCGAAGATCGCCGATATCTTTATCAAAGCACAAAGCAAATCAGAAAAAAAAATAAAACGAAACAGGGCTCTGGAAGCTTTGGATGAAGCAAAAAAAATCGAAGGTAAATGGGCGGGATTTGGTCCGTTGATCAAAAAATATTCTGACAAGCATGACAACTATCCCACCGGCGCTCCCGGTTATTTTGACGATCAGGGAAAACCGGCAGGTATTCATGAAAATGTGGCCAAAGCAGCTTTCAGTTTAAAAATGGGTAAAATACATAAGACGATCATCGAAACCCCCGAAGGATTTCATATTATCATGCTAACTGGTAAACGTCCGGGTGTGAATTCAAATTGGCAAAAAGAACAACACCGGATCAAACGGGCAATCCGTTCACATAAATTAGAGCAGGCTAAAAAAGAGTATATAAAAAATCTGAGAGAAAAAACAAAACCAATTCTAAATGACCAACAAATCAGTTTGATTACCCATAACCTGAAAAACAAACGAATTAAAACATCCAAACCATCAAAAAAGCCACCGGCTTTACCAGGTGGTTAGCTGCAAAATCCTCCGAAAAACACAAGTAAAAAAACACATGCACCAATATAAAACAAAATATTTTAACTAAGGATCGGCTAAAAAATCAGTTCACATTCTGTTTGCAAAATGCCCGTTGTTTTTGGAACTTTTGCAAACAGACTATGTGAAGTTACTTTTTAATGATCCCTGAGAAGCAATCAAACTGCCCAAAAACCACTAAAGAGCAATTACATATGTTTAGTCCCTTTTGTGTTTTTCGTGGCTAAAAATGGGGAAAATATGAAGGAAAGGATCATCATTTCAGTAGTTTTATTCTTATTGTTCAGCAAGGTATCTGTCGCACAAACCACCACCCAGAACTTCACCCTGAAACCGGGTTGGAATGCGATCTATCTGGAAGTTCAACCGGAAGACAACAAATGGGAAGAGCTGATCAACAATATCCCCATTGTCAGTATTTGGACCTTGAATCCCAACAGCTCTTCTGTGGAGTTTGTCCAGGATCCGGATACCCTGATGCCCGAACAGGAGACATGGTTGGCCTATCTGCCCGGACAACCCGAGATACTGAACAATTCATTCACTGCCGTTGGCGGTACTCCCTATCTTGTTAAGCTGGGAGGTGCCGAAACGGTTGAATGGCCAGTCACCGGAAAACCTGTTCAACCTGAAATCGAATGGAAAGCTAATTCTTATAACCTGGTGGGGTTTCACCTGGAGCCAGGCAATGAACCGTTTTTTACCACTTTTTTTGAGACGTCACCTGCCCATCAATCCCTGGATATTTATCGTCTGGCCGACAACTTTACCTGGGAAAAAGTAAATTATCCCGCTACCACCCAAATGAAACATGGCGAGGCCGTCTGGATATTCAGTTCCGGCGATTCAGATTTTACCGGTCCGTTATCCGTTGAACTGGAACAAGGTAAAGAGATGGACTACAGAACACAACTGATGGAACAAAAAATTACCCTTAAGAGTTCGGTGGGATTTGATACCACCATCAATCTGTTAAATAAAGACATTACCCTGGTGCACTGGGTTAATGCATCCAATAATGGTTCCGGTAATGCTGGTTGGAAAAACATGGAGACAGGCGTAACTGTCCCTACAATTGCGAATGAGGAAACCGATGTCCGACTGGGTATTGTGAGAACATCCATATCTGCCGGATCAACTACAGGCTCCGTGCTGGAAGTCAAAGATGGCCAGGGCATGCGTATCCAGATACCGGTATTAGCAGAAAGAACAAGCAATACCGGATTATGGGTGGGCAGCGTGGTGGTCAATAAGGTCACTCAACCAGGAGAGAACAGTACGCCGACACCCACTCCGGCTGAATTCCAGTTTCGAATCATTCTTCATGTGGATGATGGTGGAAACACTACCCTGTTGAAAGAGGTGACCCAGATGTGGGATTCGGAAAATAGTGAACATGTATTAGTGGCCAATCAATCCCAGTTGGTCAACTATACGGGTGTATCCCTTAGAGATGGAAAACCGGTCGGACGTAGGGTCAGCTCCACTGTTTTCGGCTTTTCAACTCCACAAACCATGATGGGTGCTTTTGGTTCCAGCTTGGCAACCATTATCACCATCGCACCCGAACACTCAACCAACCCGTTTTTACACCGGTATCATCCTGATCATAATAACCTGGATGAATTATATAAACCAAATGACACCATTGACGAAGTATATAAAATCACTCGAACAATCAACCTGGATTTCCAGTCTACAGACCCGGAATTCCCCGAAGGTGCCTTACTCGGTTGGGGCGATTCCAGCAACGGAGGTATCTATCGAGAAACCCTGGGGGGATTGCATAAAGACAATATAAATGTGGAAGGAACATTCAGGGTACAAAAAGTGAGCTCAATTAGTGAGTTGAGATAATCATCAGCCACCAAAAACACAAAAGAACACTAAAAGATTAAAAATGGTCATTCGTGGGTTCAATTGCAGACATACCATAATAAAAAAGGAATTGAGATGAAGGTTTTAAAAACCAATGGACTTTTTAGATTCATTCTTACCCTGATTTGTTTTGCCACATTTACAGAACAAATACTGGCTTGGGGTCCGACTACAGCAGGAGGTACCTTCACAGACTTCAAAACAGTTACTATAGATTGCCATAATCTTAGTTGGAAAAGTGATCGATTACTATATTCTACAAACGGAACAATACCAGGCCCCCCTAGACTGGGTCCTAGATCAAAATCTAATAGGTATACTGCTCAGTATGTAATTGATTGCATGGGATCTCATAATAGAACATTCACTACAACAACAACATTGAAACATCGATTTGAACGTAAATCTACTTCAGGAGGAGATGAAAATCCTCGTACAGATTATTATTACTCTGCTGTAGCAAGCGACACCTATACAATAAAGCTATCTTCACCTGTATTTTCCATACCAAATAATACAACAGATCCTGCATCACATTTAACGCTGACTGCGTACACTGGTACGACAATACATTACAATATAAATGGAGGTGCTTACCAAAATTATACGTCTTCCATTCCAATTACAAAAAACTCATATATTTGCGCTTACGCTACCAAAACCAATACAATAGACAGCCAGACAGAATGCAGACAATATTATAAATCGCAGGCGGCTCCTGTTTTTTCGCCAATTGAAGAAACACATATGGATGAATCTCAAATCAGTTTTCAAGATGTAAATTTGAGTGGCTCTTATTATGTCAATAGTGTTGGTTCACGTATTTATTATGAAATTGGTTACAATGGAGATCTTCCATCAAATCCTACAGATAGTTCAACCCTTTATAACGGGCCATTTCAGCTTCTTGAGCATGCTACTATCAAGGCTGTGGCCATCCATCCAAATAACGATTATCTAACAAGTTCGTATACCACCAAAAACTATGTCATCAAAGCATCTCCGCCTTCGTTTTCACCACCAGGCAATGAATACCTTGATTATAAAAAAGTAACGCTCACAAACACCAGGCCAGGAACAACAATCCGATATACTTTAACAGAAGATGGTGATCCCACAGTTTCCGGCATGGAAATTGACCGAGGGGAATCGATTTATATCACAAAAACATCCACATTAAAGGCTGTTACTCTGAGAAACGGTGAACCCAGAAGTGACGTAATATCTGCTTCTTACATCATCAAACTTCCAACACCTGTTTTTTCACCCACACCCTCCAACATTCCATTTGGAATCCCAATTGATGTTGAAGTAAACAGCTCATGCAGTGAAATTACTGCCTATGAAAGCTGTGGTGAAGCGTCATTCCATTATACAACAACTACCGACGGTAGCGATCCACCGGAGCCGACCGAATCGGACGATTCAGTAATGGATGGTGATTTTATCTCCCTGGATCAAAATACACGAATCAAGATTAAAGCCTTTCATCCGGATAATCTTCCCAGTGATAGTACACCAGGAACTTTCGAATTCAAGCCACCCCCTCCGTTTTACTCGATTAACGGGGGAATATTTGATCAACCGCTTTCAGTCACTTTATATAGTGCCAAACCAGGATCCACAATATTCTATACTATCGATGACAGTGATCCAATCCAGGATGGAATAGAAATCTCTTCAGGGGAAAGTATTACGGTCGATTGTAATATGAATCTGCAAGCCATTGCTAAATTTGAGGGTTGGCATGATAGTGATGTCACTATTGCCAGATTCGACTTTTCATTCGGAAACACAATCGGTCAAGAGATTAAACCTCCCGAAAGTGCAGATACATCTAAAAAACCCACAATATATGATGATTCAAGCCCGGATGCCAAGGATTTCGATAGTAAAAACTTCTATTGGAGTGAAGACTACAACAAACTATATGCCATAGGTGAGGTTAACGGCAGAGAGATTATATGGACTGAAAAAGATACCAATCGCCCCCTGAAAGTGATGGCATCCAATACCTATCCTCTTGAACCCGAGCTACAGATACATGTCGCAGGTTCGGAGCAGGTTTATCTGCAACCGGATAAATATGAGCATATAAAAAAGGTGTATGCCACCTCAGATAATACGGTGATTACTAATGATATGTATTTTAGCAGTAGCTCCCCCGGTTACACTGTTATTTTATTACAACAAACAGGAGAAGAGCCTGATTTTAAGGTCATAAGATCCGATTATTGGTATCGCCTCAATGGTCCGGATATAGCTTGGGATATCGGTGATGTAATTAACGATCCCAGTCATGATGCCGAATGTGGTGGCGGTTTGGTATTTAATTCCGAAGCGCCTTTTGCCATGCAAGAGAGAACATATCCTCCTTTTGATGGTTATAATCGGGAGGAACGTTCGGGGCCCATTGTTCCGATAAAACCGGATGATATGGATGAAATAACAAATGACTTAACTGTTATTTGGTACAACAAGGATGATTTTGGTGTGTGCTGGCCCTCTATACCTAAACGGTATATTCCTGAATGGCCGGATGATCCACAGCTCCATGTGATTAATACGCCACCGGTTCAGCTACATACTGGACACAGAATGAAATATAATACCCCTGAAGGCTCTTCAATAAGTGATGATGGCATATTTACCAGAAACAAAACAGGTTATACCGTGTTATCCCTGGCCTATGATGATATGCCGGGAAACAAGGCTGTTTTTTCTGTAATCCAATCCATTGATTGGAACGAAAACAAATGGAGTTTTGATCAATCAGGTAATCGAGACGAAAGCATGGTTGAGAAGTGGAAATCGGAAACGATGGTGGATATTGGCTCCCGCATCATCCCGTCAGAGGATATCTCCCATGATGTTGATTGCGGTGGTGGTTTCATCATTAACGAGGTCTCTTCCTGGGCAAAAAATACAGAAGCTGCGGAACCATATAATGGATATGACCGGGATACACGCTCTGGTCCAATTTTCGCGGTTAATACGGACTATGATATTTCAAATGACGATGATAATCTGGTAGTGGTGTGGTATCAAAAGGATGATCAGGGCCTTGTCTGCTGGCCGTATCATCCAACGGATTACACGCCGGCATGGCCAGTGTCACCTGATAAAATCATTATTGCCAGCATGGAGGGAACAGGTGAACTTGAAATGTCGGTGTATAGAAATCCGATGGTTTATGAACAGGAAAATGCTTCGGAAACAGGCTTTAATCCCAATGAAGAGCATGCCCATGTCCCGTCGAATGTGATGTATGCTCAGCGGGATGACTTGAATGATTTGCACAATCAATCCGAACCATACAGTTTGTTGATGTATCAAAATCCCCTGGAAAACAACGAATGGAGTATGAAAGTTTACCGTATTGTCAGGGAAGAGGCGCCCTATTTTCTTAATTATGTGGCAAGGGCCGGATCAGAGATTCAACCTCCCAGGCCATTAGACACTCCTGACGTATGTCCGGAAAATAAATTTGATACCGGTCCCGGTAAAAGTCCCAAGTATGCAGTTTGGGAAGATCTTAAAGATAAACTGTACGCCAAATCAGCAGGTCTGAATAATGGACCTGTAAATATAATCGCTAATTTTTACGAGCGATGGAGGGACGAGGAGTGCACTCCATGGTTGGATGGTGGCACCGGTAAACCGGTTAATGTAACTTACAATGTCTATTGGCCGGATGATGACTTCTGGGATACATATTCCGGGGTGGAAAAGGAAGTGGTGCCGGAAATGCAAATTGGCCAAACACTCTTACGTGCAACAAACGGTTTACCGGATATCACCACTCAATGCAGTGTTGAAATTATTACGGATCAGGCTGAGGAAATCTCCATTGTTAACAGTGATTCTCCAACAAAACACAGTGTTCAACTCATTAAATACAATGCTGAAATAAGTGTTCCACTGGATATCCTGCCAGTAGATATTAAAACCGAAAATACAACAAATGGAGTGAAATTTATCGATCTGCCATATCACTTACAGATGCGCATATTTTACAACTTAAATAAACATCAACTTGTATTTAAAGGGGTAAAATATACGTCAAAAGATGGCCAGGATGTTTTATTGGTAAATATCATGAATAAAACTGAGAAAGACCAGATTATCAGTCTCAATGAAAGTAGAAACCAGGAATATCGAACAGCAGTGGAAGCCCTTTTTCACTTAACTCATGAAACAGCCCAGGAAAATTCCAAAAAACTGGTAAAAGGTGATAGCAGCAATGATGATAGTGACAACGATGATAGCGGCAACATGCTGTCTGCAGGTTCTGCTACCGGAGCGGGTTATGTGACCCTGGCCCTGCAAGCGGATAAAACCTGTGTGGCTAAGAATGAAGTTATAAGTTTAAAAGTCATCAAAGTGGTTAATGAGATGTACGCCGGTAAAACCAAGGTGATTGACAATGAGAGTAACGTTTTTGATGAACGTACTACCTTGCGGCATGACTCCGATTTTATGGGAGAACCGGAATTGTTACTATTCCAATGGATGTATGCATTTCTCGACGAAAATGGTAAATGCCCGAATCCTCCAACTGATGATCCACCCGGACATCCCTGGATTCCGTTATATATCACTGATGGCCACGGAAGCTGGGAAGACGGATATTTAGGGGCAAATGATGTCACCATTGGGGGCTCCAATACATTAACTCTTAAGGATAAATGTCTGATAGTCCGTTACAAGGGGTATGATACTGCAATTGTCGGCGATGGTTGGAGTGATTGGACTGATTCCCAACTCTCCGAAGGCTGGCTGAAACGGGTAACAAAAAAACTGAATCCCTATAACGCACGAATTGATAACTTCCATACAACAGAGGTAAATACCACCGCCAGTATGATCATGCAGGCAGGTAAAAGGTATGTGGGGGATGTGGCCATGAATGCCGATCCGGATCATACTGAGGAGGTAGGACTCATCGAATTATATGAAACGGTTTTACGTAGGGCAATATCTTTAAGTATCAACGGTGTTCCGGCGCTAAGCAATGATTCTGATATTAATCAGGCATTGTTGTTTTCTTCCGGCAGGATTGCCGATCTCTACATGCTTTTAGGAAATGAAGCCTATGCCGACGCCGCCGATCCTACCATCGCTTTTGGTACTGAAGACGGTCAATACGGTTCCGAGGCTGCGTCGATTTTTGCTTTCCAGAACCAGACCGCCAATTTACTGGAAGAGGAACTGGCTCTTCTCAGGGGACGCGATGATTACAGTACGTCAACAAAAGAAGATGGGGTATACAATCGGCTGGTATGGAACTATACCTCAGGTATTGAAGGTGGTGAGGTGGCGTATAGCCTGAATTATAACCTGGAAGATCAAGACGGTAAAAACGGTATAACGGTAGCCGATGCCAAAATCATGTTTCCCCAGAGTCACGGAGATGCCTGGGGGCACTATTTAATGGCTGTTAAGACCTACTACAAGCTCTTAAGACACCCAAGGTATGAATGGGAGGCTCGTCCTGAATCGGTTTTTGTAGCCGGTATGCCCGTGCAGGTGGATTATTATGATGAACGAAAATTTGCCCGGGCCGCAGCAGCCAAAGCCAGAACAGGGGCAGAAATCACCCATCTGACCTTCCTGGATTCCTACTCGGCTGATCCATTGAAACAATGGCAGGGATATACCGACTCGGATACCGAGCGATCCTGGGGAGTATCCGAATGGGCAACCCGTTCTGGGCAGGGCGCATATTTTGACTGGGTAACAGCCAATCGTTTATTGCCGGAAACGGATGTTGATTCCACTGGTGATCTTAATCTCAGTGATATTACCAGGATTGACCGTTCAACCGTACCGGAACTGCGTGAAATAGCAGCCAGTTATACACAGATCCAGGCTCACATGGATAAAGTCGATAACGGTTTAAATCCCCTGGGACTGGCAAAAGACGCGATTCCATTCGATATTGATCCATCCGAGGTAGACAGTGGAAATACTCACTTTGAGCAGATCTATCAAAGGGCGGTTCAAGCGGTAAATAATGCCATCGTGGTATTCAATCATGCCAACCAGAGCAGCCAGTTGCTGAGACGTCAACAGGACAGCCTGAGTGAATTTAAAGATAACGTTGACAACCGGGAAGCAGATTTTAACAGTCGTCTTATTGAGATTTTTGGTACTCCCTACAGTGATGACATTGGTCCGGGAAAAACATATCCACAAGGATATAATGGTCCCGATTTAATCAACTATATGTATGTCGATGTATCTGAATTAATGGGAGTTAACCCGCCCACGACCCGGGAATTCCATGTAACGATAAAATCACTGGAAGTGGGTGAAAATGGTGGACTGTACGAAGAATCAAAAGATGTTGTTTTTCATCTTTCGAACCAGGGTTTCGGACTGATAAAACCGGAAAGCTGGATAGGACGCCGAAGTGTTCCCGGTGAGATACAACTGGCCCGTTCAGACCTGCTTCAAGCCAAAGCCCGGTTTGAAAGAGGTTTAATCGATTATAACAACCTGCTGGCCAATATTGAAACCCAGGCCCGATTACTGGAAACTCAGTACAATGTCAACACGGAAGAGATAGAGATCATGGTCCAGGGGATGGAACAGCAACAGACATTGAATAGTGCTATTAAACAGGCCCGCACAAGACAGATATCGCTGCGAACAAAAGGACGAGCAGCAACCCTTATTGCCAACGCCCTGGCGGAGGCTTTGCCGTCTGTTAGCGGTGTCATCGGTGGTATGGCAGCCGGATATATCAGTGACTTTACAGCCATGGCAAGATCGGCCATCCGCACAGCCGGTGCCATAAAAAGTGAAGCCATGAATAAGGCCGCTGATCAGGTTTCCTTATTGGAATTGGATCACCAGCAAGCTAAAGAGATGGTTAGCGCGCTGAATAATATTGAGCTTAAATCACTACACAACGATTTTGCCATTCAACAGCAACTTGCGGCTCTCGAACAGCAAATTCGTACAGAAGCTGTACTGAGGATAGAATTGTATACGCTTCAGGAAAACATGCAGCAGATTCAGGGACGCTATATAGCTTCACTGGCTAAAGGAGTAAGGATTCAGGAAGACCGGTTGCGATTCAGAAAACAGACCGCAGCCAATATTCAGGGATATCGATACAAGGATATGGCATTCCGTATATTTCGAAACGACGCTTTGCAGAAATACAGAGCCCAGTTTGATATGGCGGTGCTGTATACTTATCTGGCAGCCAAAGCCTATGATTATGAGACCAATTTACTGGTTTCCAATGATCTTCTCGGAGAAAACTTTTTAACCGATATCCTCAAAAAACGCACCATTGGAATCGTATCAAGCGGTCAACCAATGACCGGAAGCGGCCTGGCCGATCCTTTAAAACGTATGTCAGTAAATTTTCAATGGTTGAAAGGACAACTGGGATTTAACAATCCCCAGGTCGAAACCAGTAAGTTCTCACTTCGTAAAGAGTTGTTCCGCATTCAACAGAGTTCCGGGTCAAATGAATCCTGGCGAGCCAAACTCAAGGAGTATTATGTATCAAACCTGTGGGATATTCCTGAATTCAGGCGATATGCTATTCCATTCAATACAAACGAAAATGTTGTTCAACCCGGGTTGGTGATCGATTTTTCCACCAACATCACATCCGGCCTGAACCTATTCAATTGGCCGTTGGGTGGTGGTGACAGTTACTACTCGGCTGCTGATTTTGCCACTCGTATTCGCTCGGTGGGGGTATGGTTTTCTAACTACAACAATATTTACGGATATGGAATGTCGGAAACCCCGAATGTTTATCTGATTCCAACGGGAATGGATACCATGAGATCACCTTACAGCAGTATGCAGGGTGCGATTAGAAACTGGCAGGTAGTGGATCAGATATTGCCGCTTCCATTTCCTATTTCAAATGTAAACAGCGAAAGTACTTGGATCCCAACGGCGGATACGGTTTTCGGTGAATATGCAAAAATCAGACGTCATTCCGACTTTCGGGCATTCCATGACAGCGGAAATATTTCGATGTCAGAAATGGCTTACGATAGCCGTCTAATTGGAAGATCAGTCTGGAACAGCAATTGGCTTCTGATTATACCGGGAGTCAATCTTCATGGTGACGCTGAAGAAGGCCTGGCCACGTTTATTGACGGCCCCAAACTCACCGGCTCTGACGAACGGACAGGCGAGGGAGTGACAGACATTAGCATTTTCTTTGAGACCTATGCCTATTCCGGGGAATAATATGTGACTCTGTTTTAAGCCACAAAATCCACGAAAGAACCCTGACGGTGGATTTTGTAAGACCGGTCGTTTTTGGGGATTGGGTTGTTTCGTGGATTCCATACTCAAAGCAAGGTAACAATTACAAAGAACAATTTTTTGTGTGTTTCGTGGTTGATAAAGGATAACAGTTAATATGAATAATTTTTTTCGTATAAGTTCGTGTGTTTCGTGGCTGGTTTTTTTGTTAACCGGTTTGGCAATGGCCGAAAATAAAAGCGGGGTTTCCCCCAATACCATCTCCCTGCCTTCAGGTCCCGGTTCCATTGAGGGTCTGGGAGATTCCTTTCAGCCCATGTTGAACACCGGGAACGCCAGGTATGCAGTAAAAATCGCTTTACCGGCCGGAGTTAATGGAAATACGCCGGAACTGACCCTGCAATACGATTCAGGCACCGGTGACGGCCCGGTGGGGTTAGGGTGGAACCTGGGACCGAGCGCTATCCGCAGGCAAACGGATAAAGGCACACCACGATACGTTGATAGTAATAATGGTGTTGATGACGATTTCGATAACGAAGTGGACAACCCGGAGGAGATCGACCAGATTCTGGGACCGGACGGTGAAGAATTAATGTTAATGGCCGACGGCACCTATCGGGCTCGTATTGAAAGGTCTTTTATCCGCTATCGTAAAGTCAATGACCATTGGGAAGCGGACCTGAAAAATGGTGTCAGACTGGTCTTTGGAAAATCATCCCAAAACCGGGTGACCGATTCCACTGGCACAAAAATATACAAATGGTTACTGGAAACCCAAACCGACGTCAACGGAAATGTTATTGAATATATTTATACCGATTTTTCCGGTTCGGACAACCAGAAATACTTGAAAGAGATTCGCTACGGGCCGGGAGCATCTCCCTGGCAGGGATTTTATTTTGTCACTCTTTCCTATGAAGATCGACCGGATTGGCGCAAGGACTACCGGGCCGGGTTTTTAATCAAAACGTCCAAGCGATTGAGCCGGATCAATATCGGTATCCAGGGCACTACCCCGTCCAATGCTGCTGTTGGCGATTTTAACCGGGACGGTGTCAGCGATGCTCTGGTCAGACGTTACGAACTTGACTATGGAACCGGTGAAAGCGACGGGAATTTCCTCAACAAGGTCACCCAATACGGCTCAGACGGCGTCAACTATTTACCTCCCATCACATTTGATTATTATCTCTTTACCCCGGCATTAACCACGTCGGCAGGAGATGCCCTGAAAACCTCCGGTAACACGCCATCCAGTGTCATGGATCAAGACAGGGTGGAACTGGTAGACCTTAACCGTGATGGTCTGCCCGATATACTGGAAACTCAGCAATACGGTGGTTATCACCAGGCATATATCAACCTGGGCGAACAACCGGACAGCGGTGTTATTGAGTGGACCACCAGCCAGGAAGTGGCTGTTGATGACGGGAGAGTTAACAACCTGAACCTGGGAGATAATCAGGTTTACCTGTCGGATATGGATGGCGACGGCCTGTCCGATATTGTCTATAAAACCGCTTTTAATGAAGTATACTATTACCGGAATGAAGGTGATCTCTCCTGGGGAAGCAGGCAATACATGGTGGACCAAAACGACCCACCGCCAGCGCCCTTTGATGAGGATAACGTCCGTAGCTCGGATCTCGATTTTAACAAACACATGGACATTGTCCGTAGCTCGGAATATGGTTATTCGGTTTGGCTGAATCTGGGCAACGGTAAATACTCAAGAAAAATATCCAGTCCCGGTGCCATGTACCTGGGTTCGGTGCTTTACTTTGATAAAAACGGGGTTAAGCTGGCCGATATCAACGGCGATCGTATGAACGATGTCATCTATATTCGTTCCGCCGGTTTTGTTTATGCCGCCAATATGGGACATGGGCAGTTTGCTGAGGCTGTATATATCCCCCTGCCGAATTTTGATTATTCAATCGCTTCTCCCGATAACTTTAAAAACACCCAATTCAAGGATATCAACGGGGACGGTCTGTCCGATCTGATTATCGAAAAAGTCTCTGGCAACCAGTTGTGGTATTGGCTTAACCAGGGATCAGACAGCTTTTCGGACAAACACGTCATCACCGGGATGCCTGGCAGTTTTTCCATGAATGCCGTCACACGATGGGCCGATATCAATGGAAATGGTACTACCGACCTTATTTTTGCCGATTCCGGTTTGTCCACCGAACAATTGCGTTATATCGATATCGGGAAACTGATCGGCGGTTCTTTTCATCCCAATTTACTGCAAAAGATCGACAACGGCCTTGGAGTGGTAACCACCATTACGTATCAAAGTTCAACCGAGCAGTATTTAAAAGCCAGGGCCATTAACCGGGAGTGGGAATCTACCCTGCCTTTTCCCACCACCGTGGTCTCCAAAGTGGAAACCACCACCGGCCTGGATCTGGATACCATTCCCGGAAAAGATACCTATGTCAAGGAATTTACTTATTACCACGGTTATTACGACCATTTGGAAAACGCTTTTCGAGGTTTTTCCATAGCAGAAGTGATGGAACCGGGAGACACCACCATGCCGGGACAACTCACCCGACACCACTTCTTTACCGGCGGGCCGGATGGTGCTGACAACGATAACGATGGCACCGTCGATGAGGTACTGGAGGAAAAATACCGGGAGGAGGAAGCCCTGAAAGGAACCCCTTTTAAGGTTGAAGTGCTTTCTACAGCAGACATCCTCTATTCCGACGATGAAAGCATTTGGTATGTAAAAACCCTGCTGACCGATACTAATGGTCGGGAAATCCGTCTGGCTTACAAAGAGGAAACCAGTAAAAAGATTTATGAAGGCACCACCACCCCGGAAACCATTACCACGCTGTTTTCCTACGATGATTTTGGTAACATTATTGAGGAAAACAGACAGGGCGCCCTCTCCCAGTTAGGGGATGAAATTATAACCGCAACAAAATATATTAACAACACGGAAAAATGGATATTGGGTGTCTCCTATCAGCAAACCGTTACCGACAGTGCAGGCATTAAAAAAGCCGAAACCTTTAATTATTATGATGGTGCTTCTTTCCAGGGACTGCCCCTGGGTACATTGGACAAAGGGAACCTGACCCGGCAACAGGGATGGGTGGAAGACGGTCGATTGGTGAATCTGATTCGTAATGAATACGATACCTACGGCAATATTATCACTATTCAGGACCCCAACGGCAACCAGAGACGTCTGACTTATGACAACCTGCTGCATACTTACCCGGAAACGGAAACCATCCACTTGGATTCCGGCTCCGATGATTTGATGATTTCCGTTCAATACCACCTTGGATTGGGTAAAATTACCAACCAGATCGATTTTAACGGCCATCAAACCGATTACTCCTATGATGTTTTCGGCCGACCCACCAAAGTGATTCAACCGGGAGACAGCCCGAACTTCCCAACAAGACAATTCATCTATGAGATGTCCGACCCGGAAAACGGGCGGGTTTATCAATACAGTCCGGAAGGTATTTTAACGTTAATCTCTGCCGAAGATACTCCCAGCTCGGTAACCATAAAATCCCGGGAGAAATTTTTACAACCGGGTACTTTTGACACCATTCAATACGTGGATGGCCTGGGTAGAAAATTAGCGGCAGTGGAAGAGGGGGAAAGTGGTTTTATTGTCAAGGACGCCACCCTTTTCAACAGCCGTGGAAAACCCCGTTATCAGTTTTTACCTTATGAAAGCGGTTCTTCGGCTTACCGGATACCAACGCTCTCTCTCAACAAGATCGAAACCAATTATGACGCCGTCGGCAGGGAAACCTTGAAAATTAACCCACCTGCCGCCGTTGATATTGGCGGGAATGCAGTGGAAACATTGTTCAGTACATTCTATGGTCCCCTTTATATCCGAACCACCAATGAAAACAATCAATTGAAAACGGTCTTTAATGACGGTCTTGATCGAGTGGTAGAAGTTCATGAGCAAAACAGGGGGGAGATATACCGAACCAGATATCAATATGATCCCCTGGGCAACCTGACCCGGATCACTGATGCCCAGAATAACATCAAACTACTATCCTACGACGGCCTTAAACGAAAAACCTGGATGAATGATCCCGATAAAGGGATTACCACATATATATATGATGATGCCGGAAACCTGCAACAAACAACCGATGCTGAAAACCAGGTTATCAGTTACACGTATGATGCAGCAGGAAGAGTTTTAACCGAGGACTGGCTGGATGCCAATGGATTCACACCCGATATTGAATACCACTACGATACTCCAAGTGCCGATTACCCGGATACCCAAAACCTGAAAGCCAGACTCTCCTGGGTAAAAGACCTCTCAGGCGGCCAATTTTTCTCCTATGATAACAGGGGGAATGCCAATACCACCATTACCCGAATCCGGAATGGCACGGATACGACCGATTATGAAACCAATGTATCCTTTGATTCTTTGGGCCGGATTATTACCAAAACCTTTCCCGATAAACAAACCGTTTCCTATAATTATAACAACAGAAACCTTCTTCAATCGATTCCCGGTTTTATCGATAACATCACCTATCAACCCGCCGGACAATATGGAACCTTTTTATACGCCAATTCGGTAGAAACAGCATATAGCTATGACGCCAGACAACGCCTGCAAACACTGGTTTCCACCAATCAAACCGGTGATGACCTGCAACATCTGTCCTACACCTTTGACGGGGTCAGCAATATCACTCATATAACCGACGGTCGAAGTCTGAATTCGGAGGCCAGACAAAACACCACCCAAAGTTTTTTATATGATGATCTCAACCGTTTGACCCAGGCAATGGGGATTGCCTTCGGCACCATCGATTTTGCATATGACAAAATCGGTAACATGATTCATAAACAATCCCCCCCATCGGGCGATTCCCAGCATGTGGATGACCTCCTTATCAACCTGGGAGCCATGTCCTACGGTGGTACTCTTGGGACAAGCGACCGTGTAGGAGGAAATCCCAACGATCCGGCCGGTCCCCACGCCATTACCGCCACTCAATCCGGTACAACCAACGGTGGGTTCAGCTATGCTTACGATAACAACGGTAATATGATCAACCATGCTGATGGCGACATGTATACCTGGAATTTCAGGGACCGTTTAATCCGTGTTCAACGGACTGTCGACGATGAGACCACTGATGCATTTTATACTTACAATCACGAAGGTCGACGGATTATAAAGAAAGTTTTACAAAACAACGAAGAAAAAACCACTGTTTATATCACCAGGGACTTTGAAATCCGGGAAGGCAAACAGATAAAATATATCTTCGCCGGAGACCGCCGGGTAGCAAAAATCGAGCAGGCCGATCCACCACCTGATGTCCCAGTCATCCAGCAAACCCTGGATTTTCAGTCCGGTTGGAACTTTTTCTCCCTGTCCGTTATACCGACCGATCCCGGTATTGATACGATACTCACAGCCATTGCAGGCCAATACAATAAAATCGTATCCTACGATTCTGCCACCGGAACCTACCTCTCCTATGATCCGGGCAATAACGGTCTAAAAGAGTTTACCACTCTGGAGGCAGGTAAAGGTTACCTGATTTACATCACCGAAGATACAAACCTGACGAT
>JBFFHJ010000108.1:0-21460 GCA_041556995.1 bacterium | reverse complement strand
TTTGGGTGCAGTGCAGAAGAATGCCCTTGAATCTAATATCACCAGCTTAAGCATTGCCAAGGAGAACTTGATTAATGCTGAATCGGTGATCAGAGACACAGATATGGCTTCGGAAATGTCCGAATTCACCCGTAATCAAATTATGACCCAATCCGCCACTGCCATGCTGGCCCAGGCAAATCAGACACCCAACAACGTACTGGCCTTGTTGCAGTAAGACGGAGGACGGATAGACATTTGAAAAATAAATGAACATCTAACACAAAGCATTGATCTCAGTAGAGTGGTTTCTGTTTAGATCAATATGTAAAACAATAGTATACCAAGAGTGTATTGTCCGGGATTAGCTTGTGAAGACTATCCTGGTAAACCGTCGCTTCTTGTGAAACGGATATCGCCCGAAGTGTAATATTTAACAGACAGGGATTTTTCGGCTTCAAAGAAACTGCGTCTACAAAAAAGAACTATATTGGAATATCATTCATGATTTTATAAATCCGAAGACTGCACTTAATATGGAAAAATTGTACCAATTGAATGGATATTAAAGCGACAATGAAGTGCGGCTGAACAGCTTATCAAAGGTGTTCTCATGAAAAATTATGACAACCAGAATACGCTCAGGGTCAATGTGCCCGATTTTAACCGAAGAGTGGAAACAGCGCTCGGTTTGAGTCGAGGTGATCCTGTTGAGCCAAGAGATTATATCTCTTCAGTTGACCAGGGAAGGTTTTCTGTGATTGGAAAACTGGAGAGTAGTGTATCCATGTTACAGACAGCCAGAATGAATATTGAAAAATTAAAAGGCTGGCTGCGGGAAATGAAGGAGTTTCTGGAAAAAGATCGGCATCGATCAAGCTGGGCTCAGATACCAGTTTCGGTGACCAACAATTTTTTGTCCGATCGGTTATCTCATATAAAGGTCACCACTGAAACCGCAAGTTTTCATGGAAAGCCATTATTAAATGGTAAAAGCGGGGTGAAAGGGGAGATTACTGGCAATAACCTTAGATTTGTGCGGGGATCTGCACGGGTGGTGTCATCTGAGCCACCAGGTTATCCACTGGCAATTTATCAATCACCCAGACCCAGTTTTTTGTTTGGTTCCAGCCAGATTAATCAAAAAAACCTGAGGGATGAAAGTATCATTGTGATAGTGGATGGCTCCCATGAAATCCGGTATAGAATTAAGGAAAATGAAAGTCCGGAGTCGTTGATTGAAAACCTTCAGCAGTGTTTGATGCAGCAAGGTATTGACATTAGTGTTTTTCGAACTAGTGATAATCATTTGTTCTTTAGGCACAATCAACTGGGTTCAAGAACCAGTTTTCAAGGTATGAGTTACAAAACCTGTCTTGTGTCAGATATCCCGGGACAATTCAGGGCTGCTGATCCGGGAATAGATGTGACCGGATGTATCGGTACTGAAAGTGCTCATGGAGATGGTGGTTTCCTGATTGGTGACAAAGGAAATAAAAAAACAGAAGGATTAGTAGTTTACTATGATGGAAACGTCGAATATCCAGGACAGATTGTTGGTTATGTCAACGTGCAGCAGAACGGTATTTTGGTTCCGTTGGATGCCAATGAATCTAAAATGGAAATTCTAAGTATTCCTTCATTGCAACCAAATACGCTTGCCGCCGGGGTTTCGAATCGGAGTGGATTTTCCGATCTCAGTGCCATACGGGGGAATAACGAATTTGAATGCAGGGATGCTTTACGGCTGATTCTATGGTCCATAACTTATCTGGAGTATTTGTTGGAAGAACTTCGATGGAAGGAAAAAAGCTATGTTGAACGAGCGGTAGAGCTGCTTCGTTCAACCATAAGTCCTCAATCCGCTGGAGAGGAAATGATTTACCTTTCAAAAGATAAGGCTAAGGATATGGTCAGTCAGTTGAAAAACATGTTGACGCCTTCAACTGTTTTGAATGTGACATCCTGGAAGTAAAACAGCATATTGCTGAACAAGATTTTATGTTCTTTTCAACAGTTTGAGTATCTTTTTCTAAGGTGCTTAAACGCTTTTTTATCAAATGGTGGACAAGGAAGTTCACTAGTAACAAAACAGGGAGAAATGTTATGAGTCTGAGAATTAATCATAATCCCAGTGCAATTAATTCACATCGTAACTTAGAGGCGAATCAGGCTGCGATGGCGAAGACCCTTGAACGGTTGTCTTCAGGATTAAAAATCAATAGAGCATCTGAAGGCCCGGCATCACTGGTAATTTCCGAGCAAATGCGAGCTCAGATTGCCGGTTTAACCCAGGCTATTGATAACTCGGAAACCGCAATATCCTTGGTGCAAACCACGGAAGCTAACATGGCGGAAATCAACAACCTGTTGACTTCCATGCGCCAGCTGGCTATTCACGCTTCAAACGAGGCAGTAAATGACCAGGTTATGCTGGAAGCGGATCAGAAAGAAGTTGAAAACGCCCTGGAAACCATTGATCGAATAGCCAATCAAGCGCAATTCGGTCAAAAGAAACTGTTGGATGGTTCCAGAGGAGCATCCGGAGTTACTACCGGTGGGCATCTGGAATTTATCGAAGCGTCTTTGGCAACAGGTGACTCACGAGAACACGGTTTTGATGTGAAGATTACCGAACTGGCAACCAAGGCTAATATCATGGGAACCACGGCTTTGACGGACGAAATCATTGCAGCCGGTGAAACACTGACCGTTATTGAAAACGGAAAAATGGCCACGTATACATCGAATGCAGACGATACGGCCGATACCATGATTCAAAACCTTCGATCTGAAATCAATAGAAAAGGGCTTGATGTTGATGTTCTGCTCGGTGAAGGTGGCATCATAGAAGTTCTTCATCGGGAATATGGCTCTGATCATAGTTTTCAGGTTTCCAGCAGCTCAGCCGGAATCTTGAGTGAAATGGGCGGTGAAATTAGTATTGCTAAAACCGGTCAAGATATTAAAGGAACCATCAATGGTGAATCATGTATTGGTAAAGGCAGGACCTTAACCGGTGTGAAAGGTGCCAAATGTGTTGATGGTTTGATGGTCAGATACACCGGTGAAGGTGAGGGAATGTTGGTTCCTCCTGGTTGTGAAGTGGCGGATAGAGTTATTGAAGGTGAAGAAGGTGAAATGGAAATTCAACCGCTGGAAGTGCCGGAAGAAGGAGTTTCAGTCGGTCGAGTGTTTGTTTCCCAAAACTCTATGAAGTTTCAAGTGGGGGGAAACAAAGGTCAAACTGTTGGAATTTCAGTTACCGCTGCTAATCCGGAAGTGCTTGGACGAGGTATTGCCAATCATACCGGTTATAAAAGCCTGGCGGATGTTGATGTTCGAAATTTCCAGGGAGCTCAGGATGCACTGTTGTTAATTGATGCGGCCATCAATGAAATAACCGAATCTCGGGGAAATATGGGGGCTTTCCAGAAAAATACACTGGAAGCTAATCTCTCTAATATCCGTATTGCAAACGAAAATCTCATCTCATCTGAGTCAGTTATCCGTGACGTGGATATGGCCAAGGAAATGGCGACATTTACAAGAAATCAGATAATGTCACAAGCTGCAACGGCGATGCTGGCTCAAGCTAATCAGTTGCCCCAAAATGTACTTCAATTATTAGGGTAGTTGGTTAGGGGGAAAAGACCGGTTGGTCGATTCCCAAGTAAGATCGAGTAAATTAGTGTTTTATTTTATTTACCCGGTCGTTTTTAATCGAATCAATCTAAAGCGAATAATCAGGGATTGAGGACAAAATCAATAAGGAATCATTACCTGGGATTATGACCATAGAATTGATGCAAGTTTTTGTATTCTAACCCTTATTGTAGAAAATTCAATCTACAGGGAGGTGGATTTTGACTTTTCGAGTAAACCATAACACCAAGGCGTTGAATGCGCATCGGAATTTGCAGTCAAATCATGCAAATCTGACGAAGAATCTGGAAAAGTTATCATCCGGGGTGAAACTCAATAGAGCGTCTGAAGGTCCGGCGGCATTTATGATATCGGAGCATATGCGATCTCAAATTGTTGGATTAAATCAGGCGATTGACAACTCGGAAACTGCTGTTTCCATGATTCAGACGACCGATGCGAATATGTCTGAAGTCGGAGATCTCCTTAACAGGATGAGGCAACTTGCCATTCATGCTGCCAACGAGGGGGTTAATGACACAGCAGCTTTGCAGGCTGATCAAGCTGAGCTTGATAATATACTGCAAACAATAGAAAGAGTTGCTAAACAAGCACAGTTTGGCAATAAAAAATTGCTGGACGGCTCGATGGAAACTACCGGAACAACTTCTGGTAAGGATCTGGATTTCATCAACGCAACCTTGGAGACGGGAGACTCACGCGAAGATGGTTTTGAGGTAAGAGTTACGCAACTGGCGACGAAATCTGAAATCACCGGTACGGAAGTTCTGTCTCAAGAAGTCATAAGTAGAGGTGAGACGTTAACCGTCATCGAAAATGGTAAAATGGCTGTCTATACGACCAATAGGGATGATACGACAGACACTACTATTAAAAATCTCCAGGCGGAGATTAACGGCCAAGGAATCAATATTGATGCAAGTCTGGATGCTTCGGGACGAATAAATCTAATTCATAGGGATTATGGATCTGATTTTAAGTTCCAGGTTTCAAGTAGCTCAGCCGGAATTCTAAGCAAGGAAGCTGGAGATATCGATCTTGCGGAAGTAGGATTGAATATCAAAGGAACTATTAATGGTGAATCTACGACCGGTCAAGGTCAAATCCTTACTGGTATCAAAGGTTCTAAATGTACCGATGGTTTGAGTGTTCGGTATTATGGTGACGGCAAAGAGGGGTTATTACCGCCTCTATGCGAAGTAAACGACAAGATAGTTGAGACAGAAAAACCTCAGCGTTTGAGCAACGAGGAACTTCCGGAAGAAGGTATTGCTGTCGGACGCGTCTACGTTACCCAGAACGCTACCAAGTTTCATATTGGTGGTAATCAATATCAAACAGTCGGTCTTTCTGTTAAAAACGTAAATCCCGAATCACTGGCAGAAGGACTTGCTAATTATTCAGGATTTGAAAATCTGGCAGATTGTGACTTAACAACTTTTCAGGGAGCACAGGATACGTTGTTGCTTGTTGATAAGGCCATTGACGAGGTGTTGCAGAATAGGGG
This sequence comes from bacterium, assembly GCA_041556995.1. GTDB lineage: Bacteria > SAR324 > SAR324 > XYD2-FULL-50-16 > XYD2-FULL-50-16 > JAHJTV01. The sequence goes on along the minus strand of JBFFHJ010000108.1, from coordinate 16,308 downwards.
AGACCTTGGAGCGTTTCAGAAAAATACGCTCGAAAGTAACCTGTCTAATATACGGATCGCCAATGAAAACCTGGTTTCTTCTGAATCATTAATTCGCGATACGGATATGGCGAAAGAAATGGCAGATTTTACTAAGAACCAGATTATGTCTCAGTCGTCAAACGCAATGCTGGCACAAGCAAATCAGATACCTGAGAATGTTATGCAGTTAATAAATTAATAACTGTATCAACCGTTTCAGGAATTCTGGACTCATTTGAGGTCATAACTCTTGATAATATTAAAAATTAAGTAAATGACAGAAAAAGTGGGGATGACTGGAAGGTCTTCCTCTTTTCAGCGCTTGTCTGCGTAGACGTGAATGCCAGTCGGGCAGGCATTTCTGTATGAAATGGGACAATACCAGTGATAGTTTGTCTAATCAGAAGTATTGCATTACCTTTTTGGAAATCCCTGTTGTTCAAATGAGTATGAAACACAGGATAGAGATGTTTAACCTCTTTCTTAAAAAAAACATGTAAAAATTATATCAAATAAACCTGCATGGATGTAGGTTAATCGACAATTGTAAACCTTAATATGTCCCTACAAGGAGGTAGATTATGAGTTTACGAATAAATCATAATACCAGTGCTTTAAATTCTCACAGGAATTTACAGTCTAATCAGGCTGCAATGGCCAAAACTCTGGAGAGGTTGTCCTCGGGGACGAAAATCAACCGTGCTGCCGAGGGACCGGCTCAACTTGTTATCTCAGAACAGATGAGAGCGCAAATTGCTGGTCTCGGGCAGGCGATTGATAACTCTGAAACAGCTGTTTCTATGGTTCAGACCACGGAAGCTAACATGGCGGAAATCAATAACCTGCTGGTGGGTATTCGGCAACTCGCTATTCATGCATCAAATGAAGGTGTGAATGACGAGGTTATGCTGTTGGCTGATCAAAAGGAAATTGAAAATGCCCTGGCAACCATTGATCGAATTTCAGCCCAAGCGCAGTTCGGGAATAAAAAACTGTTGGATGGGTCCCGGGGAGCATCTGCAACCACCACAGGGAATGATCTTGAATTTGTAAGCGCAACGCTTGATACTGGGGATTCTCGTGAAAATGGGTTTGATGTAAAAATCACCCAGGCGGCTTCCAAGGCCAATGTCACGGGAACTACGGCGCTCACGCAGGAACTTGTTGCCGCCGGTGAAACACTCACCGTGATCGAAAACGGTAGAATGGCTACTTATACATCGAATGCGGATGATACAGCTGCAACGGCAGTGCAGAATCTTCGGTCGGAAATTGATCGAAAGGCACTAGATCTGGATATCGGAATAAATGAACAAGGTGTGATCGAAATATCACACCGGAAATATGGCTCTGAGCATGGTTTCCAGGTTTCCAGCAGCACAGCCGGTGTTTTGAGTGTGAATTCGGGTGAGATAATGATCTCCAACGATGGTAAGGATGTTAAAGGCACCATCAATGGAGAATCAGCCATTGGACGAGGGCAGACTCTTACCGGAGTCAGAGGTGCCAAATGTGTTGACGGGCTCGCTATTCGTTATTACGGTGAAGGTAAAAAAATGATGGTTCCTCCTGGTTGTGAAGTGGCGGATCTGGAAGTTGAAGAGGGGGTTGAAGAAGAACTAAGACCGGAAATCACGGATGATGGTATATCCGTAGGTCGAGTGTTCGTTGCCCAGAATTCAATGAAATTCCAGGTTGGCGCTAATCAGGGGCAAACCGTCGGCATTTCCCTTAAAAGCACTGATTCGGAAAGTTTGGCGCGCGGTATTGCAAATCAATCTGGATTTGAAAGTCTTAGCGATATCGTAGTGACCGATTTTCAAGGTGCTCAAGATACCCTGACAATGGTTGATGCAGCCATTAATCAGTTAACATCAGATCGCGGCGAGTTGGGAGCCTTCCAGAAGAATACCCTGGAAGCCAACCTTTCCAACTTGAGGATTGCAAATGAGAACTTGATTTCATCAGAATCCATTATTCGTGATGTGGATATGGCCAAGGAAATGGCTGAATTCACTAAAAATCAAATCATGTCCGAAGCTGCAACAGCAATGTTGGCTCAGTCTAATCAACTGCCTAGAAATGTATTGCAACTGATTAGTTAAGATGAATCCCCCGGTGCCAATCGGGGGGTTTATAAATACATCAATGCATCGGTCAATATTTTTCCCACCTATTAATATCCATCATCTATCTTCTCCTCAAAACCTGAAGTTGAATCAATCACCTAACGTCTTTTGGTTGAAAAAAAGCGGAAGCTAATCTATTAATAATAAAAAGAGGTTGTATTCTTACCCTTTTTTATAAACCATTTTGAAACATTGATCCGTCATTATAAAATGCTTATGACGATTTTTCGGCTGACCCAAGACTTGATTTTTCCCGATCCTTCCCTGGCTGACCCGGAAGGGTTATTAGCGGTTGGCGGTGATCTTTCTGTCGAACGACTTTTGTTGGCATACAGTATGGGAATATTTCCATGGTACTCTGATGGACAACCGATTCTTTGGTGGTCTCCCGATCCAAGGATGATCTTGTATCCTGACAAATTGCATGTTTCCAAAAGCCTGAAGCGAGTTATTAAAAGTGAGAAATATGATATAAGATTTGACCATAACTTCAGGGGGGTAATTGAAATATGTGCCGATATAAAGCGAAGAAACCAGGATGGCACTTGGATTACCGATGAAATGATTAATGCATATTGCAATCTGCATGAAGCCGGTTTTGCCCATTCGGTGGAAAGTTATCTTGATGGGGAATTGGTCGGTGGCTTATATGGTGTTTCATTGGGGAAAGCGTTTTTTGGCGAGTCTATGTTTACCCTAAAACCGGATGCTTCTAAGGTTGCTTTGGCTGTTCTATCGGTAAAACTCATTAAATGGAATTTTGAATTTATCGATTGTCAAATAACGACCAATCATCTGAAACGCATGGGGGCTTTTGAAATAACCCGGGATGGCTTTTTGCAGCAATTGCATAAGGCTTTACAAAAGGAAACCCACCCAGGCTGTTGGTAAAGTGGTTAGAATTATTCTCCTCTGTTTTCCTGGTTTACTTCTGTTAAAATACTCTGGGTTTCGTGCTCTTCAAAAACCAGCAAATGGAATGGTGGTTCATTTAGAAATGTAAATCGATACTCTGATTTTTCCTTTGGTAAAACCATGGAAAAAAACAAAGAATTTGGTTTTATCAGGATGACTATTACCTCTTTTTTACCAAAAATCGTCCCCTTCACTTTTATCTTTTCAACCTTAGCCGTTACTCCAACTTTGCTGAACGATAAAGGAATTCCCTTTTTTTCTAATTCAAATGCAATAACAGGCAGGTAGAGGTCAAAATCCATTTCCCACCCTTTTTTCAGCTTCGGAATCTTTTTTTGCAGGAATAAGGTCAGCACTTCAAATGGGATCAGATCAGATTCAATTTTGACTGAGAACTTTTTTTTCGTGTCTTTGTCTGTGGCTTGTGTATGGATGTGACCGGATTCGTACTGTTGTTTGATCTTCATTTTTGTTCGGAAGTCTGCCTCTTCATATGACACTAATTTGCCATTATCCGCCTGGAACAACAATTGTTTTTCCGAATATGCTTCTCCCTTATCATTTGTGTTTTGATGAGTTTCCAGAACAAATTTTCTCCCATCTTTTGACATTATTTCATAGCTTATCCGGCTGTACCCCGTAACCTTTTTACGATGTGTATTCCAGTGCTTATATTTAAGGGTTTTTCCAGGTTTTAACAGGTGTTTGAATTCGTAGGCTTCCATTTTAATGGGGAATAAGAATATAGTAAAAACCAAACCTGCAAAAAAAAGTAAATGGGTAAATCGGATTGCTATCCTGTGAATACTGGTTATTTCGGTAATTCTATGCATTGTGTAATTTTATTTAATTATTAAAAATCAGATTTTTGAAACTAGTGAGTTAAGCTGTGTTTTTAAGCACAATTCATGATGATATCGCCACTGGTTGTGTTTCCTAAAAAACACGGTTGTTTAAGGTAAAAATCAAAAGATTCACGTCCTCATAAAAACTGAGGATGAAAGTCCGAAATATATAAGAAAATGCCTTTACTTATCGACTTCCATCATAAAATAATAGTGGTGGTGATTTCACCGATAAAAAAAAGGGTTTTTGTAGAACTAAGGTTTGCATTGATATTGTTAACTAAAATTAAGAAACAACGTTAAATTGTATTTTATTTATAAATTTTGAATTCCAATACCTATGACTAAAATTAACTTCACCAAAATGGAAGGTGTCGGTAACGACTATATTTACATTAATTTATTTGAAGAAGCCCTGTCAAAGCCCGAAGAATTGGCGATTAAAATGAGCCACCGTCATTTTGGGATTGGGGCGGATGGATTGGTATTGATAGCTCCCAGTCAAGTGGCCGATCTGAAAATGATCATGTTTAATTCCGATGGCTCTCAATCCGAGATGTGCGGAAACGCCATTCGGTGTGTGGGAAAATACGCCTGGGATAGACAGATGGTGGCTGAAAAAACAATTACTATCGAAACGGGTGCCGGGATTAAAGAACTGGTATTAAAAACTGATGAAAAAAATAAAGTTAGCACAGTGACAGTCCGAATGGGTGAGCCGATATTAAATGCTCAAAAGATTCCCAGTACACTGACAGGAGATCAAGTAGTAAATTATCCTTTTGATTTTGACGGTATAAAATTGAGCGGAACATTAGTATCCATGGGTAATCCGCACCTTATAACATATGTTGAGAATGTGGCAACAACACCGGTAGATAAGTGGGGCCCTCTTATAGAACATTCACCCATGTTTCCCAACCGAATCAATGTTGAATTTGTACAGGTTGTATCAAAAAATGAGGTCATTCAACGAACTTGGGAAAGAGGTGCTGGCGAAACGTGGGCTTGTGGGACTGGAGCTTCAGCCGTTTGTGTGGCTGGTGTATTAACCGGCAATACCGAATCGACCATTTTAAACCATTTGACAGGTGGAGATTTAAGGTTGACCTGGCAGGGAAAAGGACATCAGGTGGTCAAGGAGGGACCGGCCAAAGAGGTATTTACAGGTGTATGGGAAATAATTTAACGTGCATTTGTATTGCTTTATTAAAAATCATGTCATTATAATTGATGTTTATACGCTCTTTGACATGTTAAAAAGATCCTTGTTATCCAACTTTCTAATCCGGTTTGTTACATATCTAAATTTTCTCCTTCACTATGTTTCACGCTTCTGAAGTAAAAAAAATCCGACCTATCGGTTTTCTTCAAGATCGCTTCAAAGAGAAAATCAAATTAAGTTCAACCAATATTGAGTTGATACTGGCCTGTCTGGTCGGTATCGGTGCTGGATTCGCATCTGTTTTTTTTCGATTCCTGCTTGGTGAAATGCACCATTTTTTCTTTGAGGTCGTCTATTCTTGGCTGTCTCAGTTCTCAGTCTATCTATTGCCCGTTGTCCCCATGATTGGGGCAATTATACTTATTCCATTTTCCAAAAAATATCCGGGAGAAATTAACGGGTATGGCATGCCTCGATTTCTGATAAGTGTGCACCTGAAGGGGGGGCTTATTCGTACCCGGCAGATTTTTATCAAGATTTTTACGGCCGCTACTACTATCTCAACTGGAGGTTCAGCCGGTGTTGAGGGGCCAATAGCCCTGATCGGCGGAGCAGTAGGATCATCCATTGGTCGGTTTTTTGAAATGGGTAGCCATCGGCTAAAAGTTCTTATCGCCTGTGGATCGGCTGGGGGAATTGCTGCACAGTTTAATGCTCCCTTGGCCGGTGTCCTATTTGCCCAGGAAATAGTGATGGTGGGAGAATTTCAATTGCAAACCTTTGGTGTTATCGTTATTTCATCAGGTTTGGCCACCGCTATTTCAAGAGCCTTTTATACTTCTGCACCCACATTTGGTTTGTTACACTATGACTTTATCAGTTATTATGAATTCGGTTTATATGTCATCCTGGGATTGCTGATAGGTGCACTAGCTTTTGTTTTTATACGGATGTTCTTTTCCATCGGTGACTTTTTTGACAGGTTGAAGCTGAACGACCAGATTAAACCTATTATCGGAGCTTTCCTGGTGGGGGGATTGGGCTTGGTAAATTTTGGTGTGCTAGGGGATGGTTACAGTTACATTCATGCAGCCATTCAATCACCAGCGGGTCTTGCTATATCCGGTATTGCCTTGCTGGTTATACTAAAGATGGTTGCTACTTCCATAACTCTTGGCTCCGGAAACGTGGGTGGTGTATTTGCACCCTCATTATTTATAGGAGCCATGATCGGGGCTGTTTTTGGCTGGGCGGTCGATCTTCTGTTTCCAAGTATCGGCATACAACCGGGATCATACGCTTTAGTGGGTATGGGGGCGTTTTTGGCAGCTGCCACCCATGCACCCATGACAGCCATTTTCCTTCTTTTTGAAATCACCGGAAATTATGAGGTTATTATTCCCATCATGTTTGCTTCAGTCATAGGTGTTATGGTGGCAAGAAGGTTATGTCATGATTCCCTGGATTCCATGGAACTCTCTCGCCAAGGGATATTTCTTCACAAGGGGGTTGAAGCCAATATCCTGAATTCAATTCTGGTGGAAGATGTGATGATCACCGATTGTGAATCTTTACCGGAAACCATGAGCTTTGCTGAATTTATGGAGTACTTTCCAAATAGTAAAGCCCAATACTATCCCTTGATGAATCAAGAGAATAAAATGACAGGAGTAGTGTCGTTTCAAGATATCAGGGAAATCATGCTGGAAGACGGTCTTGAACATGTGGTAGTAATGAAAGAGTTGGCGGAAACCGATTTAATTAAGCTTTTCCCCCACGATAACTTGACCAGAGCTATCAAAAAATTTGGTATTAAAGATATTGAGGCTATTCCCGTGGTTGATCCCGAAGATCAACAAAAACTTCTGGGTGTCTTGAAACGAAAAGACGTTATTGATACCTACAACAAAGCTGTTCTTATGCGGGATATTGAACGGCAACACTGATTGATTTAGCAAAAAGAGGTTTTTTTATGAAAATTGAAATTGAATATTGCGCAGCGTGAAACTATCTGCCCAAAGCCATCAGTATGGTGGAAAAAATCAAAAAAAATCTGTCGATTGAAGAAACACTGGTGCCTTCCAGTGGAGGTGTATTTGAGATCAAAGCAAACGGCAAACTCATCTATTCCAAGAAAAAAACCGGAAGTTTTCCGGATGAAAACGAAATTGTTAGCATATTGAAACAACAGAAATAAATTAGATGTCCGTCCATTTGGGCGGATCCACTTTTTTCCCTCTCCACTCCTGCATTATTTTATCTAACCAGTCTTTACAGTTCATTATGGCCTAGAAGAGTCAATCAAGGATTTATTGGCCCAGTTATTCTCGTTTTCATTCTGTCATTCTGACCTACAAATAAAAAAAAGACTACAATGTACTGTAATAGTTTAATAATTTGTTTGGCATCTGCATTGCAGAATGAAGAACAAACCTTTGATTGAGGATTCATTTAACTTTTATATCGGTCTAACCGATCTTTATTACTATTATTTATAAACGGAGAATAAAATGGGTAAGGTTATTGGCATTGATCTTGGAACAACAAATTCATGTGTGGCAGTGATGGATGGTGGCGATCCGAAAGTGATTACGAATGCAGAAGGAACTCGAACAACCCCGTCAGTAGTTGCTTTTACTACAGGTGATGAAAGACTTGTAGGACAAGTAGCCAGACGGCAGGCTATCACTAATCCGGAAAAAACAGTTTATGCAGCCAAACGATTAATCGGTCGTCAATTTGAAACTGATACTGTTAAAAGTGATTCGAAAAATTTAAGTTATCGAATCTCAAGAGCACCCAACGGTTTGGCCCAGATTGATATAGAAAAAAAGAGCTACTCACCAGCTGAGATTTCGGCGTTTATTCTACAAAAGATGAAACAAACGGCTGAAGATTACTTGGGTGAAACTGTAACAGATGCAGTGATTACAGTTCCTGCGTATTTTAATGACGCCCAAAGACAGGCGACGAAGGATGCAGGTAAAATTTCCGGTTTAAATGTATTACGTGTTATCAATGAGCCGACTGCGGCTGCACTAGCCTATGGACTGGATAAGAAGAATGAGGAACTTATCGCTGTATTTGATCTTGGTGGTGGAACTTTTGATGTTTCTATTCTCGAAATCGGTGGTGGCGTATTTGAAGTAAAATCTACCAATGGCGATACTCATTTAGGTGGTGAAGATTTTGATCAACGTATTATTGACTATTTGTCGGATGAATTTAAAAAAGACCAGGGTATTGATCTGAAAAATGATAAAATGGCTCTTCAACGGTTAAAAGAGGCAGCGGAAAAAGCTAAACATGAATTATCCACTTCTCTGGAGACAGATATTAATCTACCTTTTATTACTGCTGATAATTCAGGGCCTAAACATCTAAATGTAAAATTAACCAGAGCAAAACTGGAGCAAATGGTAGAAGATCTGGTGGACCGTTGTCTGGAACCCATGCGAAAAGCTTTGGCGGATGCAGGTGTTCAAGCCAGTGATATAAATGATGTTATTCTGGTGGGTGGAATGACCCGTATGCCAAAAATAGAACAAATTGTAGAAGAGTTTTTTGGCAAAGCACCACACAAGGGTGTAAACCCGGATGAGGTAGTTGCAATCGGAGCAGCTATTCAAGGTGGCGTACTTACCGGCGACGTAAAGGACGTGTTGCTTCTAGATGTAACACCTTTGTCCTTGGGTATTGAAACCCTGGGTGAGGTCACAACCAAGTTAATTGATCGCAATACCACTATTCCATGTAAAAAAAGCCAGATATTTTCAACAGCCGGTGACAATCAGCCAGCGGTTAGCATCCATGTTTTGCAGGGCGAACGCGAGTTGGCCCGTGATAATAAAACCCTGGGACGATTTGAATTGGTGGGAATTCCTCCGGCACCAAGAGGTATTCCTCAAATCGAAGTAACCTTCGATATTGATGCCAATGGAATTGTAAATGTTTCTGCCAAAGATCTGGGAACCGGGAAGGAACAAAAAATAAAGATAACCACTTCCAGCGGTCTCTCGGAAGAAGAGATAGAAAAAATGATTCAGGATGCAGAATTACATGCTGAAACCGATAAGCAAAAGCGTGAGTTCATTAGTCAGAAAAACCAGGCAGATACATTGGTATATCAATGTGAAAAAACCCTGGCTGAATCGGGCGATAAGCTTTCTTCCGAGGAAAAGGGCAATATTGAATCCGCTATTAGTGATGTAAAGAGCGCGATGGAGGGTGAGAATGTCGAAACATTGAAGTCAAGCATTGAGAAACTGACCCAGGTGTTTCATGATTCCTCTTCCAAATTGTATACTCAACAGAAAGAAGAGCATACCCAAAATGCGCAACAAACATCTGAAGATGGTACATCCTCTGAAAATGTGAGCAAAGATGAAGACGTTGTCGATGCAGAATTTGAAGAGGTGAATAATTAATAAGTGTGATAACGTCCGATGGAATAACCTCGTAAATTGGTGTTGGATTGGATAGACGGGGATTTACGGGCTATATTAGGTTAACTTGATATGATCCTGGTAAATAGACCAGGTGGGAACCCGTTTGATGGCAGTTTGGATGTCATCAAGCGGGTTTTTTTGTATTTTATTTTTTAGTTTCCTAATAATTTATTGGCATTTTGGATAAACTCTTCCGTTTTTACTGGTTTAACCAGGAATAAGTCTGCCCCGGATTCCAACCCTTTAACTTTATCTTCGGGATCGGATTCTGTTGTGATGACCATTATGGGAACGTCTTTGTATTTATCGTGGGAGCGAATTTCTTTACAGAATGTATAGCCATCCATTTTTGGTGTATTGATATCAATCACCATTAAATCGAAGTCTTCTGCCAGTGCTTTTTCTAAGGCCACGTAATTATTTTCCACTCCTGTTACATCGTAACCGGCAGATTTTAAAAGTGTCGAATGTACATTCAGTACAATTGGTGAATCCTCGGTAACCAATACTTTCTTTGCCATTCCGTTTCCTTCGTTTAATTCAACATATGCCTGAAATAAGCATATAAGATTTTATATAATAAAGTACCGCTAAAATCGGTACATTCTCTCCCAAATCTGAAAACCAACCTTCGCCGAAAACCGACAAAATTTGTTTTTCAGTTACCAACACCACTCTCTCCAAGATACAACTATTGCGATAATATATGGATTTATTCGGGATGTAAAACACAATTTTCAGTTTATAAAAGAGTATTATGGGGGGCAGTAAAACTTAACTTAGGAACCTAGTGAAGACGAGAGTGTACAATAGGGAGTTGTTTTTATCAATTTTTCACCAAAAATTTTTTTGACAAATGTATAGCTTTCGTTCAGTTTTAACATATTGGTTATATTATCTATTTTATCATATTTAAGGTGAATACTTTTGGCATGAAAAAGCATTGCCAGAGAGTCATTAAAGGCAACACCCTAGTTTACAAGGCTAAAGAATCAGAAATCAGCTATTATTTCCCCAGACTTTTTCTATGGTCAGGAAGATAATTAATTTTTCAGATTAATAACACTGTCTCATGATAACTGCACGCAACCAGCGATGGGCGGGGTCTTTGTGAACTGCTTCATGCCAATATTGCATAATTGGAAGTGTCGGTAATTTTAAAGGTGGCGTTAATATTTTTAATGATTTCATGTTTAGAGATTTGGCTGTTTTTAAGGGTAGAGTCACAATATAGGATGTTTTTTCCAGTACTGAAGGGATGACAGTGATATTGGGAACTTTTAAAGCGATTTTTCGATTAATTTTATGGGTTTTTAAACACTCTTCCAAAAGCCGATCATTTTTCCCCCTGGTGGAAAAAATGATATGAAATCCCTCTTTATACTGTTTCAAATTGATTTGATCTTTTACTGTTTCGTTGGCATTGCTTACCATACAGACAAAAAGATCATCAAATAATTGCTGCTGATAAATACCGGTTTCAACATCTTTGTTGCCGATAACTAGTTCAAAAATACCTGCCTCAAGACCTTTTTGCGGATCGGTTGTTGCCGGTGATAGAATCTCAATTCTGACGCCAGGGGCATTTTGACAGAGAAACTCCATTAAGCGGGGGAGTACCACCATTTCACAATAATCGGACATGGATATTCGAAAGATCCTGTTTAAATTTTTCGGATCAAACTCGGTTGCCGGAACAAAAACATGATTAATAGCCTGTAATGCCTTGCCAATTGGCTCCGCTAGTTCAATTGCGCGTGACGTCGGCCGCATCTTGTTCGATGTCCGTATAAATAATTGGTCATTAAAAATACCCCTGAGCCTCTCTAATGCGTGGCTCATGGCGGATTGTGTTCTTCCCAGCCGTTGTCCCGCCAAGGTTAGACTCTGTTCTGCGTAGATACAGTCAAATACCAGCAATAGGTTCAGGTCAATGGAATTTAAATGAATATGTTTCATGTTTATTCTGATGACTATTAATTCGATGCACTCAACTTTGCATATTAATCTGTGAATTGAATTTAAGCAAGCATCTCTCCCTTTGCCATACATCGTTTGGAAATTATGAACAATGATTTTGCTGATTTTTGGATTCACTGTTTGATCTGGGGATATCAGGCAGGAGATTATGCATTAGGAACCAAACCTTGTTGGCCCGTTATGAAATCGATTGGATAGCCTTGAGCTGTTTAAGAATGATATTTGTAGTAATGAAAGGTGTGAATCACATATTAATTTAAGAAAATAGAAACAAATGTTACAATCCACAATGTCGCTTTTGATACTAATTTCTTCAATAAATCCTGCTTATTCAAGAGATGGTTTATCGATTGTAAATTATAATATGAAACCAGGATTCGATGTTTTGAAGAAGATCAACAAAAATGGGAATCCTGGTTTTAGTGTTCGGTGGTTTAAGCATGAGGGGACATTATTGACGAGCGAAATATCAATTGGGTATCACCAACATCCTTTAAACTGTAATAACAGAATTCTGAGCATCACCAAAAGGTGTTGGCGCGTAATAATCGGCATTGCCGTCATTTTCCCACCTGTTTTTATCTATTAGATACCGAAATTGGTATTCTTTACCCTTTTCAAGTTCCAAATCAGTTGCGAAACAGCCATTCCTTAATTTTTTTAAAGGGGTTGCGCTTGTATCCCATTTATTAAATTCACCGACAAGATTGACGACTTTCGCATCATTGACTGTTTCTTTCGGTAATTTAAAGTTTACCTTGCATGTTTTTTTTGTTTTGAAATACTTTTTCTTAATACTCATGAAAGCCTCTTAACGATAAAAGTTTATGCTGCCGGAAAACTCCCACCGGCATTCTCAGAAAAAACTGACAGATTGTTCGACTAACGAGTTTACAGTTCATTATTCCGTTAACCACAGATTGAATCAGAATATTAAACTGTTACGTTTGTTTGCCTTTAGAAAATCCGAACCGGATAGCAAACTCATTCCAAATGTATCAAAAAAAGAGTGGGAAACAAACCTTTTTTTCAGTCTTTTTATGCATAATACGGCCAATGTTTTTTTTGTGACCTATTTTCCAACAATGCCTGGTTATTTGTTCCCATTCAAACACTGCTGAAAAGTTAGATATTTATATACTTGCAAGTTTTAAAAAAACAAATCAACATCTTAACAGAGTTTTTTTTAAACCGGATTAAAAATAGCCTTCGACAGAATCGGTGTTTTCTTTTAACATCGTTGAAAAACACTCGGTGTTGGGTGTGATCCTGGTATCGTTTATGTGTGAAGTAATTATTCTATAATATTAGTTCAGTAATAAATGAGTAGTGGAATATGATTTATGAAGCGGTTGTTTTTGATATGGACGGTACTCTCTTGAATACGTTAACAGACATTGGAAAAGCGACCAATAGGGTTTTGGCAGCTAGAAATTATCCTACCCATCCATTGAAGGATTACCAATATTTTGTTGGGGCCGGCATTGTCCGTTTGATGAAATGCGTATTACCTGAAGAAGCACAGACTGAAACAATGATCAAAGAATGTATTGAGGAGTTCACTCTTGATTATAAGAATAGTTGGCAAGAAAATACCAAACCGTATGATGGTGTGGTTGAAATGTTAAATGCCCTGTCGAAACTCGGGTTAAGATTAGCCATTTTGTCAAACAAACCGCATGACTTAACCCAATTTAGCGTTAAAGAAATGTTGGCGGATTGGCCATTTGAGATGGTTTTGGGCCAACGTGATCATATCCCCCGAAAGCCAGATCCGGCCGGAGCACTGGAGATTGCCAAAAAAATGGATATCCCGTCTGCTCATATTTTATATTTGGGAGATACAGGAATTGATATGGAAACCGCTGTTAATGCCGGTATGTTCCCTATTGGTGTTTTGTGGGGCTTTCGACCTCGTGAAGAATTATTGCAAGCGGGTGCCAAGGTACTGATCGAATCACCATTAGAATTACTTGATTTTTTACAACAAAATAGCTTGTTTTAACCATGCAAATTGCTATTGTTTCAGATTCTCATTATGCTATCGATCGATTTAGTCGGTTGTTGCCGAATCTAAGAGAAGATGGTGTTTTAACTCTCATTCATGCCGGCGATTTTTTTACTCGGGGGATTGAAATAGTTATCGCCGATTTTCCGGATATTCAATTTTATATGGCAAGGGGTAATTGCGATTCCGATAGGGAATTGTGGAATTCCCTGCGACGTCTCCCCCATGTTTGTCTGGAAGACATCGTAGTGTTTGAATTGGAAGGGATTCGGTTTATTGTGTCCCATATTCCGGGAGTTGCTCTGAATACACTTAATCGGAAAGACGCAGATGTGGTGATCCATGGCCATACCCATCTGGCAAGGGTCGAAAAGGTTAAACAAACGTTAATTTTAAACCCGGGATCACTCATGGATGGAGATGGCTACATGATACTTGATGTTCCGTCCTTAAAAGTTGATCGTCGGTTCATTATTCGTTAGCAGTGCTTAAAAATCATTTAAAAATCCGGCGATATAAGAAGATCTGAAAATCATGATTTGCATAACTAACAATATCACGATCGACGAGTCCGAATTTGAGTTTGAGTTTTTTCGCTCGTCTGGTCCGGGAGGACAAAATGTCAATAAAGTTTCCACAGCAGTTCGGCTTCGATTTAATATTAATAACACTTCCTCTTTATCGGATGATGTCAAGGATCGATTGATTCGACTGGCAGGGAAAAAGATAAATAAGATTGGGGAGTTGATTATTGAAGCCCGCAGGTCCCGAAAGCAGGAACAAAACAGAAAAGAGGCAATAGTAAAATTGATTAAATTGATAGATAAAGCGGCTATTCAACCTAAAGTATATAAGAAATCACGTATTTCTTTTGCTTCTAAACAAAGGCGACTGGAAAATAAAAAACGTCACAGCCAAAAAAAAATGCTGCGACGTTCTGTCGGATCGTATGATTTTTAATCCCGTGTCAATTGTCGGTATTTGATTCGGTGTGGTTGATCGGCTGCTTCTCCCAATCGCTTTTTACGATCGTCTTCATATTCGGAATAGTTCCCTTCATACCAGACAACTTTACTGTCCCCTTCAAAAGCCAGAATGTGAGTGGCAATTCGATCTAAAAACCATCGATCATGACTGATTACCACCACGCAGCCAGCAAATTTTTCCAGGGCTTCTTCCAAAGCTCTCATGGTGTTGACATCCAGATCGTTGGTAGGTTCGTCTAACAGAAGCACATTGGCTTCAGATTTCAGCATTTGTGCCAAGTGAACGCGATTACGCTCTCCACCGGAGAGGACACCAACTTTTTTCTGCTGATCAGCACCTGAAAAATTAAACCTGGCCACATATGCTCGTGAATTAACAGATTTGTTTCCAAGTTTTACAAGGTCTTGACCGTCCGATATCACTTCCCATATTGATTTTTCCGGGTCCAGGGTATCTCTTTCCTGATCGACATAGGCCAGCTTAACGCTATCTCCCGTATTAATAATTCCCGAATCAGGTATCTCTTTACCGGTGATCATTTTGAACAATGTTGTTTTACCTGCCCCGTTCGGTCCGATAATACCGACAATACCACCTGGCGGTAGGGCAAACGTCATTTTTTCTATCAGCAGTTTTTCTCCAAAAGCCTTTTCCACGTTTTCAGCCTGGATAACAACCTTTCCAAGTCGTGGTCCTGGGGGGATATAAATTTCCAAGTCTTTAGCCAGTTTTTCCGTTTCTTGTGTCAACAGGTTTTCATATGAACTGATTCTGGCTTTGGATTTAGCACGACGACCTTTGGGAGACATTTTAATCCATTCCAATTCTCTTTGCAGCGTTTTCTGACGTTCACTTTCCTGCTTTTCTTCTGTTTGAAGCCGATTTTTCTTTTGCTCCAGCCAGGATGAATAATTTCCTTTCCATGGAATACCATGACCCCGGTCCAGTTCCAGAATCCACCCGGCTACGTTGTCCAGAAAGTAGCGATCATGGGTAACCGCAATGACTGTCCCCTGGTAGTTTTTTAGGTGAATTTCCAACCAGGCAACGGTTTCAGCGTCCAGATGGTTGGTCGGCTCATCCAGTAATAAAATATCCGGTTTTTTTAAAAGTAATCGGCATAATGCAACGCGTCGTTTTTCACCACCGGATAGCACTTTGATGGGCGTATTACCTTCCGGGCAACGTAACGCATCCATAGCCATTTCCAAACGTGAGTCAAGATCCCAGGCATCCAGGTTATCGATTTTTTCCTGGACCTCTCCTTGTCTTTCAATCAGTTTGTTCATGTCTTCATCAGACATGGGTTCGGCGAATTTTTCGTTAATTTCATTGAACTCTTTTAATAAATCAACGGTTTCCTGAGCACCTTCTTCTATAATATCTTTTACCGTTTTATTCTCATCCAACTGCGGTTCTTGCTCCAGAAAACCGACGGTAAATCCGGGAGTAAGCACAGTTTTGCCGTTAAAATCTTTATCCACCCCCGCCATGATCTTAAGGAGCGTACTTTTACCGGATCCGTTAAGTCCCAAAACACCGATTTTTGCACCATAAAAATAGGAAAGCGAAATGTCTTTTATGACCTGCTTTTGATTAATATACTTATTTACACCGATCATAGAATATATGATCTTATTCGGTTCATCAGCCATCTGTTTTTAACTCCTAATAGGGGGTCAGGCTTGCGTTATTGCGTTTAAGATAACATTCTTCTCCAATAATGCTTTTTACCCACAGTTTTTTAGATATCACTGAAACTGATGCCAGTGACATTTACCATGCTACGCCATTGTTTTAAAAGATCTTG
>JBFFHJ010000107.1:0-21655 GCA_041556995.1 bacterium | reverse complement strand
CTGAAACAGGGCTCGCGTAAAATCCGGGATTTTCGATCCAGGGGAAATGCGTGCAGACGTTCGACGGGTGTTTTATTGCGAGAGAGTATGGAGAACCCCTTAAGATAGGAAGGCAAATGACGGCTTCGGCGGGTGCGCCTATCGACGTTGCTAAAAACGGGTCTTCAATTAATTGGGACAAGGCTCAATGGATAAGTGCGCCCAAACATCGCTCAATCGAAAAAACAACTGAAAATTGTTTTTCATTTTCCATAAAAAATCATCGCTTAAACCCTTTGCATACTCAAAATTATCAGCATTTCAATCTGATTCCCTCAGAAATATTTTTACAGATCCTCAAAAAAAAAGCCTTACAATATCCATAATAGACAACCAACCGATATAGTCCCGTTCAACAGGGATTATATTAAAACCGATTCCGTGTACATTCCAGGATTGTACAACCACCCGGATTTTCTATTGGAATCAGTCCGCCGTTTTATCGGTCACTCCATATAATCCTATACGTTCGATTCAATAAAATCACAAAAAATGAATAAATCGATGTAGTATATCTTGCGTATAGTATTCATTGAGCATATTATAGAACTCAAAGGTAATATTAAAACACGAGACTTTATGATTAAAACGTTTAAATGCAAAGAAACTGAAAAGATTTGGAATGAACAAAGATCAAAAAAGTTTCCTCCAGATATACAGACAAGAGCATTAAGGAAACTAAGACTGCTCAATTCATCAGAAAACTTACAGGACTTAAAAATTCCACCTTCAAATCATTTAGAATCTCTTTCCGGGGATAAAATTGGGCAGCATAGCATACGAATTAATCAAAAGTGGAGAATTTGTTTTGTTTGGTCAGAAATGAATGCTTTTGACGTTGAAATTGTTGATTATCATTAGGAGGATATATGAAGAGTGTAGACAGAATAGAAGTTGAACATCCAGGAATTATCTTAAAAGAGGAGTTTATGAATCCTTATGGAATATCAGCTTATCGACTGGCTAAGGAAACAGGTATAGATAAAATGACAGTCAGTGCTATTTTAAAAGGTAAGAGAGCAATTTCTTCAATAACTGCTCTCAAAATCTCTAAATTCTTCGGTTTATCCGAGCGTTATTGGATAAATCTTCAATCTGACTATGATTTAAGAATAGCAAAACATAAAATAATAAAAGAGTTAGCAAACATCCAAACAATTTCAGAAGAACAAACAGCTATATAAAAAATCGAACGAATAAGGATAGATTGTGCGAAGCCATAATTGGAATACCATCAGGTCCTGGTTAAGAAGTCATATGCGGCTGACGATCAACTATATCGACGATAAAGAGACCAAAACATTCATCCGTAAAACCATCGATGCCGAAGAACAACATAAAGAAGTATATTCAGCATTCTAAGTGACTGAGACACCGGGTGATATTTGGCAGACCAGTGCCGATTTAAAACGTAGTGGCAAAAAAGCAACGACATCCGGTTTTATATGATTGTTATTATAAGTTATTTAAAATACGCTTGGTGAAGTTGGGATAAAACCTATCGAACCGTGATCGGATAATGAATATGTACCCATAACTCTTTTACTGAGAACAATCCCTGGTCTTTCAACCATTGCTTGGTCATCCCAGTCTGTGTACCCAATGTTTTGAAAAACCTCCAATGGCCTTTTCTACTTGAACCTGTAGCCAAGGTATGAGCACGAGTTCTCATGTTTTGCCATCGCTTCCGGTAACACATTCGAATTCTCTTTCGAATCCAGTCTTCTATCCCTTCAATAGGAGTATGATATTCCGATTCAAAAGTTGTTTATCCAACTCCGAAGGTATTGTGAAGGAAACATCCGTTGATTTGAATGTTCCGATTTTGATCTTACTATGCCACCAAAAAGCCATGTAGAGTCTGAGAGATGAAAGCATTTTTCTATGTACACAGCATTAACACAGTCGACTGATTTTATTTATTTGGTTTTCGGTATTGCAAAACGTTTGCTTAGTCCAGGTAAATTATGCCTTCACTGACCATTATGCAACTTCCACCGATCCATGTTGAAACCACATTGCCCGCTTTTTTTTCGGTCCGGGCTTTCAAAAAACTTGGGCGGCCCATTTCAACTCCTTGAGCGATTTTCCATTCAAAATTACCGGATTCGGAATTATTGTAATGAGCGAGTAATCCGGCTAACGCACAGTTTGCGCTCCCTGTTGCAGGGTCTTCCTGGATTCCGTCAAATGGTGCGAACATGCGTGCTCGAATATCAAATTCATCATTACTTCGAACATAGAGGTGGATATCCGGTGGAACACCCAGGGCTACCATCTTTTCTAACCCATCCATATTAGCTCGGACACTTTTTAAAGCAGATCGATCACGAAGCTCTGCCATGACAAAAGGCAAACCGACTGAAGCAACTTGTGGAAGATGGATATCGGTGACGATATCGCTTACAGGAAGTGATATTGCAGAGGCAACAGCTTCGACCGGAATAGTTGTTCCCAACAAGAGTTCTTCCGGGGCTTCGAGTTCACACCATAGTGTTTTGTCTTCAAGTTTGCTTATCGTTATGGGAACTAAACCTGCCTTCTCCTCAAAGACAATCTCTGTTGCTTTGTCGAATACGAGTTCCCCCGCAGATGCCAATACAAACGCTGTTCCAATATTTGGGTGCCCTGCAAAAGGCACTTCAGTGGCAGGAGTGAAAATCCGAACTTTTCGTGTGTTACCCTCTTCCGACGGAAAAACAAATGTGCTCTCGGAGAAATTGAATTCCCTGGCAATCTGCTGCATTTGTTCATCTGTCAGGCCCCTAGCATCTTGCATAACGGCAAGTTGATTGCCGCCAAATCGTTTATTTGTAAAAACATCACAAATATAATATCTGTATTTCATAATTGTTTCCTCCGATATCATGTACATTTCCGTTGGATGGCCGAAGCTTTACTATCGTTTTTAAGCTCTTTATAAAGTGTTCGGTATTCATCCTGTTTCTTTAAGGGCTTTTTGAAACAACATCGTATTGTTGTATGTTTTTTACCAGGACTCAGGTTTTGAGATATTAAGCGTAATGCTCCACCACATCATCAAAGTAATCACCATTTCAAGCATTGTGTGCCCTACGGCATAAATATTTTTTCCAATACCATGAAGAATACTTCGAGGTTTTCATTATGCAAAACAATCAAGGGAAGCGACTCTTCTACATACCTTTGCGGGGATTATATAGAGCACTGGGTAAAGCTGAATAGCTATGTTTTCCTTTCCATATTAGTTCAGTCGTGGCGAGTTGCCTGGTACAATAAGTTGTTATACGCCAGCTTCAAATACAAACTGAGACTTTGTACTCAAAAAATCAAGTGAATTATAAAAATATGGGTATCAGTCCTTTTTGAGTTGCATCGAACTCGGATTTTTAAGTTGTTCGTTTTAGCTCACTGAATTGCGTGCTCAACTAAACGTTTTCCAATGCCTTCTCTGCTATATTTTATTGATACAAAATCGTCCGCCAATTTCTACAAATGAAGCAGAAGCAACTCGATGTGCTATAAAAAGGTGTATCCATCCTTTAATTTTGTCATCCGAGTCAAAAACTCACAGATAATCGACTGTGGATTCCAGGATGTCGGCAATTCTTTAATTTGATACTTCTTGAGAAGCACTTTTATAACCCAAACCAAGAGATAGCCTGCTTATTTCATCAGAATCGCTTAATTTTGCTTCCCTAATATGATTCATTTTGTCTCCTTTAAAATCGGTCTTTATTTTTTAACGCCAATTGCATTGTTATGCATATTTTCATCTATTGCATCCAGTGCCTGATCAAGCATTCCGGTAAGGTGGAAAAACCATGAAGCATGCCTTGATATCAAGTATATTGTACTTTTACTCTTTCCGCTTTTAAACGATTGTCATACGCTTTTCCTCGATCACGAAGAACGACAAATTCTACTGTTATAATTGAGGCAGCCGGGAATATACTCACGTCTTCAGTAAGCAATGGCGAGATTTCAGGAAGATTTGTCTGTTTTTTGTTTTGTAAGTAATGATTATGATATCAAAACATGCCGACTTTGGACAACCACAAACCATATCTAAAAAACTGAATGAATCTGTTTCAAAAAAAGTATCAAACCAGGTTAATACAGAATTAAAACTATTGGTTGAATGTAAATCAATTCCAGCACAACATGAATTACCTCCGGGATTGATGCGAATTCGTCGCTTTGGTTTTATGGGAAACAATTGCAGAAAGAGAACACTTCGACAGATTCGATTGGCCGTTGGCGCTGGTCTATCATCGTCCAAACTGGCTAAAAAGAAATCTACCGCACAATTAATGTTGGATCTGACAGGGATCGACATTACCCTGTACAGTAAATGTAAGATTGGAAAACTCAAAAAGATCGATGAATTTGATGGGAGTTATCAAACATATCCGTTTTCCGCACGAGGAAGCCAAAGCCGGTAGTATAAGGTCTTATCAGAATTAACCCGGCATTTTTCCAACTTTTTAACAGCGATGGTTTTTATCAATGGATGAGTGTGCCCAAACATCGCTTAAATCCGTTGCATACTCAACGTTATCAGCATTTCGATCTGATTCCCTCAAAAATATTTTTACAGATCCTTAAAAAGCCTTACTATACCCATAATAGATAACCAATCGATCTAGTCCCGTTCAACAGGGATTATATGGAAAAACCGATTCCGTATACATTCCAGGATTATGCAACCACCCGGATTTTCCATTGGAACAGGTCCGCCGTTTTATCGGTCACTCCATATAATCCTACACGTCAAAAGCCTAGAAACCGGTAAATAGAAAATCCAATGCGTTGATAAACTGATTCCTATATTCTGATAAATCGCAAACTCGAGAACCCAACTCAGAGATATGAATACCAGCTAATTGTGGAGTGAGCAATATATATGACGATCCTTTGATCTCAAAAGCAGGTGACAAATTGCTCATTGGCTTTTTACCAAAAGCTAAAGCTGAACATAAGGGGATTACTACACGGGTATTGAGATCATCTAAAATGTCATTTTGTACATCAACAAGATAAGGTATTGAATCGTTGGTTGCTTTATTTAGATTTTCATAGACAGTAAACAGAGCCACTAAAATCTCCTTATTCCATTACTGAAAACACCATGCTTTTCAACATGTTTATTGTATTCCTTAATTGCTTGTTTATTAGATTTTTTCCAATTCTCACTTTGTTTTTCTCTGATCAAGTCGCTCAGAGCTTTTTCAAAAGTAGCAGAAAGATTGATTTTCAATTCTTTTGCTTTTTTAAGTAAATCACTATTAACACTCAGGTTTGCCGCTTTCTTGGGTGCACTTTCATCGAACACTGTTGTCATCTTGACCTCCTAAATCATAAATAACACGCATATTTTATGCGCATAAAAACCTTTGGTCAAGCGGCTTTTAACAAATGCATTCAGTTAACTGCAATCGCCGACGGGTAAAGGGGTCTCGTTTGACTCAGTTACATAAGGATTTGGGCTCGCAACGTAATGGACGATAAAAAGGCCGCATAACCTTAAAAATGGCACCTTGTTTCATCTTGGAAGACACTTTCGGTGTAGAATGGTCAGTGATCATCAATTCACATAACCTTTTTTTACACATCGCAATAAAAGAGTATGATTTTTTATCAGCAACATTCTTTACCTGAATTAAAGATGTTTTTGGAAAAACAGAACTCCATTTTAGTTCAGCTCAAAAGAATCAAAAATTGGATCGGAGAGTGGTAAGGGACAGGTGAATGTCACCGATTTACGCATTCAGACAATAATCAAGACAAAATTGACGAATTTATATCTACTTCCTTACAAAATCATCCAAGTATTCATAACTCCTCTTATATCCTGGATAAAGTTTTCGATTATTTTAAACCATTTCTGTCAGATTTTCAGTGATTGTTCAGAAAAGGATCCGGGTTTGTTTCATACGGTGATGACTGAGGTTTTTGCTGATTATCTCAATAAAAACAGATTGCTTCAAATTTCCTTGAGATAGTTTGGTGAAGATTGATGGCTTATAAAGTCGATGGTAAATGAAAGGATATCGTTTTTTTGTATCATATTCGATTATTGTGGAATCAAAAATATTCTACACTTGATGCAAATAGCTAAAATAAAAAAGTAAAACGTTATAATTTTATGATGGTCAACAATTTGCAGAGAAGTAGAAGGCGAAAAATGCTTGTTTTTACCTGTCCATTGGTATTCAGTCAATTGTAATCCTATGAACCATATTATATTGATCCTATCATGAAGAAAACCCATCTTGCTTACCTGATCATTTTTTTATGCTTCCTTGGATTGATGTCCTGCAACACCCCTGAGGATCGCTCTAAATATGGTAATAGTTCAAAATTTGTTAAGGTCTATTTGAATCTTGGCGGCAGTTCATTATCATCCAGACTGGGAAGATCCTCCTCCCAGACGCCTCTTTCCGGGTTGCCGTCCCAAACACAAACGGCTCTTATTCTTGTGGTGCCGGAGGGAACAATGTTTTCGGAGGATTACAGATCGGTCTCCGATTATGTTGATCGGCAGCTCATTGATCTTACCAGTTCCACTGTAACAGTTACAGTGCCGATAAACACCTCCCTGGAGCTATTTGAATATACCTTGAATGAAAAATACACACTTGGTGAAGTACTTGATTCATTAAAATATGTTTATTCAGCTGCTGTTCTCGGGCCATTTTCGATTACGGGAGATGCTTCGATCCTGGAATTAAAAGCGACATTATACCGGGCGTATTTCACCGAATTAATGACAAATGGTTCCTATGGTTTGAATTCTCACTATAACGATGGGCAGAAACAATATGCATACAGCCACTCCACTTGGAAAACGATATCAGACGTTGAATATGTGTTTGATCCAACTACCGATACTTTTTCCCTGTACGATGTCACTGATGATGAAATCAGTTATAAATTGGAGAACAATGAATGGGTTCCGGGGAATGAAAAACCCGAAGATGCTGTTTTTAAATCTGCCAATTACAGTACACGCACCCTCTCTTATTCCAATCCGGATTTTACGGTAACCTTGGTTGATATAGTTAATCTTAAGGATGGAACCGCTTTATTGGACGTGGAAACGGATGATTTAATCCAGAATGTGACTTTCAGTACGGATGCGGTGGGATACGTTATGGAAGTGGATGGTTTGTTTGATGATTCTTATACTTTAAGTAATATCGCAAAATCCCATGATTGTTCCGATTCCCAGTTCTCCACCTTGGATGAGTACCTCAGCTATTTTTCTTCCACTGCGTTTACTTGCAGTGACAACGACGGTTATCAATGTCTGTTGTTCAATTATACATCGGGGGCGACTTCCGGGACATTGACGGAAGAAATCAGGGACTCCGGTTATACGGTGATCAGTTCGGAAGTAAGGGGCACCTGGCAAATTCAAACTATTCAAACCAAACAACTTCTTTTCTTTTATCCGGAAAGCACTGATTATTACCATGATGATATGTGGGCTCAGTTTTGGTCGGTTCACAACGGCAATGTCTGGGAAGGTCATTATTCTTTGGAAAACACAGCACGAAAATTCCAGTTTATGGAATTTGATGCAGTGGCCCTGGAAGATATTAAGAACTACCTGATGTCTGCACCGGCTGATATTTTCATAGGTGACAGCGGAGAAAGTGGTGGTTGTTCAAGTTCCTTGACATCCTATATTCCAACCGGAACCGGTATAACCATCGACGGTTACGTCAGTACCGACTGGGCGGATCAACCGCCACTTCAATTGGATGCGTCGGGTGACATTGATTATGGTGTCACCGATGTGTCCGGTGATACTTATTCAGGAAGTGATATTCGGAATTTATGGGCTGTAATCGATCCCACGTCGGATAGTTTATACCTGCGACTTGATCTTTGGGATTATGTGAACACCAATTTTCAAAATAGCGGTTCTTCCGGTCAGGAGGGGAGTTATCGGTTTACCATCGATTACGATAGTTCAATCTATGAATTCGGAGTTGCCTATAATGGTTCAACTTGGGAAGTCGGTTATAATGGATCGGGCGGTGCAAGTACCGGAATTGCCGGTGTGGGTTTTGTGGCGGCCACTACAAAACATATTGAAATGCAGATTCCACTTTCCGAATTCAGCGGATCATCCACTGACTTTTTCAGGTTCTCTGCTGAAACCGTTAACTGTTGTGTCAGTGGCTGGGGAACCATAGACAAAATAGAGATTCCTGATTATGACACCGCTTCACAAGATTTGATTTTTCCGTTTATCAGTGTTTCCGGCGTTGATTATAGACTTGATGCCATAATCAGTCCTGACGGTTCAATATTGACTCAAGGATCGCTATTCACCATCCAATGGAATTCATCGACCGGTTATTTTGATGGCTCAACAATTACGGTCTATTTATTATATGATGACAGCACAGGATTGGATTCCACCGATTCCACAGTATTAGCGAATTATGTCAACGAGAAAAAATGGTATAAAGTATGGGACTTGTCGGATATTGATGCCACAACCGGTTATATTGATAGTGTCGATCCATGGATATTTAATCGTGAAGGAGTTGGTTGTGTAATGTTACTAATCGATAGCGCCGGGCATTGGGATATTACACCCTATTTTGAAGTACAAGTGCCATAAAAGCAAATTAGCTGAGTATTAATAACATTGTGATATAATTACATTATATACGTAATTTGATTTACCAAAGGTTTATTTTTATTGGACAAGCAGTCTAAATATCTAATAAAATTAAATAAACATCGATAGTATTTGATTCTTAGATATGTTGTTCATATTTTTTGTCTTCCAGCAATGGGGAATACTTGGTAAATCGTCACCTTTTTTTAATAATACTATTCCTGCTTTTCGGATCGGGTGTTCAAGGGCAAAACAATCCACAAATTCGATTGTCAACCATTATCCAATCCTGGGACGCAACAAACAGGCAGTTGGATCTGTTTTTTAATGTTGTCAATTCGTCGAACCAAACTACCGAGTTATCCTGTATTGTTCTGATTAAAACACGTCATGAAGAGATGTGGCGGTATATCCAGCTTCCGGCTATGATAGCCGGAAGTTCCGACATGTATCATATTTCGTTTCTACCCGAAACCATCAAAAAGGGTGAGACGTTTAATGTTTCTGTGAACCTGTATGGAAAAAATTATAAAGATTTTAAAGACAGGGAGGATATTAACTTAAAAATCAGCTCAACTGTCAGATATCCAAATGGGCTTTTGCACCTGGATTTTGAAGAATACTTACCCTGGAGACCGCCACCCAAAGAGATTTTTCCGCCCAAAACCGTTAAAAAACTATCCAAATTGCTGGTATTTGAAACAGAAATGAACGCATTGGAAAAAAAAGAAAGGGGGTCTGCTTCACAAATTATAAAAGTTGATACTCAGGTATCAAAAAAGGGATTTTTACAAGTGGTATCCAATTTGCCAGTTGATTCAACTGAGGATGTAAAACCTGAAAGCCGGATTTCCATTACATTTAACGAACCGATAGATGAGCAGAGTATCGATTCAGAGACCATCAGAGTTGTGGCAGTCTCAGGTAAATCAGCAGGTAAAACGGTTAGCGGTGGTTTTAAAGTCAGGGCTGATACAATTGATTTCAGCCCGGAAAAAAAGCTTGATTATTCTGTTTTTTATCGGGTCGAGGTATCAGATAGGGTTACATCGATAAATGGAAGGCAGCCGGAAAGTCCCATTGTATGGACGTTTAAAACAGAAAAGATGACTATTAAGGAGATAATGGGGCCAAAAGAGGAGTACTTAATATTCGGACGTATGTTTCCAGGTGTAAATGCCATTGATGTCTTGTTGGATACACAAATAAAAATCAGTTTTGGTTCCAACATCGATTCGGCAACAGTTAATAATCAAACATTTGCGTTGTTTTTAAACGGAATACCTGTTGATGGTGAACATAAAGTTCGAAAAAATCAGGTGGTATTTAAACCGGAAAAACCGTTGTCTTATGGTTCTCAATACCAGGTGCGGGTGAATCGGGAACTTAAGGACTATGAAGGAAAAACGTTAAAAAATACCATCCAGTGGTTTTTTAAAACACGCAAAGGCATTCAATACCCGGAAGGAGATGATCCCAATATTCTGATTTTTAGTTCGTCCCATGATCCGATCAGCTGGGTGATGGAGACAAAAGGTGTGTTAAAAGTCGGATTAACGGCATTTGATATTATTCAACATGTTGATATTAATGGTAATATTATAGACATCCCAAAAGACACCCAGGCGGGTTTTGAAGTACCCTATGAATTAAAAGCCAGGACAACGCCCTTTGAAATAACGGCGTTTACCAATGCAGGTAAATCCAGTAAAAGATTCACCATCAATTATGGTAAAAAACCCAAACGGCCCTCTTTTCAATTGGTTGGGATTTTGGGATTGGCATCATTGGACAATTTATATAGTTCGCCCGATACCAAGGTCAGTGACGTTAAACTGGTATTGACAGTGGTGCCGCAATACGAACTTCGGTTTTGGGAAGATTCCGCCATTCGATTTAAAGGGATTTTACTCAGGGAAAAATTCTCCAAAAGCGATTATGTCGACAAGGAAACCTCGTATACCCAAATCGCAGTTGATTGGGTGCAAAAAAACACTTTTTTGGGGGATTTGAGTGGGGGTATCGGATGGAATTTTGTAAAAACCAACAACAGCAGTTTTGCTGGGGAAAATGATGTTCTGGCGGAAACATTTGTCGGTTTCGCTTTAAAACGTAAATATGACAAAAATACTACTTGGGATGCTGGATTTGAATATAAGAATAAGAATTCTTACGAAGAAGCAGCCGATGTTGATGATGAAACCGATGCTGTTGAAATGAAATTAAAGGGAAAAGGTAAAATTAAGGCGTTTGGATTCTTACACAACGGTAAGTTTGAATATATCACCAACGATGCCGTCGGTAAATACCAGGATTATTCATCTTATACCCTGGGATATACAGGAAGCTATGCCATGGGTGATGTTACGCCTTCTTTGGGATATACCTATAAGTCAAAGACCATGGCTATCAGCAATCCATCAGAAGGCGGTGTAACGCCGCAATATACCTACGGTAAGATTTTAGTGAAAATGAAATATAAATGGTCTAAAAAATCATTTATTTCACTGGAGCTGGAAAATAAAAACCAGGTTTCCAACCTGGAGGAATCGACCTATACGAACAACACCATTACATTATCCTTGACCTGGATGTGGTAACCGGGTTGAACGACACAACGGCCTCAAATGACAGAGGAGTAACGTCATGAAAAAACTGAATGTTTTATTGATCCTGTTTGCTTTTCTTCTCAACGGAAATACTGCCCATTCAGCCTCTGATGTCGGTATGCTGGTGCTGGAAAAAGGAATACTAAAACTGCGTAGAGCCGGTGTTGATACGATTTACCGGGATATTGGCCAAAAAATACCTTTATTGAACCTGGATGAGGTTCAAACCGGAAAGGACTCAAAAGCCACCATAAGATTGACAGACAAAAATGATTCGGTGGAACTATTATCCCAGTCATTTTTTAAGATAGACAGTGTGGATAAAGAGGAAAGCAGTTTGTCCATGTCAATCGGAAAAGCCCGGTTTATGGTGACCAAAAGATCAGATTCGATTAGAAAGGGTCGCAAGCGATTTAAAGTCCGTACTGCTAATGCCATTGTGGGTGTTAAAGGAACCGAGTTTATTTTGGCTACCGGTGCCGAAGAAACCAATTTGCTGACTATCTCCGGTTCGGTGTTGTTTGCCAGTGTTTCAGCTCCTGATGTGGAAGTGGAGGTTACCCAAAATCAGGTGTCTCAGATCCGACAAGATGCCAAACCAACGGCTCCGGTGGCTGTACCACCCAAACTTAAGGATAGCATCATAAATGCGGATACACCTAAAGTATTTAAAACAGTGACTTTTGGAGCAGTTGTTAGCGGTCCGGCGGGAAAAGATGAGTCGAAGAAAAAAGAGGAGAAAAAGGAACAAAAACCGGAGGAAAAAAAGGATCAAAAGCCGGAAGAAAAAAAAGAGGAACCCAAAAGTGAGCCTACAGCGTCTCAATCCCAACCAACTCCGTTGCCTTCGAAACCGGATGAACCACCACCAGTGGATTTGGGAGCTGAAGGAGATCTGCTGCTACCACCTGAAAATGATGATTTGCCACCCGAAATTGATGTGGAGACGATTGAAATCCCCGAAATTGATGTCGATGAATTAATCGAGGATCAGGACAAAGAGGTCCAAATTAAAATTACCTATTGATCTCTATAGTGGGGATGCAGATCACAGTATATTCCGTCGTCGGAATATGACGATCAGGGTAATGATGATGATGACCATAAATCCCATAATCCCCCAGAATGCAAAGGGAAATCGGTCAAAAGGAAGTGGCACGTTCATTCCGTAGATGCTTGCCAGTAACGATAGCGGCAGTAAAATCACGGAGATGACGGTCAGGGTACGCATGGTTTCGTTGATTCGGTAGGATGTGAGGGATTCACTGGTTTCACTCAGGCTTTCGATGACCTCGCGGTGGTCCTCCAGTTCGTCTCGAGCGCGGGAAAAACCGTCGACAATGTCCCCAAAATAAACTTCCATTTCATCGCGAATAAACGGTCTGTCTTTTCGTTCCAAGTTGGATACGACTGAAATCTGCGGTTTAATAATTCTGCGTAGGGCAATGATATCCCGTCGGATTATCGAAATCTCTTCTACGATGTAGCGCATATTTTCGGTGAAGATTTTCTCTTCCACCAGATTAGTGCGTCGCCTCACCCGGTTGATGATTCTCATCTCATAATCGACAATACGATCCAGGATACCATACAATAGCTGCCCGGCGCCATGGTTCATATGTTTTATACGTGCTCTTTCGTCTTTTTTACATTCGGCAAACAATTGAACCAAGGGATTGAGCTCACCTTTGTGCAGTGTAATCAGGTATCCGCTACCGATGAATATGTCGATCTCGCAGGTATGACTGATTTGTTTTTCCATGTCGTAAAGCGGAAAATGCATGACAATGAACAGGTAATCATCGTATTCGTCTACCTTGGGGCGTTCCATATCACTTAAACAATCTTCCAGATCCAATGGATGAAAGGGATAATAACGTCTAAGATAATCAATTTCTTTTTGTGAAGGATTCTCAATATTGATCCAGCTGACTCTGCCTTCAGTGATCGTATCCATACCCATTGCCCAACTCCGCTATAGACGGCATTATCAATTATAGATTAATCTAGCGATTATCGGTATTTAAAAACCGTTTTGTCAAGAGATTTGCCGAATAAAAAACTACTTGGACAGTCATTCAATCCAGATCATTATTTAACGGATTCCGTTATATCTGAGCTTTAGAACAATAATAAAAAATCGGTTGACATTTTCCAAGATGTGGCGGTAACGTCGTCCTTTTTAAAATGAAAAACCAGTCTAATGATCCACCCTATGATGAAGGTTTTATGGTTGAGCAATACCGGCTCATAGACTCAAAAACCTGTTGTATCATAAAAAGTGGAAAGTAGTGATTCTGTCTTCATAAAAACAGCAAACCGTTAAACGACTCTGCAACAGACAACATATTTCGGTAGCAATCCTAAACGTGACAGGATACATAGCATGGACAATAAAGATCGAGTGAAGAATAAAATCTGAGAGTGGTGTTGCCAAATTAATCAGATTTGGAATCATTGATTTTTACAGGAAACATCAATTCTTCTTTCCTGTTGATCTTGTGAATCCCGTCAAAAATTATTATAGGAATTGTTAATGTTTCGACTTGAATAAGCAGGTCAAATAAAACCGATTATATATCTGCAGGAAGCCCCAATGGATCAATTGAATCAACCAGATACAGGTATGCCATCAACAGTTCCCGAAGCTATTTCCCGGGCGTTCAAAGCTGAGCTTCAGTTACATGTCAATCGTGAGGATACAGCGTTTATTGCTGGCATTTGCACTTACCTTGATCTCCAGCAGAATTACTCGTTGGAATTTGCTGATCTGGAAAAAGTTTACAACATTGTGAATGAACTTTCCCATGGTAATCTGGAGTCCGTGTCTCAACGAGTTCAAAACGCCATTGAGCGGTTGTTAAAAAATCAGTTGTTGATTCGGGTGGATGGCGGCGGTATCAGTTTCCGCCCTATTTATGATGTTACGCGATTAGGTAAAGCCATTGTCGATTTCCTGACTAACAACGAAAAACTGACCCGTCAGAATCTTACTATTATTACATCCAGGATTGTTGCCTTTATTGCGGATATCAGGCGTTCAATGGAAACAGGCGGTTCGGATAAATTCTGGGAAGATAAGGTCCATCTGCCGTTGCGGCATGTTATCACTGAATTGATTGAAGCTATTGAAAAAAGGCAGAGAGGGTTGGATATTGAGCAGGAGGATGTTCGTTCACAAATCAGCAGTTTGTTGGAAAAAGACTGGTTGGATGCACTTGAAACCTGTGAGTCTCTTTTGGATACGACCAGTGAGACGCTACAGGAGCTTTATCGAACGTTGCTGGCGGAAAACACGGCCATGAAACAGGGATTGAACGACATTTACGAGCAGGCGGATAACAATCAGCAGAATGCTGTACTGGAAACGATTGAAAATATTTACCGTCGCCTGGATCAGTTGGAACAGTGGGGGAAAGAACGTGTATCTTCCTGGTCTCAGTATTATCGACGAGTGAATGATTTTCTGCAATCCATTGTTCGTTTTGACCCCAATCGAGAGTATTCTCAAAAACTAAAGGAACAGCTCCTGGCCTATCCCCAAACCCCTTGGTTTCTGGATGTTATAGATGCCCCGGTTTACCGAACCATTCGTGAGATTAACCTGCTGTCTTCCAAAAAGAGCAAAGTGGTTAGAACCCTGCGAGATCTTTCGCAAGATGACATGGATAGTGATGATGACGGGAACCTGGTTTTAGACTTGATGATCGAAGAGCTGAAGAAACGACTGAAAACCGGTCAGGAATTAGATCTGATAGACGTAATAAGACCATTTTTGGAACAACATCCCCTGGAAAACGTATACCCCCATATTGGTACTTTGATCGATTTGTTGCTTAAAGAAAGCGATCATCATCCCGGCAGGTGTCAAAAATGGGAAAAACCTCTGGAGCAGTTAGAGCTTGAGCTGCAAAACCTGATTGTTCAAAAAACCACGGAGAAGATTTAAGACGCATGGAAAAAGAAATTAATGATCTACATGATCTACTGCTCGATCCCCTCTTTCCCGGAATCGATACAAAATTTCGGGCCGGATGGCATTGTGATGAAGAGGAAATACAGATGTTTGATTTTATTAACAAAAATCAAGATAAAATCGAAATGTTTTACGAGCTGTATGGGTATGAGTTATTATATGCTTCGGAAGGATATTTCTACCTGCGTCCAGTTGCCAAAGAGATTAAAACCTACTTTCTGGGTATGGAAACCATGGTGGTCAGTCAGTTCCTGGCCCTGATGAAGATGGATCCACAATACCTGGAATCGGCCGGGAATTTTGATCTTCAGGAATTAATGAATAAAATCGAACTGTTACTGGGAATAAATCAAGTCAATCGAATCTTTCTTCGACGCAAGAGAGATCGTGAGATGGTGGGAGAACAGGATATGTTGAATTTTCAACAGGTAGTCAAACGGTCTCTGCGTGAGTTGGCCCGGCTGGGGTTTGTGACAATTACGCCCGATTTCAGCAAAATATATCCCCGCAAACCGATTTTTAGATTTATGGACCCGGTTCGAAATGCAAATAATCCGGCAGAGGCGCTGGAGAGTTTGGTAAAGGGTGAAGACCCCTTCAATATTGAAGAGGAGATAGAGGAAGAGAATGAACAGTAAATGTCGAATTCAAAAAGTGATCCTGATCAACTGGAAAGGGATGTTTTTCCAGCCCTTTGATATTGATCCCGGTATGACCATCCTGGAAGGCGCCAATGGAACGGGAAAAACCACTATTATGGTTGGTGTTTATACTTGTCTGATGCCTGATTTGAATTATTTGAGTTTTCAAAACGTCACAGTGTCCAGCTCACGAAAAAACGAGGATAAGGGACTGTACGGTCGTCTGGGTCAGGATGAAAAAAACCAGCATGAACCGATCTTCAGTGTATTGGACGTTATTACCGCCGAGGGTGTGCGTCATCTGGTGGGGGTTCAACTGATAAAAAAAACCTATCCCCAGATATCTCTGAAGCACTTTGCGATCAAAAACCTGGATAAAAATGCCGATGTTGAAAAGCTGCTGATTAAATATAATGAAAAAGAGCAGCAACAGGAGATTCCGGAATTGGAGGAAATTGGTGCCAATTGCCTTAAATACCAGGGTGAGCTTGTCCATTTTCGTCATGCCAAGGATTATTTCCGTTTTCTTTTTGATAACGGTATCTCTCCAGTGCGGCTGCTGGAAAGTGAAGAACGTAAGCAGTACAATCAATTGCTGAATACAAGTTTATACGGTGGTCTTTCCCGATCCCTGCAAACCAGCCTGCGGGAATATCTTTTACCTGAAGATAACAAGTTGATATCCGGTATTCGGGATATGGAACAAAATCTTTTGACCTGCCGGCGGACTCGGTCGTCCATTCAGCGCTATCAGACTGTTAGAGAAACCATACGGGGAATATATCAGACGGGATTGGAGATGTTTTCGTTTGCCTTTTTTGCCAATCGGTTAAACAGCGAAATGATTATCAAAAAGGCACTTGAAGTCAGAAAAGATAAGCATAAAAATCGAAGATTGTGGGATGAGCTGGCAGCCGGTTTGGCAAAAGTCAGGGAAGAAACCCTTCAGTATGAGGATCAGTTGCGTCAATCGCTGTTGAAGCTTGAAACCGCCAGGGAGAAGTTGGATAAACATCAAAGCGCCTTTAACATTTCCCAGGAAATTGAATCAAAACAAAAGGAAAGAGAAAAACAGGGGGCTGTTGAACAGGAAGCCAAACAAGCTTATATGACAATAAAGGAAGAGGATGATGCTTCCAGGACCCAGGAACGTAAATTGGGAAGCCGCCATTCCGATGTGGCCAGGAAATTGGCGGATGCAGGGAAAGCCTGGCAATCACTGTCAGAACAAGTCGGATTGTATCGTCAGGCGGAAAAACTTTTGACAGAAGCCAGGGAGCTATTGGAAAGCAAAGATCTGAATGAGGATAATATCGCCGAATGGCTTCAGAAAATGAAAAGTACGTTCCAAGACAGCAAAGATACTTGTAAGCAGGCACATGAAAGTTATAATGAAACCAAATTAAGGCATGAGCATTTTTATTCATATCACCAGTTATTAGAAAAATTGACCGGAGAATCGATTCCTCTGAAAAAAGCAGGACAGAGGGCGGAACAAGAGATTGAAGAATTTGCCGATTTGGTAGATAAAATTAAAAAATCGGAGACCATTCCTGGTGAATTGGAGACGTTGGAAGAAAAGATTAAAAAACGACAAGCAATACTGGATGTATTAAAAGAGGCTGATTTAGAGGATATAAAATCGTCTGCCGATCTTGAAAAATCATGGCATCAGCTGCTGGAAGAATCCAAAAGCTCAGAAGAAAAACGGGAAGCAACACGGCTTTCAATTAATCAAAAAAACCAGGAAATCCAAAAGCTGGAAAACCAGTTACCTGATATTAAAAAAAGGCTGGAAACCTGGGAGTCGTTTCACACATGGAAAAAACAGCTGGAGGATCGTACCGCCCAAAGTATTACCAATTCAGTGGAATTGGCTAATTTAAGGATGAGCCTGGACAGCAAACTTCAGAAATCCACACTGGAAAAATTTCGATTGGAAGGAAAACGGGAAAGATGCCAGACCGAATTCCAGACTCTGATGAATGAGGGATCGGTGGTTCCGGGATTAAAAAAACTGACAGAAGATGGGTTCGGAACATTATTGTCCGATCGATACGAGGATATTCCAGAAGAATGGTCAGCTAATCTGGAAGGGCGATTGGGACCGTTAACTAATGCGCTGGTAGTAAAAAACGCCCAAACTGTGGCAGATGATTTGATGGGGAGTTTTGACCGACCAGATGATGTGTGGATGGTTGAAGAGGATATGGTGGAAAAACTACCGGAGTCCAGGGAGATTTCCGATTCTATTCTAGTGAAACACGGCGATGCATGGCGGTTAAGTCGTATGCCCGAAGTCCCGGTGTTAGGAAAAAAAGCCAGGAACAAAAAAATAGCTTTTTTAAGAGACGAAGTTCAAAAAATCAGCCAGGAGTTGGAAAAAAACGCTCAAAACATAAAAGGAATTCAAAAAAGCCAGGATTTGCTGAATAAAATTGTCCCCAATGAAGATTTTCTAACGGCCGAATCGCCAGTGGAACAACTTGAAGTTCTGAACAGCAAAAAACCGGAATTGAAGCAGGAATTGGAAAAGCTTAATTCCCAGGAAGAACACCTGCAAAAAGTGTTGAAACGCATCAAGGCAAAGCTGGATGTTCTGCAAACCTGTTTTGTCAGCAAAGAGTTGCTGGACTTGTCCGAGCTTGAATCGCATAAAAAAGATCTGCAAAGTGAGTTGGAGGAGATAAAAGAGCTGAGAGTCATCTTCAAGCAAAAAGAGCAGGATATCCCCACCCTGAAAAAGGGACAGGATGTTTTACAGCAACCACCGGATGACAATCTGGAAGAGTTCAGTCAAGCGCTCAAAACGGCACAATCGCAAGAAGTGCATTTTAGAACCGTTACGGAAACGTTACAGCGCCTGTTTGATAGCCGGGAACATTTTCAATATGCTGATCAAGTACCATTATTACAGGAGAAAAAAAGTCTTAACAAACATCTGGAAGAGCAGTTGGAAACCATCGAGAAAGAGCAGCAGACATTGGGCGAACAGATCGATGCGTTAACAGTCAAACTTAAAGAAGCCGGGGAAAGGTCACATAAGGAGGAAATGAAACTCCTGACCTTGCAGGGACAAATCAAACAATTGGAGGAAGAACTTACCAAATTGGCTGTCAGCGGTTCGGAAGAGGAGCTGGAAGCAGTGCGGGATGCGGCTGAAGCAGCCAACAAGGCGAAAGATGAGATAGAGGCGCTTCTTAACAAAACCAAAGAGAACCGGTATCGTCTGGAAGCAGAGGCCAGTCGAGTACAAGAGGAAAAAACCAAGGCTGAAAATCGGTTGGAAAAACAACAAATATTGATCAAACCGGCATTGCAGGCTTGGCGTATGTTTCGGCAGCAAGCTATTGAAGACAAGAAACTGGAGCGTTTGATGGCTGATTATTATGCCAAAGAATCAACTAAAAACAAACGACCGGAACTTTTCTGGCGTCGAGTATCCGCTTCCCGGGCCACTCTGGTCAGTTCCCTGGAAAAGATGAAGGATACCAAAATGGTGCTGGATCGAATTAAAGCGGTGAATATGGAAGAAACAGATCCCGGGGAAGACTGCTTGAACATCTGGCGGCAGATTCATGGTTATCTGAATCAAGTCATACCGGTCGATCTGCAAACCAGTGATCCTGAAAAAGCACAAGAGATAATCAACAAAAAGCTTGAATCCCTGTGGCAAAGTCTGGAACAACATGAGCTGAATTTACGGGGACATGTTCAAAATATTCCGTCCCATATTAATGCGGAAATTCGCAAGCAAAAAAGCCGTATTCGCAAATTGAACCAGAAATTGGAAAGCACTCGATTTGGTTTTCTACAGTCCATTCGGATAAACGTAGAAACCCATCCGGAATTGAAACGGTTTCTGGATATCCTGCCGCAACAATTGGATATTTTTGCTGAAACCAATGAGGAAAATATCTCAATAGAAGCGCTAATGGCCAACTTGTATGAAAAAGAAGGGGCGGGAAAGGTCAAAGGTGATCTGTTGTTGGATTATCGTCATTATGTGCGTATGAATATTGAAGTAAAAAGAGAAGGCAGTCAGGATTATGAAAAAGTAACCTCCACCAATTTGTCTACAGGTGAATCCATTGGCGTTGGTATTGCGGTCCTGATTATCGTATTGATGAGCTGGGAAGAGCAATCTAACTTGATGCGACCGGACGAAAAGCGATCCAGTCTTCGTTTTTTACTTCTGGATGAATCTTCACGCCTGGATCAAAAGGCGCTATACACCTTGACTGACTTTTGCGATAATCTGAATCTTCAATTGCTTATCGCTGCTCCTCAGGTTGAAAGAACATTACGCGGTACAACCCACCATTTAACCCGTGGCTATTTTGACGGAAGGGAAGAAGTGATTGTACGGGGACGCCGATTGAGTGTGCAAAATAAGAACTAAAACTATAAAATAAAGGAAACCATGAAAATAACAAAATATTCCGACATTGAAGCAAAAACATTTGAAAGTGATGCGGTTAAAGGTGTCACTGGAAGAGTAGCTATAGGTAAAGCAGATGGCGCTGATCATTTTTGTATGCGGGTGTTTGAAGTTGAGAAGGATGGTTTCACCCCCAAACATATTCATGATTGGGAGCATGAAATCTTTTTTCACGCCGGAAACGCGGAAGTATTGATTGAAAAAGACTGGAAAGCCGTCAGTGCCGGCTCTGTGGCTTTTATCCCTGGAAATATTGAACACCAGATCAGAAACACCGGGGAATCAAAGCTGGTGTTTGTCTGTCTGGTTCCTGCCGGAGCACCTGAAATCTAAAGAGATTGTGACCTTGTTGATATGCTGATTTAAAACTGCGTTTCCAACGACAAAAACTCGTCTGTGGAAGGTCTGTTTTGGGAACTTTTTTCCGAATTAAGCATAATGCTGAACTCGGTTTACCGGCTTACCCTATCTGTGGGGATTTCCTCTTCAATCCGTTTTTCCAGTGGAGACTTGGAGTTTAAATCCGTGACAAAAGAATAATTTTCCATTTTTTTTATCTTTGAGCCAGGTTTCAGGATTGGGTCAGATTATTTTTTAAAAGGGGGCATCTGGAGATAATATCCGGTAGTTCCCAAAGGGATGGATTGAAGTGCCTGGCTTGATATTATCGCAGTTTTGTTTGTTGTCGGGCTTGCTCTATAACGGCTTGTATTTTGGATACGACTTCATCCATGACCAGCATTTCTTTACGACTATTATCCCTTGTTTTAAATTCAATTTGACCATTGCTGATATTTTTGGGGGACAGTATCAGCCGAAAAGGAATACCGATAAGGTCAGCGTCATTGAAAGCAGAGCCTGCCTTTTCGTTGCGATCATCAAAAAGAACGTCAATTCCCGCAGTGGTTAATTCCTGGTATATTTTTTCAGCCTGTTCGCCAACACCACTTTTATTCAAATTCAGGGCGCATAAATGGACCTCAAATGGAGCAATGCTGAAAGGCCAGATGGGGCCAAATTTATCATGATTTTGCTCAATGACCGAAGCCATGCTGCGTTCGATACCGATACCATAACATCCCATAAACATAACCTGTGATTTGCCATTGGGATCAAGATAGTTACACTTCATGGATTGGCTGTACTTTGTGCCCAATTGAAAGATATTCCCCACCTCGATTCCGCGCTCCATATTCAACGGTGTACCGTTGATGGGATCGGGGTCACCTTCACGGGCGTTGACAATATCTACCACATCGATGTCTTCGATAAAACGAGCCATGTCTCTGTCAAAATTGAAGTTTTTGAAATGAAAATCAACCTCATTGG
>JBFFHJ010000106.1:0-23432 GCA_041556995.1 bacterium | reverse complement strand
GTCCAACAAGAATTCTATCACAATTTTCGCAGTTTCAAGAATACCGCGACTTATCGAATAATTATGTCAAGGTTTAGAAGATCCTTTAAAATTAAGCTTCCGAAAGCAGCATAGCCGTGGAGAACTCTAAACTGTCAAGTAACGATAAACTCATCAAAATTTATTTGAGAAAAAAATTCATGCTGATTAACTGAAATTCACTCTTCAACTCTATTTAGATAGTAACGATAATTTCTGAATTCAGACTAGTCTTCATCATTTCCAGAGTTTGTTTACTGATATCCTTTTTTCTTGGATACAGAATACCCTCTTTAATTCCCTCAAAAAAGCTATTTAGAAACCGTTTAATGTCGTCTATATCCATACCTTTATGTTTCAGCCTGTATAGGTTGTGCAAATTAAAATTATGGACAGGTACCCAAACAGAGTGACTAATTTCATTTGTAATAATCCTATCGATATGATCGCAAGCTTCTTCACTGTTCATTGTGTCGTGCGACCACATAAAACTTGAGCCTTTGATGTTAAACAAGTCCCTGTCACGCCAAATTGGAGTAACACGATCCAGATACCACAACTGCATTCTATAAAAATCGGGTTGGTAGTCTTTTATAAAATTCGTAGTATCTTTCAAAGTGGCGGCTGTTTCACCAACAAAACCAACTAGAAAATTTGTGTGTATCAGCATGTTTGTTTTTTTCAACAGACTAATTCCACGTCTGTACTGATTTACGCTTACATTCTTACGCATGTTATCCAAAACAGTCTGGTTAGCTGACTCTATCCCTAAATAGACCCCTTCGCAGCCACTATCCTCCATTAATTCGACCATCTCTTCATCAGCAAATTGACAGCGGAAATAGCAGTTCCATTTGAATGAGTAATTTTTGCGAATCATCATCCTTAAAATATTTTTAAACCTTTTTGGAGGCATATTAAAGGTATCATCAATAAAATTAATACTTTTTATTGTTCCAATGGCTTCAAGCATATCTAACTCCCTTTCAACTGTTTCCACTCTTGCAACTTTGTGCTTTCCCGCTCTCTCGCGAAAACCACAAAAGTAGCAATTAAATGGACAGGAAAGGCAGGTTCGGACACTGACAAATTTCCCAAGCTTACTTTTAAAATATGGCCAGTTAATCAGATTGTTATCTAATCTGTTGTTTTCCATTTCCAGAGTATTAGAAACAGGTTTACCATTCTTTGAATAGATAATATTGGCAATAGACTCAAAGTCTAATCCAGTTTTATAAGCATTGATAACCCTAACCAGTGTTGATTCACCTTGAGCACTATTTACCAATACATCTGCATTGACAATTTTAAAAAAGTTGAAAACATTAGTTAAATCTTGTGATGCATGGTATAAATTCAAAACAAAAGGACCACCTATAATTATCTTCACATCTTGGTTATATTTGCGTATAAACCTGCAAATTTCAGTTATAGGATAGTGATTAGTATATAGAGTCGTTGTGATACCTATGGTAAGGATATCATCTGTTAAGAGTTTCTTTTTTAAAATTGCTTTCTCATTATAAAAATCATTCACATAATCAGAAACATATCCATGACGTGCTAAATAACTTCCCAAGTATGCAATGGTAGTACTGAATACCTCCCCCATATGAAAATGATGAGACTCGGGGGCATAACAATTTAAAATGTCAGTTACTGTGTGCCTGATACCCTGATGCCAGATAAAGTTTAACTTTAGATCCCTATAAACAGAGGAATCTTCGCCCAAAGCTCTAACACTTTCAGCATAATCATTAAAATCACTTTCATTGTGTCCTATTAGCAAACAATCGATTTTTTCTGGCATTTTTTGTCATCCCTGTTTATATGCTTTAATAAAAATCCAGTTTTTAATGAATTTAGTATCCATTTTAATATGATTGAACCCTATACTTTTAAATAAGTATACAAAACCATCGGTTGAATCTGATTCAACAAAATTTCGCCATTTTATATCGTACTTGCGTGGATAGGAGTTTATAACAACAAAAACACCACCTTTTTTAAGAATTCTATAAATTTCACCAACAGAATGAGTCAGTTCAGGCCAAAGTGGTATTGTTCGAAAGGCAGTTACAATATCAAATGTATCGTCTTCATAAGGCAGATTTAACACGGAGGCTTCATCAATTCTTACTTTTCCATGTCTTACCAGATCTGCATTGGTCTTTTTAGCAACATTGACCATCCCTTTTGATATATCTACACCATAAAACAATCCGTCTTTTTTGTTTGACAATAATTTAATAAGCTTTCCTCCACCACACCCAACATCCAACAGTTTGGTATTTTTAGAGAATTCCATATTATCAAAATAATATGAAAAAAAATCAAATTTAGAATTCATAATTGAAGCTCTTACACTTTCAAGGAAATAGTGCAAAACTGTGCCAAGTGTTTTGTTCTTCATATATTATCCAATTGATAATGATAGCAAATGCATAGAGCCTTTTTGGCTTATCTGGTCGTATCTATTCAGTACAGTTACTAACACCTTGTCATTGAGAATGTAGTGAAGCAATCTGAGGAGTTAACCATCATGATAGCTCCATTTACTGTCAAATGAGGTTAACCAGATGGTTTCGTTCTGGATTGCCACGTTTGCTGCGCTCACTTGCAATGACACGAGATAGTTGCACCTTTTTCCTAACTATTGCCTAAATAAAGCTCATAAAAATCACTAATGTCACTGATTTTTTTTATAAGTTGCATAACCATTTTTGTGCTGAATCGTTACATCTGTTCTAGATTAAATGATTCATTTCAGATCAGATCAGCAGTAAAAACAAAACTGATTAAAGGATTTTTTCAAATAATTGACCGATCATACTTTGTGTCTGACAACGTTCTGAAGCTGATTGGTATTTTGGAAATAAATGAAAAAAGTTGCTAAAATGCCTAAGCATAAAAATCCAACAGAAAAACATTTATATGCAGTTATTATATTGCCTTCTTCCATTAACTTTTTAAAAACTATAATGCCCATGCTACTACCAGAAAACACAGAAAAGGAAATTAAAGCCATTACTGTGCCTTTCATTTGAGGCATTACATTTTGTGTAGTTGTTACCACCAATGAGTGAAGGACAAGGAAAAAAGTGCCAAAACTAAAAACTGACAACCCTATTATCCACAAGGATGCAGTGTTAGAGAGACTATACATGGAAATACATCCACCGATTCCGGCGATGATGCATGTTTTATTTGTTAGTTTTTTTTCTACAGATTCCGAGAGAAATGCCCCTAACAAGGCACCTAAGCCAAATAGTGAGAGTAATAGACCAATATAAAAAATGTTGATGTCCATTAATTGATTTATTAATTCTCCTGTATAAGTAAATGACCCGAATACGAAAAAGCCAGAGAAAAAAAGTACAAGTAAAAATCTGATAAGTTGTTTTTCCAGAAAACAGCTTTTATAAATATCTATATAGTTCAGATGATTGAGTGTGTTTGGCATTTTTTTTACAAAAAACAGAATAAGAAAAGCTCCAAGAAGTTCGGCAATTCCGTATGAAAAATATACTGTTCTCCAGGAATTAACATAGGAAATCACCCCACCGATTGTAGTGGCAGAAGCACCACCCAGAAAAATAATACCCATTAAAATAGCAATAGCTTTATGTTGCTTTTTTTCTTCAAAATTCTGACCAATAATGGCAACAGAAACAGGCATAATACCGGCAGCTAAAGCACCATTCAATATTCTAAGTGTTATTAAAATTCCAAGATTAGGAGCAAATAATGTCAAGCAGCTAAAAATGGCTGTTCCAAATGAACAGAAACGAATGATGGAAGCCTTCCCAATGCGGTCACCTAAGGGACCAAGAAAGATTGTGAAAGCACCAAAAGCCAACATATAGGCTGTAACCGATAGAGCTGCTTCACTGACAGTGATGTTCAAATCTTTCGCAATGTCAATCACCAATGGAGCTGCAGAATAAATATCTCCATTTACAAAAAATGTCATGAATCCCAAAATGAAAATTAAAAATCCAGAATTTTTATTGTGCATCAGTTACCTCGGGTAATGTTTTTTATTCTATTTTTCCTCTTCAGAAGTATATGTAGAAAGATATTATGTTTATCATGTTTAACTATATTTAAAAATTTTTATAATATTATCAATCCGTATAATAATATTATAAATTGCACTAAGTCCAATTCCATAGGCAATATGATTAATAATAGTCGCCTGAATGACCATAACCTCAGGTGGAGCATTATATCCCATTATTCCCCATCCGATACCGGGAGCCAAGATAAACCATGGGAAGATGCTTGTTAACGTTCCATATAAAACTGGAATTCCGATCAAATATCTGTTTCTAGATCCAAATTTTGGTATTTTTTTAAAAATGATAATCATAACTGTGGCTAAAAAGGTGCCAATCAAATAATGATACAATATGCCCAATACTTCTTCGAAGGGAACTGGTTTTAAGTTGGCAAGTGAGTCATGAAAAAAATCTCCACACAGCCAACCAGAAAAATAACGGCCCATTTCATTTATACTGATCAAACTTTGGGATATGTTTAACATAGCACAAACTGCTGATAGAATGTCCATAACGACTGTGGACAATAAGCCAACAGTAATGGCAAATAGTATAAAACTCAAAGTGCTTTTCCTTTTCATAAACAATCTCCTAATGCTCTGCTTTATGGATCATCAAAGTGCTTTTCAGCCATAAATGATTAAAAATAACAGTGAAAAACTGGATTTCACTCAGTTGTAAGTCTTTGGCAAAAAATATTCTTTCGCTCAAATAGCAGGAAAACCATTTATCTTTATCAAAGCATTTATTCAGCTCAATTATTATAGCCCTGTCATTGCGAACGTAGTGAAGCAATCCAGGGATTTAACCATCATGATAGCTCCATTTACTGTCAAGTGGGGTTAGCCAGATAGTTTCATACTGGATTGCCACATTCGCTACGCTCACTCGCAATGATACGAGATATTTACTCTTTTTACCTAACGATGGCCTAAACAAAGTTCATAAA
Organism: bacterium; assembly: GCA_041556995.1. GTDB lineage: Bacteria > SAR324 > SAR324 > XYD2-FULL-50-16 > XYD2-FULL-50-16 > JAHJTV01. Next base: position 18,404 of record JBFFHJ010000106.1, on the reverse strand, counting down.
AAATCACTAAGGTAATTTTACCGTATTTTGCATTTTATTAATGAGTTACCTAACTATTTTTGAGCTGAATAGATACTATCCAAAAGGCATTCATTTTCTTTTTTAGGAAAGAAAAATTACAAAAGAGTATAAAGTCATTGAACGGTCTAAAGCTATAAAGCTCATGGATCCTATTTATGGAGTAGATTATTCATATGAACAAGTGACCCACAGTTGGAACGGTCATATCCTTTGATCTTAGCTTCCCATTTATTATCATTGTATGAAATAACCATATTTCCATTCTCATAAATAAGCTTTCCAATTTTGAACTCAGGCTCCATTAATAGTGCACAAGGATAAATATCCTTTTCAGGACTGATATATAATAGATCCAAATGTTCCCATCGTCCGGCCAAGCAAAAGTTACAATACTTAGAAGCTTTTTTGAAAATCGAGTCTCCTTTAGGATTGACTCCAAGATTAGCTTGAATATTAAAAACCAGAGGATGGTCTTTGTGTTCTTTACAAAGACTGTTATAGATATTCCAGAAGTCGATTAGTTCTTCTGGATTCAAGATCAAATGCTGTAAATCTGTAGCCCTGTTGGTGTTGATATAATTTTGGAAGTAGATTTCGCCTACTTCCAGTTCTTTTACTTCTTCTACAACTTCTCTGACATGAGGCAACGTATCTTTTGTAACCAGGAAATTAGCGACTACATTGAAACCGTGAGCTTTACATAATTTGATGGATTCAATAGTTATTGCTCTGTCTCTTCCCGTGTAAAATTCATGATATTTTTCCGGGAAAATAGTCTGACGAATATCGATGATGTTGTGATCTTTAAGCAGAGGAAAAAATTCCTTATGATGTTCAATTATGATAATTCCATTTGAAGCCACTTGGCGACAGCCACATTTTTGCAAAACACTTAAATAAGGCCAGAACTCGGGCAACCATTCGTTAAGAATTGGAACGACAAAAAAACCATCTTTCTGGAGCAAATCAACAATTTTGTGGGCTTCTTCCAGGGAAATTGTCTCTCCCTTAACTGACCCACCCTGATAGCAATATCTGCAATGAGAATTGCATTTTCTAGATAACCACAACTCTGCCAGTTTTGCATGGAAGCCTTCAAATTCTCTAGGATCGGAAAGAATGGTATAAAGTACATCGCGTAATGTATTTAAAAGGCCGTCATATTTCAAGAGCCGCTCATTGCCATATTCAGGCTTTTCAGCCACAGTTAAAGAAATATCGTTCATTGTTCCTCCTATTAAAATAGACAAGACCATTATGGCCGTATTAAAATTCTATTCACCACTCCAATAATCTTGAGGTCTTAGATGGAGAATAGATTTTTACAATAGCCCAAAGATGCCACTATATAGATGATTATGAGTGAATGGATTCATGAATGCATGTATTAATTTTTTCAGCAAGATAGTCACTATTGGGATGGACTAACATGGAAAAATGGTTTCCCGGTGTATACAATACTTGCAAGGATTCACCACAATATCTGTCCCATCCCAGATTAGAGCTGTTATTGTACTTTTGGGTAAATTCATTAAACATAGGATCCTCTCGAATATCTAATACACTGTTTTCTGTATCAAAAGACAGATTAGATCTGAAAAGTACTACTGGTTTATTATAAGATCTTGTCTTATAACTGCTGATCGCGTTGTAAGAACCTTTGTAAACAGCAAATACTCTTTCAATAAAATTAATATCGATATTTTTATTCAAAATCCCGGTTTGATGTAGGCATGTTAAAATAGTTTCTATCTTAATTTGATGACTCATTACAGATAAATCACAGCGTATTCCCGATATAGAGTTCTCTGAATTTATTTTTCGAATATCCATGTATTCGGTTAATAAAGTCTCATTTCCAAAATCGATAAGAAAATGTAGATAGATATCGTTTTCATCGTTTAAGGTAGCATATGCATGATGTGGCAAGGATTCGATCAAAACTACCAAAGCAACATGTTGACCTTGTTCTTGGAATTGGTGAGCCATTTCATATGCAATACTTCCTCCAATACAAAAACCACCTAGAAAGTAAGGACCTTCTCTTTGAATTTTTGAAATAGCTTCGACATATGCTGATGCCATTTGAGTAATAGATTCCAAAGGATAGGTATCGACCTCTAATCCATATGCTTTTAAACCGTAGATGGGACGATCTTTCATCTGCTTTGAAATATTTAAATATTGAGATACACCCCCTCCTCCTGGATGAATAAAGAAAAACGGTGTTAAATCTCCATTTCCTTGACTTAAGCAAATAACAGGTGAAAAAGGCTCTAACCATTTATTGCTTCGTTTTTTCTCATGAAGTTTTTTTGTAAGCTTCTCTATAGTAGAAGCAGTAAAGAGATCATTTATTTTTATTGATGTTTTAAAATTCTTATTAACCAATGAAATCAACTTTGTTGTCAGTAAAGAATCACCGCCAATTTCAAAGAAGTCGTCCTGAATACCAATCTCAGAATCTAAATTCAACACTTGCTTCCATAGCCTTGCCATCTTCTTTTCATCCTCACTTCTTGGCATGGTTGAATCATTACCGACAGTTTCTATGGCCGAGCGTCTTAACTCCAACAATGCTTTCCTATCAAACTTACCATTGCTTGTGATAGGAAACGATTTAAGTTGTTTAATAAAAACCGGAACCATATATTCAGGCAACTCTTTTTTTAAATAGGCTGCAATAGTGGATGCATCAATAATACTATCTGCAATATAAAAGAGGCAGATGTGTTTATCCTGATCGTTTTGATCATAAATTATGGAAAGAGCACCTTTGATCTTTTTTAATCGTAAAACCACATTTTCTATCTCTCCTAATTCTATTCTGTATCCTCTTATTTTCACTTGGGTATCATTACGCCCCAAAAATTCTAGATTACCGTCGTTATACCATCTGGATCTGTCTCCTGTTTGATAAATTTTTTCTCCATGAATCATGGGATTATCGATAAACTTAGATTTACTCAAATCTTTATCACCGAAGTAACCGATCGCCAGACAATCACCACCGATGTATAAATCTCCTGGAACTCCTATTGGGCATGGATTAAGATCTCTATCTAAAACATAGTATTTACAGTTTTGAATTGGTTTTCCATAAGGAACTGTTTTCCAATCAGGGTTCAATTCCCCAATTGGATAGTAATTGGACCAGACAGTAGCCTCTGTTGCACCTCCTAAACTGATCACTTCTGTGGATTTAAATATTTCTTTTATCTGTGATGGCATCTTGATTGGTACATAGTCTCCACTTAAAAATACCAATCTCAAAGAAGATTCACTATTTTTCCCTTTAAGATCAGAAATTAAAGGTATAAGCATTTGAAGCGCAGCAGGGGCAGAATCCCAAAATGTTATTTTTTCATTAAGAATTATTTGCAGCAATTTATCTGGATTTTTCAGATCATCACTAGATACAAGTCGTATTGTTCCGCCAGAGGCTAGAATTCCAAAAATATCATATACCGATAAGTCAAAACTCAAAGAAGTGATAAACAACAGTTTGTGAGTATGATCTATTTTAAAAGTACTGTTTACCCACTCGATAAGATTGATCACGGGTTTGTGTTGTACCATCACTCCTTTAGGTTTTCCAGTAGTTCCAGATGTAAAAATAATATAGCTCAAGTCAGAAGATGTTATGTTCGGTTTAAGATTTTCACTCGAATTCCTATCAATCTCATTAAAATTAATTATCGATATAGCTTCATACTGATCTAAATTAGACTCAATATTACTTGGTTTATCTATTAAAAATATCTTTATAGTTGTATTTAAGTTATTAACAATATTACATATTTTTTTTAGGTGAACTTTATTTGTAACAATAAAGTTCAAATTTATGGAGGAGAGAATATTTTGAATACGAGAGTCAGGTAAGAAAGGCTCTAAAGGAATATAAGCTGCACCTGATTTTAATATTCCCAAAACACTGACAATCATTTCAATGGACCGATCAATAATAGTGGGAATCCTTTCTCCTACTATGCTACCATGATATTTTATCGATCTAGCCAGTTTATTTGCCCTTTTGTTAAGCTCTTTATAGGTGATTGCTATCCCATCAAAGATAACTGCAATAGCATCTGGGGTTTTACTGGTTTGTTCTTCAAAAAGCTGGTGAATTAACTTTTGCTTAGAATAATTCTTATAAGTATCATTAAACTCTTCAATCAATCTGTATTTTTCGTTATGACTAAGCATTTCAACATTTGCGATTGTTTGTAGCTTATCTGATACAATACTTTTCAATATAATGATATAATGATCAGAAAATCTTTTTATCATTTCTTCATCAAACAGATCGGTATCGTATTTGTATAACAATTTTAATTCATCATTTAATTCAAAGATTTCCAAAGTAATATCAAATTCACCACATTGCCCGATGTTGTATATTGGACTAAATTCAAGATCATCAATAGTTTTAACTTCTTGATAATCTTCCGATGTTAATTTTTGGACGTAGTTAGCAAATGCGAATACTACACGAAATAGTTGACTATTGGCCCCTTTTATTTTTCGGAGAGATTTAGATAATTCTGGGAATGGATAATTACCATTTTCCATGGCATCAATCACATCCGACTGAATGGTTTTAATCAAATCATTCAAAAAATAATCAGAAGATAATTTTGTTCTAACGGCAATCATATTGACAAAATATCCTAGCAATCCTTCATAGTCTGGAGATGGTCGTCCTGAAAGTGGCATCCCAATGATAATGTCATCCTGATGAGAATATTTATATAATAGAATAAAGTATGCTGTTAACAGAACTGAAGACAAGAATACTGTTTCCTTTTGAGCAAATCTGCGCAAAGAATTCAGTAGACTTTTATGAACTTGGCTGATCACTATTTCACCCTTTCGGTTTTTTAATAATTGACCTTTCTGTGAACTGTCTTTTGTTGGCAAATTTAAAACCGGTAAATCTCCTGACATTTTTCTCAACCAGTATTCTTTTTGCTTCTCTCCTTTTGAACTGGAAAGGAAGTCATTTTGCCATTGTACAAAATCATAAAAACTTGTATTTTGCGCTGGTAAAGAAAAACCGGTTCCGACGGCTTTTCTTCTTAATAACTCCTGCAACTCCTTGTACAGAATAGAAATAGATATTCCATCCATAATAATATGGTGAACTATAATCAATAAGGTGTGTTCGGTCTCTGATTCAGAAAAGAGATAATAGCGGACCAAAGAATCGGTTTCTAAGTTAAAAGGTTTCCACACTTTGTTGTTTAAGAAAACCAGGAGTTCTTCTTCACTTTTTTTGTTTATTGATTCGATTTCCAGAAAATGATCCGGTTTTTGCTCGATAACCTGTTTGTAATTGCCTTTATGCATCTGAAATTTTGTCCGTAAAACAGAGTGTCTCCAACCTAAAGTAATGATAGCTTCTTTGAACTGCTGTATATTTACTCTACCATGAATTCTGGAAGCAATAGGTGTATTGTACATGTAATTGTCTGGAATGAGCTCATTGAGAAAGAGCAGTTCCTCTTGAGCTAATGATAAAGGGTATTCATCCAAAAGGGGTGTTTCATCATGAGGCTGACTACCGATCCCATTGGTCATATAATTAATAATATTGTTTTTATGCCTAACAATGTGGTTATAAACTGCCATCGATTTAAGATCTTTAGGTCCGATAATCTGTAACTTGTCACCGACAACCTTAATCTTGATACGCTTATCGCTAAGCTCTTTTAACAGCTCACTATATGCCATATTCATGTTTAGTCCTCATTGGGAAAAATAAAAAAGCTTTAAAAAAAAATACCTAAAATGAGTTAAAATATTTTAAAGTTAGAATCATTATTTAGTTTTTTGAAGGATAGCCAGATATGCTTAATTCTTTGTTATCAGTCTGGTTTCCTTAGAATAAAATAATTAATTGATATGGATTCTACCAATCGAGTATATATAGGGTGTTGATTTTAGCTAGTCGCAAAAGGATAATTTTCATGCCGTAACTATGTCGTTATACCGAGAACTGTCATCCTAATAAGCTTGCGACAAAGAATCTCGATCTCACCACAAACAATATTCTTCAGGTCGCCCGAGGCTCCCATCAGAATGACATTGTTTTACATCGTAGTTGCATCAATCTTTGAATATCAAAACGAATTAAAAGCAACACTCTAGGGTATATCTTATATCTGAACTTTTTTTTGAATACAACTATTTTCCGATAAACGAACAATTTAAAGTATAAACGCACAAAAAAGAGGAATCATCTGACAAATAAAGAACTCATTATTAAAGCAAGGAGATGTAAACAAAAAGGATGAGAAGCAAAACTTGTAGCTTCGACCGGCGAAGGATTTTTCAAGATCAAACGCAATTGATTTCATTTAATATTGCATTAAGATATATACAAACAACCTGATCTATTTGGTATTGAATAGCATTCAAATAATCAAGTTATTTTCGGATGTCGCTTGGGGCTCCATGGAGATTCTTCAGGTCGCCTTAGGCTCCTGTCAGAATGACAAATAGGTCATTTTTTTATGCTTTTAAATAACAAGTTCACTACAAGGCAACTCAACGGGTATAACACAAAAAAGTTGTCGAGAACTTCTCCGCAAGCTTGAGTCGCGTAAATCTGATAATGCTTCCCCCGCGCCAGTTCCCTGGCCCGGAGCGGCTTCCAACAGTCGAACCCGTCGAAATGGACCACGGATTGGTATCGTACACATTTTCGGACATCAAACCTGTGAAAGTTGTCGATGCAAGAAGTTCCGTTGAATACGAGAAAGCCTTCAACTATCTTGTTTAGGAATATCAATACCTCGGCTATGGTCGCCCCGTCGGACAGAATATGAAGTATCTGATCCTGGGGCGGTACGAACATGTTCCAGGCTGTCTACTTTTTGGAGCCTTCGCGTGTAAGACGGCGGACCGGGACCGATGAATAAGCTGGAACAGTTCAAGATGGACCGCAGCCGAAGAGGAAAAAACAATGGCCGTGACCGACGCGATAACTTCAATCATAGGAACAGAAAGCTTTGCCGACTACGAGCGAAAGGTATACGAAAAACACCAACAAATGGCGGAACTGGAAATTGCCGACATGCTCAACCTGCTTTTGTCCGGAGCACCTTTCCGGCAGACGTTGAAACAATGGGCTGCAAAAACGGCCTGTAGTTTCAAAGGATTTCGAGATATCTGTATTCGCCTTAAATCGGGTCGAAAATGGAAAGTTCGGTCTCCTGTTTTTTTCAAGGCAAAGCCGAAAGGAAAATGCGGAAGAACGCCGAAACGACAAAAGGGTGCATTTAGACACCTCGGCGTTGAACTGATCGGCATCCTAAATAAAGTCAGCCCGGCACTGGTGGAAGTTTACGTATCCATGGCCGTTTTGTGTCCTTCGTTCGAAGTCGCTGCCAATGCTTTGCGCGGTCTGAGAATTCGGATGAATCAACACCTTTTACAGAATCTGACTGGTCGCTTCGCCGACTTGGCTATGAAAGTCAGGTTCGAATGTCATGCGGAGGAGGTTTGGCGGAAAACGGGTCTCAAAATTCTGATTTGCGTCGATGGAGAACGCTTTCGGGAGCACCGGACAAAACGAGGCAAGCGGAAGAAACGCCAAAAAGGACAAGGTTTTCATTTCGATTGGGCTGACGACGACGTTCCCTCGAATCTGTAGAAAGGTATACCAAACACCCTTCTACTTTGGATCGCGTAACTCTTTCTCGTTGTAACAGTTTTAAAAGCGAATGCTTGACCTCAACTCCCAACAGCGCCTCCAGCTTAGAGACGGTGAAACTGTGGTCCGAGTTTCGAACTATGAATGCGGCAGTCTCAAGAAGGTTCCCATATTTACTGAACATCACTGAACGTAATGGCCAAAGTCCATATTAGTCGAAGCCTGGAATTGCTGCAAGCGTATAATATCGACTCCGATGTGAATAGCTGGAAATATATCCGAGTCTGGATAAGGATCTGTAAACTGTCATCGTTGAAGTTGTGCCCATGATCGATTTTACATCTTCAATTGTGGTTATCTTATTGCTATTAAAATATTTTTTAATGCATTCATCCCGCTTTAGTATTTTATCCATTTGGTATAGTTCCCCTTATTTAATTAAAAAATAAGGGAAATTATTCCAAATTTAAATTTAATTGATCAAAACCTGTTATGCCCGGCCAGCGATTCGTTTTTGTTTTGGTATATTTATCATTTAATATGTAATGTTATTTATGCGCCGATCCTTAGTGTAATGACATGCAATGCTCTGGCAATTGCCTGCAAATATGCCAACCTGTCATGCCGTAGGTATCCGGTTTGCCGTTTGCCTACAGCGTGGATCTCCGTTAAATTTTTTCCAGCGTTAGCTGCCCGTCCAGATTACTGATGGCTGTTTTACCATCACCCTGATATTGAGAGATATCCAGCGAGGATGAGACGTATTTCCCCTTGATAGTCCTGCATTGTGCTGACAGGGTCAACTTGACATTATTTGTTGATTCCAGGTAGCTGCCTTCCGGTGCGTAACGTCCCAGCCCTTTCTTTATCCTGAGTTGTTTCATTTTTTCCTGAAAACTCACATCGGCAATCGTATCTGTTTTTGTCAGTTTTCCATCATCATTGACAATATCAGCATTGTTAAAATCAGTAACATTGATAGCGGACATTTGCTCTTGCCCCTGCCTGTTTTTGGCTTTTCCCGATAATTCTACTTTAATATCTCTGGAGCTATCCATGTAACTTCCGTCCGGTACGTATAAACCATGAATACAGCTTTTTTTAACTACCCAGTTGTCCTTTCCCCACATATTTTCAATAATCGCTTTCATCCACTGGTGATCGTCCGGGGAAGGATAGGGACGTTCATGTTGTGGATAGGATGTGAATTGTTGTATATCTTGCGAGAATGACCATATCATCATTCCTTTTGTCTTCTTTTCCACAGTCCAGCGGCTCAGTTCAACCGTTGTCTGTAAGCTTGTCATCCAGTCCGATTCTGGAGGACCCGCCTGAACACCGGCGCAAACCTGATCTTTGGTAAGCCCCTTTTTTATATATTCATCAACATTGTTTTCTATTTCTGCTGTTTCCCAGCCATAGCACATAGTGCTGCCATACGTTAAATAGTCTTTTATATCCGCAATCACGTTCAGATCTTGCCAAAAGGCCTTGGAGATGATTTTCTCCGATGGAAAAATACTGTCCATGCTTTTAACCGTTGCAATCAACTGATTATTTGACCCCGGAGCCTTGGCATATTCGTCGTCGATGTCGATACCATCAAGCCCATAACCGTTTTTGCTGAGAATCGTTTTGTTAACCCATTCGGAAAAATCCTTGTTTTTGTTTTCCGGTATTGATGACCAGCCGATACCGTTTGGCTCACGGCCGTTACCCATTACTGTGAGTACCACCTTGATACCGGCAGCTTGCAACGCCTGTACATCGGCATTGTTCAGCACGTTCAACAAAGACGGTTCAAATTGAAAGTAGGGTGGATCAAAATTGTCAGGTGTGCCATTGAATGAAGCTCCTACCAAATTAACGACATTCACCTGAGGGGTGCCGTCTTTTAGCTTGAAACATAAAATATTCCTTGGAGATGGACAGGCGAATGTATTCGTCAACTCATAATTTAACCAATAAACAGCCAACATCTTTTCTTTGGGTAAGTCTGTTGTTCTGGCCATAGTTCTCCTTTGTCTAATCTGATAATTATTCTTCTAAAAAACAGGTGATTTGGAAACATACTGACATCCTGGTGGATTATTACCGCACTACGATAAGAGATTCTCGTCTGTTACTCCTGAAACACATGGAATATGAGCATCCACTGCCTCTTAACAAAGAGCAACGGATGCTTTCAAAACCTTCAGCCAAACGGCGACTTCGAACCAACGCACTTCAGGCAATCATGGAGATTATTTTGAGAGTTGGTGCACACTCATTCAATTTCTACCCCGTGCTTGTCTAAAGTATAGCTGGTTGCATGTCGGTTGATTACTTACAGGAGGTTTCAATTTGATTGGATTGTGTGCAAACCTGGTTGCCTGCTGTCAAATGACCGACGACGGAGCCATTCGGTGTAACGCTGATTGCGTAATTACAGCCCATTGGAACAGAACCCCTGGCGGACCCCCGGAGTGTGCAGGTTTTTCCAGCCACGGTAAAAACGATGTCCTTTGTCCCACGGAAAGCATAGTTCTCTGAGGAAGTCAGCATATGCCCCGGAGTGGAGAATATTGTGTTGGAAGTTATGCTCACTGTGTCGGCAAATGCAACCGATGAAAATAACAGTCCTACGATTACAATGGAAGCAAGTTTCTTTTTCATGATTGTTCTCCTCTGTATTTTGTTTAACCTGTAATTTTAAAATCAAATAATAAGGTTTTATTTAAGAAACCAAACAACAACTCCCCCTGTTTTAGTTGTTAAACATTAAAGCGGGGTTTTCAATAATGTTTAACTATGAAATAAAAAACAGCTTTAAACAAAATTGGTCTACTTCCGGATAGATGAATTAAGCCCTGATGTATTTGAAAAAATAATTTTTTTTCGAGTCTAATTTGGTAACAATACTATCTCCAAAAAATCGGAAAGTATATTGCACCTCATTGCATGTCATTGCATGTCATTGCATAAAAATTTGCAGGTTGCAGGGACTGAATTTGCGAGACTCGCAACAGAGAACGTACATCCTGAAAGTTGATATATAGCTCCGAAAATTCAATTTCGGATGCCGGGGATTTTAAGACGCACTGAAAATAACACAAGATTATCCACCAGTAGTGAGGAGGTGAAAGTCCGGTGGTTTTTTAGCAATTCGATAAAAAAACATAGACTGCACTCGATGAGATTACAGCTTTTGTCCACGGCTTCCCCGGACTGTATATCCACTGGTTTTTTCCATGAACTTGTTCCAGGAAGTACTATGTCCTTGGTCATCCAGGGGGGAAAAGACCTTCGGCCATTGGTTCAAGAATCTGATTAAAAAATGAGCACTCCATAATTTATGGGTTTCCATTTTGAAGCCTTATAAAGGTTTTTTTATCCCTTTAATCAGATGATTTCTTTCTAATGTTACAAGGAAAGCCCCGCATGTGCACAGATCCACTTATCGGGTCAGTAAAATCATTCTTATACAAGAGGTTAACATTCGGACCTTTATGGGAGTAAATATCATGTCCGGGTAAGCCTAGTTCTGTGCACGCTTGCCACCATCCATGCTGAGTGCAAACGACATCCGGTGCAATACCATCAACCAGCATGGCCTGTAATGTGATTTTACCGTTGACAGTTTCCAATATTATTGACTCTCCTTCTGTGATGCCGATCTCTTCTGCTTTTTCACGGTTGATTTCGATAAACGGATGTGGGTGATGTTTTCTTAAGGATGGTATGCCCCGATGCTGAGATTGACAATACCTGCGTAATTTAGAATTGATGAGAATATAAGGATAACTGTTTTTGTCGATTCCGGCCTTTTGGAAAATTTCATAGGGGTTTTTCCATTCCGGTACAGGCGATTGCCCTATATCCTTCAGATGTTGCGAGAATAGTTCTATACGACCGGACATACTATCAAAACCCTTTTTTTTGTATTTTTGATACTCACACGACCCCTGTATAAATATGCCTCCATCAGCTTTTTTCAGGTCTTTCAGTTTAATTTTGGTGGGCTCAAGCATCGCTTCAAAAGCGGCTTCAATGCTTCCATTCCAGAATTTATCAGCAAATCCGAGTCGTTTTGCAAGTTCAAAAATGATCCACAACTCGTCTTTGCTTTCACCGCGTGGCGTTGCCACCGGTTCACGCCATTGCAGTACCCATTTGTTATCCTGAAATTCGAGTGGATAGCCGATACGACCTGTTTCCCAAAAACTGGCTGAAGGCAGGATGATGTCAGCAAATTTTGCCGTTGGATTAATACTGAGATCAACATGAACCTGAAAATCCAGTTTCTTCAATGAATTTGCTATCATCTTGCTGTCTGGATTGGCGGAAACCGTATTTGCGCCAAAGACCATCAGTCCTTTAACCGGGTACGGATCTGCTTTTTCAATGGCTTTGCATATCAGGTAGGACGGAACAGACATAAGGTAACTCGCTGGTCCAAGAGGATGTTTGGAGATGCCTATATTCTTTCTACGCATTTCCGAAGTGACAAACTCAAAACCGAAAGGAAAGGCCATATGGGGAATAGGAGACTGTATTGTATTGCCACCCTTTCTGTCATAGTCTCCGGTAAGAGCATAGAAAGTGCATATGGCTCGATTTGTTTGAGTGGCATTCAGGTTTTGTTCCACACCGTTGAATGAAAACCAGCATGCCGGACTGTTTCCGGCAACCATGCGAACTGTTTTTTCCAAAAGTTCAATGGGAACAGATGTGTGCTGTTCGACAAATTCAGGCGTATACATTGCCACTGATTCTTTTAGTAAAGTAAAAACTGTTTTGTATTCAACACGTGTATCGTCGGCAAGTCTGATATTGGCTTCGCCTTCAATGCATGGAGTGAAATCAACCTTTGATCCGGGCGTGTAGGGAACGAGCATATCGTTCTCAGAGTTTATTAAGTAAAATACATCCTGGTTCTTTTCAGAAGAATCAACGGAAAAAACCCGAAGCAGATCTCCCGTATCGCTCCTTACCAATAAAGGGGCATTGGTCCAGTTTCGTATAAACCGATCATCAAATAGTCTATACTTCAGCATAAGATGAATCATGCCCAAAGACAGGGCACCATCCGTTCCCGGTTTAACTTGCAACCACAGGTCCGCTCTGGCCGCAATATCTGTTAACCGTGGGTCAACAACAATTACCTTCGCTCCATTCTTCCGTGCTGCTCTGATTTGCCCGTCGAAAGCATTTGATGTGGTATTGGGATTATGGCCCCAAATGAGAATGCAATTACTGTTTTTGAAATCCGGCCAACCTGCCGCAAAGGCATCTCCGGGTTTGCCAAAGGTGAAAGCCGACCCACTATCTCTATGCCAGTTGCATATGTGGGTTGTAGTCATATGATTGGGTGTACCGTAGATGTTGGATAACCGCCTTATGAATGATGTGATCTCCCACAATGGTGAGGAAACATTGGTCTGTGAAAAAACAAATGCCTCTGCTCCATATCGGGCTTTAATGTTTTTCATTTTATCAGCCACAGTATCCAATGCTTCCTCCCAGCTTATGCGCTTCCAACCGGGATCAGCCGCACCCTTAGGGCTGGTACGCTTAAGGGGATACTTAAGTCTGGCATTGTTATAAACCATTTCCGGCCCGGCCAGTCCTTTAGGGCAAAGCGGTCTGTAAAACTTATGCTCCTTATCGGACGTCACCCTGGTGAATCTACCATTTTCAATGTGTGCCACAGTTGGACAATTGCTCCAACACTGAGCACAATAGGTTCGGATTTTTTTTGATGGTATCATTTTATCTTTATCATTATGGCTCATGTCATACGCCTTCTTTTTTTATTATAGGATATGGTTTCCGGTGAAGTGTATCTCTCCAATATACATATTATATAAAATCAACCGTTGGCAGAGAGACATTCTATTGTAAAATGATCTGTTTTTTTAAGGGAAGAGAGTCTCTCCACATTGGCATTGTTTTTATAACCAACGTCTTACTTTCTGTTTATATTCGAGATACTTATTTCCAAAGGTTTTTTCCATTATAATTTCTTCAGGCGGAATGCATAAATAATTTATGAAAAGAAAAAACAATACAGGGGTAATTAATGAGATTAAGTTACCCATAAAAAATGCCTGTCCAGAAATAAAAATCAGGAAACCAAAATACATTGGATTTCTACTGATTTTGTAAAAATCACTTTGGACAAATGCAGATGGTTCTTCTAACCGAAAAGTCGTTTTGTTTTTATTGAAAATATTTGAACTTCTCTTTGATATATAAAATCCGCAAATAAGGGCTATTATTCCAATAATATTATAAGGAAAAGGAATGCAATTGAATTCTGGAAGAATAAAATAAAACAATAAATTCAGCATGATAGAGCTAAAAATGTAAAAAGGTGGAAAAGTAAATATTTTTTTCATCATATATTATCCATTTAAATAAAGAGGTTACTATCAATTGTCATTTTGAAAAAATGACAATTCCTTTTATAAAAATTATTACATCATAAATTTCAACAATTTGTAGATTTCTGCATTAAGATACTTCCTGCAACGGTTTAAAGAGTATGGTTCCTTTAAGTTCTTCCAGGGAGATGGCTTTGTGCTTGCAGGCTTTCAGGCATAATCCACATCCTATACATTTCACCTGGTCAATCACCTCTAGTTTTCTGTTTTTATGATATAAGCAGTCCATCCGTTGAAAAAAGCTCATGTTCTGTTTTTCATCTGAAGTTACATTCCTGATTTTTAATATATTTTGCGGACATACGTCCTGACAATCACCACATGCTGAACATTTATCTTGATTTACGACTATTGTTTTATTCATTATATTTCTCCATTTTATTAATTTATTATATTGTTATGTGCATTGACTGCTTGAGCATTGGCCATAACTTGTTGTAATGATAAATTCTTTGATATTTGCTGTGACAAATGGATTGCCATGAAGGTTATTTAAGAAAAACCTCAAAATAAATAATACATACTCCGTATATATTGAAATAGGTTATGTTTGATTAAAGGTATATACTGAGTTCGTTGCAAATATGCAAAAAAAATTCATCTGGTAACACTGTTATTAAAAAAACAGTTTCTCACCCGGTATCACTTGAATCAGAAATTGAATTTATCAGCCACCTTGGTAAACAACCTGATAAATTCCTGTCTTTCACCTGCTTCAAGTGATTCCAAAATATGACGATTCTGTTCGTAATCCAATTTCATATGAGCTTTTATCATTTCTTTTCCTTTGGTTGTAAGTTTAAGAGAAAACGATCTGTAATCTCTGGGATTAATAACCCTTTGAAGAAATCCCCCTTTTTCCAGTTTGGCCACAATGCTGCTCAAAGTAGTTTGTGGGAGTCTAAGTTTTTCCCTGATATCTTTGAGAATGATACCAGGTTCTTCATATGCCATACTAATAACATGAATATCTGAAAAGGTCAGTCCTTTAAGCTTTTTAGATTTTGATTCCGGTCTGCTGGTCATAATCTTAAACCAAAGCTTATGGAAAGCCGTATTAAAATTATCAATCTGTTCGGTTTCTACTTTGTCGTTTGTCATTGTTTCTCCAAAGCGTGTTAATTTGTTCGAAGTTAAAATATAACGACCTTCGTTGTATGTGTCAAGTCAAATAATTCCTTATAATTTTAGAGTTCAAAAAATATGATTTTGGTGAGGAGTAACAGTTAAACTGCCTCATTGAAAAAAGGGGGTACAGTTAAGCTGGGTTGTCTCCGCAATCTGTGCATGGATAACTATCTTTTCCATTTTAAACGGGATGATTATCAAGAAAATTGATCAGTTTATTCACCGGTCTTTCGTTATAGTTTGCAGTTATTCCTGACTATAAATAGCAGCTTAACTGTTACACCCCTCAGATATAGTTAAGCTTTCCACTATGAATTGTTTGAGTTCGATATCGAATTGTGGAACATTGATCGCGGGAAATATTTTCGGATTGTTGCTACTATTTGGGCCGATTGAGTTAATATCAATGAGACGTTGGTTAATATTGGATAGGCTGTGTGGTATGACAGGAAGAAAAAAGTGTATGACTGGCGTGAGTAAGAAGCACCAGCAACGTCAATTGAGATTTGGATAATTTGGGACTACTAGACTCAACCATCCCCAAAGAGGGGATTGTTGTTGTTTATCGTCATCTTACTTGGTAGCTTCAAACATCTCATCGAGCATAAGATTGCACTGTCTCAATTTTGCATTATTTCTCTTTATTTCCTCAATTACCTGCTTTGCAGTCATTTTTTTGAAAGGTGCTTTTCTAAAACCGGAATGATTGACTCCGTTTAAAATATTGAGTAATTATTCTAATTGTTGTTCTGTTTTATAAATCACAATGATCTGATCACTTTCAACAAAATAAGTCGCTGCAAGAGTGCTTCCATCATAAGAAAGTACAGGGAACTGGTTCTTGCTTAGCGTTGCGACGGACTTTATTTCGGCAAATGATTCTATATCCCAGTACACAATACGGTCACTTTCAATTTTCACAAGAACCCTATTAATTAGTGGATGAAAAAGCAAACCTTCATATTCCTTTCTTCCTAACGTTAGATGATTTTTATCTTTTGTTGAATATACCGTCCCACTACCAAATGTCTTTCGAAAAGCTACATAATCGTTGTTTTTCGAAATAGATCCATAGTTTACCCGCTGGCCGTTGTAGTTTATTTTTTTGATCAATATTCCATTTTTGGGATTTACAATCTCCGCCCACTTATCTTTAAGCGTTAAATATCCTTTTGAATTATGTGTGAAAGTAAGGCTATATTGATCATAAGCATTATTGAATGTGCGAATTTTCCCTCTTTTTAAGTTTAGTAATTTTGTTTTTCCCGTTGTGCTCCATGCCAAAAAATCTCCAGCCCTAGAAAAAGCAACAAATGATATAGTGCTCCTGCTCATATGATTGCTCAAAATTCTGTTGTAATTATTGTATTTCTTTTTTGATTTTAGAGAATAAAGCACTAAGTTATTTTTCTCTGTAAAAGCCACAATCTCGCCACCTGGGTGAAAAGCAGACGAACTACATGTATTTTGCGTTGATAGCTTTATCTCATCTTCCATAAAATCATAAACAACCCCTCTATCTTTTAAACAAACTCCAATATATTTATTGCCTGGATGTATACTAAGTGATCGCAAGTTATACATTTTAAAATCAGAAATCTCGATTAATTTTTTTAAAGGGAGATATTTTAGAATGTCTTCGTCTTCATTTACTTTTATATCTGCTACAGGAGAAAAAACTTCAGATTCATCATTTTTCTTTTTCTTTACTAAGGCATTGATAATAGCCTCTTCCACACCTTTTATCCCCATTTTTTCTGAAGAACCAAATCCATTAAAGTTTTTTCCGGTTATAGTAACAAAAAAACCAGCTCTTGTTTCTACAAGGCTTAAATCATAATAGCACTCCTTTGTTGAAAAACCGGATTCAGGCGAGGGTTGGACAGGTTGAATATGTTTAGAAACGAAACTTACACCCATGGATGTAAGCATCTCAGTGTTTTGACTGCCGGATTTTACGACAACAAGGTAGCATTTTTCAGCAAATACTGAAAAAGCCAGCAAATTTATTAATACTACAATCAATAATCTTTTCATACCTTCTCCTTAAAAATGGCCAAAAAAAGAGAATACATGTTTTTTTTACAAATGAAAATAGGAGGTTATTGATTTTTCCAAGCTGGATCAAAATGTTTATCTGCGTTGACTTCGGTGTTATTACTATTGATAAATGTTTGATAAAAAACTATATTTTTTTTAAGTCTAGCTTCTTCCTTTGTAAATCTCATAGGTGAGGGGAGTGAGGGATGAGGGGCACCCATTAAAGGTTGTGTCAAGTCTTCGTTTGACTCATTTAGGTGAGGGGTCAATTTCCGGAGCAAATACTTTGGTAAATGAAAATCTCTTCAATAACGTCGAAGTTTTCTCTTTTAACTGTTATTAATGAACTCAATTCAGCAGCGTTATCAAAACAATAACCCTTTAGGTCACCATTTTTAGGGTTATTTAAAAAAGATTCGGTTTTCTGAATGTGAAAAAAAGGTTGGAGCGATTGCTTTCGATCCTCGGTCAGCAATCTTTATGCCCACAATACCGCATAAGAGTGACTATAAGCCCATTAAAAAATTGCAAAAAGAATACACTTCAACAGATTCGATTGGCCGTTGGCGCTGATCCATCATCGTCCAAACCGAATAAAAAGAAGTCTACCGCACAATTAATGTTGGATCTGACAGGGATCGACATTACCCTGTGCCGTAAATGTAAGATTGGAACACTTAAAAAGATCGATGAATTTGATGGGATTTATCAAACATATCCCTTTTTTGCACGGGGGAAGCCAAGGCCGGTAGTTTAAGGTTTTATAAGAATTAACCCGGTATTTTTCCAACTATTTAACAGCGATGATTTTTATCAATGGATAAGTGCGCCCAAACATCGCTCAATCGAAAAAACAACTGAACATCGTTTTCCATTTTTTATAAAAAATCATCACTTAAACCCTTTGCATACTCAAAATTATCAGCATTTCGCTCTGATTCCCTCAGAAATATTTTTACAGATCCTCAAAAAAGCCTTACTATATCCATAACAGACAAACAATCGATCTAGCCCGTTCAACAGGGATTATATGGAATGACCGATTCCGTGTACATTCCAGGATTGTGCAACCACCCGGATTTTCTATTGGAACAGATCCGCCGTTTTATCGGTCACTCCATATAATCCTATAC
>JBFFHJ010000105.1:0-23566 GCA_041556995.1 bacterium | reverse complement strand
TTATCAGACTATTTGAAACGGTACTGTGAGATAAAGAAGTTATCTTCAGATTATTTGAAAGTAAATTATCATTTTGTTTGAATATTTCTCACATTATATGGCGGAAAGTCAGGACTGACCTAGGGTGTCGCATTTTGTATGTTTATGAAATATTAAATCATTTTATACTGAAAACCCATTGGTAAACTGAATTTACTGGCTGTAGAAGCGATTCAAAACCAATTTTCTAAAAAAATTAGTCCCCCAAAAACCCTAAAAAAGTACAATTCTCCAATAATAACGAACCCTCCCAAAAACTGTGGGAATGGGTTTTTCAAAATGCGACACTCTAGGACTGACCTTTCAGATGATTCGTTATTTCGGTCATTACTCCACTAAGGCGCGTGGAGAAAGGAAAAAAAGGAAACAACGAAAAACGGACTCCGCGAAATCGGATTCTATTGACGCGCTTGAGATCATTGACATATCCAATCATCTTCCCCAAAGGATCCCCCTAGCTTAACCTGGCGCCAATGCATCCAAAAAATCTATGAAATTGATCCTTTGGAATGCCCCTATTGCGGCTCTGAAATGCGTATCATCGCATTCATAACCCAGTTTTTAGTCGTCAAGAAAATCCTGTACCACTTAGGGCTCTGGAATGAGGACAATCCCCGCGGACCACCTCGGAATGAAGAAATTACTTACGAGTCCATTGATGACGGTTAGTTCAACGAAATAGTCGACGAAACGACCACCATCTTTAGCTTTTTTAGCTTTTTTAGCTTTTTTAGCTTTTTTAGCTTTTTTAGCTTTTTTAGCTTTTTTAGCTTTTTTAGCTTTTTTAGCTTTTTTAGCTTTTTTAGCTTTTTTAGCTTTTAAAATATCGAGTAACACCCCGCAAATTCTCCCTTCACGCTATCCGTGTATCGATCTTTTAATTAACTAATTTTTCACGTAATTCATTGGCATAATGATCACATGTTCTCTTTTTACTGTTAGACTCGTAAATCCATCATCTGATTATAAAAAACTCAACTAAAAATTTTCAGTTCAGATTGACTTACTTCCGATCATCGCGTTTTTCAGTTAAAACCAAGTCCAAATTAGGCTAAATTTCATACTAAATTGACCAAAAATTATTGAAAATTGGTCATCTACTCACTTCCCTGAAAAGCAAATCACTATCACTTGTAAGCGCTATGACATAAACCGGTAAGCAATGTCCGGTGGTGTTTGAAGTAAATCCTTAACATTTTGGGAAGACTGAAAACGTACTGCCAGTGAGGAACAGGGTAAAACACGTTCTCTTTCAAATGATGGCCAAATATCACAACCCGTTTCGCCTGACATGATGGGCAAAAACAGCGAACCTTACAGGAAAATTGAAGCAAGCACTCATGACCACATTTTGGGCATCTGACTCTGGCGAAACCATCTTTCAGATCGCCACATCTCATATAGGCGTGAACCACTTCTCCAATTACAGGTCTGAAGTATCCGTATTTTTTCTCAAATTTCTCGCTATAATCCCTCTCAAAATCCACGTAATGTCTATCCAGAATATTCCGCAAGGCGGACTTCTTAGGCTCTCTCGAAAGTAATTTACTTATCCTGAAACAATGAATTACAAAGACATAAATAATTAAAGAGCTAATAGGACGTTTCAGAGCGTGTTACGCCAAACGTTATCGACAATGTCGATATTGACTAATCATGAACTTTCACATTGAGGTTAATCCGATGAGAGAGGAAAAGGATTTGACCAATGAAATGACATGGTTTAACGAAACCAGGGCGAAAGTGATCATCAAGAAACAAACGTAACTATCTGATAGCGTAAGTTCATTACACTTATTAGAAAATACAGTTGACAAGCAATCAGAACGCTGGTAGGTTCGAACCATCAAAATGCGAAAAAAATTTCGCTATCCGAAAAAAGAGATCAATCAATTCCCAATTTCCCTGTGAACCCAATGATATTTCGTCTTTTAACGCCACAATCATTTCGAATAAAAAAAGATGAGTGACCCAAACAAACAAAAAGTTCTGTCATTGGCCAAAGGTTTTAAAATTTTGGAGACTTTTACCGCCACCGAAACACAATTCACACTCTCGGAAATCGCCCATCGGACAGGATTGGACGCGGGTACGACATTCCGCATGGTAAACACTCTGGTGAGTTTGGGTTATTTGCGAAAGATACCAGATAGTAGGCGGTACACATTGACATTAAAGGTACTGGACCTCGGATTTTCTGCCATAGCCCGGACCGAACTACGAACATTGGCTCGGCCGATCCTTCGCTCATTGGTGGGTGAGACTAGCGAAGCCGCCAGTCTCGCCGCGTTGGAGGGATTTGAAATGGTTTATCTGGAACGTGTGCAAGCCGGATTGACACGGATGGGTGTAGATATTCGGATTGGAACGCGATTGCCGGCCTATTACACCGCTATTGGCCACGCGGTTTTATCTTTCCTACCCAGAGTAAAAGTACGAGAAGTATTACGTCTTTCCGAACCTGTTAAAATCACTCCCAGTACACCCACGACGATCGAGGAAGTTGAAGCGTGTTTAGACATTGTTCGCCAGCGGGGATACGCCGTGGCTGACCCTGGCGTGATTATGGGCTTAAGAGTGTTAGCTGTACCTGTTCTGGATGTTGATGGCCAAGCAGTAGCCGCGCTGAGCGTCGCTTGTCCCGCCACAAGTCACAGTGTTGAGGAATTTATTAGTCGAATGGTCGATCCGGTTCGCAAAGCGGCCGAGAATTTGGGAAAGGCCATTCAATCATCGGGAGCTGCGGAGATCGGAGCTGTTTCCAAATTATAATGTGTTTGCGAGATATTTAATAAAAAGGAGAAAGAATGGCATTAGTCACACCTTTCAAAGGAATTCTTCCTGCTATGCAGGTACCATTTAAACCGGACTATAGTATTGACGAGTTTGAGTTGCGGAGATTCGCCAGTTGGCTAGCCGGATATGAAGGCATTGGCGCGTTGGTGACAAACGGCCACACGGGAGAAGTATTCGCGTTATCCCCAAAAGAGAGGGCTGAGGTTACTCGTATTGTGGCTGATGAGGTGGGGGAGAAGCTGCCCATAATTTCGGGAATTAATTGCGAGAGCATCCCCGAGGCGATAGAACACGCCCAAATGGCGAAAGAAGCGGGAGCTAAAGGACTTTTAGTCATGCCCCCTCACATTTGGCTGCGTTTTGGTATGCGTCCCGAGCATGTAGTGCGGTATTTCAGCGCTATCGGAGAAGCTGTTAACATCAACCTGGTGGTGCACATTTATCCGGCCTGGACAAAATCTTCCTATTCGTCCGCTTTATTGGGTGAACTTGGCCAGATTCCACAAGTCACCACATTCAAGATCGGCACGCGCGAGATGTCCAAATACGCTCGTGATATCGCGGCGATCCGCGCGAGCGATCCGAAAGCCACCATCGTAACCTGTCATGACGAGTATTTATTGGCTACTATGGTACAGGGAGTTGACGGGGCTCTGGTTGGATTCGCCTCGTTTATCCCCGACCGTATTTGCGCTTTATGGACTGCGGTTCAGGCGGGTGACCTCAAGAAAGCCATAGAGATTCAAAACTGGATCAATGTTCTAAAAGATGTTGTCTATTCCAAAGGAGAACCCAGCAGCGAAGCCCACGCTCGTATGAAACTGGCTATGAACCTCGCGGGACGGATGAATTCTACCACGGTTCGTCCGCCGATTGACTGGCCCAGTGGGAATACTCACCAAGCGATTGAGGAAGCGGTTAAAAAAGCAGGGCTCGCGCGGTAAGTAATGGAAAGTTCCATCTTTTTAAAGTGAATTCAACCAGATGAACGAATCACAATGGAGGAAGAGAGATGTCGATAAAAAACATGGCAAAAAAATGGGTAACGCTTATTGTTACCTTGCTGATTACGATAACCCTTTTTTCAAGCCAAGCCTACGCCATGAACCTTAAGATTCAAGCTATGCGGTTGGGGTCATCCTGGTATGTGTTCGGGGCTACCTTGACCAAACTTTTAAACGATGTTTTACCGGCGGGCACCAAAGCTGAGGTAGTGCCGAAGGGTGGTGGCGTTGGGAACCCGATTTCAGTAAATAACGACGCTGAAAAAATCGGTTTATCGAACGTCGCGACGGTGGTATGGGCTTATCAGGGTAATTCCGATGTATACAAAGACAAGACGTATACTGACGTCAGGGCTTTGGTGGGTAATCTGAATTCGGTGTGGGTTACGGCGATCGCGCGGAACGAGTACATCAAAAAAACCGGAAGTGACACATTGGAAAAGGTGTTGTTGTCAGGCAAACCGGTAAGAATAGTGATGAAACCAGCCGGCAGCTCGGTTCCCGTAGTAGCTGACATGATATTGGAAGCTATGGGTACCAGCCGTGATAAGATTGAAGCCAATGGTGGTAAGATCATCCAGGTAGGAGCCGGTCAGATACCCTCCCTAATGCGTGATGGACGGGCGGATCTATATTTTGAAACCGCGATTAAAGGACACCCGGCGTTAACCGAAACAACGCTCACCAGCGATGTCAGGTTTTTGGACTTGCCTGATGGCGTACTGAAAAAACTGTCGAAGCAGGGGCTCAACCCGCGATCGTTTCCTAAATGGTTCAAAGGTCAGAGTGGCCCTACTATGGCGGTAGATTTGGGTACGGTTCTGATCGCGAACAAGAACATCTCGGATGAGATCGCCTACCTGATCACCAAAACACTTTGCGAGAATAAAGAAGCCATGGTCGCTGCGCATAAAGCATGGGCTGCCTTCGCGCCGGAGGAAGCGTGGAAACCCGAGAACGTTGGGATCCCTCTACATCCGGGGGCAGCGCGTTACTATAAAGAAAAGGGATGGATGAAATAATGAAATAAATAAAGAGTTCGGCGGATCAATGGTGTTCGCCGAACTCTTTATTTAAGCACTCAAAATTTGGAGCTATTCATGAATCAAGCGAACTGGAGGACAACCGCCCGCTTAATATTGGGTTTGGTTTGGCTGGCTGGACAAATCTATATCATCTATTATCCAATGTTACCGATGATCCAAAGACCCTTGCATGTACTCCTGGCTATGGCGTTGGTGATCATTTGGTCTCCTCTCAAACTCAAGCGACTAAACGATAAGATTTGTGGGTTCCTCGATCTTGCGTTATTGGTTGGGATCGCGGCTACAGTCTATTACTTTATGGAATCAGCCGTCAGGCTAACCGAGCGTATGGAAGGTGTTGACGAAATCCTGACTCGAGACGTGGTTTTCGGGATAGTCGTCGTACTAATCATGATGGAGTGTGTGCGCCGCGTGGTTGGCTGGTCGCTTTTGGGTGTTCTGATCGCTTTTCTGATTTACGCCTTCGCTGGTTCTTTTTTCCCGGGTTGGCTGGGTTTCAGCGGCTTTAATCTGAGTGAGTTAGTGGAAAACTTCAGTATGACAGCCAACGGTATTCTGGGGGTGACCACGGAAACATCCATCCAATTCATATTTTATTTTGTCGCGTTTGGCGCCTTTTTTTCTGTCATTGGGGGGAGTCAGCTATTTATTGATATTGGTCTGTCGATAACGGGTAAGCAAAAAGGCGGAGCCGCGAAAGCTGCGGTGGTCGCTTCCAGTTTGATGGGCAGTATCAGCGGCAGCGCCGTGGCCAATGTCGCCGCCACCGGTGTATTCACGATTCCGCTAATGCGACGTTCCGGTTTGAGTCCTGAACGAGCGGGCGCCACGGAAGCTGTGGCTTCGACGGGTGGACAGTTAATGCCACCAATCATGGGGATTTCGGCGTTTGTAATGGCGGAGCTTCTTCAAGTCAATTATCAACGGATCGCCTTAGCGGGTATTATTCCAGCCTTGGGATTCTATTTGGCGATTTTCCTCGGCATGGACCTCTTTTCCCGACGCACCGGTATTGGCACTATGCCGGCGGGAAAAGACTTAAATCGTCTACCGATCCTTCCCCGTGTTTATTTGCTACTGCCGCCGGTGATTTTGGTATTCGTGCTTGTCGCTGGATACTCAGCTACTTACGCGGCGGTGGTCGGCATCGCCTCTTGTATCGCCATTCTCATTGTGGAAGGCGCGATACGTGTCACGCGAAGCGCACGGGGTGGAAGACAATTTAAAACCGAACTGAACACTTTCTTGAAAGGCGCGCTCGATTCTACCGCGCAAGCGGCCAGTGTAGCCGTTCCGATCGCGGCTATCGGTATGATCATATCCGTCGCGATTCAAAGTGACCTGGCATTGAAGTTTTCCACAAACCTGATCGAGATCAGTGGCGGCACATTGATTGGAGCGATGATCTTTATCATCATCGGCTGTATTATAATGGGTATGGGTCTCCCGACTGTAGCGGCATACATAATCGGAGCGATACTCTTTGTGCCCGCTTTGATGGACCTGGGTATCCCGGAACTTTCAGCGCATTTTTTCGTGATGTACTTTTGCGTGCTTTCCATGATCACGCCACCAGTGGCTTTAGCCTCGTATACAGCGGCGGGTATGGCTAAAGCCAACACGATGAAAACCAGTTTAATCGCTTTTTCCATGAGCCTAGTGTCGTTTTTTATCCCATTCGCCTTCGCCTTCGATCCTTCACTGTTAGGCGAGGGAAGCGTTGCCCGCATCGGCTTGGGGTGTATAAGTCTGCTTATTGGCACGGGCGCTTGGACAATCGCCGTAATAGGTTATCTGGGTGGTAAATTGACACTGGTTGAACGATTCGCTTTTGGAACCGCGGCTTTGGTCGTCATATTTTCGCCTACCGGACACATTATTTGGAGCATTGGCAGCCTGGCTGTACTGTGCCTTTTGGCATGGGGCTTTTTTATTCGAAATCGTTTAATAAAAAACATTCCGTCGCCAAAAGTAGAGAATCGCCAATGAATGTAGAACAAACTGTATGTATATAGCAATCCTCTATACATACAGCTCCCTGCGTAAGAGATGGATGAAATGATAAGAATTCGCTTTTCTGGCGTCAAGTCATTTTTCGTCCATCATGGGAAGGTTGACTAAAAGTCCGAGTTATTAAGTGTTGGAAAGTGAAGAAAATGGCGGAAAATGATGAAACAAAGCGCACTTTGCCCACACTATTGATCGCCTAAAATAGATTTTTTCAGTCGCCCTTTCATATATACACAATCAGCAAACAATCTCATCCCTTTTCCATTATTGCATTCAAGCAGTGTTCCTGCTCTCACAGTCCTTAACATCACTCACTGCTATTGTTGACCAAACTCGGTTTTTTCGCCGTCGATGCACTTTTTTTCAAAAACAACTTGCCTTTTCTTATGAACGTCTGTATATAAACGGTCATACATTTTCATACAGACGTCAATAAAAAAATGGAGCCCTATGGAAGATCAACAAAAAAAGGTCGTTCTTGAAACATTAGAAACGGTTTTGGAACTACAGTTGAGAGGTATTCGTCAAGCGCTTGGTAAAGAAGATCCTGAAGTCAGCCCAGTTCGGCAAAGAGGAAGAAGACGTAAGTCATTAATCGATTTTTGCGTAAAGATACTTACAAACGAGCAACGTCCCGTGCATGTCGATGAATTGGTGGAGATACTGAGAAATCAGTATGGTCGTGTGACGGATCGGGATTCCCTATCCAGCGCTTTAGCTAAAAAAGCAAAACAGGGAATACTTGTGCATCGGGTGTCTCCGGCAACGTTTGAAATACTCAAATAGCAATCCAGGAGGATGAGGTGACTGAAATAGGAGAAGTTCTGGATCATATGCAAATTACCCGAGCAGACCACCTGCCTATCATTGCTGCGTTTTGTCGTCGCATCGATTTAGCCGAGACGATCAACCGCGTTGTGCCCACTGAGATGGAAGTGACTGGAGAAGTCTCACAATAAAATCATAATAGGATTCATTATACATATACATGGTCACATATTCCCGTTTAGGATAGGATCTTTTGGTTTCATTTCTGAAACAGCTGCAACCCAATTCATCCAATAAATCGGTAACAATACTGATTGCTGTATTGCTGTTATTTTGGAAAATCCGACATTCTTTGGCCGCATGCAACCGATTCATCCAGGAAGATATTTCAATTTTATATCTCCAAATTTGAGGAACCAGGGGAAAACGACTCATTCCCAACTCTTCCAAACTGTATACTATGCCGTTGATATATCGTTGTTTTGGTTTTTTAGATCTATCCAGAAATCCAAAACAAACTGTCAGGCCTCCACCAATAAGTTCATCAAATTCACTTTCTGTAAGTCGATTTTTGGTGCTGATGTTAAGCGTATAGTTAAAATTGCCACAAAGTTTTTCCTTGCCGACCACACTCTGAATCTCAAACCTGGGGGTACTTCGAAATTCATCGTCAAAAGAGGAAAAAACCGATAAATATGATTTTTGTTTTGATAAAGGTTCCAGCGGAGACTTAGTTTTAATATTTAGTATGGCTGGTAATCAGAAAAATAGTTGTTGGAAAATAATTTACTTTTAGGGATTTTAATTTGTTACAATGACCATGGATTGTCGGTCGGTCTGTAAGCAAATTTCCTGTCATTCTGAGAAGGTATGACGAGGGATCTCTCATGGCCAAAAACAAGAAATATTGCTGATTACCTGGAGAAAAGAAAATATCAAAATAGTACCGCCTTCGCAATTCGGTATTAAATGCTGTGGAGTCAGCTCGAAAAAGGTGATGGCAGTATGATTGGGTGATTGATTTGGATATCAACAGTATCTTTGATAATAGTGTCTTTGAGTTGATGCTGGCGATTCGAAAACATATCTATGCTTCACTCACATGCTCCAGTCCATCGTCAAGCAACTGACGGATGTGGTCATCGTCCAAACTGTAGTAAACGTTTTTCCCTTCTTTTCTATGCTTTACGATCTTTGCAGATCGTAAAACGCGTAATTGATGGGAAACGGCCGATTGGGTCATTCCGATAATATCAACCAGATCGCAGACGCAGAGTTCGGAATGCATTAATGCATTAAGAAGTCGGATTCTTGTGTTGTCGCCAAGTGCTTTGAAAAGATCTGCCAAATCAAATAGTCGATCTGTGGAGGCCATTTTCTGCTTGACTTTGTTGACGGTTTTTGTGTGAACACATGATTCCTGGCATATATCGTCAACAGTAGCATATTTTTTATTATCTGAATGCATGGTCATAAGGTTTTTTATCCGGAGACTAAATCAAAGAATTAAGACAGAAGGCATGTTAAAACTTGATTTAACATAGCAATTAGATTGGTTTTTTGCCCAGTTATACAGTTTGATCATTTTTTTGAATTCGATAAATCATAAAGGTATTGTTAGTAATTGACTACCTGTTTTTACTCATAATCCAGGACAATCGTTTTAGAATATCCTTCCTGATGTCATCCTGAGTTACGTATGCCGGTAAGCCGGCAAATTTTTGCAACTAATGACAATGTGTTGCCACCAAAGGATCTGAAAACACATATATCAATTAAAACTGGATAAAATGCTTCTATGGAACTTCATTTTATTAAGATCGATTGTATCACTTTTTTCTTCAGTTATGAAAGAGATATACATCATGCCGGACATAAAGACCGTGTCACAATTCGAAAATAAACCGAAAGATTTGCTTGAAGTGTTTTTCTGGGCTTGATTTGGAAAACAGATTGGAATATCAATGGACCCCGGATTAAGTCCGGGTTAAATAATGTAGGGTAACGTCAGTAACAAATTGGGAAATGTACTAACTATTCAGCATAATAATGCATAACCTGTTTGCCATTCTGATGGGAGTCTAAGGCGACCGGAAGAATCTCAATGAAGCCCAAGCGACATTCGGAAATAACTTGATTACATGAATACGCCTCAGGTTGTTTGTACTTAGCTTTATACGATGTTAAACAACATCAATTGCTTTTGACTTTGAAAGACACTTCGTCGTCCATCCTCAGGATGACGATGGCAGAGCTTAACTAATTGACATTATTGCCTCGTGGGAATGACATAAAGCCCGGAGTAATGCTGAATAATTACGAAAGATATTCGATTTTTCCATTGCGACATGGACTGTTGGTCTACCATCCATGGACAAATACCCGGAAATAGAAATGGATTCCGGGTTAAATCTGTAAAGACAAAAGAATTAGTGATTTTTATCCAGGGAGTTATGCAAAACACTGCATTGATGTTTTACCTCCGGTTGACATGAACAACTGCTGGAGCAACCACCTTTTCCACTGAATTGTCGATAAAGGTTCCTACCGACGTAAATGACTGCCAATGTGACAATGAGTATAACGATAATTGTTTCCATAATTATCCTGTTAAAAATCCAGCTGCCGAACCGATTTGGTAGACTAACGTGGCAATACTAAAAGCCAAAACAGTGTTGAAGAGCATCGAAAAAACTGCCCATTTCCATGATCCAGATTCTCGCGCAATGGCAACCACTGTAACAAAACAAGGAGCATAAAAAACGATAAAAAGGATCAAACTCAGGGCAACCAATGGACTCCATCCTGGTGCTTTCTGTAGGGTTTTGCCAAGGGAATCTGTATCTTCGGGATCAACCTCGCCCATGGAATATGCTGTGCCCAAGGTAGTAACGACAACCTCTTTAGCAGCAAAACCACCTATCAAAGCAATATTGGTTCTCCAGTCAAACCCTGCTGCTTGAGATATCGGTTCTATTGCTCTTCCAATTAAACCGGCAAAGGAATTTTTTAAAGATTTTTCCGATTTTTGCTTATCCAACTGATCCAATTTGTATTTGACTTCCGCAGCGGCAGGGGATAATTCGATATCATTATTCTCAGACGCAATCTTAATTTCATCCATTAGTTCAGCAGAAGCAGATTGTTTGATGGTTTCTCTCCGGGTTTCAAAAACAGACAAATCCGATTCGGAAAGCCGAGGAAAGGTCATCATGGCCCACAAGATGATAGATATTCCCAAAATAACAGTTCCTGCTTTTTTAATATACTGCCAGGTTCTTTCCCAGGTGTGGATAAAGAGTCCCTTAAGGGTCGGCAGCCGATAAGGGGGTAGCTCCATAACAAAAGGAGTCGGTGGACCGGCAATAAGTGTCGTTCTGAGAAATTTAGCCACCAATAAAGCACCTCCCCAGGCAATCAAGGTAATGATAAACATCATCAAGGCTTTATTTTCACTGAAAAAAGCTCCGACCAGAAGTGCCATAATTGGTATTTTAGCTCCACAATTCATAAAGGGAACAGTTAACAAAGTGGCCAGTTTTTCCTTGGGAGATTTCAAGGTTCTGGAAGCCATTACTCCAGGAACGGCACACCCGCCGGCTATCCCACCAGAGACGATAAAAGCCATAACCGAATTACCGTGCAGCCCAAAAGTAGAAAATACCTTATCCAGCATAAATGCCACTCGTGCCAGGTAACCGCTATCTTCAAGGATTGAAATCCAGAAAAACATGAACATGATAAGGGGGACAAATCCCAGTACACCACCGACGCCGTCGATAATACCGGATACTATCAGCGATTTTAACAATCCATCGTCCATAAAATTAGACACCGATCCGCTGATCCAACCAAAAATGTTTTCAAGAAAAACCACCGGAGCTTCACTGTAAGTAAATACAAATTGATATATAAAATAGACAATGGCTGCCATGAACAATGGTCCAATAAAACGACTTGTAAGAACCCTGTCGATTTTATCTGATATTTCGAGTTTATTAATATTGTTTTTTCTTTTAATAACGCCCTGTTTCAGAATCGAAGAGATGTAACCATAGCGATAATCCGAAATAAGCGCCTCGGGATAAAGATTGAGTGTGGCATCGACATGGTTTGACACAGTTTTGACAATCTCCTTTAACTTTTCTGAAATCGATTGATCAGTTGCATTTCCCTTGGAAATGATTTTTTCATCATTTTCAAGGTACTTAATCCCAATCCAACGGGTCGGGTAAAGATGGGTCATAAATTTGTTGTTGTTGATGATCTTTTCCATCTGTAAAAGGGCATTATCCAAGTCATCACCATATGAAATGATAAAGTCGGATTTTTTGATATCGCCTTTGGCCAGTTTGATGGCTTGATTAATCAGTTCTTTTTTTCCATGACCTGTTCGTGCAACAGTCTGGACGACAGGAACCCCCATCAATTCTGATAGTTTTTGGGCGTCAACCGTAATGCCCCTCTTTTCCGCTGCATCGACCATGTTTAATGCAATACAAACCGGAACACCCAATTCAAGCAGCTGTACAGTCAGGTATAAATTTCTTTCCAAATTGGATGAATCAACGATATCAATCACGGCTTCAATGCCTGATTCCGTCAGGAAATCCCTGGCCACTACTTCATCCTGGGAATAGGCTGTCAGGGAATAAGTTCCGGGAAGATCAGTTACATGGATTTCCATACCATTTTGTACAGTATATCCTTCCTTTTTTTCAACCGTGACCCCCGGGTAGTTTCCGACATGTTGACGAGCACCTGTCAGCTCATTAAACAATGTCGTTTTACCGGCGTTTGGATTGCCGCCCAAGGCAATCGATATTTGTTCCATTTGTTTTCCCATAACTAATCGATCTCCACTTCTATATGATCTGCTTCTCTATTTCTCAAACTTAATGTAAATCCCCTTACCCTTAACGCAACAGGATCATAAAGGGGAGCTCTTCCCTGGATGGTGATCTCAGCTCCGGGAGTTAATCCCATGTCGCGAATTCGCCTGCCTAATTCTCCCGTTACCTTGATTGACGAAATCTTGCCGGATTGATTAACTTTCATCCGTCTCATATTTATTACAGTCAATTGATATTCTCCATTTAGTTGGATGTTTATATTAAAAAATCAAAATAGCCTCCAGTGCATTATGAGGTGTATTTTCGGAGATCTTATAATGATCTTTAAACCATATTGATAAAAAACGTTTTATATTGATAGATTTGATATTCGTGTATACGAATTAATTGTATTACTATAGGCACTCTTTCTGTCAACCAATAATTGCTGATGTCGTTGAATTATTTACAAAGAGGCCCGGTAATGAACGATTGATAAGCTGAATGTTTTGAATCGAAATTGGTTTGATGGCAGATTTACTTTGTCTGAATTATAGCACAATCTATTTGTTCAGGTTAACGTATTTGCTCGCAAATATCTCTGTTGGGAAACTGTATAAATGCTTAAATCAATAGCAATTGGTGTTTGTCAGGCTGTTCTTTCCAGAATATATAAATCCAATAACATTATTGATCTTCAGAGAATATTATGGGGGAGATCATGAAATTGGATTTATATCATTGACATTAGGTTTTGTATATACGAACAAACATATCAATATATAAAAATCAATATTGATTGATGTACTAAAATAGAGCTAATGATAAACGGTTTGTAGTTGAATAAAGGTCATTCTTGGAGTCAAAACAATCACGAATAAAGTTAAATACTGCTCATCAGCAGTGTGGGATTTTGGGAGTTGTTTGTATAGCTTACCGTCCAAGCGAACTCAGACAATCGCTGAAAACCGGGTCAAATCTTAACCGCACCGATCTTAGCGGCGATGTCATAGGTCAAGGTTGTCCTTCCTGTTTCGGAATCAAGAATTATTGTTTTAGTAATGTCCGTTTTTTCCAATACTACATGACTATTTCCGGGTTTAATAGAATGATCTAGGAAAAACTTCATCATCTCAATAGATTCTTCCAGAATTTCACCAATGTTTACGATTTTTACCGTGTCACCGGCATCAAACTTATCAAGACTTTTTGTGTCTTTCGGAAGAAAGTCGTCTTCACCTGGAAAGGGAGTGCCATGGGGACATGACTTGGGAAAACCCAGAAATTCAGCCAGCTTTTCTTCCACCAGCGGTGTCAAACCATGTTCAAGAACATGCGCATGTTCATGTACTTCATGCCACGAAACCCCCAGGGTATCACATAAGAACCACTCGACCAACCGATGCCGACGGGTCAATGATTCAGCCTTTTCCTTTCCTTTTTTTGTTAAGTTGATTTGTTTTTTCTTATTAATTTTAACCAGGTTATCCCGTTTCAATCTTGAAAGTGTAGCATGAACTGTTGAAGGACTGCTTTTTAACCATTTGGTGAGACTAATGGCTTTAATCGGTTCGCCTTCTGCCTGTAATGTAAAAATAGCCTGCAAGTATTCCTCAACAACTACAGAAGTTCGTGTTTTCATTGATCCATTGATGAAAGTTAGTATTTGGTAAAAAATAAATTCATAAATTAGAAATGTAGCAGATCACTCTGAAAATGAACACCCCTCAAAACGACCATTTATTCAGGGCAATTGAATGAAGTCGTTTTTCTAAAATCACTAGATTTGTCTTCAACAATTAACGCAATTACATAAGATAATCAGTTTGACAAAAAACAAGTGTTTTACAATTACGGTTGTTACAACCAATCGCATTTTATTCGAGAATTTAATACATTAAAACAGGTCTTACTCTGTTCGACTTTTTCCTTAACCGTGATGGCTTACCCTGATTAGTAAAAAACGTCCAATTTATAACTTGTCTATGTTTCATGGTTTAGCTCTGCTCAATTTTTAACAATTGACAATTTTCAATTCAATTGACAACCCTATTGGGTTAATTTTATTCTGAGAGTATAACTGTCTATTTGCTGGTTTATTAAATGTTTTCAATGTCTTCGATGGATAAACTAATGGAACCATTATCAGTAAAAAAACCGATCAGTATGTTTTTATCCATATTAATCATGGGGATTGTTTTTTACTTCACTTTACCAGCTTTATGTTCGGCCGTTGAGATTACCTATTATGTTTTGGATAAAAATGCTCATCCATTTCAGATTGTTAATGATGACTCTGAGGTATCCGGCATAATAACTGATATTGTTGAAGAGCTATTTCGTGATTCTTCCCATCGGTTTGATGTGAAGGTTTTTCCTGTGTTACGCCTTGAAAGACATCTTTTTTCCCAGCAGTCCGCCAATTGGATCACATATGGATCTCCAGTCTGGAAATCGGCTGTGGGAACACTGTCAAATGAATCCCTGTTTACAGTAAAACATGTGTTAATTACTGGTAAAGATTCAGAATTTAAGTTCAGGAAAATTGAAGATCTCTATGAAAGACATATTGCATTACTATTTGGATTTGATTATCCGGGTTTAAATCCCTATCTGCGCTATGATTACGAGTCGATAAAAACTAAAAAAGTGATTGAAACAGAAAAACAAAAACGTAAGATTTATAAAATCTATGATTCAAGGCCTCAGACTTATAAACAGGCTTTCATTTTATTGGATAATAACCGAGTTGACGGTTTTGTTGAGATGGATCTCCGCATCAGATACAATCTAAAGGCCACGGGCCGGAATCCGGTTGACTATATTTTTTTTGACTTCTCATCCATCATAGCACCGTATGACATACACCTGCGTTTGTCAAAAACTCTGTCGAAGATTGCTAAAGACGAAATTGACAATAAAATAAAACGTTTTAAAGTCAACGGAAAGATCAAAGAAATAATAAACAGATATAAATAAACGGAGGGAAAGAGGGCGTCGATCCTTTACATATGTCTTCCACTTACTTCACCGAAAATTCAATTCACTCTTAACAGTTGCGTTTAAAAAATCTTAGCAGGGATAAATTTATGAATCAGTTTGTTCCAGATAGGTTAATTCGAATTGAGCGATTTTTACATACGAATGTTTATCGGACTTATCTTTTGAAAACAGGGGGATTTGATTTGTCGTGGTACCAGCATTTTGAAGATAAATCATGCGATTAAAACAGTTTCATTATATAAAACTGCGGATGAGCACTTTAATCCACCCTATACACTACCAATGTTAATCAAAACTTTGTAAGGGCAGACAGATATGTCTGCTCTTATTTATTACTATTTTGTAGGGATCTTCCATAAAAATATACACTGTAAATTCACCTGGAGTTTACTTTGTATTTTTTGGCTTCAAAATCATATTTTGGATATTTCAGGTACTCTAATGATAAAAATATCAAATTATTTAACAGATAAGCTTGAACATGATGTAAGTCTGTTTTCCATTTTTGTGTTGTATTCTCTGCAACGTTCAATAATGCCAGACATATCCGAATCGTAATTAAAACAGTTGTCGTTTTTTAATGCAAGGTTGGCAAAATCCAATAAATCTTTTGAATCCTCAAGCATTTCTTTAGCCAACATCACTAGCTTGAACGTATCGGATTCTTTAATATCTTTTGAACATGAGCTTAGTGCTAATTCAAAATCATTAACCAATTGTACCAACTCTTTTTTCTTACTGCTGATTAACTCCTCATTGAATAAATTTTTCACGATCTCCTCTCTACAAATCACAAAAAAAGTGATTCCCAATAGCATTTCTTTAAAATATTCAGGGTTATAAAAGGATGTTTATTATAAATTTAGAGCAAGACGGAAATAAAGCAAGGAAAGAGCGTTGAATACCAGATAAATTGTTATGAAAATCTTTTTGTGCGAATGAAAAATATAAAGAAATCAATATGTTACAAATACATGAGATAAAAAAAATAAGTGATGAATTCCATATCTTTTAAAGATGAATGAGGAAGTCACAATTCAAAAATCGGTTTTATTTTAAGAATTTGAACGATATATCTTTCTGAATATCACTCAAAATGACCAAATATAACAATGACTTCCTTGTATCAAATCCGATAAACAATACGTTGTTTTAATTTAACGTATAAAAAACTTGTCATTGCGGTTTCTAAGTGCCAGGACTTCCATCAGAATGACACAGGTTTTTGAAAAGACCTGACTACGTAAAGATCAAATCCACACCTTAAAATGTATGAAAGAAAATGTCCAAAAATATCAATCAATCCCGGATTATCAAACCATCCCCCCCAAGATCATTGGGATTATTGTGACAAGTTAGTTGGCAGCAGCGAATTCCATTTGGATATATCGGTACTTAAGAAATATTTCACCGATATAGTTTAAGGGTGGGATTCTCCAGCCTTGGGCGAAAATTGATTGACGATATCCGCCGTGAAAGAAGTTAATCATGGCTACATCATCACAAACAGCTTTATTGATTTTTTGATAGAGTTTGCTTCTTTCCTCTTTTTCATGAATGAACATACTGCTATCTAGCAAGCGGTTTACTTTTTTGTTGGAATATCCAGTACCATTTCCATAATTATTTTCTTTAAAACGTTCCAATATGGAATAGGAGTCGGGATATGTATAAAAAGGCAAAACAATGATGGCATGATAAGTGTTATTTAGTATCCCTTTTACTATTTCGTTAACATGATCGGTAACGATTTCCACATTCAATCCGTTTTTTTGATACATTTCATTCAAATGAGATACAATGGCTTCATGTTCATCAACACCATTACTGATTCCTATTCTGATTTCATACTTTTTCAGTGCCTCAAGAGTCGATTTGGGTATTTTTATCGGTTTGTCTTTAATATCAACATACCCTGACATACCGTAGGGAACAAAACCGACAGCCGGTTGAAGCATGGGATTGTTGATCTTTTTTTGCATGCTTTGTACGTTGCTTAGTGATTTGATGATCTGTCTGTTGATCAGTTTATCGAACGGATTATTATCAAACTTCCTGAAGTTGAAAAACATGCTGATAGTGTAATAAACCCTGTATGGTACTGTAATGGTGTTGGTTGCTTCAATTTCACTTGTTTTCAGATTATATGGAAAAATCTGATCAAGTTCATTTTTCTGAAATCTTTTTTTGGCTTCCTGCTCGGATAGTCCCCAAAAAATCAGGTGATCGAATTCAGGCGGACCGCCATGATATTTTTTGTTAGCTTTTAAGACCACTTTTTTATTCAGATCCATCTCTTGAATAGAAAATGCCCCTGTTCCAATCGGTTTTTCAAAGAATTTTCCAGAGTTAATTTGCTCTTTGTACTTTTCCGGTAAGATAGACGTACTTAACGATGACAAGACATATAATAGAAGCGGATAAGGGGCATTTAACGAAATCTGAATCGTATAATCATCGCTTGCTTTTAAACCTCCAATTTCAGATGTTTTCCCGTCAATAAAGTCTTTGACACCCGAAATAATAAACAGTTCATGATGGACTTTACCTTTGTGTTTAAAAATATTTCGTTTGAGGCTAAAAATAACATCTTTGGCTTTCACTCGAGAACCATCATGGAAAAAGGCGTTACGTTTTAGATGAAAGGTATATGTCTTTAAATCCTTGCTATAGGTATATTCTTTGATCAAATTAGGGATAACCTGAAGCGTATGGGGAGAAATTTCAAACAGTGTGTCAAATATCTGGTTAAATAAAATGGTTTGACTATCAGTAAATGCGTAAATAGGATCAAGGTTGGCGATTTTGCCGTATAATACAGCATCAAATGTTTTTGTATTTTGCGGCTCAACAGCGTCTTGCATAATCATATTATCTTTTTTATTACAACTGGTTATCATCATCAGCACCAATGAGAACACTACGGTTATTAACAGTTTCATGTTTTTTGAAATAACATTTTTCCTTAAACATATTTTTTTCATAGCTATTTTGGGCTAATTAATTTTTAAGGCGTTCTTTTACCTTGTTAATGTATTTTTTACCAATTGGTAGTTTTATTTTATTTAAAAAGATTTCATTTCTCCCGATATATGAAATCTTTTTCGGATTAACAAGATATGAACGATGGATGGGAGTCAATTTATTTTCATCAAAAAACAGCTGAATGCTTCCAATGGACATGTCCAGTTGCTGGCCGTCAAAACCATTCTGATAAGCAATACTGTAATTGCCGTCGGCTTTAATATGAGTAATTGTTTTGAGATTGATTGAGATGAAATGGATGGCATTGAGTTTTTTGCTGTCAGAAACCAACTGAAAATTACTTTCTATCAGGCGTTTTATCTGACCAAATATATTTCTTATAAATTCAACATCGTTATCAGAATTTTCATGAATTGTTGTGTTAACAGCAAAGGAATAGGCGTTAAGTCCATCAATTTTTGTGAATATAGCTACCTGGTTTTCTGTTTGAATAATGCTTGAGTTAATTTTATCCCAGTTTCTAAACTCTTTTAAAACCAGATTATTCAGATCTTTACTTTTGTATATGGGAGTGTTTTCAAAAAACATTGCTACCCCACTAATGTATTTATCTTTTTCAAGCACCTGACACGTCATTTTTCCCAGGTTTTCAATATTCCATATATGACCGATGTCGTTTGAGAATTCTCTCAATAAGATCAGTCTTTCATTGGAAGTTTTTAATGAAAGATGAAGTCGGACACGAGAGATAAGCTCCTCTTTTGAAAATGGTTTTGATATGTAATCATTTCCACCGGAGTTAAAGCCGTTTAATAAATCCGATGCTCTGTTTTTAGCGGTGATAAAAATTACAGGTAATTGCTGCAATGAGTATTGTTTTCGAATGTTTTCACAAACCTCAAAACCGTCCATATTGGGCATCATCACATCCAACAAAACAAGATCCGGTTTATGGGAGTTTATGGTGATTAAGGCGTCTTTTCCGGACGACTTTCCATTGGCATTGTATCCATTCAAATATAGATTGTTGACAGTTGCCTGGAGACTGATGAAATCATCATCCACTACCAGGATTTTATTATAATGACCATTAATACGTGTATGATGAATCAAAATGTTGTCAGCATCCGACAAAAAACGGTTCTTGGCAAAATGATTCCTGGTGGCAGTATGGGGAGCATTTTGAGCGGTTTCCCAGACAATCGGAAGAGAAAAAGTGAAGGTAGATCCTTTTCCTTCCTTTGACGTGACTCTAATCTGCCCACCGTGACTTTCCACCAGACTTTTGGTGATGGATAGACCCAACCCGGTTCCCGGGTACTTTCTGGTAGTCGAGGAGTCGATTTGCTCAAAAGGTTTGAATATATCCGATAGTTTTTCCTCTGGAATTCCGATCCCTGTATCGGAAACAGAAGTTTCGACAAAATCTCCGCTTATTTTTGCGGTGATGGAAATGGTTCCTGTTTCAGTAAATTTAGCTGCATTGGTGATCAAGTTCTGAAGAATTTGATGAAGCCGATTTTCATCTGCTAAAACAGAAGGAATATCATCAGGTATAAGAGTTTGAAATGAAACATTTTTACTGTCAGCTAAATGTGAAGATAGATCCAAAACGATCCTGATCATCTGCCTCAAATCAAGCGGTTTTTTCTCTAAAACAATGTCTTTGTATTTGAGTTTTTGGGCATCAAGAATATCATTGATTAATACAAATAATCGTTTGGCGCTGGAACGGATGACATTTAAGTTTGAATAGGCTGTTTGGGGCAAATTACCGGCAATTCCATCGATAAGGGATTCAGTAATACATATGATGCCGTTTAAAGGTGTTCGTAGTTCATGCGAGGTATTTGATAAAAATTCGTCTTTGATTTTATTGGCTTCCAATATCTTGTCAGCCATATTATTTAGCGACGTGGAGATTGTTTCAAATTCATCGTTGGAATTAACCACAATCCTTTTTTTCAAATCTCCGGCGGAAAAATTATCAATAGCTCTTAATATCGAATTGACGGGTTTTAAAAAGGTTCTAGTCAGCATAAAAATAATGCTGCTTCCCAATATGAAGATAATAAAAAAACCTGAAACCAATAAAAGAGTTTCTTTGATATACTTATTAGCCAAATGAGTATGATTATAGAACAAATGGATCTCTCCTATTTTTCCGTTGGGTGTCACCACTTGTTTAATGATCCTTTCTTTTGTGGTAGGTCTCTTGTTGTATGAAGAAAGGATTTCTCTGTTATTTTGATCAACAATGACGATAAACATAATATCGTTTCTTTTGGATGCCTGGTTTATTTTTCTTTGTAATTCAACAAAATCAGGCAAAGTAAAGTCGATGATTATATTGTCATGGAGGTCGTTCAATATTTGTTTGCTGGTGATAAGAACCTGATCTTTAAAACTACAGTATTCAGATAGGCATAAATAAATGGAAAGAAAGATCAGGTTGACTCCAAAAACAATGATGTAGGCTTTGAATATCTTTACCAAAAACAGGCTTTTGGGTGTCGGGTATATTTTTTTGACTACATTGAACATTCTTGAATTTGATGAAAGAAAAATTAATGATAAAACGTTGGCTTTTTACCGGGTTCTCGAACGCGTGGACAGGCCATAGCAGTTTATTTCAGAGTTATGTTATTGGTAATAATTTGAAAATCGAAACGGTAATGATCAACGGATGGTATAAGATAACTTTTTAATTCAGCATAAAAGAGTGCATCTAATTGTATTATTAATATAATAGACGACATACTTCGAAGATTTTGCAGGAATAAGTACAAGTATTTTGATTCTTAAATGACCGGGATCATTTTTATCATTCAGGGAGTTATTGGATGGGGTAGTGGAACAGCAGGGATAAGGAATAAGAATGAGTCACAAAAAATATGCTATTGGGGCCATAGGTGACCCCAATGTTGGCAGCTTATTTTTTATGATTCAAATGAGCATATTTGGAAAGGTAGCGAACCGGCATAGATAAGGCGTCTCTTCTAAAAGGATCGGCCAATACTTTCTCTCCGCCTTCTATTTTGGCATCAATGACACATGGCAAACCTGAAGCCACAGCATCTTTTACTACATCTTGTACGTCGTTGTAATCTTCAATGGTGTACCCTTTAGCTCCCATATTTTCAGCCAGTAGTGCATAATTCGGATTTTCTCTCAAATTAACACCCACAAAACGGTTATCATAAAAGTCAATATGGTTTTTTTTCTCAGCGCCCCATTCCAGATTGTTGGCCACAATGGCAATTACCGGGATCTTTTCCCTTACAGAGGTCATTACTTCAGCGATACCGCTGATACCATATGCGCCGTCTCCCTGGAATGCAAAAACCGGTGTCCCTGGTTTACCGATTTTGGCTCCCATGGCCGCGCCATATGCAAATCCACAATTGCCCCAACTCAAAGCAGACAAGTGTTGTCTGACATTGTCGAATTTCAGGTATGAATTGCACATGGAGGAATTATTACCAATGTCGGTTGTAACGATCGAACCGGTTGGAATGGCGTTTGATAATTCCATTAAAAATCGACGAGGATGCATCAATTTAGATGTGGATGATGACCAATCGGTCAGCTCGTTTTTCCAGATCTTCTTCTCTTTTTCAACATCCTCTAATCGTTTGGTATTAACTGACAAACCAGGATTAAGTGTCTTAACCAACTCCATCAATTCTTTTGTGAATTCTTTAACGTCGGCTGCCGCCGCCACATCAACTTTTTTGGATAACCCCAGCACTTTTGGATTACAATCGACCTGTATCAGTTTGGCATCAATGGGCCAGTATTCCATTTCATATTGAGGTAACGTACCGAAAGGTCCAAGGCGAGATCCAAGGGCAATGA
This sequence comes from bacterium, assembly GCA_041556995.1. GTDB lineage: Bacteria > SAR324 > SAR324 > XYD2-FULL-50-16 > XYD2-FULL-50-16 > JAHJTV01. The sequence goes on along the minus strand of JBFFHJ010000105.1, from coordinate 1,225 downwards.
CCACATCGGCTTTGGAAATGGTACGCATGGCGGCTTTAGAACCGCAATAACCGATAGGGCCTGTAGCCAGTTGGTGATCTGCTGGAAAAGTATCGTTATGCAGATAACTATTCACGACCGGGGCAGTAAGGTATTCTGCCAAGGCCTTCACCTCTTCCAAGGCATTTCCCTGGGATACGCCTCCGCCTGATAGAATGACCGGATATTTAGCATTGATTAATAATTTGGCGGCATTATCCAAACTTTGTTTTGATCCGGTGCCCAGACTGATATCCATTGTGGGATAGATCTCATCTTCGCAAATACCGTAGAAGTTGTTGCGGGGGATATTCAGCTGAGTGGGACCTTTTTCGGTCTTTGCCATATAAAAAGCACGACGGGTCAGCTCTGCCATCCGTTGTGGCTGATTAACCCGAACCTGGTAAACCGTTTGTGCCTGAAACATGGCCATCTGGTCGATTTCCTGAAAACCGCCTGTTCCAATACCCATGGAGCCGGTTTCCGGTGTAATGGCTACTACCGGTGAATGGGCCCAATATGCTGCGGTAATGGCAGAAACAAAATTAGCGATACCGGGGCCGTTTTGTGCAATACAGATTTGGGGTTTACTGGTGATACGGGCTAAACCATCAGCTGCATGGGCTGCTGCCTGTTCATGTGCTACAGAAACAAATCGAATTCCAGCTGCGTCAAATAGATCCAGGGCGTCCATATATGCGGAACCAACGATTCCAAAGCACGTATCAATGCCCTCTGCGACAAGTGTTTCAACAAAAGCCTCACTTGGTGTCATTTTAATTTTGCTCATGAGTTCTCCTTAGTATTATTGAATCTATGATTGATTTGGTTTAGGAATCGATTTTATCAATATATAAGCGGTTTTCTGATTAAAATGAAGTTTTTTACAAATATTTTACCTGACTTTGTTTTATAAACTCAGGATGATAAACGATTGGGCTTTATTGCGCGTTTGCCCTGATTGTCAATCTCTAATGGTGAAGGAAACCGGGTAAATATAAAGGCTGCAATTAATCCGGCAATTATGTGCCAGGTTCCCCACCAGGCGACAATAATGGCCATTCCACCCAAACCGCCAAAAAAGGTAAACACCAATGACAAACCCAAAGCTGAATTTTGAATTCCAACTTCGATACAAACCGCTCTTGAATCTCTGACATCCAGTTTAAACAACCTGGCAGCGCTGTAACCGGTCAAAAGGGCGACC
>JBFFHJ010000104.1:0-23682 GCA_041556995.1 bacterium | reverse complement strand
ATATTCTACAAATATTCAGCGTATCAGTATTTGAAAAAGTTCCAATATATCTGTTACTTAAAAAACAAGATTACAAAACGCCAGAGTCAAATGAGTCTAACCAATTGACAATATTTGACTATTTAACTGGACACTAGTGATCATTTATCTGTAAATGAAACGACTCACGATAATTGATGGGCAACCGGTCACGATATGTGAGGGGCGGACATCAATCTAAACTTTTCACGCCATTTGATGGGCAAATTACGACGAACAAGGGGATAAAATATCAGGTGGCGTTTTAAATCGGTTGATCCCGCAGCAGGAGACGAGGAGACCATGGGATGTTCCCAGGGAATTGGATTATCGGCCTTTCTTTCGCTTGGCAGAGGATTTCCCCTGGGAGAATGTGCTTAAAAACAGCTTCTCATCCATCTGGGGCAACTCCTCTTGAGCCCTGTTGGCCCAAAGTTCAGTAGCCAGTCCTTCTTCTACAGAACCCAAACGGTCAATAAAGAACGGAACCGTTACTGGATACTGCCGAGGGCAATTCCCTACCGATCAGACCTTTGAGTCTTTTTCATCTGCCGGTTGCCGGAAAGACGTTATTAAAATAGTGGGTCCAGCCGTTTCAGAGCATGATGGGATACAGCAACCATTTGTATTATCTTGCCAGTACTATGGCCTTCTGTTCGTCTCTGCTGCAAAACGATCGTTACCAGTATAACAACACCTCAATACACTTTCCTATCCCTGAAACAACAGGAAGCAGGCAGTACTTGTTTTCGACACGCTTCGGCCGAACAACAGAGATATGACGGATCGACAGATTATCAGGAAGATCCCTGGGTCTACGAGGATAGTTGGAAGTGTGGCGCCACAAAATAGGCAGCTTTTTATCCTCTGCTGTTCTACCAAATTTAAGCGGTTTTTCCCTCATTTTTTCCAATCATTCTCACGCAGAGCAAAAGAACCTACACCTGAACCAATCTTGTCAGTGAATTTGCTGTTTTGGCCGTTTTCCACAATTTCCATATAAGAAATACTGTCATATCAGCGTTTTTTTTGAATCTAAAATGTCGAAAAATGTATTTTCTCTATAAAAACTCTTGATATTATTTAGAAATCATGAGTTAAAATAATCCGTTCCAATATAACCTGCTCAAAATGTCCGAAAAAAGATTATATAGAGCATGAAGAATAACCCCCTGTAAATTCTATTATATTGTTTTATAAGGTAAATTATTATCCCTGTAACGAAGTTGGATTTAACTAAATCCTTGAAAAATGAGGAAAAATGACTTGACTCAGGAAAAACGATTTCTTATCATCTATCGTTTCAAAAAAGTTATCAAAATAATTAATAAAATTACTTTACAAATCAATTTAGTAGCTCTAAATACTGTTGCAGGAGTGATACGGTATAGTAAATATTTTGCCATTGTGGCGGATGAAGTCCAAAATCTGACAGTACGCAGTTGAGAAAACTCTACACTATCCGGAGAGATCCTTTGTCGCTTCGCTCCTCGCAATGATAGCTTTTGTCATTGCCAATATTGCTGGTTTACTAGCTTAAAAGACTCGGGATCATATCAACAAGCCGGTTTTTAGAGGCATTCAGATACTCGCTTGTCGAATGTAACTATTTCACATGAAATTTAAGATCAAAGGTTTTTATCTGGCGGAAAAGGTTTTTGAAAACAAGACATCTGCGGTGTTTCGCGGTACACGGTTACAGGATAATGTGCCGGTTATAATAACGTTTTTAAATAAAGAGTATCCTAGCCTTACTGAATTGAAAGAATTTGACAGGGTCAATCGCATTATCGAGGAACTGGACCTGCCGGGTATCATAAAGCTGTTTTCAATAGAAGACGTTGGATACAGTAAAGCACGTGTATATGAAGATATTGGAGCTGTGACGTTAAAAAGGTATATAGCGACCCGTCCGATTGGCTTATGGGACTTTTTAACGATTGCAATTAGAATTACCGATATATTGGGACAAGTACATTGCAAGAATGTTTTTCACCAAAGAATACATCCAGGGAATATCCTCATACGTCCCAACGACAGGGAGATAAGGATCGCTGGATTTGGTAAGGCATGTTACAGGAACGTAGAAAATTCATTTGATATAAGTGACAAGTGGCTGGAAGGCAACCTGGCCTACATTTCACCGGAACAAACAGGTAGAATGAAAATACCGGTTGACTATCGAACCGACTTTTATTCTCTGGGAGTTTTATTCTATGAGATGCTGACCGGGCAACTTCCTTTTGAACATAAAGATCCGGCTGAAATATCTCATGCTCATATGGCCCGTCAACCGATTCCCCTCCATTTGGTTTCGGATATACCGATAACCATTTCAAATATTGTATTAAAACTGTTATCTAAAAATGCTGCAAACCGTTATAATACAGCAGCTGGATTGAAGTATGACTTGAAAGAATGCCTGAAGCAATTACAGCAGGGAGGGAACATTGAAACATTCGATATCGGTAAAAAAGATGTTTCGGATCGGATTCAAATCCCGGGTATTCTCTATGGTCGGGAAAGGGAAATCGATTCAATATTGGAGGCGTATTTTGAAACGATAAAGGGCGAAACCAAAACTATCTTTATAAGCGGTCCCCCGGGAATTGGGAAAACAAGAATGATTGATGAGATCAAGGCCCGGGTAATTAAGCATAAAAGCCTTTTTATTTCTGGAAAATTCGACCAATTGATGCAGGATATTCCATATGAAGCGCTTATTAATGCTCTCCAAAAACTCATACGGTTTATTCTGACTCTACCGATCGATGAATTGAAAAAAATAAGGAATTCGATTAAAGAAGCGATTGCTCCCAACGGCCAGATATTGATAGAGGTTATTCCAGAATTGGAATCGTTAATAGGGAAACAGCAGACGATTCCTAAATTGGCTCCGCTTGAGTCTATAAACCGATTTAATCTGACATTTATGAATTTCATAAGTGTCTTCACCCAAACAGGACCTCCACTTGTCATATTTATCGATGACTTACAGTGGGCCGATGCCGCAACCCTGGACTTGTTGGAAATCTTGTCAACCGGGCTTAAAAGCAGATATCTGTTTTTGATATGTGCCTATCGTAATACAAACGAAGATGAATCTCGCGAGAATCTTAAAATACTTCGTCGGATTAAAAAAGATCTAAAACACAATAGTGTATCGATTACACCTAAGCCTTTAAAAAACAGGGATATATCAAAATTATTACACGACACTTTGAAATGCGATGTTGGAAAGAGTCAAGAGCTGGTTCGTTTGATAAAACAAAAAACTGCTGGAAATCCTTTTTTTATTTACCAGTTTTTACAAGTTCTTAATGATGAAAACGTATTGGTATTTGACCAAACGAAATCGAAATGGACTTGCAGGACTGATGATGTGAGAAATGTGAAAGCATCCGACAATGTTATTGAGCTGATGCTGAAGCAGATCGGGGAGTTACCTCATAATACAATTGAGGCCCTATCAGTCGGGTCGTGTATAGGTAATCGGTTCGATATAAAAACAATTGCGAACCTGACCGGGTATCCGGAAGCAAAAATAGTCCGGTTTCTGACACCGGCCATTCATCGGGGATTGATTCATCCACTGGGAAAAACAATATCTCTCTCAGTCAATAAGCCAATATACAAAACACATTCAATAAAATACACAACCGATTATTTTTTTATTCATGATAGAATTCAGCAAGGAATCTATTCAAAACTGGCAACCAGCAAGCGGATAAGGACTCATTTGAGCATAGGACAGTTTTTACAAAAAAATATGTCCGAAAGCGAGGTTGAAGAAAATCTGTTTAGTATTGTACAACAGCTTAACTCCGGTAGACAGATTTTAGAAACGGATCAGGACAAAATTGGTTTGGCCGAGCTGAACCTCAAGGCGTGTAAAAAGGCCAAATCCTCAGCTGCGTTTAAATCTGCTTTGAGCCTTGCCGAAATGGGAATACGACTGCTGCCGGAAAAGCACTGGGAACAACATTATGATCTAAGTATTCAGTTGTTTAAAGAAGCCGCAGAAGCGGAACATTTAAACGGGAACTTTGACCAGGCCCGTAGATTGTATACAGAAGCATTATCTTATGCCAAATCGGATACAGAAAAAGCGTTTATTTACAGTGAACAGATATATCTTCATACAACTCAAACCAAGTTTTTGGAGGCCACCGAGCTGATTGTAGAGGGGCTGAATATGTTGGGAGTCTACATCCCCGAATCAGATGATGAGCTGCGACAACTTCTTTTCCAGGAATTGAACATATTGAACGACACATTCACTGAACTGGAAGTGGGGCAATTATCTAATTTGCCAAAGATGACTGATCTTCGGTGTATTGCTATTCTACAGGTTATTTCCGGCTCGGGTGAAAATGCCCTGATGACGTTGGGGAAGCATGCTTTGTTGGCATATCTCATTTGTAAAAGCATAAATCTGATTCTGAAGCATGGCAATTGTGAATTTTCGGTCAATATGTTTATCAGCTATTCGATTGTCCTTACCCAATACCAGGATTTTAAACAAGCAAGTGAATTTGCTGATTTGGCATTAACACTTTCGGATTCATATGCGAATTCGTTTAATCGCTGTACTGTCTTTTTTAAATATGCCGTTCTAATTCATCATTGGAGTCATACCTTGGAATCGGGTGACAGGTATTTTGAAATCGCCTTACAAGCGAGTAAAGAATCGGGTAACTTTGAAATGACCGGATATATCCTAGTTAATCATTTTTATAGTAAATTGTATCGAGGTGAAAACATATCGGTAATATATAAAGAGTTATTGGACCGTTCCGCGTATTTTGAATGTATTAAGAAAACAATATTTCAGGATCAGCCTCTTTATATTCTTACCAAACAACATATAAAGAATCTGTTGGGAATAACGAATCATATTTGTTCTTTAAACGATAACGGTTTTAACGAAAGGGATTTTGTTAAAAAGTACAAATCACCACTTATTTTATGCATGTTTTATTCAGTAAAAATGACTATTTTATATAGTTATAATGAGAATAAAAACGTGTTGAATCTAGCAGATAAAACCATGGAGAATTTGGATAGCCTGGGGACTTTTCTCAGTGTACCACATATTTATTTCCAGGTTGCACTGGTATATTTGAGGGCTTGTTCGATCGAATCAAAGCAGTGTGTTCCCGATTTAATGAAAAAGGCAGAAGACATCCAAGCCAAGTTAGAGGTGTGGGATCAGCACTATGCACCAAATTTTTCTCCCATGATATTGTTAATAAAAGCAGAAAAAGCCAGAATTCAAGAGACCGGAAACGCAGGCGAGTTATATGTTCAGGCCATCGAAGCCGCCAGGAAATCAAAATTTGTGCGCATTCAGGCCCTTGCAAGCGAGCTGGCTGCGAAGTACCATTTGCCAAAGGGAGATCGCCTGAAAGCTGGATTTTATTTGAATGAATGCCATTATTTATGTGACCTGATGGGATTTATTACAAAAATTGAAGTTTTGAAGCGAGAATACCCCGAAGGTTATTTGCTTGGCAACACGAACATTGCGTTAGCCGGTATATCGTCATGGGGACAAGGTGTTTTGCCGAGCATAAAACCGGATTTACCTGCTTTTGATATTGACTCGGATACAGTGATAAAAGCTTCCCAAGCGATATCAATGGAAATTGTACCGGATAAACTTATCAGTAAATTATTACGCATCATGCTTGAAAATGCCGGGGCCGAGAAAGGAGTTTTTCTAGTTAATCGGGAAAAGGGGTTATATATAGAAGCAGAATGCCGATCGCAAGGTAGTACTGTGGATTTTTACAAGTCTCTTAACTTTGTCAAAAGTAATGGTATTGTGCCGAATTCGATTATTGCTTATGTTGACCGAGTGCGGGATCTTCTGGTTTTGAATGATGCCATGAATGAGACAGCCTACAGTGATGACGAGTACATACGTAAAAATAAAGTAAAATCGATTTTATGTTTGCCAGTTATGCATAAAAGTAAAATGACTGCAATTCTGTACCTGGAAAACAACTTTGTATGCGGAGCCTTTACTCGGGAGCGCTGGGAGATGTTGTTAATATTGTCGGCTCAAGCGGCCATTTCCATTGAAAACGCTTATTTATATGAAGACTTATCAAAAGAAATCACTGTTCGCAAACAGGCGGAAAGCGCACTTATAGAAAATGAGCAAAAATACCGAAACCTGTTCGAAAACACGAAAACGCCTTCTTTGATTGTAAAAGATGATCTTACTATTGAGATGTCGAATCCGAAATTTGAGCTTTTGACAGGATATTCCCGCGAGGAAGTGGAAGGCAAAATGAAGTTGATTGATTTTATTGTGCCGGAAGAACGAAAAAACATTCTGAATCTTCATCGGAAAGCTAACCGAAAAACAAACCTGTCAGAAATGACATACGAGATAAAACTTCAAAACAGGTCGGGAGGGATCGGATACTATCTGGCAGAAGTGAGTCTGCACACGGAAGCTGAAAACAGTATTATATCGTTAGTGGACATATCTGCTCAAAAGGAAGCTGAAGAACGTCTGCGAAAGCGAGAGCAGATCCTTAGAAATGAGAACATTCGACTGAGATCTTCCCTGAGAAAGCCTGACCGGTTAGGTGATATTGTTGGTAAAAGTCGTTTAATGCAAGATATCTTCGATCAGATACTGGAAGTTGCTTCTACCGATGCCAATGTGATCGTCCATGGAGAATCCGGGACAGGCAAAGAGTTGGTAGCGAAAGTAATTCATGATCTTAGTGCAAGACGTGATAAAAGGCTGGTAAGCGTCAACTGCGGTGCGATTCCAGAATGGCTTCTTGAAAGCGAATTTTTCGGGCACAAAAAAGGAGCCTTCACCGGAGCCACATCAGATAAGCCCGGCTATCTCGATATGACAAATAAAGGGACGTTGTTCTTGGACGAAATCGGTGAACTGGATTTAAATTTACAAACTAAACTGTTAAGGGTAATCGATGGGACTGGGTACATTCCGGTAGGCGGATATGAAATCAAACAATCGGATGTTCGTTTTATCTGTGCGACAAATCGGGATTTGAAAGAGCAAGTAAAAAACGGGCATATGAGAATGGACTTTTTTTTCAGAATATATATCATCCCTATTATTTTGCCACCGCTAAGAGATCACAAGGAAGACATTCCTATTTTACTTGAACACTTTCTGAGAGCTTATGGTAAAATCAATGAATTTGCCCGTCTGTCTCCCAAAGTCATTGAAGCTTTTCAAGCCTATCATTGGCCGGGAAATGTGCGCGAACTTCAAAATGCCTTGTTACGTTTCGTTACTTTTGGAAAGCTGGATTTTGCATGCAATTCGCCCGTAGATCCGGCACATTCAAATGATGAGATGCAGGAATATGCAAATGAAACCACTCCATTGAATATTGTAATGAAGGAATATGAAAAAAAATATATTCAGAAAATACTGGAAAAAAACAATGGAAATAAGACTAAAACCGCATCAGTATTAGGTTTAAGTCTGAGAACATTCTATCGAAAAATGCAAAATTGTGAAATTGTTTAAAAATTAATTATAAAGTATAAAAACGTAACCTGTTTATTGTTTTTAACGATCCCTAAGGCGACCTGAAGAATCTGCAAGCGATATTCAGAAATAACTTGATTATATGAATGCCCTTCCATACCAAATGGAACAGGGTGTTTGTATATAGCTCAATACGATATCAAATAACATCATTTGCTCCTGGTTCTGAGAGATCCTTCGTCATTCCTCCCCATAACATTCGCCTCACCCGCAGGATGACATGTTGCAAAGCTCAATTTAATGACATTGACTGAATAGTTACAAAAAAAATCATGAAGACATCATCAAATCACAAAACCATGTCATTTTTGACACAGTCGTGTGATTTGATGACATTCCTTCAATGATTGGAGTATTAACCCTATTCGGGATGCTCTCCTTTCATTCATGCCATTTATGGCATTGTATCTTAAGGTCAAATATTAATCTTTGTTTAAATATTTTTGAATTTCAGACTATTAGGCTTCTATCTTCTTTCTGGTACAAGCCATGCAGAGATGGAGCAGTTTCTTTTTTATAATTTTTGGCATTGAGTCCATTTTAAAAATCCATGAAGTTGTTTAGGCGAGCCCAGCTATGAGATCATCACATTGCTTCGTTCTTCGCAAAAACAGGAAAAATGGTTTTTTGGATCAGACTCATTGTTAATTTCTAAATTGTTAATAGTGGAGAGTGCTATGAAGATCAATTTGAAAAAGATAGCCATGTTGTTGTCGGCTTGTTTCTTTATGTTTGCATTTTCAAATGTATATGGAGTTAATCCATCACCGGATACTCCTCTCACCAGTACCGACGAATCTTATCCGAGAGGTCCAGATCCCACCGTTGCTATGCTTGAAGCGGATCTTGGCCCATTTGACGTGGATACAATGTATGTCTCATCATGGGTATCCGGATTCGATGGCGGAACGGCGTTCTACCCTACCAACACCAGTGAAGGACCGTTTGCTGCCATAGCAATTTGCCCCGGCTATACAGCTACTTCGAGCTCTATCGACTGGTGGGGCCCCCGTCTGGCTTCCAATGGATTTGTTGTGATCGTCATTGATACAAATTCCATATATGATCAACCCCGAAGCAGAGCCGCTCAGTTGATGGCAGCTTTGAATTATATCGTTGACAAAAATAACAGCAGCAGTAGTCCAATATACGGCCTGGTCGATCCTAATCGCCTGGGCGTTATGGGACATTCTATGGGCGGTGGTGGAACTCTTATCGCAGCCGATAACAACCCGCAACTGAAGGCGGCCATTCCACTCGCCCCCTGGAACCTGAGCGATAATTTTTCAAGTGTTACAGTTCCCACCATGATTGTTGCATGCGAAAACGATACGATAGCTCCTGTATTTTCACATGCGTCACCATTTTATAACAGTTTTAGTACATCACTGAAAAAGGCTTTTCTTGAGATTGATAATGGAACTCATTTCTGTGTTGTAAACGGGAATAGTCATTATGAAATCCTTGGAAAATATGGGGTTTCATGGATGAAACGCTTTCTGGATAATGATACACGCTACTCACCGTTTTTATGCGGCGAGCCTCACGAAGATGATCTGGATGGTTATTTCTCTGAAATTTCCGAATACCGGGAAAACTGCCCATACTAATCCTAATAAATCCACATTTTGGATTTGACCTTTACTTGTCCAGTTTTTTAAACCAGTATCATTCTGATCCGAGCCATGGCGATCTGAAGAATCTCCACGGCTCCAAAGAGATCTTTTGTTACAGGTTTGACAGAACTTGAAACAAACATGTTTCCAGGTAATCAGCAACATCTCTTGCTTTTGGCTCTGAGAGATCCTTTGTTGTTCCTTCTCAGGACTTTGCCTCACTCTCAGAATGACAGAAAACTTGCTTGCTTACTGACCAAAAATCCGGGGTCACTGGGTTGGAATAAAAATCCTGAAATGTGAGTCATATATTAACCATATAACGATATATATACATCATTTTCTCATCATCCCAAGTAGCCTCACTGATAAACCGTTGGATCGCACGGACCTTTTCACTTTCGACATTCAAAGCCACCGGCTCAATCGGTTCCTGCTCCATTTGGCTGAATTGACCGACGGTAGAAAAAAAAGTGACTCCGCCCTTCTTCTCATGCAAAACAATCCCTGAATTCAGCGTGAAAGCCCTTCAGGATATCGATAAAATCCTCAACGTCGTTCCGATCCAAGTCGAATTCCAGGATCGAATAAATATCACCGCTTGTTCTGATTTCCGGTAGCATATTACGTCCTCCATCCAATGTTTTAAGATCATGGGTTGATTGACGGAATTGCCTACATTTAAGTTTCGTTATGTTAAGATATTGATTTCACAAGTACGTTGCAGGGTTAACATGGAAGTTCGGCTTTTGGAATCTAAAATACAGTGCCCGAAGATGTATTTTTTCTCTTAAATGGCTTGATATTATTCATAAATTATGAGTTATAATAATCAACTTTAATATAACTTACTCAAAATATAAAAAAACGAATACGTAGTGTCCGAAAAACAAATTTACAAATTTTAACATATTGATTTATTGGATATATTACAACATTAGTGACGGGGTTGGGTTAACATTATGTAGAGCTATATACAAACCACCTGGTTTATCTGGTACGGAAAGGCATTCATTTAATCAGGTTATTTCCAGACGTCACTTGAGTTCCATTGAGATTCTTTTGGTCGCCCAAGGCTTCCATCAGAATGACAAATAGGTCATACTTTATTATGCTGAATGATCATAAACTTGATATTTGAAAGTTCCCGTCGTCATACCGAACTTGATCCGGCATCCAGGGAGAGATACCCGGAGCGAACAATAGATTCCTGGTCAAGTCCGGAATGATACGTTGCTCAAGTTTGCTGATTTTCTAATTGTGACACAGCTTGTAAGCCTGGAATGATGATGCAAATATTTTAAATAGACTTTAATTACAGATCAGTACATAATAACTCTAAACTATAGAGTTACAAAATAGGAAGCACTAAAATGAACAACCCGAAAAAATTCGGAACATTTGGCGGTGTATTTACTCCGGCAATTTTAACAATTCTGGGTGTAATCATGTACATGAGGCTCCCCTGGATTGTCGGACAAGCAGGCTTGTATAATGCTATTGGCATTATTCTGGTAGCTCATATCATCGCTGTAACAACAGGGTTGAGTGTTGCCTCCATATCAACTGATAAACGGGTTAAAGGGGGGGGCACCTATTATATGATCTCCAGAAGCTTGGGGCTTCCTATAGGTGGAACACTGGGTTTGGCGCTATATGTGGGATTATCCTTCAGTGTCAGTCTCTATCTGATTGGATTTTCGGAGAGTTTTTTGGGATTTTGGGGATTTGAAGTCAGTAAAAGCACCATTCAATTGTCCGGTTCCATCGCTCTGTTTCTGGTGACTGTTATTACTTTAATCAGTACAAACCTGGCCCTGAAAACACAGTTCTTTATTCTGCTGGCAATCATTTTGTCGTTGGGGTCTATTTTTCTGGGAACACCTCAAACCATTCCCAAAGAACCGCTGCTCCATCCCATCGCAGGCGGTGCTTCCTTTATCGTTCTCTTCGGTATCTTCTTCCCCGCAGTTACCGGATTTGAGGCCGGTGTCTCCATGTCAGGAGATTTAAAAGACTCCAAACGATCGATTCCGGTAGGGACTATCGCTGCTATTTTCGTGGGTTTGGTGGTCTACATCAGCATGGCGGTTTTTTTCTCTTACCGGATTTCTTCGGAACAATTGATAAAAAACCCGAATGTGTTGCTGGACAATTCCTTCTTTTCTCCTTTGGTTGTTGCCGGGATCTGGGGGGCGACGTTATCATCTGCCATGGGAAGTATACTGGGGGCCCCAAGAATTTTACAAGCCATTTCTCAGGATCGAATTACCCCCAAAATCTTTGGTCGAGGTTACGGAAAGGAAAATGAACCAAGGAATGCTCTGCTGCTTACTTTTGCAATGGCAGAAGCCGGGATTCTCATTGGGGAATTAGACGTTATCGCACGGGTGGTATCCATGTTTTTTATTACCACTTACGGTTTTTTAAATATGAGCTGTGTCATTGAAAATTGGGCAAGTCCTGATTTTCAACCAGAGTTCAAGACGCCCCAGTGGTTGAGTACGATAGGCGCGGTTACCTGTCTGGTGGTAATGATCCAACTGGATCTGCTGGCGATGATCGGTGCCACAATATTGTTAACCGCTTTGTTTCTCTATCTAAAACGTAAAGAATTAACATTGGAATCCGGTGATACCTGGGAAGGTGTTTGGTCATCCATTATTCGCAAAGGTTTGGTTTATTTAAATCAACATATCGGCCAAAAACGTAATTGGCGACCCAATATTATTCTTTTCAGCGGTGGTAGCGAACTTCGCCCGTATTTGGTGGATTTGGGGAAACACCTGGTGGATAAACGGGGAATTATTTCCAATTTTGATCTGATTGAAATGAATAGTTCTCTTCCTTCTGAAGCCAAGTCAGAACAGGCTATCACGAATAATACCGAGGAATTTTCAGGGGTATTTTATCGAAGGATCACTTGTAACGATGTTTATTCAACCATGGAAACCGTATCCAGATATTATGGATTTTCCGGTTTAGAGCCTAATAGCATTCTCATGGGTTGGGGGCGTAATAGCCAAAAACCGGAGAAATTTATCCATTTGATCAAGTCCCTGGTTAGCCTGGATTACAATTTAATGTTCCTGGACTACGATAACAAACGCGGTTTTGGGAATCGTCAGCGTATTGATATCTGGTGGCGGAAAACAGGGGATACTGTTGGATTTTCTTTTTCCTTATGTCGATATTTATTAAGCTCTGATGAATGGCGATCTACAAAGCTCCGTTTTCTGGCAATTACAGAGGATTCCTCACTAACAGAAAAACTGCTAAAGACGATGAACACCATTGTCTCGGATTTCCGTTTAGAGGTAAGTGTAAAGGTCATCAATAATGCAATCGAAAAAAAAGCATTTTATGATATTGTTACACATGAATCGGGTGAAGCCGATCTCACCATGCTTCCTATTCCTCATATCCCTGAAGGTGAAGAACAGATTTTTATTTCAAAAATCAATGCAGCAATCGGGCAATTGGGCACTGTTTTACTCATACAGTCATCCTCATTTTTTAAGGAGATGGTGGCAGGTGTGGAAGAAATCGTTAAACCTGCTGTTAAAAAGAACGAAGAACAAAGCGTGCAGTTGGATCAGGTAATTGAGTTGGGCGGTTTGAAAGGAGCTCCGGCAAATGCAGTTTCACGGTTAAACAGTCTGATTTTGACATTGACGGGGCATTTTAATAAAGCTCATCTTCAGCATGTGCTTCGCCTTTCTGAAATACCATTGGAGAATCTCCGTAAACGGATTGAAACAAGCTTTGGCGTTTTGGAGAAAGAGCTAACTGAAAAGGAGCATCTGAAAAATTATCGAATTCTGCAACGTGTAATCAGCGATTTTCTATTTCACACTCACCAGATTTTCTCAAACCGATTTGATGAAGAGAAAAAACAAGGGGTGGATATACTGAATGAAGGTATACATTGGGTGATGTCAAGAATTGTGGCTATTCCAAAAGGGATTCCAGAACGTATTTATATAGAACGGAATCCTGAATTGCTTACATTAACGTCTGTAGATAGTTTCACCGTAAAATTATCCAAAATTACTAAAAAACTAAAACGTTTTATCCAACGAAAACCCGCTGTCAGTAAAATTCGATTTCGAGACCTTGGATGTCAATATGCATTTAACGATTTTTTACATCTGTTTTACACCAGGCTTGAGACATTCAGTATAGACAGTCTTAAATTATACCCTCAGATCCAAAAATTGATCGATCATGTTCAGGATAGTTTTGGTCAAATTGGAAAACGCATTCAAAAAGAAGATGGGTTTATTCCTGACATTCTGGAAATAGAAAAGGATCGCATTTACAAAGAATTGGATGAACTATCACAAACTCGGGCCAAGTTCTTTGATAGAGGCAACGCCCTTTTGATGTCAGATGCAACACGTTTACTCAACGGATTAATAAAAGATATCAATGCATTTGACAGTCATCGCAATTTGAAATCCGGAAAAAAAATAACAAAAACATTCAATGTGTTGTCCTCCGACATCAACCAAATTACCGAAGTATGGGCCGCTAACCAAGATGTAATGCTGAAGACAATTGTTGCTGATTTGATTCTGCTGTCATTTATTAACCGAATCTCGGTAATTATTCAACGATTCAAGGATCATCTACGATTAACGGTAAGAAACACTTTGGCTACTGAATTTCAGACATTTAGTACGTTTTTAGAAGAATTCATTGCAAATGGTATGTCGGTAGGAGATGGAAAGAAAAAGAGTGGACTGGTGCTAAAAGAATGGGCGAAAGAGTTGGATGTATGGGAGCACATGGTAAATGAGATACGGGGATCTATTAATGAGCTACCGGAAATTGTTTCTGTTGTTTACCAGGATCATGCACAATCAAATTTTGAAAGTAATAATTCAGTTATTCAATCGTCTGAAATGCCATTGAGAAGATGGGTTGAATTTCAGTTTGAGTCCAATTTAATTGGACCCGTCGGAGATGAATTTGTGCGATTGCTGGAACAGTTCAATAAAAATATTAGGATTGGTCAGGATGTGAATCGGCTGATTTCCATCGGCTTCACGGATGATGAGGGACAGACAGCGCCGGAAACCATTCGACCCGCAGCTATTGAAGCATTGCAACGTGTAACAGATGCCAGGGAATCCATCGACTCAGCTTTGAAGCACTTTGAAGAAAACTTGAATGTACAGATGAAGAATACATTTGAAGAGCTAAATTTGTACTCTCTGTCAGGTTCATTTGATTTGCTGGATAAAAAAACCGGAAGTATAAAAAAGCTAAATATTCCGGCGCGAATACGAATTCGAATGTTGAGCATTTTTCAAGGAATATCTGAGCTTTCAACTCGATTTTTATATCGTCGCTCCAACGCTGTTTCCTTTCTTAAAGCGTTGGAGTTTGCCATTGAAGATCACGACTCGGATATGGACCATTTAATGGAATTTGTTGAATTATCTTCACCACCGGTAGGAACTCTTGGCCAATTACCATTTTATTATAAGCACCTGTTTCTTGGTAAACCGGTCATCACCAAAGAGTTCTGGGTGAGTCGGCAGAATGAGATGCAAGAGGCTGGCAAGGCGGTTAAACGATTTCAAACAGGGTATTCAGGCGGACTGGTGATTATTGGAGAGCCGGGATCAGGCAAGACATCGCTGGCCAATATGGTTGCCACAAGATACTTTGAAAAACAGAGGATTTTTCAATTGAATCCACCAGAAGAGGGATCTATTGATGTCGATTATTTTAATATTAAGCTGAAAGAGGTCTTTAATACCCACGATGATATGGATTATTTCCTTCATCACATACAGGAAAATTCGGTTCTCATTATAGATAATATTGAAAGATGGTGGGAACGGTCCGAACACGGACTTGCAGTTTTATACCGTATAAAAGAGTTAATACTAAAACTTGAGAATCGATGTCTGTTGATTGCCACTGCCAACAGTCCTTTTTTCAGGTTTATTAATCGACTGATGGACTTTAAAAGCAGTTTTCTGGATATAGTGGTTTGTCGTCCGCTGGATGTTGAATCTTTGCAGAAAATAACCATGCTGCGTCATCGGTCCATAGGATTGGAATTTGTTTATAAGGGGAGATCAAAAGAGCAAATGACCAATTGGCAAATGGCCCGATTATTTACCCGGTTATATGTTGACTGCCAGGGCAATATCAGTGTTGCTATGAGAAAATGGGTCACCGGCATTCGGAACCTGTCAAAGGAGGGTTTTGAGATTATTTTGCCACCATCAGTGGATAAAAAAGCTCTAAAACATTTGACTCTGGATCAGCTTATTTTGATTGTTCAATTTGTGCTTCATGACCGTTTAAACTATTTTCGTCTTACTCGAATCATGGAATTGAATGAGGAAAAACTTAAACTGCACCTGGAGGCACTTATACGATGCCGGATTCTTATCGTAAAAACAAATGGTGTTCTCCATTTAAATCCGTTCATACAACCCTATCTTTTAACTTTATTGACGGATAAAGGCTTAATATGAAGGAACTGATAACTCTTCCAACAGAAATTCGTTCTTCGAATCTGATAGTTGGGATTATACTTATTACTCTATTTCTTTATCTCTTTCGGAAAATCAAACATGTTCCTCGGATATCCAAAAAAATTGGACCTAAATTGGAACGTATTCAGCCCTTTTTTGATACGTTGGGAGTTTCCATTATTTTCATCTGGCTGGGTCTGGATCTTCATGCGTTAAATGCACCATATTCCCTATTCCTGCTGGGCATTTTGATCGCAGGAATTATATGGTCCATTCGGTTTTTCCTGTATGATATCATGGCAGGTCTGATGCTTCGGTTGGAATTATCATTTAAGCAGGGTAGCGAAATTTTGCTTGATGGTTTAATTATTAAAGTCGATACGTTCGGAATACGAAGTCTTACCGGAAGAATCGGCGATGATAAAACAATTAAAATTCCATACTCACATTTAACTCGAAAACCTATTGCTATCCCAACTTCAGGTAAGAGTGCTGTCTATTCTTATTCGTTTAAACTTTCCATTCCGGGAAATATGCTGATTACGGATTTGAATGATCGAATTAAACATGTTGTTCTGAACAGTCCGTGGTCTTTTTGCACAATGGAACCGGCTGTTGAAACAGAATCTGTAGATGAGGATAACAATAGGTATAAAATTACGGTTTTTTGCCTGAAGAAAGAACATGGCCAGCGCATTGAGCAAACATTAAAACGTAATTTTATCCACGGGTAACATGAGACCTATTTTTAATCCACTTCTTTTTATCATGGGAACTTATGGCATCATTTAAAAGATCCCGGCGCGCTGGCTAACTATCCTCATTTTAAAGTTTAGAATGAGGACTATTAACCATTCCAGGACATACTGTAGTTATCCTGTATAAAAACCCTGTTTCAAGATAATTCATAACCGTTCTATTAAAGAAAGCAATATTAATTACATTTGCACTAGAAAAGCTTTTCGGTAAGCTTGATTTTAGCTTCTCGCAAACGTTTGTAATCCGCTTTTAACCGTGCATTAGCAATATTTTTATTTATCTTTAGGTCAGATGTTGATTCTTTTGACCCGAATACATAACTTTTTGAGATCTTTTTCTCATCGGCTCCAACCACGAATGTAAAATCACCAATAAGAATGTACATATCTAACTCATTATCCATATCCTCGGTCTGTTGGTGGTGAACTTTTTGTATGACCGACTGCTCTCTGAGAACAACTGATGCTGTAACTTTTTCACCTTTCAAGGCGAGCGCAATAAAATCCTCAATTCTGGCCAATTCACTTTTTCCTGATGTTTCTGTCATATTGATCCTTTTTCCTTAAGGGGATTGGGTTTTATTATAAACACATTCTATCTTATAACTTGACAGTTGAAAATTCTCGCCGTCATGCCGGACTTGATCCGGCATCCAGGGAGACACCCGAAGCGGACAATAGATTCCGGGACAAGCCCGGAATGACATTGCAAATACTCTAAATAAACTTTAATTACAGATTAGTACATAAGAATTCTAAAATATAGAATTATAATAATAGGTAATCAGTTTCTCAGAGTCAAGGTCAGTTTAACACATTTTATCGGAATATAGAACGGATGCCTATTCTGACGCCGAAAGAATCACCAAGACCATCCGAATTTATGTCATGGAAGCAAGTGCCCCGAATACCATCGAGGCAAGGTATTCAACCAAAACAACCCGGTGTATTTATCTATACTGATATATGGGCCTTGGCTTCGAATACTCCGATGATGAATCATTTTAGACAATCGTGTTTTGCCGGTTCCGGTTTCTCATATGCTCAATATGGTTGAATGGGTTGGCGCGCTGGTCGATCTGGTCCAGGACTATATGTATCAATTCACTTTTTGTCGAGATATCATCTTCCCTGTCTTTATATCAAAACCGGTTGCGAAAGTATTCCAGTTCAGACTACAGAATCCTTTCCTCATAAAATAGTCTCAAATCCATTTCTTACGTCTAAGATAAAAAACCATAACGATTGTGACACAAATTATTATTCCCCAGACTACAAAATACCCTCCTTTCCATTCCAATTCGGGCATATATTTAAAATTCATCCCATAAATTCCGGCAATGAATGTCAACGGGATAAAAATCGTGGCAATAACAGTCAGTACTTTCATCACTTCGTTCATCTTAATACTGAGATTGGAAAAATAGGTATCCAGCATGCCAGATAGCATTTCTCTATAGATTTCTATGAAATCGATAAGTTGAATGATATGATCCTGAACGTCTTTTAGATAGAAAGCTGTAGACTCTTCAAACAGCTCATAATCCTCTTTCAAAAGACTGCCAATCACTTCTCTCAAAGGCCAGATGTTTTTTCGGAGGGATAGTACTTTTCTCTTCAAATCATTGATGGTTTGAAGCGTATCCCGTGAGTTATCTTCCAGTAGACGATTATCCAGATCCTCCATTTTTTCACCGATCTTCTCCAGTACGATGAAATAGTTATCAACAATGGTGTCCAGTAAGGCATAGGTAAGATAGTCCGACTTCCGTTTTCGTATTCTGGCTTTGTGAGTGTGGATGCGCTTTCGTACAGGATCAAAAATATCACCGGGAATCTCTTGGAATGAAATCACAAAATTCCGTCCAGTAACAAGGCTCACTTGTTCTTCGTGAATATAGTCGGAGCTTTCCTCATAAAAAAGCATTTTCAAAATAATAAAAATAGGGCCGTCAAAATCTTCAATTTTGGGGCGTTGACCTGTATGCACGATATCTTCCAAGGCAAGTGGATGGATATCAAAGTGTTTTCCGATGGCCTCGATGGTTTCCAGTTCATGCAATCCGTTTACATTAATCCAGGTGACGGAAGCGGTCTCTTTGAACGAAAAACACTCACTAACGGTGTTAATATTCTTCTCTTCAACGGTTTCTTCGTTGTAATCCAGGACTTGAATGGTGGTTTTTTCCGTTTTATGTTCGCCAATATGCACCAGAGTTCCCGGAGCTAAGCCTTGCTTTTTTTCTGATTTTTTTATCAAGCGGAAAAAAGAAGTGTTCATTATTATGTCTTGTTTTTTTTTCATGGTTTCTCTATGACATTGGTGTAATTGTTAATAAATGTAAAAAAACCTTTGATCTGGAATCGTATAGAATTTAATCAATGTTTTCAAGTTAAATTATTTTTTGACGGTTTTTTTTAAACAAAGCCGTCATTAAAACCTTTAGGCCGATAAAAGTCATTGTATTTATGACTAAACCGGTAGTATGATTCAACATGGATTTAAGCGAATGTTGAGCAGGGGGTTAATTACAGGTTTCTAACATTGAATATATTCCTGGCAAATCAGTAATTTACTTCCCCTTTTAATAGCAATATGGAAGAATTCAAATAGGTAGAACATTGATGAATACTATTCAAAAATTGTTTCTCTGAGACTTCAAAGAGGTGATGCTTACAAATTTAAACTTTGGCTTTACTTCAATCATATAAATATGGATCCATTTAAATTGTCAGGCAAAATTTCATTTTCAATAAGGTGTATCTTCTTTTAACCCAACTTCGTCACGAATGATGTAGTATTCCTGATAATTCAATATATTAGAATTTTCAGATTTGTTCTTCGGTCACTACATATTCGTTTTTTTTGCATTTTGAACAGGTTATATTAAAATTGATCATTATAACTCATAATTTATGAATCATATCAAGCCATTTTTGAAGAAAAGATATGCTTTCTGGCACCACATTTTAGATCCAAGTTAAGCGACGTCATTGGATTTTGGTCTTGAGAGATCTTTCGTCGCCCCCCCAGGATGACAGATGACAGAGAGCTTAACTTAATAATATTATGTCTTCACGGGAACGACATGGAATCTGGAGTAATGCTGAATAGTTACAAAAAAGAGAGGAGCAATGAAAAAAATAGTGTCTCGCATTATATATGCATTAATTGTTACATTCATTTGTTTAAACATAAGCAGTTGTAATGATAAGCTTGCCATAGAAAAGAAAATCGAAGAAGTAAATGCGGAGGATGGAAATCCATTAAAAACAAAGTATAGCGAAAACTCGAATGTTTCCGAAAACTGTGAACCTGCAAAGGAAAGTAAGGCGTTAAATGAACGATGGGTCTGTTCGAAAAAAGATCCAAAATCAGATCGTTATTGGACCGACATGAAAAAAGCGGAAGATGAAACCAGAAGAATGCTGTTAAATAAAGAGGTTAGTTTATTAGCCCTCTACCTGAGTTGTGATGCATATGATCTAACATGGTATGAGATGCATTGCGAATCGGACAGACTTCAAGTGGAAAAAGGCCACATAAAATCCCTAATATACTATCTGGTGGAAAGCGCACCCACCGCTATTCAAAAAGGGATTTGGAAACAAAAAAAACCGGATCCTAGAATTTTTCGAAATCCCCGATGGATACTACGCTCAAGGCTTGTATTTAAGAATCTTAAATTAAAAGATCCCTGGAAGGTCGAACCGCATCCAACAGAAAGAGGGACAATCATTCTACTTGAACAAAAACTGGATGGTAAAATCAATATTGTCGGTATCCCTATTACAGGCATTGTTGACAACATATAATAATATCCTGTTGCGAATCAGTAGCATTGGGATGGAAAAATTCAATAATTTGAGAAAAGTGTTAAGAAAAATTATGAACCAATTACTTTCTGTAGTTCACAATTCATTTCGCATCTCAATTCTCATGCTCTTTTAATACTATCTTAACCCAACTTCACCAGTCAAAAATAAAAAAAGTCCATAATTATATAAAAAAATATCTTTTTTCAGAAATAGATGATTCATAATAACAATCATTTAAAATTTTAAGGCTGCTTGTAGTGCCGGAAAATGTATTTTATGGGCTGATTTTTATGGATGGGCTTGCTAACAGTGACACGAAGTCGTATAGGTTTAAGTGTATTTAATGCAGTTAATTGAAATACCTGGCATGTTCCCACCGGTCCTTACATGGGCATGCTTACCACGTGCTGTGTGGTCGGTGTGAAGCCCCATGGACAAGTGTACCGAACTGGGTCCAAGTGGTAAGTTTCATGCACAGTTCTTAGGAGAGGGGATGCCGGCGACGGCGTCTCCTTACCCGACGACTGTACAAAATATTCAATTAAATAAGGTTTGTTTTCAATGGCTTCTGACTTAAACTTTGTCCAATTTGTAGTAGATCAAATAGAAACTGCAAACAAAATTTCATATCGGAAAATGTTTGGTGAATATACGCTTTATTCTAATGGCAAGGTTGTAGCTTTAATATGTGATAATCAGTTGTTTGTAAAACAAACATCCGCAGGTAGGTCTTTTATCGGCAACGTCATCGAATCACCAGCATACCCTGGCGCAAAACCGTCATTTCTTGTTGAAGATCAAATTGAAGACCGAGATTGGATAAGCACCCTAATTGAACTAACTGAACAAGAGCTGCCAAACCCAAAACCCCAAAAAACTAAAAAATAGATAATGAAAAAAAATAACAATACGATAAATTTTATTGAATTTCCAGCACAAGATATAGAATCTGTTAAGTCATCGAAAGACTTTTATTCAAAAGTTTTTGGGTGGGAATTTAAAGACTGGGGAGATGACTATATTGATACAACAAGTAGTGGTGTAGGTTGTGGATTTAACGGAGATTCAAGCCATAAACCAAATTTGCCTTTAATTGTTATCTACACAACTGATCTTGATTTTGCACTGGAAAAGGTGAAATCATCAGGAGGCAAAATAACAAAAGAAATATTTTCTTTTCCGGGCGGTAAACGGTTTCATTTTAAAGACCCAATAGGTAATGAACTTGCTGTATGGTCAGACCAGTGAACAATTCAGCACATAACAAATGTTTAAAGGCCAATTTTAATCGCCGCAAAACGACGATTAAAGCGACTTAAACTGGAGTTAGCTAACTGAGTTGCTACCAATATCTACAACGATAAACCTGATGGACAGGGATGAGAAAAGAAATAATGAATCAGAAAATTTGCCTGATTACAGGGGCAAACTCCGGCATTGGCAAAGCCTCTGCCATTCAGATAGCAGAGAAAGGGTATCATGTCATCATAGCATGTCGAAATCGTACTAAAAGTGAGGTAGCCCTTCAAGAGATAAAAGAAAAAAGCGGAAGCGACTCAATTGAGTTGATGCTCGTAGATATGTCGTTGCAATCATCTGTAAAAGACTTGGCGAAACGCTTCAAAGACAAGTATGAGGTATTGGATGTTCTGATCCAAAATGCTGCCATTTTTGATATAACACAGAAGGACATCACGTTCACCGAAGAAGGGATTGAACGTGTGTGGGCCACCAATCATATAGGACCGGTTCTCCTCACAGACCTGTTGCTTGAGAGGCTGAAGCAAAGTTCTCAAGGACGTGTCATGACGATCGCATCAAAAGGGTTACTAGCAAAGCCCTTTCTGAAAGTCGATCTCAAAGACCCGGAGTTTCGAAACGGAACATTCAGTGTGGAGAAAGCGTATTACCAATCAAAACTCGCCCAGATCATGTATACGTATTGGCTTGCGGAACAGTTACAAGACACGCGGGTGACGGCAAATTGTATTCGTGTTCCTAGTGTACGGGTTGACATCAGCAAATACTCAAAGTTATCGAGTTTTCTCAGATTTCTATATTCATTGAAGATGAAAACGGCTTTGGCGCCTGAAGAGATGGGAAAAACCTACACATATCTCGCAACATCTGATGAAGTGAGTCATATAACAGGGACATATTTTGACGAAAGGCATCGTGTGGTGACTTCATCAACGTACAGTGCCGATCCTGAGAATATAGACCACGTAATGAAGCGAACAATGGATTTTGTCTCCCATTGTGTAACAGGAATCAAGAATATTGAGGAACATGATAGCCTGACTTTAACGTAATAGAGGCGAAAGTGCTAACAATGCGCATGCACCTGAGCAACACCTGCGCGGCATAGTGAACGTGGCTGCCTGGTATCAACGGTTCTTTCCAGCATGACGTTTCGTGCTTCCGATCAAGGGCGGGTGTTGCCAGGCGATGCGCGGCGTTAATGGGTGGGTAAGCACAGTTTATTAATTTGCTTGAACTTTTCAATTTTTTTCTCTGTTTGTCCTTTTTTCTGACAAGTCTGTAATCATTCATCATTTCTATTCAAGGCATTGCACTATTTTCATTTTCGGCAACTTGGATAATAGAAGCGGACATCGAAAAAAGTCCAAGGAGTAGTTAACAAACACTTATTGGACACATTTAAAGCGTCGATGAATGTTCACGGTCAAGAGCAAGAATAAGAAAGCCCCTTGTATCTATCAAGTGATTCGCTTATGCTCAATTGGTATTAAACGATATATCAAAATCAAAGCGAATGCAAATCCTTAGGAAGCCAGCTACGCAGGCTATTTCTGAATGCGTCGGAATAAAGAGGAAAATCGATTATTCCCTTCATTATCTACAAGGGAATACCGGGCGTGCAAAACCGCTTGAAGTGATACAGCCGGGGCGTCCTACAAGGTCGTCTTTTACTGAACGCTTGAGCCGTATGACGGGAAACTTTCCAGTACGGTTCTCAGGGGGCGATGAGGCCGCGAGGCCTCTGACCCACCCGATTGAATACTACATGAATATTACACAAGGAGAAACAAATGAGAATTAAATCGCTTTTAATTACAACGATTTCGATTGCAGTTTTTTTAGCTGCATCTTCATTACTAATCGCGGGTGAAAGAAAAAAGCCTTCGCCTCCACTTCGAACAATGGATGAAAAAGAAGAAAAAAAATCGCAAGATCAGTTACTTAAGAAGCTTTCGTTCTTGTATTCTTGTAAGGTAAAAGAATATCAGTTTCAGTGTTTAAAAGAGAAAATTGGGATGTTTAATAAATCATGCTCAGAATATGGAATATCAGGGTGTGGAAACAAATTCATATACACCAAAATGGGAGGAACTTGGATACTAACATCTTCAAATCTTCAGGGCTTATATTCTACAAGTATAGATGGTGTAAATCCCTAT